>NZ_JXJX01000001.1 GCF_002441715.1 Pseudolactococcus plantarum
GACGTGATAACCGCTACACTACGGGACCTTCTGAGAAAAATATTGCGGGAGCAGGATTTGAACCTACGACCTTCGGGTTATGAGCCCGACGAGCTACCGAGCTGCTCCATCCCGCGATAATCATATAAAAAATAATTAGGAATTGTTCCTAAAGGAGGATTAGGGATTCGAACCCTAGCACGCTTTTACACGTCTGACGGTTTTCAAGACCGTTCCCTTCAGCCAGACTTGGGTAATCCTCCATAAATAGTCCGTACGGGATTCGAACCCGTGATACCGCCGTGAAAAGGCGGTGTCTTAACCCCTTGACCAACGGACCAGGGTTTGTTAACTTTTTGAGATACCTCAATCAGCAACAAAAATAATTATATCGTAATTCCACGTCCCCGTCAAGCATTTTTTTAAAAAAATTTTACTTAACTTGGTAAATCCTTTTAAACACTGGATTTATAAGGCCCAATGAGCCATACCACCGTGATTAAATAAATAGATTGCACCTTCGATTTGTTCTGCTACTCCACCATCATATCCACGATATCCTGGTGATAATTGGAATAAACCATAATAACCAAGTGAATTTTTAATGTTCAGCATCCAGCCGCTCTCTCTTGAAATAATATAATCCCATTGACTCGCAGGTACTCCTGTACGTGATTGTAACTGTGTTAAAACATAAGTTCTTTCTTCTTTTGACAACCCTCCCGCAACCACTTTGTTGCCGTTGTCAACCGAAACTGCTGGTAAAGATTGTTCTTGTGGGACAGCATCAGTCTCTACTTTCTCAACTTTGGTAACGACAGGAGGAGTACTTTCTTCTTTAACAACATATGACTTAGAAAAATGAAGCACTTGTCCTGCAACTATATCTTGTGCATTTTCTATGTTATTTTGTTGCATAATAGATGGCATTGTCGTACCAAATTTTTCTGAGATACCTGATAAAGAATCGCCTGATGCTATAGTATAGGTAACTAAATCAGTATCTTCGATAACAGGTTGTACGGCTGGCTCTTTCTGCTCAGGTTGAGATGTTTGTTCAAGCTGCGTAGGTGATTCAGGCACAGGGTTTGTGACTGACATCTGTTTAATCGTTTCCTTTGTCGTAGATTTTTTAGCATCTACAGAAACTACTTCTTTTACTTTAACGGGTGTTGTTTGTGTATCAGCCTCATATTTTGAATCATTTCCAAAAACAAGAAACACAGTGATACCAAATGATAACCCAATCAAACCTATGGCAATAACCATGGGAAACAAAAGATTCTTTAATCTTTGATTTATTTTTTTATTATTTAAATTAAACATATACTAATAGTGTAACATGAAGTGATATCAAAAAAAGCCCTGTAACAGACTCTTCATAAATTGTTATATATTCGTAATGTTAAGGTTTTCCCGATGATTTTGACACCTTATTCAAGCTCTTAGCGACTAAATCTAAATACTGACTTGAAACATCCGGCTTACCGCCAAAATGGATTTTATCTGCCCATAATTCACTTGATTGTGGTGAAATGAAAGTAGCCCAATCAGCCAATTGTACCCATTTATATTTTTTGGAAATATCTAATAACTGCGTGTTAAACTGATTTATTACAGTCATATTATTACCATCAAAAGGCGTAACAAAAACAATGCGTGTCCCCTTAGGACTTTCGTCAATAATTTTTTGCACATCTGAAATCATGTTATCTGTAACATTAGCTCCTGCCGAAATAATGAGATAACGGCCTAGCGTATGATCTTTGAGTTTTTTTGCAAATAAATCATAAATAGTATTATAGTTTCTTCCGACTTCAGCATCAATATCTGCATCTGGTAAAATTGTTGTCAGATATGGCACAACACCAACCATAACAGAATCTCCCAAAACTGTTTGTGTTGAATTTAAAACAGTATCCGATACTGTCGCCACATCTTTCAACACTGCCTGTGTTGATTGTGGATTTGTACTAGTTGAAAATCCTAATGTAGGATTTTCCCAAGTCGTATTTGCAAATATATCATTACCTGTGTCAATTAAGTTTTGTGCCAACATACCTTGTTGATTCAAATCTGTCATTGTTTTACTAATTTGCGCTTCGTTGATACTTTGTTCAATTTTAGATATTTTAGGAGCAGAAATGGCAATAGCCAAGCCCATAAGCCCTATCCCGAAAATACCAACATAAAAAAGTTTACGCCGCATAAACGTCGGCAGTTCTTTTCCATGAAAATACGGCTCTACATAGTAATAAACAAAACTTGCACACGCTAATGAAACGACAAAACTTAACACACCAGCTATAAACACTTGATGGATAAAGTTAGATATAATCAACCAAACCGGCCAATGAAATAGATACACGCTATAAGATGTATCAGCTAACATCGTCAAAACTTTAGGTTCTTCAACAGTTATACGCTCGTTTAGTATGCGAAACTGAATAATCAAGATACCTGCAATCACACTCGCTGCAATAAGATTAGTTCTAATCGTCCAAATGCTTTCAAATTTACCAAATATTGTCAAACCTAACAAGCAGAACAAGGGTATAATTGTCCACAATAACCATTTATTCATTGGATAATTAGCAAATTTTTCACGTTGATGTGTATCAATTTTAATGCCGACAAAAACAGAAATAATAGCACCAATAAAAAACGGAAACATGTGTGTGCCAAAAGAAAAGTAGCTATAACTTAAATATTTCGGATCAAAAGTCACTTGAAGCCTTATAATTGAAAAGATAATCAAGATAGAACTAATCAGAAGCACTAATAATCGTGTATACCCAAGCAAAAGTTTACCATTCTTGTTGAAATATCTCAGCAACATCACAATAGCAAATAATAGCACACCCCAAATCAGATAAAATAAAAATTCAAGTGATAATGTCCAAGTATGAACAAATAATTTCGGCGTCTGTTGTGCTTCATATGATGAGCCAGATAAAATTTCAAACCTGTTCGTTGCAAAACCAATAGCTGCAGCTACTTGCTTAGCTAGATTTGCCCGAAAATCAGAAGGTAGCAGTAATGTGAAAGGTAATATGCTACCAATCATCAAAACAAGTGGTGGAAATATCCTTAAAAAGCGCCGTTTATAATAGTTTAATAAATCAAATCCATCTGATTTTTCAAGCTCAATAAAAAATAATGAGGTAATCAAATAGCCTGAAAATACGAAAAAAATATCAACCCCGATGAAGCCACCAGGAAATTGTTTGACAAAAAAATGATATAGTAATACTAAAACAAGGCCAATAATTCTAACTAATGAAAACCATCTAATTCTCATTTTGAGGTACTCCAGACTTAAATTTACTTGTTATTGTTTGACCTAAGATAGTGGTGTAAGTTCCCTGTCCGTTAGGTAAACCGCGTCCCCAATCTCCTTGATAACTGGCTTTATTAGAAAAGAGCATATTGCCTTGCCATGTTCCTGCAAATCGCCAATTTCCAGTATAAGAAAAATGAGTTGTTTTTGTTACAAATTGATCAGCATTTCTTTTTACAACCGTATGATCTTTCATCTCGACAGTCGTGTTTTTATCAGTTGTTTGCTTAACAGTATACCCATCTTTTTTTTGATAGTTGACAGGACCATTAATTTTTCCTGATTTAAATTTTGCTGTTAATAGGTTACCAGATTTATCGGTTACAACAGCATTACCAGAAAATTGTCCATTCTCTAAGCCACCCTTATAAACAAAAGACTTGTCCAATGATGCCTGGGTTGCTTGACTTGAAAAACTAATCACATCTGTCGAATACAGATAGGCTAAGACAATCACAAAAAGACTAACAATAATTGCTAGTGTTTGACTACTTAGTTTTTTATATTTTATATAAGGATTCTGTTTATTCTTTCTTATAGGTACATCAACCATCTGAGAGTTATGTTCAGATTCAGATGTATCAGAAAAATGATTATCATCTTCTTGTTTATTTTGAGTTAGATCTAAGCGTCTTTTCGCCTCTAACTCTGCTAATTTTTCTTTAAAAG
Source organism: Pseudolactococcus plantarum (assembly GCF_002441715.1). Classification (GTDB taxonomy): domain Bacteria; phylum Bacillota; class Bacilli; order Lactobacillales; family Streptococcaceae; genus Pseudolactococcus; species Pseudolactococcus plantarum. The sequence continues at coordinate 3,989 of NZ_JXJX01000001.1, forward strand.
TTTGAGCCATTTTATTTTTCCTTAGCTGTAACGTCAAATTATTATACCATAGAAAAAACAAAAAATCAGACTAAATATCTGATTTTCATTGACTATTTTTTCTTTTAAAATGACTTAATCATTCTGTTTATGCTTCATCGTTTTGCTCGTTTACAGCCTTCAAAGTCTCTTCAAATGTTGATGGTTCAACTTCCTCTGCTTCTGTAACATCAGTATTAGGCATCTTACCAGTTTCAAATAATGACTTAATTTGGCTAGCATCCAGCGTCTCATGTTCTAACAAAGCAAGCGCAATTGCTTTATGTTGCTCACGATGATTTTCAATAATCTCATGTGCTTTTTGATGTGCTTCATTAATAATACTGCGTACTTCTTCATCAATAGCTTGAGCTGTGTATTCACTATATCCTTTAGTCTGACCATAATCACGACCAACAAAAACAGCTTGAGAATTACCTTCCAGTGTTACAGTACCTAATCTTTCAGACATACCATACTGAGTCACCATACTACGAGCAAGCTGTGTAGCCTGTTCAAAGTCATTTGAGGCACCAGTCGTTATGGCATTGAAAATAATTTCTTCAGCAGTACGACCACCAAGAAGACCAGCTAAACGTTCTTGCATATCTTCTTTAGACAGTAGGAATTGATCTTCTTTAGGTAGAGAAATCATATACCCACCAGCGCGACCACGAGGGACGATCGTTACTTTGTGAACGAAGCTTGCATTAGATAGAACAAGACCAACAATTGTATGTCCTGCTTCGTGATAGGCAACCATTTCACGTTCACGTTCAGAGATACGTTTATCTTTCTTAGCAGGACCAGCAATCACACGATCTTCTGCTTCATCGATATCAGACGCATCGATAAGTGTTTTATTGCGTCTAGCTGCAACAAGCGCTGCCTCATTCAAGACGTTTTCTAAATCTGCACCAACAAAACCAGGGGTTTGTTGCGCAACCACTTTTAAGTTTACGTCATCTGCCAACGGTTTATTTTTAGCATGGACACGTAAAACAGCTTCTCGACCCTTAACATCTGGTGCACCAACCAATACTTTACGGTCAAAACGACCTGGACGTAATAAGGCTGGGTCTAACACGTCAGAACGGTTTGTCGCAGCAATAACGATGACAGCTTCATTACTTTCATTGAAACCATCCATCTCAACCAATAATTGGTTAAGTGTTTGTTCACGCTCATCGTTTCCGCCACCCATACCAGCGCCACGTTGTCGACCGACAGCGTCAATTTCATCAATAAAAACAATAGCTGGTGCATTTTTCTTGGCGTTTTCAAATAAATCCCGAACTCGAGATGCACCAACCCCAACAAACATCTCTACGAAATCAGAACCTGAAATAGAGAAGAATGGTACTCCAGCTTCGCCAGCTACCGCTTTAGCAAGTAATGTTTTACCAGTACCTGGAGGTCCCTCAAGTAAAACACCTGCAGGAATTCTCGCGCCTAGGGCATGATATTTTTTAGGATTCTTCAAAAAGTCAACAACTTCAACAAGCTCTTGTTTTTCTTCATCTGATCCCGCAACATCAGAAAAACGAACCTTAATCGTTTCTTTACCTTGCGATTTAGCTTTAGACTTCCCAAAGTTCATTGGGTTGCCGCCACCGTTGGCACCACCACCACGCATGCCGCCCATCATCATGTATAGGAAGCCTATCATTAATAGAAGAGGTAACCAAGAACCCAGAATACTTAGCCAGATTCCGTTTGATGCTTCTGCTTTAACAGATACCTTAACGTTTTCTTTATCAGCTATTTTTTGTAGATCACTGATTGTTGTATCAGTTGGCAAAATCAAGCTAGTAAATTTTGTTACTTTACTTGATTTATTAGGAATTAAAGAAAAGTTTGTATTAGATTTAACTGTTTTAGCTGTTTTATATTCCCCAGATACAGAGATTAACGAAGCAGAAGGTTGATAAGATAATTCTTTTATCTCACCAGCTTTCAAACTTTTAACTAATGCTGTGTAATCCACTTTGTCAACCGAGTCACTATTGGCACCTTTAAAAAAGTATTGGAAACCAACAACCGCAACAATTATCATAATGACCCATAAGAATGAGTTCTTTATAAATCCTGTGTTTTTATTTTTATTATTCATAAATCCCTTGTCTAATTTATTTTATTCAAATATTATGACAAATTTTGATACAAATGTCTATTATTTAAGAGCCGTTTTGACTAATATCAGTCTTTAGACTGATATTCATATTAAGTCATTCAGACAATGAATCTCATAGCGCTAACTTAATCTTTATCTTGATAAATTTCTTCTTTTAAAATACCAATATAAGGCAAATTACGAAAATGTTCATCATAATCAAGACCAAACCCAACTAAAAATTCGTTAGGTAAGCTAAACCCAACATAATCAGCTTCAATCTCAACAACACGTCCTTCTGGTTTATCGACGAGTGTCACAATCTTCACTGAATTTGCTTTACGATGAAGTAGTAGTTGTTTTAAATATAAAAGTGTTCGGCCAGTATCAATGATATCCTCAACGATAATGATATCGCGACCTTCAACAGATGTGTCCAAATCTTTTACCATCTTGACTTCACCTGATGAACTTGTACCACCATGATAACTTGAAACGACCATAAAATCCATCTCAATATGTGTATCAATACGTTTGGTTAGCTCTGCAAAAAAAGGTACTGATCCTTTTAAAATGGCAACCATAAGAGGGTTTTTATCGCTATATTCCTCAGTTAAAATACGACCAATTTCACGTGATTTCTCACAAATTTCATCTTCAGTTACTAAAACTTGTTTAATTGTTTTTTCTAACATGGCTGCACTATCTCTTTTCCCTATAATAAAGTGTTCTTTTTATTTTAGCATGTTTCAGCGATTTACTCAAATCAGTAACAAGAACATCTAACACCCCATAAATTTGATCATTGACAACAACCAAAGGATTCCCACGTTTTTTTAATGCTATCTTGTTATCAATAAAGTATCGACGTATTTTTTTATCAATACCGTTGACTTGTACACGATCACCAGGTTCACGTTTTCTAATAACTATCTGTCCTTGATTTGGTAGGTCTACTTGATTATATTCACCTTCTACAAATGGCGTAAGAGATGTTTCAAATTCAGTCGAATTTGAGCTTTCTTCGATGTAAAAGTAGTAACGGTCTTTTACAAAATTATAATGAGCTGAGATGGCATTGAAGTATTGTCCTTCACGATTAATGATATGTAATAGTTCATCAAACTTAGCTTTGGAAACTTCTAACAAAGGAAATTGACTGATATACTCTTGTAAAATAAAGTACTGCATCTCAGATAATTCACGACCAAATTCGATCAAATCAATTTTTTCAGCACCTGAAAAAGCTCTAGCACTATAACTCACCACAGTCATCGCCTTATTGATTTCTGCTATCAGACTTGCTAAATGATCCGAAAACTTTGGGTTTTCTTTTTCAAACGCAGGTAAGTACAAGTTTCGCACACGATTTCTCAAATACGTGTTCTCAGCATTAGATGCGTCTTCAAAATAGTCTGTCGTTTCAAACTCTGACTTTTCAAAAGATAAAAGAGGTCTAATCAGTTCCAAATGTGCAATTGAGGGGCCAAAAGATTGAACGGATTTCATACTTGTCATATGACGTAAACGAGAGCCACGTATCTGTCTTATCAAAAAATTTTCTATCAGATCATTTTTGTGATGTGCAGTCACTAATGCTGAAATAGTATGTTCTGTCATAATCGTCTCAAAAAAATGATACCTAAACTCTCTTGCTTTTTCCTCAGAGAAAGCACCTACATATTCAGCAGAGTAAAAAGGTATCTTTAAACGTTTCATTTTTTCGCTTAATTGGCTTTCTTCAATATCTGATTCTGGTCTTTGCTTATGATTAACATGCGCAACACTTAAGCTAATTCCTAGTGCATCTTTAGCTTCATATAACCAATCAAACAAAGTCATTGAATCAATGCCACCAGAAACTGCAATCAACACATGATTGTGTTGATCAAAGTGACCTGCCTCACCAACGAGAGTTAAAAATTTTTGATATGCTGTCACTTCATCACCTCATAAACATCTTTTGATATGTCTGCTAATACGTCATTACCTGTGCTGTTACTCGTTTCTATTACTAAAATATATGGCGTATCAGTAAATATAACAGCGGCATCATGGTTGAATTCATCTGCGGTTCCAATTTTATGCGCGACTTTTACTGTTTTAGGTAAATTAGCCGGAATTCTTTGTGCATCAAAATCTGTCCCTACCAAAGCATCAAAACTTACGCCACCTTCATGATATAGTGCCTCTAATACACGTCCGACCATTTCTGAGGAAGCTTCCCTCTCGACTGGATTCCAACTCTGACCTGAAATTGTTGTGATTTCAGATTGGAAATCGTTTGAAAATTGGTTCGTTTCATAATAAGCAAGCATATTACTCGCCACATTATCTGAATTTTTTGCAGTGCGATTGATCAAATCTAACAGACTATAAGACTGATTATCGGCAGTTTTTGGTAGAAAACCTGTCCCTTCAGTTTGAAAGGCACCCGTAAACGAATTGACTAGCACGTTGTAACTTAATTGATCAGACAGACTTATCTTGCCCTCAATAATCTTTTTTTGTGTCCAGTAAAGAATTGGTAACTTACTCAAACTTGCTGAATACATCATTTTAGAAGAGTTGACACCAGATGTAAATCCACTGTCAAGATCTTTTACATATATTGACAAGTTATCTCGGTTGTACTTTTGATTGAGCATTGTCTGTACAGCATCTAATTTAGGGTTCTTAGTTGTTACTTGATCAGCACTAATCCAACCTTCTTTACCATCATCAAGCGATACGCCATAATAAGTTCCCCAATTTGTTATGGCTATCTTACTTGCTTTAAAACGATCACCTTTTGTCGTCTTTTTGTAACTTTCATTGTCAAAAGTTGTAAATGGCTTTTTCAGTATCTCTGTATCTGATATCAAATATACTGTTTGATTAGAATCTTTCATTGAAGTTACGACATCAGAAATAATATCTGTTTGCGTATTTGCAACAAAACTACCATCTGCTAAGCTTAGGGCCTTAGGCGATATACCGATGATTTTTAAATGCGTCTTAGCAGGAATTTTGGGTCCCTTAATAGTCATACCCAAATCAGTATACGATTGTATCTCTTTGACATTCACTGCAGATTTTGGGATGGTAGACCAAGTTTTATCACTTAAACTTTGGGTTGCCGCTTTTGTATTACCCAAATTTGTCATACTCTCCACGGTGAGCATTTTAGGAAATGGGAGCACTGCTGGTAAAATCATCATGCCAAAAACAAGCCAACGCGTTAAATAGTTTATCTTATTTTTTATCTTGTCTTGCATTATCTAAAACCTTATCTATCATCTTCATAAATCTCTGACTTTTTGATTTTTAATTTGTAATACTTTCAATGTTTCCAAAGTAGTAGCTATTTTATGTTCAAATTTTTCTAAAAAATCTTCTGAAATTAGAGATAGTTCTATTTTTTTATCTTCTCGTATCAGTTTAATTTTAAGATTATGAAGTGTTTCATTTTTGTAAAATTTTTCACCAGATGGTATTTCTGACCATCTTAACAATCCTGTTAACCTATCTTGTTTTTCAACGTAAAGATGACCTAAACTTAATAGGTCATCTTCTGATATTTCTGATGTAGCTATTGTGATAAACACACCAAAACGGGAAATATTTTTCACATAACCAATCATTTTTTATCTGTAACCCCACCATCAGATAACTCAGAGATAGGAAATACCTTCTCGCCATCTTTTGAGTACAAATATTTTGCCCTTGCATATTTTTCAATAAAAGTAGGATCTTGCAATTTGTCAACATTTGCTTTTTTAATAGCAAGTTGACGATCTAGTTGAGCAGACTGTTTTTCAGATTTTATTTTTAAAGTACGACGACTTTGCAAAACTTGATATGATTTTATTAAATTAATCGTAGGTAACATCATAACTAAGATAATCACAATCAAAATCATCGCTAAATAACGTCGTTTAGGATTCTTATGGGTCACTTCTTGCATCTGATTTAATTGCTGAGTTGTATACTCATTATTTAATCTGACTATTTTTTTATTAGCGATGACTACTCTCCTTTTCATCATATTAATTTGAAAATAACTGCTATAAATAAGATTATGACTCTACACGAGTCTCTGATAAAATTTCATACATTTTATCAGCATCTTCTTTTTTTGTAGAGTCTTTCATATCCAATACGCGAACTTCCAAGATTTTATTACCAAAAGCAATCGTTACGACATCATTGTATTTAACATCTGATGAACTTTTAGCTAACAGTCCATTCAGTTTGATACGTCCTTTATCAGCGACCTCTTTAGCAACCGTTCTTCTTTTTATTATTCTAGAAACTTTTAAATATTTGTCTAATCTCATAGCATACATTATAGCATATCTTGACCTAAATTGTACAATCAGATATTTTAAAAAACCTTTGTTTATAAGACCTATTAACAGTTATCAGGTACTGACGTATCTGTATATCCTGTTGATTTAAGTATCGCCAAACCTCACCTACACAAATTAAGAACAGATGAGTTAACCTACTTTGTCTTCTGCATCATTTTTTTACTCACATCGTATAAGACTAATCCTTAAAACGACTAGCAATAAGATTACCAAGCTTGGCACGAGTTGTCTTTTCACCAGTATTTTGTTAAAATATAATGAAAATGTTTCGGGCTTACGGAGGGACTAATGTACAATTTAGGTGATTTTGTTGAAATGAAAAAACCTCATGCTTGTCTAGTTAAAGCAACTGGAAAAAAAGCTAATCATTGGGAAATTCTACGTTTAGGTGCAGATATCAAAATACGTTGCACTAACTGTGATCACCTTGTCATGATGCCAAGAAATGAGTTTAACAAAAAATTGAAAAAAGTTTTGAATTAAGAAAGGAGTTTATATCTATTTGTTTGTTTTAAAATAGATATAACAACTATACTATGGCTTTAACAGCAGGAATTGTCGGACTACCTAACGTAGGTAAATCTACACTATTTAACGCAATCACACAAGCAGGGGCAGAAGCAGCTAATTACCCATTTGCCACAATTGATCCAAATGTTGGTACAGTTGAAGTACCTGATAAACGTTTAGATAAAATTACAGAATTGATCAAACCCAAAAAGACTATCCCAACTACTTTTGAATTTACAGATATTGCAGGGATTGTTAAAGGTGCATCAAAAGGTGAAGGACTTGGTAATAAATTTCTAGCCAATATTCGCGAAGTAGATGCGATTATCCACGTGGTCCGTGCGTTTGATGATGAAAACGTGATGCGAGAGCAAGGTCGTGAAAGTGATTTCGTCGATCCACTAGCAGATATCGACACCATTAATTTAGAATTAATTTTAGCAGATTTAGATTCTATTAACAAACGCTATGCGCGTGTTGAAAAAATTGCCCGTACACAAAAAGATAAAGACGCTGTTTTAGAGTTTAAAGTCTTAGAAAAAATCAAACCTGTACTCGAAGCAGGTAAATCTGCTAGAACAGTTGCCTTTGAAGATGATGAGTTAAAAGTTGTAAAATCACTCTTTCTACTCACCACTAAACCTGTTTTATACGTTGCAAACGTATCAGAAGATGCTGTCGGAGATCCTGAAAACATTGCTTATGTCAAACAAATTCGTGATTTTGCAACAACAGAAAATGCTGATACAGTCGTGATTTCTGCGCGTGTTGAAGAAGAAATTGCAGAACTAGATCAAGATGAAAAATTAGAATTTCTGGAAGCTATCGGACTTACTGAATCCGGTATTGACAAGTTGACACAAGTGGCTTATCATTTACTCGGACTTGGCACTTACTTTACAGCAGGAGAAAAAGAAGTTCGTGCTTGGACTTTCAAGCGTGGTATCAAAGCACCAGGTGCTGCTGGTATCATTCATAGTGATTTCGAAAAAGGATTTATCCGTGCTGTCACCATGTCTTATGATGATTTAGTTAAGTACGGCTCTGAAAAAGCTGTCAAAGAAGCTGGTCGTCTTCGAGAAGAAGGTAAAGAATATATCGTCCAAGATGGTGATATCTTGGAATTTCGTTTTAATGTCTAAGCGTCGAAAAAGCTGAAATTTTTATTTCAGTCTTTTTTGACGTTTACATAATTTACAGATAAGTAAAGTTGATGTAAAGGAGAATGTAAACTTGACAAAACTAATTGTAGGACTCGGTAATCCTGGTGATAAATATACACATACAAAACACAATATTGGATTTGATGTTTTAGATACGATCGCAGCTCAATTAAATGTTGCCTTTAAAAGAGATAAGACATTCATGTCAGATGTCGCTAGCACTTTTGTTGATGGTGAGAAAATCATTCTAGTAAAACCGGTTACGTTTATGAATGATTCAGGAAAAGCTGTTAAACCCATTTTAGCTTATAATGGATTAGTAGCTGAAGATATGACTGTAGTCTATGACGATCTAGATATGCCCGTAGGCAAATTAAGATTACGTCAAAAAGGTTCTGCAGGTGGGCATAATGGTATCAAATCGATCTCACAACATCTCAATACCCAGCAGTTTAATCGCATAAAAATTGGTATTGGTAGACCTAAAAACGGGATGACTGTTGTTAATCATGTACTGAGTAGATTTGATAAAGAAGATAATGACACGGCTGAACTAGGTATCATGCGGGCAACAGATGCATTACAAGCATTTATTAAAACCAATGATTTTAATCAGACAGGAAACCAATTTAACGGATGAAACTTACAGATTTGTTTGATACCAACCAAGTACTAACGAATTGGTATCGTAACCTTAACAAAACATCGCGTACGCTTTTCACGGGTATACAAGGTACAATAAAATCATTTATCATGGCTAGCGCCTTTAACAATAACCCTGATAAAATAATTGTCATCACAGATAACCAATACCATGCAAGTGAATTATATAATGACTTATCAGAATTCATAGGTGAAGAAAATGTATTCCAATATTTTTCTGATGATAATATTTTTGCAGAGTATGCAATCGCTAGTAAAGAAAGAATTGCCTATAGACTAGATGCACTTGGTTTTCTACAAGATAACTCCGCAACTGGTTTTTTAATTATACCAATTTTTGCATTACGTAACCTATTACCGGATCCTAATTACTTTAATTCATGCAACATCACCTTTACTATTGGTCAAGAATGTGACATTACTGAAATTTCCACTCAGTTATCAACGCTATCTTTTGAAGCAGTACAACGTGTCATGAGTCCTGGTGAGTTCTCTAAAAGAGGAGATATTTTAGATATCTATCCTTTAAATGCGGAGAATCCTATCCGAATTGAATTCTTTGGTGATGAGATTGATGGTATCCGTTTTTTTGATATTGACTCACAACGCTCATTACAAGAAATCAACACGATAACAATTACCCCTGCTTCTGACTTTATCTTGAGCCAAACAGATTTTGAAAGAGGAACCAACAAATTATCAAGTATCACCTATGAAAATGATAAACAAAAGTCATACTTTGAAGAATTAATCGCAGCTGCAAAACATCACTATTATCATCCCGATTTAAGAAAATTTAGTGAGTTCTTTTATGAGAAACAATGGACTTTACTAGATTATATTCCGAATCATACACAACTATTTATTGATGATTTTCAAAAAATTACTGAAATGAATCATAAAACAGCGCAAGAAACTGCTGAATTCGGCCTATCAGAAAAAATATTAAATCGTTCCATTGACGGTATGACATACCAATTCGATGTCATCCACCAGTTAAGACAATACAAACCTGCCACTTTCTTTTCTAATTTTCAAAAAGGTCTTGGTAATTTGAAGTTTGACCAGTTGCATAATTTTAATCAACATACGATGCAATCTTTTTTTGGTCAGCTATCTTTGTTAAAAATTGAATTAGAACATCTCACAAAGCTCAACTATACGGTTATTTTGACAATTTCTAGCGATAAACAACGTAAATTGACAGATGGTTTACTAGAAATTGACACTCCGTTTACATTAGCTAGTGAATCAAATATCCAAAAATCCAAAGTTAACATTGTCAACATGAACTTGACAAATGGGTTTAATCTGTTGGATGAAAAAATTGTATTTATCACAGAAAAAGAGATTTTTGGTAAAAACAAAAAAAGACGTACTAAAAGACTAAATATTACCAACGCAGAGAGACTCAAAGATTACAATGAGCTTGAAGTTGGTGATTTTGTCGTCCATCAAACACATGGTATCGGTAAATATCTTGGATTAGAGACGATTGAAATTGCAAATATGCATAGAGATTACCTAACGATCCAATATCAAAACAATGATACGATCTCTATACCGGTAGAGCAGGTCGATTTACTTACAAAATACTCAGCAGGTGAAGGCAAAGCACCTAAAATTAATAAACTTAATGATGGCCGATGGAAACGCACTGTCAAAACTGTCAGTAAGCAAATTGAAGATATATCTGAGGACTTGATTAAACTATATGCGATGAGAGAAAGTCAAAAAGGGTATGCATTTTTACCTGATGATCAAAGTCAACAAGAGTTTGATGAAGCGTTTGCCTATACTGAAACAGACGATCAACTACGCTCCGTTAATGAGATTAAAAAGGATATGGAAAGCGTAAGACCGATGGATCGATTATTGGTCGGAGATGTTGGTTTTGGGAAAACAGAAGTAGCGATGCGTGCTGCTTTTAAAGCAATCAATAATCATAAACAAGTTGCTATCTTAGTACCCACTACAGTTTTAGCAGAACAACATTATAATAATTTTAAAGAACGGTTTAATGAATTTGGTGTTAACGTTGCTGTTATGTCTAGATTTCAAACCAAAAAAGAACAAACGGATATTCTGGAAAAACTCAAAAAAGATAGAATTGATTTAATCATTGGGACACACCGTTTATTATCCAAAGATGTCGTCTTTTTTGATTTAGGGTTAATGATAATTGATGAAGAACAGCGATTTGGTGTCAAGCATAAAGAAAGACTTAAAGAGCTCAAAACTCAGGTTGATGTATTGACACTAACAGCAACACCAATCCCTAGAACGCTACATATGTCAATGATGGGAATCAGAGATTTATCAGTTATAGAAACACCACCAACTAATCGTTATCCAGTCCAAACTTATGTGATGGAGACAAACCCAAGTGTGCTTAGAGATGCTGTCCTAAGAGAAATTTCTCGTGGTGGACAAGTCTTTTACATTTACAACCGTGTTGACACAATAGAACAAAAAGTGTCGCAAATTTCTGAGCTGATCCCAGAAGCAAGAGTTAGTTATATACACGGACAAATGAGTGAAATACAACTAGAAAATACCTTGCTTGATTTTATAAATGGTGAGTATGATTTACTTGTTGCCACAACGATTATCGAAACTGGTGTTGATATTCCAAATGCTAACACACTATTTGTAGAGGATGCTGATAAGATGGGCCTTTCTCAACTTTATCAATTGCGTGGACGTGTCGGACGCTCTAACAGAGTAGCATATGCTTATTTCATGTATCAACCTGATAAGGCATTATCTGATGTTTCTGAAAAAAGACTAGAAGCAATTAAAGGCTTTACAGAATTAGGGTCAGGGTTTAAAATTGCCATGAGGGATTTGTCAATTCGTGGCTCAGGTAATATCCTGGGTGCTGAACAATCCGGTTTTATTGATTCAATTGGGTTTGATTTATATACACAACTTTTAGAAGAAGCCGTAAATAAACGTTTAGGTAAAACTGGAAAAGCCAAAAAATCGAACACAGAAATTAACCTAGCTATTGATGCTTTCTTGCCTTCAACCTATATTAGTGATCAACGGCAAAAAATTGAAATTTACAAACGTATCAGAGAGATTGAAAGTCGTGCATACTATCAAGATTTACAAGATGAATTAATTGATAGATTTGGAGAGTACCCTGATACTGTCGCCTATTTATTAGAAATTGGTTTATTGAAATACTTTGCTGATCATTCACTAGTTGACAAGATAGAGCTTAAACTTAACACTATCGTGTATAGTATGAGTAAACAGGCTAACAACTATTTTATGCCACAAGATTACTTTGATGCGTTATCCAAAACAAATTTAAAAGCTAAAATTGGTGAAGAGAGGGGACAGATGATGTTAAGATTTGATGTTAGAAATATATCACAAGCTGTATACTTATCTCAACTCATGTCCTTTACAGAACGTTTAAGTCATATAAGAGATGAGAAATCAAATGAAAAGACTGCTAGCTAATACGTTTAAAGGTGCAGGTATCCTTGCTATAGCAGGATTCATATCCAAGATTTTAGCTGCACTATACCGTTTTCCTTATCAAAATCTAGTTGGAGATCAAGGCTTCTATGCTTTCCAACAAGTTTACCCTTTCTATTCAATCATAACCACACTGTCATTAGTTGCTTTACCCAATTTTTTATCTAGTTTAATACACAGATCAGATGAACCAGAGCTAGATACACAACAATTTTTCCAGCTCTCTTTACTCTTATCTTTTGCTAGTTTTGTCATCTTGACAATTTTTAGTCAGCCCATTGCTAAATTAATGGGACAAGAAAAACTAGCCTCACCTTTGGTCATGGCCATATCACCTTTGTTACTAGTCCCTTTTTTATCTTTATACAGAGGTCTTTTACAGGGTCGTCATCAAATGGGAAAAACTGCTATCTCTCAAATTATAGAGCAAGTGTTTAGAGTGGTTTTGATTATCTTGGCAGCTGCATCTTTTCTTAAATTCTCCCCTAATATTTACACAGTTTCTTTCCTAGCGATGTTAGGATCCTTTGTAGGTGGACTATGTTCATTAGTTTACTTGATCGTTACAACTCCTTTACAATTAAAACAGTTGTTTACTAACTTCTTTTTATTAGCAGCTAAACTCAATATTATAAAAAAATTTGGGATATCTTCACTAATTTTCACTTTTTTCATGGTTTACATGCTGTTGTTGCAAATGATCGATGTCTTTTTTGTCAAGCATGCGCTGATGAATATATCACAGCCTATGAGCTCAAATGCAGCTGAAAAACTAAAAGGCGTTTATGATAGAGGTCAACCTTTTTTACAATTAGGACTTGTGATTACAACCTCTATTTTGACTGATGCCTTACCAAGGCTTTCAAAAAAAGGCCATATCCCTAGAAAAATTTGGCATGTTGTTATCCTGTTATCGGTTACGATCACAACAGGCTTATTTATTCTATTACCAACAATGAATGATATCTTATTTAAAAGTCATAGTCATGCGTTAAGCTTACAAATTTTTATCCTTCAAATTCCGCTTATTTCTATGATCCAACTATATCATCATGCTTTATTTTTAAAACATAAAAATAAAGCATCGGGTTATATATTACTGGTTGGCTTATGTCTTAAATTATTAACCGTTTATCCTCTAACTGTTGCTTATGGCATTCTTGGTGCGTCATTATCTAGTCTGTTTAGCTTGTTAGTCGTTGCCTTGCTTTATATGTGCTACAGTAAAATACACCCGCTTACTTTATTAACTAAACGATTTTATGTCGCACTCTTAGCAATGAGCCTAATTTTACTAATTGGTGACAATAGCTTAATTGTTGAAAATCGATTATTACAGCTACTAAAAGTCATGTTGCTTAGCATAATAGCTGCAGCCGTATTTCTAAAAATAAGTAAGTTTGAACTTAAGCAAATAAAAAAGAGCTGATGCTCTTTTTTTATATTGCTTCAATAAATACTTTTTCTGGTCCACCTAATAAAATGAGGTATTTTTCAACACGGTCTACCTTAAAAGCTGCACAAAGACTTTCTGCATAAAGTGACATTTGCATATGATATTGGGAGCTGATTTCCTTCATTTTATCTAATGTTGTAAAGTGATCCGTTTTGTAATCAAAAAGAACAATCTTATCATCACATTTAATAAATCCATCTATAATGCCTCGAATCACATACTGTTCACCAGAAGCTTCGTCTGTTTTTAACATCGAAAATGGTGCTTCTCGTGTCATCTTATCAGCATTCGCTACCATGAATTCCCCAAATGATGTCGTAAATAAAGTTAAAATTTTATCTATATCAATCTTTTGTTTGACTGCTTCTTTCACTGATAACCTTGAAATTGTCTGCTTTAATGTTTCACGTGAAACATTTGTAAAATCAATAGATTGCATCAACTCATGTACAGCAGTACCTAACTCTGTAGCTGATACTTTATTATCAGTTTGAAAAAACTCAAATTTTGAATACTTATGATGTGTATTGATCACAACATCACTTTCAGGTAGTAACTGTTCATAGCGTTTCTTAATCTGACTAGGTGTCTGAACTGTTGGTAATTGTATACCTGCTTGATATTTTTGATTTAGCTGATCAGTTGACTCTAAAATATTTTTAGCTTTCTTAACGTCTTCGATTGTGTCCATTACATGATCAAAACTTTGAGATGCTGTTAATAACGTCTCAAAAGAAGTCATAGGTGCCTCATCCACGATAGACATATCCTGTAACGCTTCATCACTTACCAAGCGTACTTTAAGGCCTAATGATGTTTTTACTGTCATCGCCTGATAGATACCTAAAATCCAATGCAAATAACCTTGACTCGATTTCCTAATACTTGTTTCCAGTAAACCTGCTTGATCAAATGACACAGTTTGATAAGGGATAAATTGACCAGCATCATCTATTTTAGCTGCGTCGATTTTAGCAATCATGTAAATTTTATTGACTGCCCTTGTAAATGCGACATAAAGCATCCGCATTTCCTCGGCTAGAGATTGATACTCTTTTTCTAGACTATTTGCAAGATGAGGTAGGGTAGTCATTTTTACGCGTGCATAAGGAAATTCTGTATCAATTTCGTCCTTAAAATCCGCTGTAAATTGAATACCAGCACCATTTTTTCGAGATAGAATCAAATCCCCTGATAACTCTTTAGTATTAAACTTTTTATTGAAATTCAAAATAAAGACATATGGAAACTCTAACCCCTTAGACTTATGGATTGTCATGACACGAACAGAGTCAGTTGGCAGGGCGATATTAACAGAAGTCAAATCATTGTTACTCGTAATAAAATTATCAATCATATTGATAAATTGAAATAACCCTTTATATCCTGACGTCTCATAATCAGCAGCTCGATCTGCTAAAGCAGTCAGATTAGCTTGTCTTAGCTGTCCATTAATCATCCCACCAACATAATCATAATAATGTGTATCACGATAAATATGCCAAATTAGACTATATAAACTATCTTGTCGTGATAACTTAGTCCAGCGATCAAACCTGGTCATGAAAGCTGTTAATTTCAAAAATAGTTGTTGGGGTATTAACTCTTGTTTAAGCCCGGTCTTTGCAATAGACAACTGCAATTTTTCATAAAAACTAACGTCATTTGAAGCCTGTAAACTAATAATTGACAAGTCATTCTCATCAAAGTTGACCAATGGAGACTTCAAAAGTGACACAAATGAAATATCAAATAATGGATTATCAATCGCTCTTAAAACATCTAACATAACCAATACTTCCATTGCTTGTAAATAAGTCATCTTGCCTTCATCAAGCACAACGGGAATATTATAGGACTGTAAAACACGTTCAATCTCACTATTATTTGTTTTACTTCTGACAAGAATAACAATATCTTTGTAGTTGACACCACTCTTTACAAGTTTTAAAATCTCTTGTGCTGTGACGACAAGTTCATCTGATGTCAAACTATTCTCATCATCTGGTTTAGCTTTTTGATCCTGATAAATCAGTAATTCTGCTGTTAAACTATCTGATGTATCTGTTTGATATGCTGTATTCCCAACTACTAGTGATTCTGCTTCCCCATATACCATTTCACCAATATTTTTATCCATCAATCTTTTAAAAATTTCATTGGTAAATTGAATCACTTCAGGTCTTGAGCGAAAATTCTCTTTTAGTCTAATTAATACACCATCACTATCTTCACGCTGGTAGGACTCATATTTGGCCATAAATAATGCAGGATCTGCTAATCGAAACCCATAAATGGATTGCTTAACATCTCCAACCATAAATTTATTATGACCATTAGATAACAGATTTAACATGCCTTCTTGCAGGTGATTAGTATCTTGATATTCATCTACCATCACCTCAAAATATTGCGTTTGATAAACTGTTCTTAACGTATCATTTTCCTGTAAAATTTCTATCGTCAAGTGTGTAATATCCGCATAGTCAAGCATACCATGTTCAAGTTTATAGTTGTGGTATGCTTGATAAAACACTAAAGCAATCTCTTGTAAATCACTTGTCAATTCTTTAGCTAAATCATGATAGTTTTCTATAATTTCTTGGTGCTTGATAGACTCAACAAAAGCATCTAACCGTTCTTTATTAGTCGTAATTAACGCTTTGATTTCTTTCTTTTGAAGTTCTACTCCCTCATCTCTATTGTCTTTATTGTTGGCATTCGGTACAAACTGAAATTTTAACTCTCGATATAAAGTCAAAAAATCTTTGAATTTTTTTTCTTTTAGACAGCTACTAAGATAGTCATAATTCCCTAGAAATTCTTGCGTATTAGCTATTTTTGCTTTACCTGTAATTAATCCAGAAGCTAAATTTGCTTCAAGTATCCTGTAAATATCTGATAAACTTTCTTGTAACCCGTCTGTAAATCTATCTGGTAACTCTGTATATTTTTGATATTTAGAAAACCCTGTCATAAACGTGTCTTGAAGCCAATTCAAAGGATTCTCTAAACTGTCAGCAAACGTATTAATCTTATCTAGTACAGTATAGAAAGGCGTTATTTTTCTATCAGTCGAGAAATTCTCCATGACTCTAATAAAACGCTCTCTACTGATGACACCTTTTCCAGCTAATGACTCTTCTACTAATTTATCAAATAGCTCTTGTTTAATGACATCTTGCTCTGTTTTATCAACTAATAGTCTAAAGCTAGGATCTATATTTTTGAGATAAAAATGTTCTTTAAGAAATTTTAACGTAAAACTATCCATTGTGCCGATGTCAGCATATTGTAACTCTTGTAAAGCCGTTGTCAACAGATGTCTTTTTTTACGATCATCTACGTTATTCCTTGTTTCTCTAATCTTTTTATCTAACCGTGTTTTTAACTCTGTAGCTGCTTTATTTGTAAAGGTTGATACAAATAAATTTTTAACTGATATACCATTTAAAATAAGATTAATAATACGCTCAGTCATGACAAATGTTTTTCCTGACCCTGCAGATGCTGAGACTAAGATATTTGTTCCTGTACGATAGATAGCTTCAATTTGTTCTGGGGTTTTCGGCAAGGACTTTTGAGACTCATTATCTTGTAGTGCTTTTATTTCTAGATCAGTGAGATGACGCATGATCTTTACCTCCCATTAATAACGTTTCTCTAATTTCTTCTTTTGATTTTTGGTGAATTGGTCTACCAGATGCTAGATGAATATCTGGTTCAAACCCACAAATACTCTTAAATTGGCAAAATTGACACCCTTTAGCATGATGTTTGACAACAGTAGGATTGATGTTAATTTTTCCTGATAAAATTTTCTCTCCTGCCGCTTTATAAAGTGTTTCATTATGCGTAATCATCGATGATATTTCTTGCTCTGAAAAGAAGTTAGCATTACTTTTATAAGGTTGATTGTCTTTAGTGAATTGACCTAAATTAAACAGCTCATCAAAATTATTTTTCAAATCACCTGCAAGCGACGCATTGAAAAAACCTGTATACTTCATCAATTTTTTTAATTCATCAGGAATATCTTTGATATCGTTAATAGATTTTAGTGGTATCGTTGGATTCTGTAGATGTAAATATAAAGCACCCCAGATCGTTGGACTAGTACTAAATTTACTAGCATTTTGACGTAAAATATCTAAGTAGGTCAAAAACTGCAAGTTAGTTCCATCGTAAACATCTTGTAAATCAAATTTTTTATCACCTGATTTATAGTCAACTGCACCTAAAGCGTTAAAGATATGATCAACGCGATCTATTAGTCCTCGTAAATTCAACTGTTTATCTTGTTGCAATGCGACTTGATAAGTTTCAAGATTAGATTTTTCAAACCCAAATGCTTGTTCAAAAGCCAATGAATGAACACCAGAATTAGCTATCGTTTTTTTGATAATCGTTGCTGTTTGCTTGATAATTTCTTTAAGTTTTTTTTGCGTATACTCACTACTTGCATCACGTGTAAAGTATGTCGCATATTTATCATCAACTTCATGTAGCGTTTGTGTCAATATCTTGTCAAAATTTTGTGTACCACCTTGACTATCTCTCATTACTTTTTCAAACACTTCATGAAAATATGCCCCAGATAATCTTGAATCTAAGTCTATCTTTTCAAATTCCCTTATGTGTAGTGTTTGCTTAATAAAGTATTGATATTCACAATTATAAAAACTTTCAAAACTTGAGACTGATGCATTCAAATCAGTTGGATATAATTCTGATATAACTGGTAATTGAATGTGTCTTTGTGCTAAGTGATCTGTCTTAGCAGCTGATAACAAGAATTGATAATCTGGATGCTTTGTCATCACTCTAAATAAACTAAGCCAAAATGACGTCGTCTTTTTCTCTAAAGTCTGTTCAGCATGAACAAGTAATTGTCTTTGAATTTCACCTAGATTAGCCAGCAACCCGTCATAATTACCGATATGTGCCACCGTCTCATTTAGATTGATACCGTGTTTGAGTTTTGGTTCAAGGCCACGACTGATCAAAAAATTAAGTAATTGTGATGTTTCACTTTGCTCATTACTATAGAGTTGTGGTGTTGAAAGTACTAATTTTTTATTAGCTGTATTAAAAAGTTGTAAAGCTGTAAAATTATTCTTTTTTGTATTGATAAACACAGGCTCATCAATATATTTAATGTGACCATGCTCCCGTATATTTTGATTGATTGTTGCACGTTCTTCATCAGATAATAGAGACACATTTTGTTTTTGTTTTGGAAAATTTGCATGTGTCAAGCCAATAGCAAAAACATAATCTGCTGTATGAGGTTCTATTAGGTCATAGGCTTTGACCTGCACAACATCTACATTTGCAGGTACTAACCTGTAACTAGCATTTTTAATCCCTGATTCAATGATCTCTAAAAATTCTTGTACGGTAAGTGACTCTAAACCGAAGACAGCTGTAAATTCTTCCAAAACAGTCATTAACAATTTCCAGACTTCCAAATGTTCTGATGACTTATCAAAATTTGCAGCTGTTTCTGCATCAACGTAAAGCTGCTCGACTGATGCTTGAATCAATCCTGTTTCTAGAAATGCTTGAAATTTTTTTACCCATGTTAACCCTTTACTTTTCCTAGATGACAATAAAAGCTGTAAAGGTGACTGCTCACCAACTAATGATGCTCTAATTTTTTCTGCCTCGACATGATCAAATGTTTTTTTAAACTTACTTTCACCTTTGACATTTCGTTGTAAACTATAGTATTCAAACTTGTAAATATCGTTTACAGATATATTATCAGCTGTGTAAAGATTTGTCTTTAATAAGCTCAAAACATCTTGTAGGCGATAATTACTTTTTTTAATTTTTACAAGCGCTTCTATGAGTACGATGAGGGGATGATCTTTCATTGACTTTTCTTGCGCATAGAAAAAAGGAATCTCATAGGTTTTAAAAATTTCGGGTAGTAAAATGGCATCAGCATTTATATCACCTAGTAAGACTAAAATATCTTTATATTGTACACCTGTAAATAAAAGTTGACGAATTTGTTTGGCAACATGTTCAATCTCTTCTTTATGGTTGACAACCTGCCAAATTTCTACTGTACCATCATCATGTAAAACATCACTATCAGAAATACTAAAATCAGATTCTTTTTCCATCAATAAGGATATATTTGTTGCTAAACTTTTATCTTTGTTGACACTTTTATCAATGAGCGTCAACTCATATTTTTGTGATAAACTGCGAATTAATTCAATAGATTGTTGATAGATATTTCCTTCAATAAAACTTGAATTAAGTGCTCGTTTAGAGGTATAGATACCAAAAACAATATCTGATACTCTTGTTGATAGCGTATCAATTAAGATCATCTCTTCTGCTGAAAATCTAGAGTATCCCTCAATAATTAACACATAATCCTGTAAATCACTTGTCACTTTATCAGTGAGTAATAACTCAATAAAATGCTGCAATTTATTTTCATTTGAAAAGTGGCCTAACTGATACTCAAACTCATCTAGTATGACTTTGAGTTCCATATTCTTTTGATTATGTTTAGTTAATAATAAATCATCAGAAGTGAGATTAGCTGTTATCAATTCTTGATATAAGTCAACTAATTGATCAATAAACCCTTGCTTTTCTTTAATAAAGCGATAGGTTGGAATTTTATTATCAGGTAATAGCTTTAGTGTTCTCCGCATTAACATGGCAAGTCCAACAGACGACAGTGTTTGGTTATCTGTTTCCTGATTTTTATCAAAATACCAAGGTAACTGTTTTAATCTTGTCACGGTTAAATCAAATAAAGCACCATCTTGTCCCTTATTATAACGCATCAAAATTTCCTTCTCTTTTTCAAAAGAAAGTGAAGATGGCACAATATAAAAAATTTTTTTGCCGCTCTTAATTTGCTCACGCGCTTCATCGATTAAGAAATTAGGTAGATCGCCGTAAATATCTGTGTGGATAACTTTCATAACAAAAAAGACCTCTCGGTCTATTATATCATGTTTGGCTGCTCAACATAGACAGCATCTAGATTAACTTAATTTGTACGAACTGGTGTGACTAATTGTATAAAATCAAGCGTATCGCTTTTTGGTACTAATGTAAAAGGTCTAACAGCAGAGATAAATCTAATTCTCACTTCTGGCTCTTTGATTACTTTTAAGGCATCTATCAGGTATTGAGGATTAAATGAAATCGTTAAATCATCTCCAGATTTAGCTAAAGGTGTTATTTCTTCATGAACAGAACCAACCTCTGGTGAATTTACGGTAGCAGTAATTGCATCTCCAGAAATTGTCAATTTCACTGTGCCGTTTGTCGTTGCATTAGAGAGTAGTTTAGCACGATCCATCGTATGACGTAGATTTGCAACATCAAGTGTTAAATCGAGTGTATAATCTGCTTCTGAGGGAATTAAGCGGTTAGTATCTGGATAATTTCCCTCAACAAGGCGCGTGTAAAACGAAATTGTTTCGTTTCGAATCAGAATTTGATTGCTTGAAAAGAAAATATCAAGTTCTGCATCATCATCAGAAAACACTGATTTGAAGCTATTTATAGATTTATTAGGTAAAACAAGATCAAAATCTTCGCTCAATTTATCTAATGTAATAATTCTTTGACTCATTCTATGTGAATCAGTCGCAACCGATTTTAATAATTTATGATCTGTTAAGGTTAAATGAACCCCAGTAAGAATTGGTCGTGATTCTTGAGTTGATACTGCAAATGCAGTTTCAGTAAAGATGTCTTTTAAAACACCAGCTTTAATATGCAAAGGATTTTCAGTAGCCATTTCTTGAATTCTTGGATACATCTCTACATCTAACCCTTTAAGCGTGATTTCAGACTGGCCAGAAGTTAAGACAACTTGATTTTGAGTGATTTCTTGAAACTCAAAAGTAATTTCAGGCAGATTATTCACAACACTTTCGAAAAAGCTTGCTTCTAATAAGATACTACCTACTTGTGAAATCAATATACCTGCATTTTCATCATCTTTTGGTATAAAATTTTCAATTGAAATTTGTCCGTTAGATCCTGTTAAAGTAATCCCATCTGTGGTTACATCAATTTTAATCTTTGATAACGTAGGAATTGCTACTTTACTAGAAATAGCTTGTTTGGTAATTCTCAAATTATTGAGAAAAGCAGTTTTATTGATGGAAAAATTAATCATCTAGAGAACTCTTTCTTTTATTAATTAAATAAATATAGTTAGTAATAGTAATAGGGCCTGTTGAGTATGTGGATAAGTCTCGAAACGGTTGATTTAGAGGTAAGTTTGACCTGTGGATAAAAAAAGATAAGGTGTGTATAACTGTGACTATTTTCCACAAAAGGCTAAACCTATTTTAATTGCGTTTTGATTGTATCGATATCTTTTTGAAGTGCAGTATCTGTTTTCATTTTATCAGAAATCTGTTTATGCGCATAAATGACAGTGGTATGATCACGTCCACCGAATTCTTTGCCAATAGCCGGTAAACTTTTACCTGTAATTTCTCGAATCAAGTACATGGCAACTTGTCTAGGATAGGCAATTTCTTTTGGTCGTTTTTTACTGATCATATCAGCAACAGATATTTTATAGAAACTCGCGACAGCTTCTTGAATTTGTTTAGAAGTAACATCTTTATCTGGTGTGATTTTAGTAGACTCTAACGTATTAAGGGCTTTAGAAGCAGTCTCGATATCAATGATATCAATATGATAGGTGTTGGCATAAAATTTTAAATTCTTTAGTGCACCTTCTAAATCTCTGACATTGGAATCAATTCGTCCAGCGATATAAGAAAGCGTCTCTGACGGCACTTTAAAAGACATCTCATCTACTTTATTAAGTAAAATAGCCATCCGATCTTCATAGTTTGGTGCCGTAATATCAGTTGTTAATCCCCAACCAAAGCGAGATTTTAGTCGCTCTTCAAATTCATTTAATTCATTAGGTGGGCGATCACTTGAGATAACAATTTGTGCGCCTTTATCGTGTAGCGTATTGAAGGTCTGGAAAAATTCGTTAATCGTTCCTTCTTTTTTGGCAAAAAATTGAATATCATCTAATAGTAATAAATCTAATGTTCGATATTGATCAGTGAAGTCTTGCATCTGATTTTTTCTGGAACTTTGAACATAATCACTGACAAAGTTTTCAGATGATACATATTTAATGCGAGATGAAGGATTGTTACTCAATATCTCATTACCAATAGCATTCATAAGGTGAGTCTTGCCAAGGCCAGGACCACCATATATAAATAATGGGTTATACATACCACCTGGATCATTAGCTACGGCTATTGCTGCACCAAGTGTCATCCGATTGCCCTCACCTTGTACAAAATTTTCAAATGTGTATTTATTGTTTAACCCAGTTTTTAACTCTGGACTAGTCACAACAGGTGTAGTTTCAGGGGTATCAGCTGCTTTGTCTGTATTCTCATAATCAGAAATATTGATTTCATCTGCTGAATAGAGTGAAAAATGAATTTCTGTACCATATATTTCGAATCCTGCTGTTTTAATCAGATCTTCTTGTTTTCGCCAAAAATCTTGGTGCATATTACTTTCAAGATAGATTTTAGCATTATTATCTGACACTTCTAGTAGTTTAGCTGGTTCTATGAAAAAGTCATAAGGTGCTTGGCCTAGATTATTTTGTGCAAGTTCTTTTACACGTTGCCAAAATTTTTGGTCATTTGGAGTTAAAGACATCTGACTCCTTTCTCTGTAGTAGTTAATAGCAATTTTTTGTGAATAATAGATAGATAATACATTTTCTATCATAAAATAATGGCTTAAAAAAATTTGTGGATAAGAAAATTATATCATGTTGAAACAATGTTTTCCACAATTTCGAGGAAATAAGGATAAAAATTGACAAGTGAAGTAAAAATTATACACAGACCTGTGGAAAATGTGGATAAAAATCAGAAAAATAATGTTAATCACAGCTATTTTTTATAAAAAGTGTTTAAAATAGTGACTTTTTCCATAGTTAACCACAGGTGTGTATAACTTATGCACAAATGGGTAAATCAAAAAAAGATGTGGAAAAATGTGTTTAAAAAAAGTAATCCACAAGTTGACCTGTGGATTACTGGTTAATTAAAATGAGGATAAGTCTATTTAATTCCTCTAAATTGTCATAAGAAATTTCAATTTTTTTTGACTGAATTGAAACGGATGTGCCTAAAGATTGGCTTAAATTTTCTTCTGCTTCTTTGAGAAAGATATTTTTTGATTTGATAGTTGGTAAATTTGGCGTTTTATTAAGTAATAAACTAAGTGCTTTAACGGATAATTTTTCTTTATCAATTCGTTTCGCCCAAGCAATTTGTTCTTCAGGTGTATCGAGACTTAGGAGCAATCTAGCGTGTCCTTGGGAAATTTTCTTGTCCTCTATAAGTTGCAAGACACGTTCAGGCAAGCTTAAAATTCTAATTGCATTACTGATATATGGCCTTGACTTACCTAATTTATCAGCGATTGTTGCATGCGTCATACCTTGTTTAGTAACTAA
This sequence comes from Pseudolactococcus plantarum, assembly GCF_002441715.1. Taxonomy (GTDB): domain Bacteria; phylum Bacillota; class Bacilli; order Lactobacillales; family Streptococcaceae; genus Pseudolactococcus; species Pseudolactococcus plantarum. Next base: position 28,266 of record NZ_JXJX01000001.1, read on the forward strand.
ATTTTGCAGGCTTCGTGCTTCATCTAAAACAGTTAGATCATCACGCTGTAGATTTTCTAAGATGGCAAGTGTCATCATTTCATCATCTGTGACCTGACGTACAATGGCAGGAATCTCTGTTAAACCAGCTAATTGAGAAGCTCTGAAACGTCTTTCACCAGCTAAAATTTCATAGCCAATAATGCCAGATTTTCTGACGATAATCGGCTGCAACACACCATTTTCTTTGATCGAATTGCTGAGTTCTTGTAATTTCACCTCATCAAATAAGGTACGAGGTTGATAGGGATTTTTTGAAATACTTGATATTGCCAATAATTGAATAGTTTCCATATGCCTATTTTACCATGTATGTTACGTCTTGTGCCTAGTTTACTGCGTTAAACCTTTTTATGAGGCAAGGTATCTGAGTCTAGGTATATGTTTACATATGGTTATAGTTTAAAGAAATATACTTTTTATGACATATTATTAGCATAAAGCGAATGATTAGTATAGAATGAAAGAGTAATAAGTATTTATAGATTTATATTATAAGGAGGTATTATTATGGGTTGGATATGGTCACTTATTGTTGGTGCGATTATTGGAGCTATTGCAGGTGCAATCACTAAAAAAGGTGATTCTATGGGATGGATTGCAAATATCATCGCTGGATTAGTTGGGTCTATGATTGGGCAATCTATTTTAGGCCACTGGGGTCCAAGTTTAGCTGGTATGGCTTTAATTCCATCAATTATTGGAGCTGTTATACTAGTTGCTGTTGTATCTTTCTTCGTAGGCAGAAAGAATTAATCAGCTGTAATAACGATAAGCGTTGTTACATAACTTGATAAAAAAACTTATCAATTCATCAGAACTGATAAGTTTTTTTTATTTTATTAATAGTAATTTAATTTATTGTGTTACGACTTCATTAATAGCAGCCAAGCGTGTTAAAACATCTTCTTGTGTAAGGTTATGGCTGATCACGTAACGGTTGCGCGGATGAACACGGCAATCATGTTCACACCCACCAAGATATTTAGCTTCATTTTCTTCAGAGGCTAAAATTTGACGGTTACATTCTGGATTACCACAGTTAATATAGCGTTCGCATGGTGTACCATCAAACCAATCTTTCCCGACAACAACAGTTTCAACTTGGTTAATTGGCACAGCGATTCTATTGTCAAAGACATACATTTGACCATCCCATAAGTCGCCTCTAACTTCTGGATCTTTACCGTAGGTTGCGATACCACCGTGGAGTTGACCAACATCTTTAAAGCCTTCTCTAACTAACCAACCTGAAAATTTTTCACAACGAATGCCACCCGTACAATAGGTAACCACACGTTTTTCAAGAAACTCTTCTTTATGGTCTCTTATCCATTGTGGTAAGTCACGGAAATTTCTAATATCAGGACGAACTGCTCCTCTGAAATGACCTAAATCATATTCATAATCATTACGAGCATCGATGACAACTGTATTATCATCAAGAATTGCTTCTCTAAATTCTTTTGGATTTAAATAAGCGCCGGTTATTTCTAACGGATTAATATCATCTTCTAGACTTAGATTCACTAGTTCTCTTTTATAACGGACATGCATTTTTTTAAAACTGTTGTGATCTGCAAGATCAATTTTAAAAATCATTGTTTTAAATCTAGCATCTTCATGCATCATCGTCATATAAGCTTCGGTTTGATCAAAAGTACCACATACAGTACCATTAATTCCTTCATCAGCAACTAAAATTCTACCAGTAATACCGATTTCTTTACAAGCAGCTAGATGTTCTTTGGCAAATTGATCGCCGTTTTCAATTGGTACATATTGGTAATACAATAGTACACGATAGTCTTGGGGCATGTTATTCTCCTTGTTATATATGCATTACTACTATTTTACCCATGTTTTTGCTGAAAAAGCAACAATCTTGCTTGTGCTCTTTTACACAAAAAACTATGTTATAATGACGTTAATCATGCAGGAGAGTAGGTGTATAATGATTAGATGTGATTGGGTCAAATCAGCAATAGATGAACGCTATCATGATGAAGAGTGGGGAAAACCTAAATATGATGATGATATACTTTTTGAGATGCTCATTCTTGAGGGGATGCAGGCAGGGCTTAGTTGGACAACTATTTTAAATAAGAGAGAGAATTATCGTGAAGCGCTAGATAATTTTTCTGTTCAAAAAATAAAAGCGTATAAGCAGGAAAAACTAGATGAGTTATTACAAAATACTGGATTAATACGTAATAAATTAAAAATAAAGTCGCTAATAAAGAATGCTAATGCTTTTATTGCTGTACAAGAAGAGTTTGGTAGTTTTGCTACCTATATATGGCAGTACGTTGATGGCAAGCCAATTGATCATCAGTTTAAAACGATTAATGATATACCCGCAAGTGATGCAATATCTGAAAAAATGAGTAAGGATTTGAAAAAAAGAGGCTTTTCTTTTATAGGTCCAACGATTTGTTATGCTTATATGCAGGCAGTGGGTTTGGTAAACGACCATATAGAAAACTGTGAGTTTAGATAAATAAAAAACGCTTGCGCGTTTTTTTTATACTATTGATTATTTTTTATTAAATCATTTTATAAACGATCTTGAATACGTGCTTCATAGAAAGAAACCATAGACATTGTATTAAAAGGCATCGTCCAGATTCTAGATATACCTAAAGTAATGGCATCTAAAAAGTACCACCCAATAAATGTTAAGTTAAATAGGAAATATCTGAATTTATAGCCGACCATGAGTTGTTTTGATGTATTCAATACATCCCAGATGCCTTGGTATTCATTATTTTTAAGTTTGTCATATAAAACATAAGTTGCTTGAGACCAGCTTAAGCCAAGATAAACCATTAGTACCCAGCCAATAACTGGAATGAAGAAAAGAATCAGCATAATGATTGAAATGATAACAGATAACCCGGCAATTTTCCAAAAATAGCCTTCTTTAAATGCTCTAAAAATATCTTTGGATAAATTAATCTCTTCTTTTTCGCCACGAAAAATGTCGAGATAGTTAAACATACCTGCTGTTTGGAAAACTGCGATAATAATTGAGATAGCAAAAATTATGAGCATCATGATGGCCATAACTGGAATGACCGTATATAGAATCAATCCCCAGTCGACTGCTGCTGCGGAATCGGTTGCATTTGACATACCATCTGTAGCTGTCTTAATGTCATCATTGATATTACCTGAATAAGACTGGCTTACACGGTTACTAGTAAAAGATAGAAGCAACGGAATAATTAATAAGAGTAGTTTTTGTAAAAAATTTTCTTTGAGCGCATGGCGTGCCGCAGTTTTTAGTTCTGAACTTGTCATGTTTTTGAATCTCCTCATTCATATAATTTAAATAGTTAAGCTAAAAAGTTCTTATTCAATCATAACATGTACTATGAAATTTTCCTAGGGAAATAATGATGTTTATTTAAGTTTAATATGTCTATCCTTTTTTTATTGCTGATAATTTGCTATAATGAAACATATAAAAAAAATGAGGTAAAAAAATGAATTTTATAATTTTAATCGTTCTATTTGGCGCTATGATGTGGTTTATGCAGCGTAACCAAAAGAAAGCGGCTAATAAACGTCAAGAACAATTGAATAGTATGCAACCAGGTTCTGAAATCGTAACGATTGGTGGCCTACATGGTATTTTATCAAGTATTGATACAGATAAAGGAACGATTGAATTAGATGCTGAAGGCGTTATTTTGACTTTTGATCGTTCGGCAGTCAAAACAGTTAAACCAGCAGCAACCTCTGATGCTTTAGATGATGTTATTTCTGATGCAAAAGCTGTGACAACTCCTGAATCTACTGATGACTCAAAAACACCAGATTCACCATTTGAATAAATAGATAAGAAATAAGCTCCAGGGCTTATTTTTTAGTGTTATTTTTAAAAATATGATAAAATTAATAAAAGCTTTTGTTAATGATAAAGCATATGTTTAAACAGTTAGTAATTAGAGGTATAAATTAAGATGGTAACAACAGGAATTGAAGATAAAAAAGTTCCCGGGCATTTGGCGATTATCATGGATGGTAATGGTCGTTGGGCGCAAGCTCAAGGCAAACCACGTGTTTTTGGCCATAAGGCTGGTATGGATAACTTACAAAAAATTGCGATTCATGCACAAAATTCAGGAGTTAAAGTATTAACAGTTTATGCTTTTTCAACAGAAAATTGGACACGACCAGCAGCAGAAGTCAAGTTTATTATGAGTTTACCTATTGATTTTTATGGTAAATTTGTGCCAACACTTCATCGAGAAAATATCCGTATTATGATGATTGGTACAAGAGAAGGTGTCCCAAAGTCAACATTAAAATCAATTGATCAAGCTGTTGCAGATACTGCAGCTAATACTGGGATGATTTTAACGATTGCTCTAAATTATGGTGGGCAAAATGAAATTTTAGATGCGGTTAAATCTTTAGCACAAGAGGTTAAATCTGGTTTACTCACAACTGATGACATCACACAGGAGGCGTTTGAGCATAGGCTAACAACAGCAATTTTGCCTCAAGTCTATAGAAATCCAGATTTAGTCATTCGTACCTCGGGTGAAAATAGATTAAGTAACTTTTTGATGTGGCAAACAGCCTATAGTGAATTATATTTTACAGACACGTTGTGGCCTGATTTTGATGAACATGCATTATCTTTAGCATTTGATGCATTTTCAAAAAGAGACCGCAGATATGGAGGAGTTAAAGCATGATGCAACGAATTATAACAGGTGTCGTAGCAGGAGCCGTATTCTTAGGATTGGCTATAGTGGGAGGGACACCTTTTCAAATTTTAGTTGGTTTACTGACGATTATTGCGATGAGTGAACTGTTTAAGATGCGAAAAATCGAAATCTTATCTTTTGAGGGAATTCTAGCTATCTTTGCGGCCCTTTCATTAGCAATGCCAACGACACAGTACTTTCCAAAATTAGGAATGGATAGTCACTTTACTTTATTTACCTTGTGTTTATTTATCATGATGGGTATTATGGTGTTTACAAAAGGAAAATATTCGTTTGAAGATTTAGGATTTCCTTTCTTATCAGCATTCTATGTTGGTATGGGGTTCCAAAATTTATTAGCAGCACAACAAAGTAGCTTATTTATCTTGTTTTTAGCCTTGTTTATTGTTTGGGCGACTGATTCGGGTGCTTATTTTATCGGTAAAAAAATTGGTAAAACAAAACTTATCCCAAGTGTTTCCCCTAATAAGACAGTAGAAGGCTCGCTTGGTGGTATTGTATCAGCAATCGTTGTGGCAGTATTAATGGTATTTTTATATCCTAATAAAGCACCAGATATCAATATTTTTAAACTCATTGTCTTAGTTGCCGTATTTTCTGTTGTTGGTCAACTAGGTGATCTTGTTGAGTCTAGTTTAAAACGACATTTTGGTGTTAAAGATTCAGGTAATATTCTCCCTGGACATGGTGGCATATTAGATCGGTTTGATAGTTTGATTTTTGTATTTCCGATTATGCATCTTTTAGGTTTATTTTAAAAAGTTACTCGGATTCATAACGGGTATCAAGAGGATTGAACGGAGACGTATAAGATAATGGCAAAGAAAAAAATTATTTTATTAGGTGCGACAGGTAGTGTTGGCGTTCAGGCATTAGATGTTATCGCCGCGCATCCCGATTTATTTGAGTTAGTTGGATTTTCATTTGGGAAAAATATAGAGAAAGCGCGTGATATTATTCAAACATTTTCTCCTAATCTAGTAGTCGCTGCACATGAGAATCTAAAAACGCAACTGTTAGATGAGTTTCCAAGTATTGCGTGTTACTCTGGCCAAACTGGCTTGACACAACTTGCACAAACTCAAGACTATGATGTTTTACTAAATGCCATCGTTGGTGCTATCGGTGTGTTACCGACACTTGAGGCTATAAAATTAGGGCGTGATATTGCCTTAGCCAATAAGGAGACACTGGTTGTTGCTGGCGACACGATTATGAGTGAAGCAGCTAGAACAGGTAGTAAAATTTTACCTGTTGATAGTGAGCATGCGGCTATATTTCAAGTGCTACAAGGTGTATTACCAAGTGATGTGCGCAGTTTAACGATTACAGCATCTGGTGGGTCATTTCGTGATAAAACAAGAGATGAGCTAGTGGATGTGACATTGGCAGACGCACTAACGCATCCTAACTGGAGTATGGGTGCTAAAATTACCATAGATTCTGCTACCATGGTGAACAAAGGATTAGAGGTTATCGAGGCACATCACTTGTTTGGTATGTCTTATGAAGATATTCATGTTGTTTTGCATCGTGAATCTGTTGTTCATTCTATGATTACACTGAACGATGGTGCGGTTTTAGCACAGTTAGGGCCATCGGATATGCGTGAGCCAATTCAATATGCGCTATCATATCCAAAACATATCACCTTGCATCATGAAAAACCGTTTGATTTAACGCAAATTGGTTGTCTTCATTTTGAAAAAATGGATTTAGTGCGTTTTCCTATGTTAGATTTGGCTTACCGTGTCGGTAAGTTAGGTGGTGGGTATCCTGCTGTTTACAATGCAGCAAATGAAGTTGCTAATCTTGCTTTTCAAGAGGATAAAATAACTTTTTTACAGATTGAACAATTGGTGACACGTGCTGTATTTGAACATATAGAATTTGTTGGCCAAAGTCTCCAACAAATCTTAAAATCAGACGGTGTGACACGTGAAAAAGTTAATCAGTGGATAGTTGAGTTAGCTGAGGAAAAAGGAAGTTAATATGATTCAAAGTCTTATTACATTTATCATCATATTTGGTATTATTGTGTGTGTACATGAATATGGTCATCTATACTTTGCAAAAAAATCAGGTATCTTAGTCCGTGAATTTTCTATCGGTATGGGACCTAAAATCTATGCGCACCAAGCTAAGGATGGTACTGTATATACGATTCGTATCTTACCACTAGGCGGTTATGTTCGCATGGCTGGCTGGGGAGAAGATGAAACTGACATACAAACAGGAGCACCTGTAAGTTTAACGCTAGATCCTGAAAGTATGCGTGTGACTCGGATTAGTCTGAGTGAGAAAGTGCAGTTTGAACACGCGCTACCGATGTTAGTGACCAGTTATGACTTTGAACGTGAGTTGACCATTACAGGTGAGGTTAACGGTGAAAGTCAGACCTATCAGGTAGATCATGATGCGACAGTTGTCGAAAGTGATGGGACTGAACTGCGTATCGCACCACTAGATGTTCAGTATCAGAGTGCTAGTCTAGCTGGTCGTATGATGACAAATTTTGCTGGGCCGCTTAATAATTTTATATTAGGTATCGTAGCTTTTATCCTAGTCATGTTTATGCAAGGTGGGGTTCAAGATTTAAATAGTAATCAGATTACAGTCACAGATAAAAATTTACCAGCCTATCAAGCAGGTTTGCGGACAGGCGATACAGTGAGCTCGATTAACGGCAATAAAGTATCGGATTGGGATAGTTTAACCAAACAAATTATCAGCTCAAAAGGTCAGCAGATAAAGATTAAGACACTTAAACGCACTGTCGTAGTTACCCCTAAAAAACAAGATCAAGCATACATTATCGGTATCACACCTAATATGAAGACTGGATTTTTTGATAAAATTACAGGAGGGGTAGAAAAAGCAATAACATCAGCATTTACAATCGTCAATGCGTTGAAAAACTTACTTCTTCATCCAAGCCTTAATAAATTAGGTGGACCTGTCGCTATGTATCAGATGACTGGTCAAGCCGCGCGTGAAGGATTGACAACAGTTATCGCATTTATGGCGATGTTATCTATCAATCTAGGAATTTTCAATCTAATTCCAATCCCTGCACTTGATGGTGGTAAGATTTTGATGAATATCATCGAAGGTATCCGCCGTAAACCAATGAAACAAGAGTATGAAAATATCGTCACCCTTGTTGGTGTTGGGATTATGGTGTTGTTGATGATTGCTGTTACTTGGAATGATATCTTACGTTTATTTAGATAACTATCTCGTTACTTAATCTTGCCAATGCTTGATATAAAAGTATGTCAACTGAGGGATCTCATGAAAAGTGCTGATTTTATGCACTTTTTTTGATATAATGAAACCACTATATGAAAGGAAAGGATAATCTCCAAGCATAGGGCTTGATAGGGTTATCCAACTATCACTCAAATGAAACAATCAAAAATGCTTATTCCAACTTTACGCGAGATGCCTTCTGATGCACAAGTTATCAGTCATGCTCTCTTAGTGCGTGCTGGTTATGTACGCCAAGTATCATCTGGAATTTATGCTTATCTACCACTTGCAAATCGTGTGCTTGAAAAATTTAAATCAATTATGCGTGAAGAGTTTGAAAGTATTGGTGCTGTTGAATTATTAGCACCTGCACTTTTAACTGCTGATTTATGGAAAGAAAGTGGCCGTTATGATACCTACGGTGCTGATCTTTACAAACTAAAAAACCGAGATGCATCTGATTTCATCTTAGGGCCAACACATGAAGAGACGATGACGGCTTTGGTTAGAAATGAAATTACATCTTACAAGAAACTACCATTAAACATCTATCAAATCCAACCTAAATATAGAGATGAAAAGCGTCCACGTTATGGCTTACTTCGTGGCCGAGAGTTTATCATGAAAGATGGCTATAGTTTCCACGCTAATTATGAGTCACTTGATGAAACCTATGAAGATTACAAAAAAGCTTATGAAAATATTTTCACACGCGCTGGACTTGACTTCAAAGGGATCATTGGTGATGGTGGCGCAATGGGTGGTAAGGATTCACAAGAATTCATGGCCATCACATCTGATCGGACTGATCTAGCAAAATGGTTGATTTTAGATAAATCAATTACTGATATTTCTGAGATTCCAGAACATGTGATTAAGGATATTAAAGCAGAGCTAGCAAAATGGTTAGTAGCTGGTGAGGATACGATTGCTTACTCTGATAGTTCTGACTATGCAGCTAATTTAGAAATGGCTGCAACAGCTTTCACTAAACCAACGTCTTATACAGAACAAGGTGAATTAGTTAAAGTCGCAACGCCTGATGCTAAAACGATTGATGAAGTGTCTGAATTGCTTTCTATCTCTACTGAACAGACTTTGAAGACACTTGTTTATAAAGCTGATGATGAGATTGTGGTTGTGTTGCTTAGAGGAGATGATGAGCTAAATGAAGTTAAATTAACTAATCATTTAGGTGCTGATTTCCTTGAACCTGCCTCAGAAGCAGATACGATTGAGATTTTTGGTGCAACATTTGGGTCATTAGGACCAGTTGGCCTGTCAAGCTCAGTAAAAATTATTGCAGATCGTGTTGTTGAAACAGTGGTCAACGCCACTGTAGGTGCTAATGAAGATGGCTACCACTATCAAAACGTTAATCTTGAACGAGATTTCACAGTCAGTGAATTTGTTGACCTTCGTACAGCAAAAGAGGGCGAACCTGCTCCTGATGGACAAGGTAAGTTAAAATTTGCGCGTGGTATTGAAATTGGGCATATCTTTAAATTAGGGACACGTTACTCTGAAAGTATGGGTGCTAATGTTCTAGATGAAAATGGTAAGGCTAAACCAATTATCATGGGCTCTTATGGTATCGGTGTCAGCCGTATTTTATCTGCAATCTTGGAGCAATTTGCACGGATTAATGTTGAAAAAACATTTAAAGGGGATTATAAATTTGCTTGGTCTATGAATTTCCCTAAAGAACTGGCACCGTTTGACGTGCATGTCGTGCCCGTAAATGTTAAAGATGACACTACAGTCGCTTTATCTACAGAAATCGTAAACATGTTAACCAACAAAGGGATGCAAGTGCTAGAAGATGATCGTGCAGAACGAGTTGGTGTTAAATTTGCTGATAGTGATTTAATCGGTCTACCAGTACGTGTGACAGTTGGTAAAAAAGCTGCTGATCGAATCGTCGAAGTTAAAATTCGAGCAACAGGTGATATGTTAGAAGTTAATGTAGATGATTTAGCAGATACGTTAGCAATTTTGAACCAGTAAGTTACATTATCATATAAAAAAGAAATCTAATTGTTAGGTTTCTTTTTTATTTACTTTTCATCAAAAAGTAAACGTTTTCAAGTTTTTGGATTGCAAAAAATGTAGAAGCGTGATATGATATATCTATAGAGAAGCACTGGAATGTGCGAACTTACTCACATTTTTGACCGACTAAATCGTATTACCTAGGGAGTCTTTGAGACATCTTACCGTGTGCAAGCCATTTTAGATGGAAGCCGCTTAGTAAGAGCGGGACACCCACCTGTTTAACAGTTACAGCGGGTTCAATACACGAGTAAGCAACGGCATTCAATCAGTGCTTTTTGTGTGCGTCAAATCCATTATGTTTGACACTTCATCTAAAATAGTAAGAGAGGAATAATTGTGAGTAAAGAAATACTACAGCATATGACTTTTCATCATATTGGAAAGCCAGTGCCACTTGATGTAATTAAAGATGATATATCCACAAGATATAGTCCTTTATTTGATATGTATACTTTAGATCGATTAAATGAGTTATCTTTACCTATACAGTTACATGCGTTTGGAGAGGCTTCAGAGTTACATGAGATAATCAAGCAGCAGTCCCATGTTGCCTTTAAAGTGTCGAATATTAGAGAGGCTTTAAAAGGTCAAGAAATTATCATGCCTTTATATGAACCTTTTTCTGGTTATCAATGTGCAATGATACTTGTCAATCGTCAACCAATAGAACTCATTGAAACAAGTCTGTCAGAACGTGAAATATGGGGAGATGGTCTCTTTAAAGATAGTAAGCTATATCCTTAATGATTAGTCATCTAGTTTACCGATACTTAGTTTATTCTTGCAATTTTAAGTCTATTTGATATAATAACTGGTGGGACTAAGCTTTACGTTTAGAAGAAATGCCTTCTTAGCTCAGTTGGTAGAGCAGTGGACTCTTAATCCATGGGTCGCAGGTTCAAGCCCTGCAGGGGGCATAAACGGAGTGCTAGAGCACTCTAGGTAAATCTAAAAAAACTCGTATCTAAAAATAGATGCGAGTTTTTTTGTATGCAAAATATAAATCGCAAGACTATATAGTTAAAAATAATGTAGAGGTATAGCAAATTATCTCGTTTTGTGATTCTCTAAAAATTGGGTATAAAATTGTTTTTTATTTTGTAAGAAGTTGATATGTGCTTGGATTTTTTCTAGTTCTATTTGTAAAATCATTTCTTGCTCTGCTAAGATGTTAATCCTCTCAAGCACAGTGCTATCGCCTTTTTCTCTTAATTTAGAGTAGTCAACAATTTTTGATAAGGTCATACCTGTTGCCTTAGCGCGTTTAATGAAGGCAATCCAACGGAGATCATCATCAGTAAAGATACGATAATTATTGCTATCTCGATCAGGATGTAAAAGCCCAAGTGCTTCATAATATCGAAGCGTGGGAATAGATAAGTCAGTGAGTGTCGCAATCTCAGCAATTTTATATGTTTTTGACATGGCGTAATTTCCTCTTAATCAAGTAATATTTATCCTTGCTATCAAGTATACTTGATAGTTTATACTGATTATATCACATAAAAGGAGGCAGTATTTTGGATAAATACGAAAATGGATTAAAAATTCGTCAAGCAGTGATCGGAAAAGAAGCAAGCCAGATGGTATCTGATAGTCTAGCTGATATAGCACCTATCTTGGATCAAAAGACATTATTAGCGTTTGATGAGGCACAGGCACGGCCAATATTAGACATGAAGCAAAGAGAGATGATTACGATTACTTCTTTGTTGACACAAGGAGATACATCAAGTCAACTTCGTATTCATATTCAAGGGGCTTTAAATGTCGGATTAAGTCGTGATGAAATCATCGAGACTTTTATTCATTGTTTAGCTTATATGGGATTTCCACGCGTTTTAAATGCGATTTCAGTTGCTAAAGAGGTCTTTAGTAATCCGACAAAATGATGACGATATAATCGTCCAAAGTATTCATTAACTACAAAATAGCTTTACACATATGTGTAAAGCTATTTCTAATTTTGTAAACATAAAGTAAATCATAAACCTGTTAACTCAGTCGCAGAAAAGGCTAATTATTTACCTGTATTAATCATATTCCATACTTTTTGTGTAGCTGAAATATCATTTTCTAATTCAGTTTTGTAAACTTGTAATAGTTGTTTAGCTTGATCAGATCTTTCTTTACTTTGTAATATGTTTTTAATTGAGCGATCTATGTTATGACGATCTAGTTCGTAGCTAACAGCTACGTCCTTGGCAACTGATGGATTACTTCTCTGCAAACCACCATATAAATTAGCATAGACTTTATTTCCGTCAATGGTAATATCAAAGGTTGACCCTCTATAAGTACTGATTGGAATATTACCGTTATGTAATGGTTCAAGAATTTTTTGCTCATGTGCCTGGAAAGTATAGCCATTTTGTTTTAAGTAATTATTGCTCGCTGTATGTTCCCAAGTTGACAATCTTTGGTTTTTTGGGTAGACAGTTATAAACCAAAATGCGGTATAACTGATAAATAGACCAATTATTACGTATAAAAGTAATTTTGTCAGTTTGTAATGCTTTAATTTTTTTCTGTCTTTTTTGACGTTCTCCATGATGCTAGGCTCCTCTTTTAATAATTTGTCTAGGGAAATGTCATAAAGGTCAGAAAGATAGATAATTTTTTCTATATCAGGAAATGTTCTATTTGTTTCCCAACTAGAAATAGTGGCTCTAGAGACATAAATTTTCTCTGCAACCTGTTCTTGTGTTAAGCCATTATGCTTTCTGTATTTTTTTAATCTTTCTCCAATATCCATTATTTCTCCTATATTATTAGTATAATTGACTGGTAAAAATTAGCTAGCTACATGTTGTTGCATGAAGTAAAGTCTACAAACTAGCACAAATACACATTCAGTAAAGCGCCTACTATAGACTATACTGACTGATTAGAGTTGCTATGTTGTATGTTGACAAAGTTGTCAATCGCTTCAGAAATATATGCTGCTGTGCCATCACCAAATAAATCTATATTGTTTTTAAACTCGAGGTTTTGGACATAGCTGGAACCAATTTTTTGAAAGATTTTAAGAGAGCAGTTAAAACCATTTTGATTTATGGTTAGGTATAGTTTTTCACACAACAAAATAGTTTTGGTGTGTGACGTAGGCTCATGTTGTTGATGTTGATTAGCAAACTCACGAAAAATACGATTAAATAAACGCGCTATGTTTGTTTCATTTCCCACTTGTTTTTCTTTTGATGCAATCATGATATCTTTACCGAATTTAGTAATGGCCTCTCCTTGATAGCTGATGTGGTCTATCACAGAAAATCCTTCAAATTGTTCAGTGTTTTTATCATCTTGATTAAATGTTTTTGCGGAGATTGTTTGCTTAATACTTTGTATCAAAGTTTCTATAGTTTCCTTCTCTTTTTCCAACAGGTGAATCTGAGAACGAAGAATAGCGAGTGTATCAGTATCATTTTGCTCAAGTATCTGTTTGATTTTAGTTAAAGAAAACCCTAAGTATTTATAGTAGCGAATAATTTGTATCTTTTCGATGTCTTCAAGTTGATAATAGCGATAGCCATTTGCTGCTTTAAAGGGTTTGACAAGCCCTATGTTATCATAATGATGAAGTGTTCTAATCGAGACACCAGTTAATTTTGAAGTATCTTTTATTAAGTACATCATGACCTCCTAATCACATATTGTAACATAAACTATTGACATTGACGTAACGTCATAGTTTATGCTTGGTATGTATTAAGAAAGGAGCTAAGATGAATTTAGCATTAATTAAGTCCGATACAGTGTATCGAGAACTATTACAAACACCTATGGAGAAACGCGATAGTCTGTTTAAAGAGAGACTACTGGCACCTTTTAAAGAAAAGTTTGATCGGCAGCACATTACTTTTGATGAACATGTACCATTCAATGTTATGACAGTGATCGGGATGATGCATAAACTGCCTCAATCTCTTAAGTCGTCTGATATTACGCTGATTGATCAGCTTGATCAGAAGTTTTGGAAAGATATTCAAGATGCGTTTGATAAAGCTATTGAGACATTTGAAGCAGCAAATATTACACCCAAAGTGAGCACTTATACACTGACTGCTTTACTCGGAGATGAACAACTACCGATGATGCAGATAAATGAAAATTATAGTGGAGATGGTGGTATTCCTGGGTATATTTTACTTAGTATTGTGCCGAATGCTTATACATTGAATCGAATATCATCAGCAGTAGCTCATGAATGCAACCATAATATTCGATATCAATTTATTGAGTGGGGTAAAGGGCCGCTTAAAGAGATGATTGTTTCAGAGGGATTAGCAGAAAACTTTGCTGAAAAACTTTATGGTACAGCTAATCTTGGGCCTTGGGTAACCAAGCATGATATGTCCATATTAAATGATCTAATTAAACCTAAACTTAAGGCACATCTCGATATTGATAACATGTTTGAAGCAATGCCTTACTTATATGGAGATGAAATTACAGAGATGCAGCAAGGTAAACCAGTAGGGCTACCTTATGCGGCTGGTTATATGTGTGGTTATTACTTGGTCAAATACTATTTGAAAAAAACAGGGATATCGATTGAAGCCGCAACGTTAAAAACAGCAGATGAGATTTTAGCTGCAGCTTCCGATTTTTGGCAGGAAATAACTAGATAACAACAGTTAGAATAGCAGGTTAAGCAATAAGATAGCTAGAACCTTTACAGATGCTGTAAACGTATTGTCAATATTGACTTGCATGGAAAGTAGGTTTGATGACTTTTATCCACTTTAAACTTTTATTTGATTACCTGAATATTGTGAATACTCCTTAAAAAGAGTATAATTGAATAAAAGTATGATGGCATATAATCGTATATGCTTTTTTTTATATAAGCGAGGTAAGAGTAATGAACGTTTCTAATCTTTTTAACCCTAATCTGGATAAAATCCAAATTTCAGCTATTCGTCGGTTTGATCAAGAAGTATCAAAAATTCCAGGTATTCTAAAATTGACATTGGGAGAACCCGATTTTAATCCACCTCAGCACGTCGAAGATGCTGCGGTGGCTGCAGTACGTGCCCACGAGAGTCATTATACTGGTATGTCAGGATTACTCGAATTGCGACAAGTTGCTAGTGAGTTTGTGGCTGAAAAGTACAGCCTTAATTTTGATCCAGAATCAGAAATTTTAGTTACCGTAGGGGCGACAGAGGCGATTTCAGCAAGTCTAATGTCTATATTAGTAGCTGGAGATAAAGTATTGACACCAGCTCCATTATATCCTGGGTATGAACCATTAATTCAACTTGCAGGAGCTGAGATGATCGAGATTGATACGACAAAAAATGGCTTTGTTTTGACGCCAGAAATGCTTGAATCAGCCTTAGTTGCAAACCCAGAAACAAAAGTTGTCATTTTGAATTATCCATCAAATCCGACAGGTGTAACCTATAATCGTGCAGAGATTAAAGCATTAGCAGACGTCATCAAAAAATATCCTGTTGTTGTCATTTCAGATGAAATCTATTCAGAATTAAATTATACAGGTGAAAAGCATGTGTCAATCGCTGAATTCGCGCGTGATCAGACGATTGTATTAAATGGCTTATCTAAATCGCATGCTATGACAGGTTATCGGATTGGCTTTATATTTGCAGATGCAAGCTTGACACAGCTCATCATCAAAACACACCAATATTTTGTGACTGCTGCGACAACTGTTTCTCAGTTTGCTGCCATAGAAGCGCTGAAAAATGGTAAAGATGATGCTGCGATTATGGCAAAAGAATATATTGTGAGACGAGATTATATCATATCACAGATGGCACCTCTTGGATTTGACATCGCTAAACCAGACGGCGCATTTTACATTTTTGCTAAAATTCCAGCAGATTTGAACCAAAATGATTTTGATTTCTTGCTTGATTTTGCGACTGAAAAACAAGTTGCCTTTATACCAGGCTCATCTTTTGGACAGTATGGTAAAGGCTATGTCCGCTTAAGTTATGCAGCAAGTATGGCAGTTATTAAAGAAGCAATGGTTAGGTTGACAGCATATGTCAACGATAAACGTGGTCAAGCTTGATGACATGCTTACTATTAACCTAACTGATTTTAAACTATTTTTTATGCGATGTACTTAAGCATACCAAGTGATAAGATCAAGTTAGTGTAACTTGGTCTTTTTAATGATTAACTGCCCGACAAAAAAGTTTAGCATGACCGATTTTTTGTTTATGATAACTATTGTTTGTAAGCAATTTTATGGTGAGAAAATTAACTAAACATGCATAAGAAATGATAGACAATTTTGAAGGCTTTCATTTTAGCAGGATATACTATTTGAAATTTTTATACTTTTTATCTCATATCAGTCTTTGGTATTATAAAAATTAAAATTTGCAATGAAAGAAAGAGGTGCTATGAAAACTGAACTCAGACTGGCAAAAGATACAGACTTAGATACTGTGATTAGCATTATTGAAGATGCTCGACATTTTTTAGCAATTTCTGGGAGTGATCAGTGGCAACATAGTCCATATCCTGCGCGTTCAGATTTAGCACAGGATATCTTTCTGGGTTTTGGACATTTGTTTATTGTTGATCATCAAATTGCTGGATATGTTGCATTAATTTCAGGAGAGAATCCCTATTATGATAAACTCAGCCACGGAAAATGGCTTGAAAGTGAAACAGGAGAAATTATCGAAATAGGTAGGATGGCTTTATTAAGCGACTATCGAGGTCGGGGATTATCCAAAGCATTTTATCAAAGCATTTTCACACTTGCATTTAGGAAAAACTATAAGGATTTAAGACTTTGGACACATCCTAAAAATAGTGTCCAACAACATCTGTTTTTACGTGAAGGATTCAAGAAAGTTGGGATACTTGATTTTGAGGGAGAGCGATGGGCATATCAAAAATTATTGTAACTGTTAACCATGATGAAGAAAAGATTTTTGATATCATTAAATGATAACCAACATATAAAACGACTATCCTGACAAGTCAAATAAACTCCTGTTTTGTGCGTTATTTTTGGTATAATAAAGGGACGAGAGGGGCTAGCGAATATGAAAAATGCTGAAACACGTGGTCTAGTCTTATTTAGCAGAAATTATCGTGAGCAAGATAAGCTTGTCAAAATATTTACGGAATCATTTGGAAAACGGATGTTTTTTGTCAAAAATGCCAGTAAGTCAAAATTTTCAAGCAGCCTACAAAATTTTACACAACTTGACTTGTTAGGGACAATCAACGATGATGGGCTAAGTTTTATTGCTGACATTAGTGAAACAACTATCTATAAACATATTAATACAGATATTTTTGCCCAAGCCTATGCTAGTTATTTGATTGGCTTAGTAGATGTCGCGATCGCTGATAACCAATATGATCGGTCGCTTTATGGATTTTTAATCAAAGCACTAGAATTGATTGATAAAGAAGTTGACATGGCAATCATTACGAATATTTTTGAATTACAAGTCATGTCACGTTTTGGCATCCAAATAGATTTTGGACAGTGCGCATTTTGTCATCGAACAGATCTACCGATGGATTTCTCATATCAGTACAACGGGTGCTTATGCAGAGATCATTTTGACAAAGACTTGACAAGAGTACACGTTGATCCCAACATCATTTTCTTATGTCATACGTTTATGGCTATAGAACTAAGTCAGTTACCAAGTTTGAAGTTATCAGATGAGTTGAAACTAAAATTAAGACAGTTTATTGATGGGCTTTATGAGCATTATATAGGCGTGCAAATCAAAGCTAAAAAATTTATTGATGGTATGGATAGTTGGGCTGATATTATGAAAGATAATCGTTGACTTCTCAGGGATTTGAAATAATTTATGATGAAATGAAAAAATAAGCAAGATAGCTTATTTTTTTTCCTTATATTGTTCTTTTAACTGTAAGGCTAACTCAGGATAGTCAGTGATAATGCCGGATAGTTGATGATTGAAAGCGAGATACATATCGAGATCATTATTGACTGTCCAAACACGTATTGGTTTTTTGATTTTCTTAATCTGGTTAGTATTTTTTTTAATCCATTTAATACTTGGATGTAAGCTGGTGATATACTCAAGAGTTAATCCTTTTTGTATTTTTTTATCAGATGTTGACATTAAATAGCATAACTCACTTTCTGGCTCAAGTTCATATAAGCATGTAAGAGACTGCAGGTTAAATGAACAATAGATATGTGAGAAAGGTAGGTCTTGAGAGGTTAGTAGATCACTTGTTTTTTGCTCTAAACCGATGTATTGGTAATTATCAGTCTTGATTTCTATATTTAAAACACCTGTGAAATTCATTTCTTTAAGTAAGTCAAGTACTTCAGAAAGTAGGGGTACTTTTTCAAACTTATACTGTGTATCAAACCAACTACCCGCAGAATACTGTCTAATTTCTTCAAAAGTCATGTCTCTGATGAAGCCAATGCCGTTTGTTGTCCGATCAATAGACTCGTCATGAATGACAACAATCTGATTATCTTTAGTCAGATGGACATCTAACTCAATCCCATCCGCACCAACACGTACAGCTTCAGTAAAAGCAGCCAGTGTATTTTCAGGTCGATTAGATTTGCTACCGCGATGAGCAAAAATCTGCGTTTCAACTAAATCATGGTGTAATAGGTGTTTTAGTGCTGATTTTACTGATTTACGTTTTGATGTATGGTGGTCATGCAATGTTCGATACCATTTTTTAATTCCCGTAAACATCGTTATACTCACTTTCTATTGCATTGACAAAGTCACGCATTAGTTTATCTCGTGGGATTGCCATTTTTTTAGCTGTATCTGTATGCAATGTGTCACTAAGCTTAAATAATTTTTCATAAAAATGATTGAGTGTTGTGCTGTCACAAGCATGATATGTCGACTTTGTTTGATAAGTTTTGGGTTGTATAGCTGGATCATAAAGCTTTCGCTGTCGTGCAAATCCGTACTGTAAGGTGCGTGTAATCCCAAAAGCGCCTATAGCATCAAGACGGTCGGCATCTTGTACAATGTTACCTTCTAGTGTCAAAACAGGTTTACCCCCCTCAATTTCTGAGGAAAAATAAAGATGATCGATAATCTCAAATACAGCATCTTGGTTAGTAAACCCAATTGTTGTTAGAAAATCAGCTACTTTGGTTTTAGCTGCTAGCACATCGTTAACTAGCTTATCATCGTAGGTATCATGTAACAATGCTGCTGTTAAGACAATTTGTTCATCAGCAGTAGGATAGTCTTGTAAAATAAGCTTGGCTAATTTGTAAACACGAAAGACATGGTCAAAACCATGTCCATCTCGGTTATTTTGATGCCAGTCTTTAGCAAAAGAGATGATTTTGTCTATCATTTAAAATAATTAATCCCCATAGCAGATTTAACTTCATCTAAAGTTTGTGCAGCTACTGCCTGTGCTTTTTGAGAACCTGCTTTCAGCATATCGTAGACTTGGCCCATGTCTTTAGCAAATTCCAGACGACGTGCACGGATAGGTGCAAATTCTCTATCTAAGACTTCAAGTAAGTAGCGTTTAGTTTTCACATCCCCAAGGCCACCTGCTTGGTATTGAGCTTTCATGTCAGCAATTGTGGCAGCATCTTCTGGTTTACCAAAAACATCTAGGTAGTGAAAAACCATATTTCCTTCAATTTTACCTGGATCTTCTACGCGAATATGATCAGGATCGGTATACATACTCATCACTTTTTTCTGAACAGTATCTGCATCGTCGGAGATGTAAATACCATTGTTCAAAGATTTAGACATCTTGGCATTGCCATCGAGACCAGCTAGTCGACCAGCTTTTTCATCTTTAGGGTAAAAGCCTTCAGGTTCTATCAGGACATCTGTTTGATAAGCATGATTAAAGCTGCGAACGATTTCGCGTGTTTGCTCAATCATTGGTTTTTGATCGGTACCAACAGGGACCAGGTTTGCCTTAAATGCTGTAATATCCGCTGCTTGAGAAACTGGATAAACGAGAAATCCAGCAGGGATAGATTCGCCAAAGCCTTTTTGAGCAATCTCAGATTTGACAGTCGGATTACGCTCTAGTCGTGCTAAAGAGACTAGATTCATGTAATACATCGATAATTCTGCTATTTCAGGAATCTGTGATTGGATAAAGATGGTTGACTTGTTAGGATCTAGGCCAACAGCTAGATAATCTAGTGCCACTTCTCCTACAGATTGGATAATTTTTTCAGGCTCTTTTGCGTGGTCAGTGAGTGCTTGTTGGTCTGCCAGAAATACAAATAGGTTATATTTATCTTCATTTTGCAGTAAGACACGATTTTTTAAAGAGCCGATATAATGACCGATATGGAGTTTACCAGTAGGACGATCACCTGTTAAAATAGTTGGTTTCATGAGTCTCTCCGTTAATTTGTTCTTAAGCACATTATATCATGTTATCACTAGAAAATTAGGGATAAAATTTATAGAATGCAATTTAAAATAGGTTCAATTATCATGATATTGTTGTGACGACCCCGATGGGAGGGCTTTTTATTTCCTTACAAAAATGATAAAATAAAAATAGCACGTAAATTGAAGATAATAGAGGAAAAACATGTTACAAGTAAGTGATATTAGTTTACAGTTTTCAGATCGTAAACTGTTTGATGAAGTAAATATAAAATTTTTGCCAGGTAATTGTTATGGTTTGATTGGTGCTAACGGCGCTGGGAAATCTACTTTTTTGAGAATACTCGCAGGAGATATTGAGCCGTCAACTGGTCATATCGCGATGGGAACAGATGAGCGTTTATCTGTTTTACGTCAAAATCATTTTGACTATGAAGATCAAACACCATTAGATGTTGTCATGTCAGGAAATGAAGTCCTTGCTAAAATTGCACAAGAAAAAGATGCAATCTATATGAATCCAGATTCGACTGATGATGATTTCATGAGAGCAGCAGAACTAGAGGCTCATTTTGGAGAACTAGGTGGCTATGAAGCAGATTCTGAGGCAGCTTCATTACTACAAAATCTAGGGATTACAGTAGAACAACAAACTAACGTGATGGCTAATTTAACTGCAGGAGAACACGTTAAAGTCTTGCTAGCTAAAGCATTGTTTGGTAAACCCGATGTACTATTGTTAGATGAGCCGACCAATGGATTAGATATTCAAGCCATTAACTGGTTAGAAGAATTTTTGATTAACTTTGAAAATACAGTTATTGTTGTATCCCATGACCGTCATTTCTTAAACAAAGTTTGTACACACATGGCTGATTTAGATTTCGGAAAGATCAAATTATTTGTAGGGAACTATGATTTCTGGAAAGAGTCATCAGAACTTGCCTTGAAACTCCAAGGGGATGCCAACCGTAAATCTGAAGAAAAAATCAAGGAATTACAAGATTTCATCGCACGTTTTTCTGCCAATGCCTCGAAATCTAAACAAGCAACATCTCGTAAGAAGATGCTTGATAAAATCGAGTTGGATGAAATTGTTCCATCTTCACGTAAATATCCATTTATTAATTTTAAACCTGATCGTGAAATTGGGAATGATTTACTTAAAGTTGATAATTTATCAGTCAAAATCGATGGTGAAGTGATTTTGGATAAGATTAGTTTCATTCTTAATCCTGGAGATAAAACGGCCTTTATCGGACAAAATGATATCCAAACAACAGCACTTATCCGTGCACTCATGGGAGATATCGAGTATACTGGTGATGTGAAGTGGGGGGTTACGACGAGTCAAGCGTACCTACCTAAGGATAATTCACGTGATTTTGCTGGTGGTGAAACAATTCTAGACTGGTTGCGTCAGTTTGCTAGTAAAGAAGAAGATGATAATACTTTCCTTCGTGGTTTCCTAGGTCGTATGTTATTTTCTGGTGAAGAAGTGAATAAGTCTGTTAATGTCCTATCTGGTGGTGAAAAAGTTCGTGTGATGCTAAGTAAATTGATGCTTTTAAAATCAAATGTCTTAGTATTGGATGATCCAACAAACCATTTGGATTTGGAGTCAATCTCATCTCTAAATGAGGGACTTACCAACTATAAAGGTAGTCTATTATTTGCCAGTCATGACCATGAATTCATCCAAACAATCGCCAATCATATTATTGTTTTATCTAAAAATGGTGTCATTGATCGAATTGATGAAACGTATGACGAGTTTCTTGATAATGCTGAAGTGCAAGCAAAAGTTAAAGCACTTTGGGAAAATTAACCAAGCTTATTGTACGACATAATAAAGTAAGTCATCGAAAGATGGCTTTTTATGATTATCATAAAATTGTTTTTTGTTATAATGATAATATGACGATTAAATTAATTGCAACTGATATGGATGGCACTTTTCTTGATATAGATGGCGCCTATGATAAACAACGTTTTGATACTGTTTTAAGCAAATTAGCTGCTAAAGACATCTATTTTGTGGCAGCATCTGGTCGCCAGCTCTTGGCTTTGGAAAGTTTGTTTGCTGAGTTTAAAGATAGAGTGATTTTTATAGCAGAAAATGGTGGTATTGTTAAGTTTAGAGATACTATTTTATTTGAAGAAAAGATGGCTTTTGATAAGGTATTAAAAATTGCTGATCTGCTTAGACAGTCTGATTATGTCATGCATGATGCAGTACTACTAAGTGGTGCTAAAGGGTCTTATATCTTAGAGACAACTAATGCGTATTACAAGGAAAAGGCGAAACATTATTATGAAAATGTTCAGGTTGTTTCTGATTTTGCCTTAGTAGATGATGATATTTTGAAACTAACCGTTAATTTTAGTGCTGAAACAGTGCTTGAGGGAGAGGCGTGGTTTAATCGTCAGGTACAGAGTGTTAGAGCTGTTACGACAGGTTTTGAATCTGTGGATATTATTCCTAGAGGGATTAGTAAAGAGACAGGTCTCGTGCATCTAGCTGATAAATTTAATATTCAACCATCTCAGGTATTAGCATTTGGAGATAATCTAAATGATTTAGAGATGTTAAGGTATGCAGGAACGTCTGTTGCGATGAGCAATGCGCGTGACGAAGTCAAACAATTAGCAGATCACGTGATTGGGCATCATGGTGATCAAGCTGTGTTAGCTTATTTAGAATCATTGGTTACTGATTTTTAAGGAAGAGGTAAAACTAAATATAAAAAGCACAAATCGTATCAGATTTGTGCTTTTTGTATTTTGAGTTTAATAATTCATATGGATATAAGCTGCGGCTGATTTAGGGACAACTCTTGTATTTGTTTTACCAAGACCTGCGGGACCATTCATCTCTTTAATCGTGACGGTATCTCTTGACACGCCGATGACGACAGCAACGTGACCATATGTAGGATCTGCACCTGCACTACCTGGTGCGAAAACAGCAATCGTTTGGTTAGCGATTGGGTTACCATCTACTGTCAAACCTTCTCTTTGTGCAGATTGTGACCAGTCTTTGGCATTTCCCCAGTAATCGCCCATACGTGCTTTGAAGATGTCTTTAACATACCAAGTACACTGACCTGACGCATACGTGTTGCCGTTACTGCTATAAGGCCCTTGCGTCACATCCATTGGGACAGCAACACCATCTGTTGTACTATTAGTGACATGATCTTTTAGCAAGTCATACCATTTTTCTGCATTATCAAGGAGAGTCTTAGCCTGTGTTTGTGGGTCACTAAGTGCAACACCTTCATAATGAACAGTCCAATCTAGACTTGCTTGTTTGGCATCAGTAGCATTTGCGACTAAGTCTTTGACGTGTTTAAAGTTACTGTTAAGTTCAGTAGACACTAGTTCGAGCTGTACAGGCATAGACAAAGTTTTTTCGCTAGCACGTCCCCAACGGTTACCGTTAATGTTATTTGACCAACCAGACCATTGGAAAATACCAGCAACACCACCTGATGTGTTAATAGCCTCAGGATTAAATCCAGACTCACGTTCAGCGACTGCTAGCGCACCAGCAGCACCTTGTACTGTAAATCCTTCTTGTCCCATCAGATAGTTAGCGATATCAATTGCATTTTGTGCAGCCTGCTCAGAAATACCAGCTTCTCTGGCTAAGTCTGATGCAGTAATTGATAAGTTACCCCCACTATAAATCGTCATTGCAGGTTTGATAATCAATTTTTGACCTGGATAGATAAGATTAGCATTTTCGATATGTGAATATTTGGCAATATCAGCAATAGATACTTTTTTGCTAATTGCAATTTGCCAAAGCGACTCACCTGCCTGAACAGTATGTGTAACCGCAGGTATCTCACGAGATATCGGCTTTGCTTTTGCTTTAACCTCAGGTTTTATCGTTAGTTTTTGACCAACATAGATGAGATTGGCATTTGTAAGGGCTGAGTTTTTGATAATTTCTGAAACAGCTACACCCTGCTGGCTAGCAATCAAACTTAAGGTATCACCCGCTTTGACGGTATAGATGACTGCTGGAGTCGCAGTGGTAGTATCAGTCTGTGGTGTGTTAGGTTGTTGTGGATGAGGAGTATTAGTTTTTGTCTGTTGAGCAGTTTGTATGGTTTGGTTGACGCGAATATAGTTAACATCTTGGATGTGATTTAGTTCAACAAGTGCTGGTATAGTCGTATTATACTTTGAAGCAATACCATATAGTGTATCTCCTGGTTTTACAATATAGGTTTCAGCTGAAGCAGTAAATGTTGTTAAGACGAGTGCTCCGGCAATTGTACTCGTTCCTAGAGCTATTTTGAGAGCTTTTTTTTGTTTAGTTGTGAGTGATTGTTTATCGTGTGCGCCCATGGTAATCCTTTTCTTAAGTTGAAAAATAATGATATTTACTCAATTTTATCATAAAGTAAATCATAAAACAACAAAAAATGTTAATAAGTCTGAAAAATATAGATTTTGATAACGTGAAAAAAATTAGCAGACATAAAATAAAAAAAGTAAAAAATATTTTTGCTAATTTATTTTGTGTTTTTTTAGTTGATAAATAGGAAATAACTTTAACAATTCGGTCACTACTTATGAATTTAGAAAACTGAAAACGTAATTTTTTGAAATTATTATTGTTTTTAATTAAAAAAACTGTATAATGTAATCAACAAGTTTTTTAAAATTGGCAAACAACATAATGATTATAAGGAGATTCAAATGGCCGTTTTCAAACGTGATAAATTGATAGATATTTCTAAGCGTAATGATAGTGATGCTTTAGTCAAACGACTGGAAACGGAAATTAAAGAGCTAGATAGAGAAGTATCAGTCTTAGAGTCAGAGTTGGGTCAACAAGTCATAGAAAATGATAAGCTCAAACAGCAACTTGTTGACACAAGAAAAGATTTAAAAACAGATACCGGATTTAGTGAAGAACTAGCAGAGAATCAACGTGAGCTTGAACGCTTATCATCACTAATTGATCAATATGAGTTACAAATCGACTATTTACAAGCTGAACAAACAAGTCATGTAGCGTCACCATCATCCCAATCTGATGGTGATTTAGGACAGCTACAAGAAGAAAATCAACAGTTAAGAAAAGAGATTGACCTAATTCTCACCCAAACTGTGGATCAACAAGAAAAACAAATCGCTATTTTACAAGAAAAGTTGGCAAGTATATCGACAGATGAAGTTGTTGATATAGGACAAGTAGATCAGTTAACCCTTCAAATAACAGAACAAGAAACTCAGCTACAAGAGACACAAGAGCTACTTCATGCTAGAGAAACAAGGTTAATAGAGCTAGAACAAGAAACACACCAGCTATTAAAAGTTAAACAAGATTTAGAACAAACTGCCCAAGAGGATCTTATCCAGATAGATAATTTAAAACAAGAATTGCATAGGCTACAAGAAAGAGAAACTGAGTTAGCAGACATGTTGCGTGAGCGAGATGAACAAAATCTCAGTTATGATGCACTACAAATTGATTATGAGGGATTGAAAACTCAAATTATCGCGGTAAATCAAACTTTAGAAAGTCAGGGTGTTGCATTGTCTGAAGCAATGGCAACTATAGAGAATCAGGATGCACAACTATCACAAGCTAATGACGCATATACACGGGAATTGGCGTCTTTACAAGCGTTACTTGATACGAAATTAGCTGAAAATGAAACGATACAATTAAAATATCAAAAAGAAATACAAGAAAAAAATGGTCAACTTTCAGAGATTAAAGAAAGATATGCACAACTTTCTAGACAAAAAGATGACCTAGTAACTACCTCCGAAGAGCTAGAGTCTGCTTTAGCTAATAAAAGTGAGTTAATTAGTGAATTAACTCAAAAGTTGACCTATGTAACTGAGAGTTATACAGATAAAAATATGGATTTGAACGCTCAGATCGTTAACCTAGAGCAGGCATTAAGTGAGGCAAATACAAAATCTGATGCACAACGAGAAGAAATTCAACGGCTCAGCTCAGAACATGCTCAAAAAGAAACAGAGTTGGTGGCAATACAGTCAGATATGTTGATGCATCAGGAAACGCTAACTTTGCGTATCTCGGAATTAGAAACGATACAGACTGACTTATCTGAGCAAAATACCTCTTTATCGATGAGGTTGACAGCTATTAACCAACAACTACATGAAGAACAATCACAAACAATACAATTACAATCAGAACTCTCAGAGTTAAGGGTACAGCATCAATCAGAAATAGTTGAGAAACAAACATTATTATCTGAAAAAGAACAGGCACTAGCTATAGAAAAAAGTAAATTAATTGCTTTGAATCAGGAATTAACTACTTTGCAATTAACTTACCAAAATTTACAGGATGCAAGTCAATTAGCAAAAACAAAAATAGAAGATGAAAAAGCAATGGCTGATCAAAAGATTAACCGATTGATAATAGAATTGTCAGAAGTTAATGATGCAAGACAGCATCAGGTTTCTCTTTTACAATCTATTATTTCAGAAAATAAAATTTTATTAAACCAGTTAGATCAACAAGTCGATGAACTTAAACTGGAAAACCAGAAACTATCTGAAGAAAAAAATCAGAAAATACAAGAATTCCAAGCACTCCAGCATAAATTAACGGCAGCTAACGAAAAGAATAGGTCATTAGAAGCTGAGTTACTTGTTAAAGAAGAACATAATCAACAAGAACTATCAGATATGATGTTGATGGTTAGTAGATTGAAGCATGATGTCATAGCAGAAGCGAATTTGGAAATTGAACGGCGACGTGAAGAAATGAGAGAAGAAGAACGTGTCTTTAAAAGTGAATTACACAAAGAGGCTTCAAAATTATTGACTGAAGTGGCGGATTTTAAGGCTAAATTTATCGAACCAGTTGATGACTAATTTTTTATTAGTGCATTGTAAGTGATACAAAGGCAGCATTAAAAGATGCATCATTATATCTATTATGCTTGACTGTGTATAAACTTAACACGAATATGAAGTGGAGAGGCTTAAATCATGCGAAACAAAATGATTATACTTACCGAATTAAAGAATGAAGAGGGGTTCACGCTAGTTGAACTTCTTAGTGCTATCACTATACTCGGTATTGTATTGCCTTTATTTATAGGATTTATCGTGTCAAACTCGAAAATGATTGAATTAAATACGATTCAAACAGAAGCTATTAGTGTTAGAGAAGAGATTCGTGAATGGATGAGCTATAAAGCACAATCACAAGATATAGCCGATTTAAATCCCTATGTGTTGGCAACTACAGGTCATCAACCAGATCCGATTACACTTACCGATCAAGAAGAAAAACTACGCGCTAGTCATTTGATTTTAGATAAGAGTGGTATCCAAAAAGATACGCTTGGAAAGGCTAAATACGGTGAGCAAGTCCCTGCTGATAAGTTAGTTGACGATGATGGAAATATCATCACAAGTTCGCCTACTAGACAGCAAACTCGGCAAGTAGTCTATCTGAGTAGTGGCTTTGCTTTACCTAAACTGAACTTGTCAGCAGAAAAAAAAAGATATGTGGGGATGTATGTTGGTGAAGGTGCATTAAGATTTAAAGTTGACTATGCTGTTCTAGTTGAGGCAGCACCAAAGGCAATCAAAAAAGGTGCTACTGCTACAGTTGCTGACAACCAAGATAGTGGTATTTTAGTAACCTTAAGGATTTATAATAGCAAAACAGGTAAAGAGTTAACAAATACTCAGTTTCATTGGGGAGCTGATGATTAGAGGAACATGATGAAAGACTTGAAAGATGAAACGGGGATTACTTTAACAGAACTCTTAGCAGTTATTATACTTGTAGCCATGGTCACAACTTTAGTCGCAACGATGGCAAGTCATGTCTTCACAATTAGAAATATTCAAGAGTATAAAGTAAAAACACAAACTATTGCCAATAGTCTTTATAATGTGCTGAATACTTATTCTAATGAATTGTTAATCAACCAAAAACAAGCAGGTGGTATAACGGATACACAGTCTTTAGGAGAATCAGGAAAGTATCGAAGAAATGACTGGGAAGATAAGCAGATCGTGCAGTTACTTGATGGATCTAATGATCGGCCTTTAACTTTTGATAGTGATGGTGTTGAAAAACTAAAACTAGTGACGCATGAAGGGACTCGTGTGCTAAGTACTTATCAGACACCATCTCCAAAGATCAAGATGAAAGTACATTTTGTGAAAAATAAACATGAGAAACAAGTTTTAAAGCAAGGTGAAACGAATTATCGCGATAGTTTTAGTGTTGATACAACAGTCTATATCGTTTTTTATAAAGGAACGATAAATTGGACAGCTTATATCCCTGGTAAAAATAAACCTATGGAGATGGATGATGTAAAAAAAGATAAAGACACTATCTATACACGTGTGTTTGATATCACCTATCGAGATGATGCTAAATCAGCTGGAGAAGTGGCTGGAAATGGTAGGTGGTAGGTCGATGAAAAAAATAAACAAATACATACGACACTGCTATGATGCTGAGGATGGGAGTGCGTTACTAGTTGTCCTTGGTGTTATCATATTATTATTTGTTATAGTTATTGGTATTTTTTTCTTTG
This sequence comes from Pseudolactococcus plantarum, assembly GCF_002441715.1. GTDB lineage: Bacteria > Bacillota > Bacilli > Lactobacillales > Streptococcaceae > Pseudolactococcus > Pseudolactococcus plantarum. The sequence continues at coordinate 57,270 of NZ_JXJX01000001.1, forward strand.
CATTAGATACGCAAAAGAAAATCGCCCTAGCTGACAGATATACGACATTAAAAGATGCTAAGTCTTATGCGCTTGAAGAATCAAAGACACGTGTATCTAATTATTTCGATAAAGAAATACGAAAAATCATCAATGAAGTGGGAAATCCATCTGATAATAATTTAGTCATCGCTAAAGTAAATGAAAAGATTAAGACACTGTGCATAATTGCTACGAGTGGTGAGATTGATAGATCATTTTTTAGTAGTGAACAATTTGGTGCAAATAAGCAGTATCAGTTTAAAGTCGGTGTTGCGCCTAATGCTCTTGTTGAGGCGGGTCAAGTATATAGTAATGCAGAAACAGGTGGTTGGTCTGCCTCGCCAAGTGCTAATAGCCTTCAATTTGCCAAACGCATTACTATTCCGATAGTTGTTGAATTACAGGAAAAAAAGGATGCAACTTCTATCAAGCATAGCGCATCGAGTCACTTAGTTTATGAAGTGCAGTGGGAAGAGAAAACAACAACAAGGCCGATTAACAATGCAGCAGAAATAGAAAAATTAGATACATGGCGTAATATTTTTTATAATCACTATACAAATGGTGAAAACGGCTTGATTTCTGCAGATACTTGGACACGTTTATTATATAGGGGGTACAAGTATCAAGCAAAAAATCAAAAAACGTTTGATGGTACAGCTTATAATACTGTACCACTGGGGCAAAATTTTGTGTTTGGTGGCCTTAAAAGAAAATCACTCACTGATACTAAATTGACAGCTGCTTCTACCGCTATACCTGCAATAAGTCCAGCAGAACCAGATAACAAAACTCTAACAAAAAATTTGCTTGCAAAAGGATCCTTTATCATTCAAGACATTGGGTTAGTAGGAAATCTTCCAGACACACTAGTTAGTGCTGATAACATATTAGCAATTACAGGTAGTAGAAGATTGGATGAGACGCGGTTTAAAGATATCTACGGAAAAGCTAATACAGGCGTATTTATATCAAGGCTAAACCAAAAAACAACCTTTCAACATAGTAAGATACATATGCCAAGTTTGTTAATCACACAGACTAGAAAAAGTATCAAGTCTTTAGATACAGGATTACTACTCGATAATAGTGAAATTAAAACTAATGCGGCACCAGATAAGTTTGACTATAGCGACTATCTAAAATCTGTTGGTCTAGGAAATCCCCAACAACATCCACGTTGGAAAGACTTGTTAACAGGTGGCTTGGTCATTGCAGGGTCAACAGTTGAACTAAAAAATGATGCAACGATTGAACTTGGAGCAAATAGTAATTTTATCCTGACAAACGCAGCCATAAAGGAGGATGCTAAGGGTGAGGAAAGTTTTAGTTATCAGATGACACATACTAATCCGGGTCGTCCTGATGCAACGATTCCAAATCCGCCTAGTGTGTTAAAGATAGGTGATTATTCGAGAGTGACTCAAGGTAGCACTGACGTGAGTTTCATTGATGCGCCCAAAAAAAATCGTCGTGCTTCAAGTTCAGAGAATGGAACTCAAGCGCAAGATGATTGGCTAGATGTATCAGTTGCCAGAAATACGATTGATATCGGCGCTAGCGGAGAGCTTAATTTAGGTATAACAGGTATCGAACCTTTTAATCTAAAAGTTGCCAAGGATGGTATCTTTAGTTTTTACGCACCTAGTGATCCCAGTTTGCTAGACCCTACATTTTTAAAAGAAGGCACCATTAAAGGTAAAGTGATCATTTATGTGTGGCACAACGATTTTGATGTTAGAGCCCATCTTTTAGGAGCTGGCATCAAGACTAAAGTTAAAACAAAAATTGAAGATGCAAACAATGGTGAAGTAACGCTTATCAATGCAATAGGTACTCAGAGTGGATCTCGTAATGTTCTTAGAACCTTTAGCTATATGGTAGATGTTGATTTTAAAAAGAAAAAATAGATAGGAGAGACATGGCGATAGAACAAGAGCAGCAGGTTATTAGACTCGATACACTAGCTAGAAAAATAGTGCATAAAGAACTTATGACACTAAGAGAAGTCAATCAGCTTACTTTGGCAGCGCAACAAGCATCAGAATCATTTGCGAGTTATATTGAACAGCGTCATGTCATGCCGGATGATACATTATTGGCACTCAAAAGTGAGGTATACGGTGTCCCTATTATTGATGTATTTAATCTTGACATTACAAGTGAAGCGATTGAGTTAATTCCAAAACATGTCGCTCAGGAAAATCATGTCATACCGATAGAGGTTATTGATGGGACTTTAGTTGTCGCATTAAGTGATCCCATGGATTTTAAGTTGTTAAGTGACTTACGCTTGATGACAAAAAAAAATATAGAGTTACGACTAGCGATCAAAGCTGATATAGCTTCTGTTATTGCAAATACATATCCTAGTGATCTTAAAGTTGAAGAATGGATTTCTGATAGTGACTCTGTTGATGAGATAGCAAATGAAGTTGTTGACGAAGTCTCCGATGCACCAGTAGTCAGGTTGGTATCAACACTATTAACTGAAGCTGTTGATCGTAAAGCAAGTGATATACACTTTGATCCTCAGTTAAAAGAATTATTGATCAGGATTCGGGTGGACGGAGAACTCGTTACCATGCAAAAAATCCCGAAAACGATGCAACATGCTGTGATTTCTCGGGTGAAAGTTATCTCTTCATTAGATATTACGGAAACCAGAATCCCTCAAGATGGTCGCGCCCAGATAAAAAATGCGAGGATGAAAGTTGATTTACGTGTCTCGATATTACCGGTCATACATGGAGAGAAAGTCGTTATTCGGATTTTGGATACCTCAGCAGGTATTAGACAACTAGATGATTCTGGTTTTGCACCGGATACATTAGATCGCTTTAGACAAACGCTGAAATTACCTCATGGCATCATCTTAGTTACGGGACCTACTGGATCAGGGAAATCTTCTACTTTATATTCTGCATTAAACGAGTTAAATCAGCCGAATATTAACATCATCACAGTAGAAGATCCAGTAGAGTACCAGTTAGCTGGTATTAATCAGGTGGCTGTCAATGCTGATGTTGGCTTAACATTTGCAGCTGGACTGCGCTCAATTTTACGACAAGATCCTAACGTGGTCATGGTCGGAGAAATTCGTGATGGGGAGACAGCAGAGATTGCCATACGTGCTGCCATGACTGGTCATATGGTACTGAGTACCCTACATACAAATAGTGCTGTGAGTACGATTAATAGATTGCTAGATATGGGTGTAGATACTTTTCTGGTCGCAAATGCCTTATCGGGTGTTTTAGCACAACGTTTAGTGAGGTGCATTTGTAGTAATTGCAAAACGACTGTGCACCCAAGCGTAGAAGAAGAGATATTTTTAAAACATTATCAAGCTGAAGGCAAGGCACTTTATACAGGATTGGGCTGTAATAAATGCGGTGGAACAGGATATAAGGGGCGCATGGCTGTACATGAATTCTTTGCCTTAACTCCTGATATTCGTCATGCCATCAACAATCATGCGACAGATGAAGTACTAGCTGATCTGGCAGAAAAAAGTGGGATGCGAACATTATTTGCAGATGGTCTATCAAAAGTTTTACAAGGGTATACCACAATTGCGGAAATTCTCAAAGTTGCAGAAGAATAAGGAAGTGACATGTCCGAGTTAAATGACAAAATAGTAGATACGCGGGGGGTAACTCCAGCTGTCTTTAGAAATTATTGCGTAGCACAAAATGTATTTGATACGTTAACGATGCTAAGAATTTTAAGAGAAGTCCCCCTAGGCACTTCTTTTGAACAGTACTTGATTCAGGAAGCCTACCTGACAAAACAACAAATACAAGTCTTTTATGATGAGTTGGCTCTTCAGGAAAATGAATCGTCAGCAACTCGTGATGCTGAGCCTAAATCTGACGAACAGATCACACCACCTAGCACACCTACAGTGTCAAGTAGTGAGATGATACAAGAAACAGTAATCACAGATTTGCCTCCTCAAATATCACTAACATCAAAAGAATCAAAAGGGACATTAGCACTCCCTGATAAAGAGCTTCACTTGGATGACAAGGAAAATACTGTTGCAGTGAGTGACGATTTTCTAAATTCGGATCAGTGTCAATTAGATGCAATTCTGTCTGAAGCCGTTACCTTAGGTGGGTCTGATATTCACTTCTCTGTGGGCTTAAAGCCGACCTTTCGTAGACATGGGGATTTAGTTGCGTCTAACGTCTCAGACGTACTGACAACGCAAGTTATCTCAGGTTTTGGACAAGTCATGTGTGATGAACGGCAGTGGACACACTTTTTAGAAGTTGGAGAAGTTGACTTAGCTTATGAAATCAAGCATTTAAGCCGTTTTCGTGTCAATATTTACCGTCAAAAAGGGAATACGTCTATCGCAGTACGTGCCATTCCGACAGAAATTCCTAAGTTAGATGCGCTCAAAATGCCAGAGATACTAAAGGATCTGGTTCAAAAAAAGCAAGGTCTATTTCTAGTTACAGGGCCTACTGGGTCTGGTAAGTCGACAACATTGGCTGCAATGATTGATTATTTAAATCATTTTAAAAAAGAACATATCATTACTTTAGAAGATCCGATAGAATACGTCCATAACCATAATCAGAGTATCATTGATCAGCGAGAGATTGGATCTGACACTAATTCTTTTGCAAATGGTTTACGTGCGGCATTAAGACAGGATCCGGATGTCATATTGGTTGGGGAAATGCGAGACTATGAAACAATTTCTATCGCTCTAACAGCTGCAGAAACAGGGCATTTGGTGTTAGGAACGCTACATACCTCAAGTGCTGCAGCAACGATTGAACGGATAGTTGATGTTTTCTCTCCAGAACAGCAGCCGCAAATTATGACACAATTATCGGGTGCTTTAGTCGGGATTTTGGCGCAAAGGTTGTTACCAACGCCAGATTTTAATGGTCGAGTAGCCGTAACTGAGTTGATGGTCAATACACCCTCAATCGCTAATCTTGTCAGAAGTAATAAAACGCATCAGATTACCTCTATGTTACAAATGGGCGCTGAGGAAGGGATGTATACGATGGAGTCATCGATCAAAGCGGTGTTATCAGCACATGCTGTTGATGTGGATGCTGCTGAGAGTTTACTAGGAGAGTAGTAGGTGAAGAGGAATGGCAACTTACATTTATGAAGGTATCAATGCACAAGGGATTAAAAAGAAAGGCACCATTCGTGCGCATTCAGAACTTGATGCACAAGAGTTGATCAAGAAAAAGCAGGTTAAACCACTCTATATTAATGCACAGCAGGAAACTGTCGCTAATCGTGAGATTAAATTTTTTAATAAAGTAAGTACGAAACTTTTGGTCGCCTACCTACAGCAATTTTCCATCCTAATCTCCTCAGGTGTAACTGTTCTACAGGCATCAGAGATGCTGGTTGAGCAAGAAAAAAATAAAAATCTCAAATCAGCTTTAACTAAGGTGAGTGCTGGTATACAAGGAGGTCGAGCGCTATCAGAGATGTACCAGGACATGCCTGAAGTGTTTCCAGTCATGCTAACTGCTGTGATCCAAGCTTCTGAAAAAGCAGGGACTCTAGAAACTACCCTAAAACAGATGGCCGGTTATTATGAACGTCTCCAAAAGAGTAGAGCAAGTCTAAAAACAGCGATGATTTATCCGCTGATGATGATCTTATTTGCCATTGGTGTCGCCATTTTTATGCTTGTCTCCATCGTGCCCATGTTTGTAAACATGTTTGAAGACTTAGGGGCTACGCTACCTTTATTGACAAAGATGTGTCTGAGCTTTAGCAAATTTCTAACCTCTAAAGGTTTCTTTCTACTTGGCGGGATGATCGTGATAGTAATAGGCTTTCAAATTGCCAAACATCAGATTAAGGCATTACGTCAGTTTCTGGACACATGGAAGCTAAAAGTACCTATTATCGGTGAGTTGAATCTGAAAGGGGAACTCAGTATTGGTTTGAGTACCATGTCCTCTCTCTTGTCAAGTTCGGTGCCGATCGTAGAGACACTTGAGATGAGTCAAAAAGCTGTCACTAATGTCATCATCAAAGAGTTATTTAACCGAGGACGAATTACTATAGAAGAAGGAGGTAAATTATCTCAAGTATTTGCGAGTCATTTAGTCCCAAATATGACCACGTCGATGATTGTTGTCGGTGAAAATACAGGTCAGCTAGATACCATGTTGGTCAAGCTAGCCTCTATCTATGAAGATGAGGTAGCTGAGTTGACAGTGCGTCTCAGAACAGTATTAGAACCATTAATCATCATCCTAATCTGTATCGTCGTTGGCGTGATTGTCATGGCAATCATGTTACCGATGTTCTCGATGTTTGAGGCTATCCAAGGTTAATCACAAGTTTAACGTTATCGTGTCCTAAAGAAGACCTTAAACTCTTTGGAAGTGGCGTATGTATAAGGGAAAGTTAACAAAAATATCTATCAAAAAATTACAAGTAAGACCTGCTACTAGGGATAGTAGCATATCTAATGTTTAAACAAAAGGAGACTAAATAATTATGAACAAATTAGCTTTATTAGTTAAAGATGAAGAAGGGATGACGCTTGTCGAGTTACTTGCTGTTATCGTTATCTTATCAATCGTAGCTGCCATCGGTGGTGTTGCGATTGCTGGTGTTATCCAGCGTTCACGTGAGGATGCTCGCGTAGCAGATGTACAAATGCTTTATGAAGCAGCTACACTTGCTGAAGCAAGTGATTCGTATATTTCAAAGAATACGACGGCTGGTTCAGGAACAACACCTGCTGCATCTGTTACAGCAAAAATGCTAAATACTGAAGGATATGCAACAAGCGTTGGATTTCTTAAAGCGTCGAATGGTACGACTGATACTTCTGATAAAGTAACGTTTAAATTAGTTGCTAAATCAGGTTCTGCAGATAAATTAACGATGACAATTCCAAAAGAGGTAACTTACGCTGGTTCAAAACCAAACAAAGAACTTTTGGATAAAGAAGCTAAACACATTAAAGCGTTAACACGTGAAACATTATTTTAAAAGATAAATCCTCTTTCTCTGTTTAACCCCATACTTCCAATCATGTTTAACATGGCCAAGCCTCAAACAATAGTTTGTAATTTCTATTTTTGAGGTGTTTGAAAAGATTAGGACTGTCAAGTGCCTAATCTTTTCAAACATCTCAATGGCATATCCTTTGAAATACGTTAGTTTTAGAAAGAAACCTCATACATGCAAACACTTATCGGTAGTAACGACTTGGGTAGTTTTATATTTACCTATGCTTATATTTTTATTTTTGGTGCCTGTCTAGGCTCATTTTTTATGGTGGTTGGACTTCGGTTACCACAAAAAGAAGATTTAATTACGCCCTCACATTGTGATAATTGTCAAGCAAAGCTTAAGCCATGGCATCTCATCCCTATCATCGGTTATATTGGTTTAAAAGGTAAATGTAGCCAATGTCAGCAGAAAATTCCTGTGATCTATCCTATTTTTGAGGTGTTAACGGGTTGTTTATTCACAGCTGTCGTTTACTTATTACGGTTTAACAAAGAAACGATGATTGCGCTACTCTTTATGTCATTACTTTTGATTTGTACGGTATCAGATATAAGTGCGCGTAAAATTTTAAACCGTGTGACCTATCCTGCTTTTGTTTTATTTCTGATCTTGCGCTTGACGGTATCTCAGTTAAATCCTTGGTGGTTTACCTTAGTGGGTGCAGGGATTGGGTTCGTCTTATTATTATTATTGGGGTTGTTAAGCTATGCCTTGTTAAACCAGAAAGGCATGGGCGGTGGAGATATCAAACTCTTTACTGTGATTGGTGTTGTGATTGGCCCGCTTCCTTTACTTGCTGTGCTTGTATTAGCTTCAGTGTTATCACTAGTTTATGTTGGGATAGATTTTATAATCACTAAAAAATTTAAACGTAAGTTACCATTTGGTCCATTTATTGCTCTAGCTTCTCTGCTGGTTTATGTGTATATATCTGGGATGTGGCAGCTGTTATTACGTTTATTTTAATCCATAAATCTGCAAAAAATTATAAAGTTATCATAAGACAAAGAGAGAGATAAGATGTTTGGGAAATCTAAAAAAGAACGAAAAAAAATCGATCACTTAGCTATTGACAAGAAGACTAAAGGATCATCAAAACAAATTGGCTTAGAGGTGATAAAAAATGTCATCAGAATGAGTGTTGTCCAAGGAAATGATATCATCTATGGTGAAAAATTATTGGAAGGCACGATTATCAAGCGAGATAAACTTAGAAATAGTGAAGAATTATCAGATGCTATGCGCAGTTTAGCAAAGGAACTCGGTGTATCTGGTGGTCGCGTTGTCTACCATCTTAATAATCAAACGGTGTTAATCCAAGAACTTAAAGATGTAGCAGACAAGTCAGAAAAACAAATTCGTCAGAATTTATTTCTAGAGCTTGGGGATTCCATTGCACTCCCATTTGCAAATCCTATATTTGAATTATTAATCGCATCTCAACCTGAAAAAATAAGTAGACAGTCTAAAAAAAGAGACAAAAAGCAGGAGGCAGTCCTAGAAGACACACAAGAGTTGTTACCAAATAATGATGCGGTTACCTATATCGTAACATCTGAGGGTCTCTTGATTGAACTGGGAGATTGTATCATTCAAGCTGGTTTAAAACCTGCAGGCGTTGATTTTAGTGCTTTAGCTGTGACGCGGTGTTTTGAAAATAAAATCAACTTTAAACAAAATTTTATGGTGGTCGAGTTGTCTAGCGGGACAGCAACCATGACTATTTTTGAGGGAGAGACACCCATCTATGTCCAGTATGAAGATTACAATGGGGTTGGCTGGCGATATTTTTCAGAAGGTAAAGCCTTAACCTACTTTTTTAATGAAGAAAGAGAACGCATGGAGCTGAGGAAGTTAATGATGGTAATAGAACAATTAACCTACTACTATCAAACAAATTTGTCGAATAATCAAGAACTCCAGACCATCTATGTCACGGGAGAGCATCCATGGGTTAGTGGTGAGTTTGAGGAATTGATAAAAGATAGTCTGCAATATCCAATCGACATCCTACAGTTTCCCAATCATTTTGACTCTAAGTATATCTTATCTTTGGGACTGGCTATGAAAGAGGTTTAACCCGTGATGAATTTAAATTTATTACCAGATAAATATGTCAAAAACCGAGCACCAATGCTGTTATTGATTGCGTATATTATATTTGTTGGGGTGACGTTTGTCATCACTATCCTTTTCTTTATACTGTTAACTGTATCAGTAAATAAGCAACGAGATGTGCTATCTGTACGAAAGTTAGAGCAGGTGTCTTTGACTAAAAATATTAAGGCGTTAAAAAATGCTAATTCAGTCGAAGTTCAAGAGGTAATTAAGACTTTAAAAACTAAGCAGATTATGACTAATCAAATCTTTAAAACACTTGATGAGACCTTTAAAAAAGGTACAGCACTTTTATGGAACTATGAGCTTTTGCTAGCAGATAGTGAACTTAGAACATTTGATAATAAAGAACTGATCAGACTAGATCTTAATGGGATTGCGACATATTATGCTAAAGATGGTGCGCAACAAGTGGTCAAGGAGTTGGAAGCGATACCTTGGATTTACTCAGCGGTTATCGTAAAAAGCAACTTACACGAAGAAGGTGATGACCTAATAGATACTTTAGCAAATCAAGCAAATATCCATGATATAACGATTCAGGTTAAACTTATCAAAGATGCTTTACCAAATACTGAGAGGAATATCAAATGACAAAAATACAGTTCACACCAAAGTTAGTCTTAATCTCACTCATTAGTTTTTTGGTTAGTCTGGTCGTATTAATTGGGATTTGGTTTGCTTTAAATGGGAGTATGTTGTCAACCAAACAGAAACTAGATAAAGAGGTAAAAGCCATAACAAGTACTGTATCTGGTTTGAAAATAGAAAATCAACAGCTTTCTAAACAAAAAAAGTTGGTTGACAGTGTTGTGGTTAAAAATAAACCTTATATCCCGAATGGTATGCAAATAGGTGAATTTTTAGCTGACCTTGAGCGATTTGTTGCTGAAACTAACATGGTGATCAATACCACAGACTATACCCCAACGATGGTTTATCCAGCTGCTGCTACTAATGACGCAAAAGTAGCATCAGCCCAGAGTTCACTCTTTAAATTAGAGTCTAACTTCGAAGTTAGTGGTGGGTCAGCAGAAGACTGTCAAAAATTGATTGACCGTTTAGAAAATGAAACACGTTATGTCAATGTGAGTAAAATCGGCTATGCTTCATCGCCTAAAGAATCGGAATATACAGTGTCACTTACATTTACAACCTATTATTTATCTGAATATGATACTTTTAAGAAAATATCCTAGTCAGTAAAGCGTGCTGTGCACTTGACAGTAGTTGTCATAAAAATGTAAAAGTGTCATCTTATTGATCGGTGTGGTAATAGAATAAGAAAGGGTTAGAGTATAAGTGGGATGCCTAAGAAAAAAAATCTTAAGATATATGGTAGCATACTGATCATTGTTTCATTGTGTATGTTATTACTACCTAAAATCTATGATGTTGTTGTCAATAGTGGTAAAAATAAGTATACGTTAACCGCACCAGAGATAGAGTCTCAAAAATCAGCGACATCAGGTGTGATGTTAACAGTGGCAGTATATAAACCGAAAAAAGAAACGATTATGATTACCTCAGAAAATCGAGACGGTCGTAATTGGCTTGGTGGGGATAATATAGAAGAATTCTTAAGTACCTCACATCCCGAGTTGGCATCTGAGGTTAAATTTGTAGATAATGGTATTCAGTTAGCTATTAAGCCAAGTGATAAAAAAGTCGTTCTTAAGATACCAGTATCTTTACCCGATTCTACGACAACAACATTTAAAATCAAACGTGACCGCTACACCGTTGAAAAGTTAAAAATGGCTTACGTTAAGATGGATGGCCCAGTGATTAAAGAAGGTGATGCGCAAACAGATGCTAACAAAGGTGTTAGTCCAACCAATCAAACCCGTTTAAATAAGCAGATCGTGCCTGCAACATTTTTGAATACGTCACGTAGTACCCCAAAAAATTTGCTTCAACCTAAGGTAATGCAAACTGCATATCCATCAGGAAGTGATACCTTAACTGCAAGTATTAGTGTCTCAAACTACACCGAATTTTTAGCAGCCGTCGCTAACACTGCTATTTCTAGGATCGAATTTAAAAATGATATCATCGCAGATAATAGACAACCTAAGACAATCAGTCGTAACTTAGTCGTAGATGGTAAAGGAAACTTATTTAACGTAACAGCCCATAGAAATAATAACGTATTTCAATTAGGCAACCCAGCAGGATCATTTAAATCCCAGTTTATATTGGCAAATATGCGTATTGATTATAATGGGGCGAATCGAGGTAAAGCACTAATTTTTGTTTCAGATAGAAACAATGTACGTTGGCAAATTAGTTTAGAAGATATTCAATCAGAAGGAACGGCGACAAACCATGGTAGATTAGTTTTTAATCACTCTGGTACAACTATTTTATTAGGTAGAATTAACTGGCAAGCAGCTACATCTAAAGAAACAGACAAATCTGATAGATATGGGGGTGTCGTTAATAGTGCACAGATTAAGATTACAAAAAATGATGAAGGTAAAGAGCCTGTCATTGATATGACGGCCAATTGTGCACTTTTCAGAGCGTATAAGGGTTATTCAAATCAATTAACGAGTATGATTATTGAAGCAGGCGTCATTAACTTACATAGTGTTAATGCCCAAGTTCTTCATATGAATGATGAGGTATCTGGCTCAGCTGTAGTCTTTCATGTTAAAGGTCAAAATACAAGACTAAATGTGACGGCATCAGGTGGGAATTCAGAGGCTTTAGGTGGTGCAATTTCGATCATCGGGAATAATTGGACAGGACAGGCAAAAGGGAAATCATATACGCGAATAGAAGAAGGTGCTCAGGTTTCTATTCATTCGACAGATAATGCTAGAACAAAAAAAGCGGGAGCAGCTTTCGTCAATCAGGTTACCCATGGTGTCTTTTATTTGACTGGAGAAGGGACGAAGATGACCTGCGTTGCGGATACACCTTCAAACATTATAGAGGCAGCATTCCGATTTAGGCTTGTTGGGAATCAAACCTTCTATATGTCGGACAAGGCCGAATTAAAAGTGGTTAGAAATAATGGCACAACTGCAGGGCTACGTTTTTACGGTCCAAACAATGCTTTTTATATATCAGGTGGTGCCAAAGTATTGATTGATAATTTGGGTAAAGGAGATACAAGGCCTTCTGATGGTGGGTCTGGTGAAGGTAGACAAGGTATCCAGTATCCAATAGACGGAGGAGGTACATCAATTTTTGATCTAAAAGGTAAAGGCTCAGATGTCGCAGTTAATGCGAGATATGGTCCAGCCCTAGAAGGTCAGAATGGCGCCTTTAAATTTTCTGTAAGTGATCAAGCATCGATTTCTTTTATTGGTAGCCCGAAAAGTGCAGGAGTAGGTGCTCTTAAGTTACCTAGTAATTCGGTAGATATCAAATTAGATACGCCTTATTTTTATGAATTTAGAAATAATCGGCCAGCAGGAGGTCCGTGGTTAAGTGGTGGTAATTCACGAAGTATTTTCAAAGCAACTAATACAGAGCTAGAGGTATGGAAAAAAGGAAACAATGTGAACTTGGATGGGCCATCAACTAACAGCTGGACGCGCATGGATTATGAGCTTTCTGGTGTCGGGTTTTCAAAATTTAATGGTAGCTCTAATCCTAATTTTAATAAAGCAACGTATGGTCAAGCTTCAGATTATGCTAAGGTAGCTGGAGGAGCACTTGAAGCAGAGATAAAGAGTCTGCGACAGCCCACCAATGCGGATAAGCATATCTATGGGCATGCTGTCGTACCGTCTACCTATGATGCTATTAATGGAGAGGGTGCAAAACGTGATGCCTATACCAACGAAGTTTGGGTGAAACTAAGATTATATCGATTGAAATTCAAAAAAGGTGTCACATCAGTTCAAGGAAATCCAAGTACATCCGAAGCTGACTTTAATGCAACTTATGATGTCGTTACCTATGAAAAAGAAGTGCCGACGATAGGACATAAAAATACAACCACTGGACCGGATAAAGAGTTAGATGGCGTGAAACAATTTGGAGAACCTAAAACCTATGGTATTTTTGAGTGGGATCTGACTAAAGATGACCGGATTAAAGAAGATAAGTTTCTTTGGGCGGGTGAATATGTCGAGGTGATTGGTGTTAGGCGAGGGCATAAGACACCTCGCCCAGGATATGATATCCTAACACCTAAAGAAAGATATCAAGATAAAGGTAAATATGTATTTAATGTGCGGCCAGTTGAAATATCTACAGAAACGATTACTGAGGGACATATCGATCCATTTCTAAATTTGAGTGATGCTAAAACAACAATTAGTGATGCAACCAAATCAATTCGATTCCAAGCAAATGTCAAAAATATGCGTAAACATGCAGCAGTTGTGCCATTACCAGAAGGTCGAAAACCTGCTATCACAGGGAATCCTGAGTTTGTATCTAATGGAGGTATCTCATTTTATCCAATGTTAAGTGGTAAAGCGCATACTTTAACCAATGGCAGTACGGCTGACCAGATTAATTTGTATCTTAAGGATATGCAAAATAGTCAGCTGAACCTTTACACTTATCTGAGTCAGGCCGATTTATCCACTGATAAAACAACAGAGCTTTTCGCTTTCAGTGGCTGGCAAGAAGATATCTCATCTCTTGGAAAAGATTTACCACCTACGTATCAAACAGTAACAAATATTACAACTCAAGATGGTCAAAATCCATTTGTCTTGGGTGGCAATAATACGACGCTTGCAGGCTTAAAAATGCCAACAAAGACAGTCAAGTATCATAATGAAACATTTAAAAACTCGACCCAACTTGCTTTTAAAACCTTTTCACCTAGCTCTTTATCTACAACACTCTCTAAACAAGGTGGTGGGCGTATCGATGCAGTTGATCTAAGTAAGGGACAACTCGTTTCTTATCAAGTCAAATTAACCAATCCTAATATCCAGAGTTTCCCAGACCAACTATTATTGGGGTATAATCTCATTTTTGAGATAACTGGTAATGCTGAAATTTTTGATGGCTATGGGATTGATTTGCCTAATGGAATCTCTGAGACACACGATCAGCAAACAATTAAGTTCACCGGTAAAGGTAAAAATGAGTTAGGTGTAGGCATCAATATTCCTGTGCTAGTAACAGGAGACTTCCAGATTAAAGTGAAAGGTCTGGGACGTACACCTCAGGAAAAAACGCTGGCTTTACCAAGAAGCAAGCTGGGATGTTGCGAAAGAAGCGCATAATTTTGCGAGTGATGGGTTTACACCAGGTTTACAGGTCCCAAGCACTAATGACCCAAGCTATTTAGACTACTATCGCCTTTTAGCGGCACCTGATAAAGATGTGTCAGTTTCGACATCAACAACGCCAATAAATGGTGGTAAAAAAGTGTATTTGTCGATTGCTGATGGTAAACTAACTGTATACTATCGGGGACTTAAACAAGATTCTAATGTGAAAGTAGAGGTAGATGGCAAAGCATTAACAACGTTCAAAGTAGATGAGAGTGATATAGAACAAGCAAAACCACTCAATTTTAAAATAAATGGTGTTAGAAATATTGTAAAAGTAAGCTATACGCTTTTAGATGGGACTACTCAAACTGTGACGTGGAAAAATCCCAAAATTACAAATTAGGTGTATGTGTCATACTTATGAATTTAGGACATGCTAGTTAAGTAGTTATAGACAAGTAATACAAATAAGCAAGTACAGGTGTACTTGCTTATTTGTGAGATGTGGCTACTATACTACTAGACAACTGATTTTATAGTAGCTATAGGGAATCAGTTAGTATATTAAAATGTTTTAGCGATTGTTTCTAATTTGGCTACTGCATCTGCTAAAATTTGATCTGCTTGTTCAGGAGCGTAGGCATGTCCTTCAATATAAACTGATGTGATATCGTCTATACCGATGAAGTTTAAGATGCCATTTAGGTAAACTGAGGCAAAGTCATTACCGCCATAAACACCACCGTTTGCTTGGATGTGTAACACTTTTTTACCAGTTGCAAGACCGACAGGTCCCTCAGCAGTATATTTAAATGTTTTACCAGCAACGTTAATCGTATCAACCCATGCTTTCAGACGTGTCGGTAGTTGGAGGTTCCATAGTGGATTTGCAATAACTACCTTATCTGCTGCTATAAATTGGTCTGTTAACTCACCAAATCTGCCAATTTTAGCCTGTTGTTCAGCAGTGAGGGTATCAAATGCTTGTCCACTAGCAAGTGCATTAAAGGCGCTTGCGATATCAGCATCAATTTCTGGTACATTATCAGTAAAAACATCAAGAACTGTAATCGTATCATCAGGGTTTGCAGCTGTATAAGCAGCTTTAAACGCTTCTAATCCTTTAACAGAAAAAGATGTTTCAGATGTAAGTGGATGTCCTTTGATAAGTAATACGTTTGACATATAAGTTCCTCGTGATTTCTATTTTTTTAATGAATTACTTGTTTATTTTATATAAAATTTCTAAATTTTGCTGTGTTTACGCTTGTAAATTTTATCACGATATATAGGGCATGACCGATAGCAGAAAATGTCATTGGTTTATCTTGATGTATGACTTGCGACTAAACGTTGTTAAAATAACGACTTCATGCTTTTTATTGCAGTCCATTGAGGTAGTATGTTATAATATGAGAATGAAAAAGAAACTAGCAATAGATGCAATGGGTGGAGATTTTGCTCCAAAATCTGTTGTAGAAGGGTGTCTGTCGGCACAAGCCAAATACACAGATATTGAGTTTATTTTATTTGGGGATGAAGCACAGATTAAGCCTCTCCTCACTGATACCAGTCGCATGACGATTGTACACACGACTGAGAAGATTGATTCAGGTGAGTCTGACCCAGTTAAGGCGATTCGTAGTAAGCGAAATTCAAGTCTTGTTCTGGCTGCAAATGCAGTCAAGAATGGTGAAGCAGATGCGTTGATATCTGCTGGTAATACGGGAGCGTTACTGGCTAGTGGTATTTTTATTGTTGGGCGTATTAAACAAATTGACCGTCCTGGTTTGATGTCAACCCTACCTACCATGGATGGTAAAGGGTTTGATATGTTAGACCTAGGTGCTAATGCCGAAAATACAGCACGTCATTTACAACATTTTGCTGTCTTAGGGTCATTTTATGCTCAAAATGTTAGAGGGATAGCAAAACCACGTGTTGGCTTACTAAATAATGGTTCTGAAGCCAGTAAAGGTGCACCACTTCAAAAAGAAGCATATGAGTTATTAGCGGCTGATGATACGATTCATTTTATCGGTAATGTTGAAGCACGCGACCTAATGGCTGGTGTTGCTGATGTTGTTGTTACTGATGGGTTTACAGGAAACGCTGTGTTAAAATCAATAGAAGGTACTGCCTCAAGCTTGATGACACTGCTAAAAGCGTCGATTACTAATGGTGGTATGCGATCAAAACTTGGTGCTTTATTCATGAAAAAATCTTTGTATCAACTAAAAGATACGCTAGATTATGAAAAAGCTGGTGGTGCAGTCTTATTTGGTCTTAAAGCACCAGTCATAAAGAGTCATGGCTCATCAAAAGCAGATGCAATTTTTGCGACAATTAAACAAACACATAAAATGTTAGAAACTGACGTTGTTGGTAAATTAGTACAACACTATCAGGAGGACAAATAAATGACGATTAGTAAAGAGACACTATTTACTAAAATTAAAGATAATTTAGTAAAAACTTTAAATTTAGATCCAGAATTGATTACACTTGATACAAATATTGTTGAGGATTTGAATACCGATTCGATCAGTTTGATGGAATTCACATTAGCTTTAGAAGATGAATTTGGTATCGAAATTTCTGATGAAGACGCTGAACATATTTTGACTTTAGGACAAGTTGTAGACTATGTTTCTGAAAAAATAAATTAATCGATGTTATAGATAAAAGAAGCCTGTTGGTAAACATACCAACAGGCTTCTTTTTAGTTTTGTTCGTCACGAAAAGATTAATCAAGTCCACCTTGAAAGTCTGTATCGATATCTTGTACATAGGTTTTGTAATAGTTCACGAGATCACGTTTAAACTCTTGATAGTCATCTTCAGAGTAATCTCGCTCAGCATCGATTTGTGCTTTAAAATGTGGTAAGTCTAATTCAGTACGAATGCGTTGTTCTAAGTCATCTCTAGTCATGTAATTCACCTTTTCATCTGTATATGTTTAAGATACGTCCCATGTAATATGCCCCTTTGGTATTTGAGGCTTACTAGGTGGGGGAACTGCTGGTCTATCCTCAAAAGGAATACTACTATCATAAGCGATATCTGGTTCCTGATCTATAGTTTGATCCAGAAAACGATGTAAGAAGTCAAATGATTCAGTCGTATTGGCCTCCTCACAAGTTTTTTCAAGCACTATTAACTCTTGAAAGAGCGTTTGTTCAAGTGTTTTAAGTCTGGTAAGTTCATCTACTGCAAGTTGATGGTCTGCTTTTTGTTTGGCAACATCCAAATCCGTATGCAAAACGGCTTGTTGTTCACGTTGATGGCTGTTTTGGATTGCAAAAGAAAAATCCTGTATAGCTTTCTCAAGTTGCTTTTCTGCATGTTGTCTCTCTAATATGATTGTTGCTAACTGTTGTTTTTTTTCTGATAACTGATTAGTAATATCATGTCTCCTTTTCATTTTGCACGCCCTTAGCTATAGTCATACTGTAGCGTAAGTGTAACGACAGTGTTAACTAATTAGTAAACTAAGTTGATACTATTTTTTGCAAATTAGGGTTTGTTACGTTTTCTTTGATTGATATCATCAAGTCGTAACTGTAAAGCACGCTCATATTTCCCTAAGCCATCTGATTGGAAATAATTGACGTGTTTAAGTGGATCAGGTAAATATTGCTGGTCAACCCAGTGATCAGGATAGGCATGAGGATATTGGTAGTTTTCTGATCGGCCTAATTTCTTAGCACCTGAATAATGACCGTCTTGTAAATGGGGTGGGATCTGTAGAACACCATGTTTGTCTAGATCTGCTATGGCTTTATCTAATGCGGTATAACTTGCATTAGATTTTGGTGAGAGTGCTAGATCAACGATGACATTTGCGATGGGAATACGTGCTTCAGGTAAGCCGATTTTTTCAGCTGCTGTAACTGCGTTTATGGTATGTAGCGCAGCATCTGGATTTGCAAGACCAATATCTTCGTAGGCGATGACAATCAATCGACGAGATAGACTTTGGAGATCACCACCAGCTATCAATCTTGCTGCATAGTGTAAACTTGCGTTGACATCTGAGCCACGAATCGATTTTTGTAAGGCAGATAGTAAATCATAGTGTGCATCGCCATCTTTGTCAAATGTTGCAGCAGATTGTTGCAGAGAATTTGCCATGTCTGCCAAAGTCACATGATGATCTTTGCTTGATAAAACAGCTAATTCGAGGGAGTTTAACGTCGCACGAACATCCCCATTGGTTTTTTGGGCTAAAAATTCTTCAGCATCAGCATCCAGTGTCACCTCAAAGTCAAATCCACGTTCGTTATCAAGTATAGCGCGATCAATGGCAATCTTGATATCCTCAGGCGTGAGAGGTTTAAGCTCAAAAATTTGAACACGACTACGGATGGCAGGGACAACACTAAAATAAGGGTTTTCAGTTGTGGCACAGATCAAGATGATTTCACCGTTTTCAAGAAGTGGTAGTAAAAAATCTTGTTTGGGCTTATCTAGTCGATGTATCTCGTCTAAAAGTAAGACGAGTTGTCCAGAGAACTGTGCCTCTGCTGCAATTTCTTGCAACTTAGTCTTTTTATCAGATGTTGCGTTAAATGTGCGAAAAGCCATGTCTGCTGTGCCAGCAATAGCAGAAGCGATGGAGGTTTTACCAATACCAGGGGGACCGTATAAAATCATAGAGCTGAGTAATTTAGTCTCAACCATGCGTCTGATGATCATGCCTTCACCAACTAAATGACGCTGGCCGATGATGTCATCTATCGATCGCGGTCGTAGACGCCGCGCCAAATTTGGTTTCATAAATGCTCCTATTAAGTATGTTATACTATATAGTATAACATTTTTAAAAAAGAGAAAGATAAATGAGATACATCTGTAGCTATGTGATGAGATCACACATTCAGATGACGAGTTAGTCGAGGAGAGAGATGGCAAAATACGGTTTTTTAGATGCATTGGATGATGAGCTTGCAAGAAATTTTACATATGATTATGAAATTAATTGGGATAAAAAACATCATGCTGTAGAAATTTTTTATTTACTTGATGTGGAAAACCCTGGTGTGGCAGTGACTGATACAGCAGATGATGAGGCAGCGTCAAGTGAAAATATTTCATTTGAAGATGCAGTTGTGTTTTATAATCCACACAAATCAAAACTTGTCGTAGATGATTATCTAGCTATGTTCCCTTATGAACCAAAGACAGGCCTATCCAAAGAATTCATCACTTATTTTGTGCGTTTTTTACAAGAAACAGCAGATAATGAGTTAGATGCGTTAATGGACTTTTTAAGCTCTGATCAGGTTGAATTTTCAGGAACAATTGATTTGGAGAAGTTTAAAAAAGAGGTGGCAGAGCTTTCTGAGACAGAGTTTCTACCTTACCCGAGATATTGACATCGGATACTGAAAGTAAGTTTTTTTTAGATAGCTGTGTGTACCATAGTATTGATGATTTGTGACACGGATTTGTCGTGTTACCTAATGTTTAAAAGGAAATTGATTAGAGATGAATAACTGGAATGAATTAGCAGTAAACGTTTCACGTGAAACCGAAGAAGCTGTCAGTAATATTTTAATAGAAGCAGGTGCTCAAGGGGTCGCGATAGAAGACACACAGGACTATTTATATCATCAAGATAACTTTGGTGAGATTTTGCCAGAAGTGGAACAGGTTGATACGATCGTTGTGAAGGCTTATTATCCAGAAAACTTGTCCATTATTGAACTATCTGAACATATCAGAGCACAGATAGCTGGCTTATTAGATTTCGGACTCAATCCAGGTGATTTTACGGTAAATACACAAAGTTTAGCTGAGCATGATTGGGCAGATAGTTGGAAACGTTATTTCTTGCCAACACGCATCTCAAATCAGCTCACTATTGTCCCTTCTTGGACAGAGTATACACCTGCATCATCTGATGAGAAGATTATTCGTTTAGATCCAGGTATGGCTTTTGGTACAGGCACACACCCGACAACAAAACTGTCTTTATTTGCCTTATCACAAACGTTAAGAGGCGGTGAAACGTTGCTAGATGTTGGGACTGGCTCAGGTGTCTTATCAATTGCTGCAAGTTTACTGGGTGCCAAAAACATTCATGCATATGATTTGGATGAGGTTGCAGTCAAAGTTGCCAAAGAAAATATAGCGCTTAATCCTGATATAAAACACATTACTGTTGGTACTGGTAACCTGCTCAAAAATGTGACCATTCAGGCAGACGTGATTGTTGCTAATATTTTGGCTGATATCTTGATGGATGTGATAGCAGATGCTTATCAGTTGTTGCATGACAACGGTTATTTGATTATGAGTGGGATAATCGATAGTAAGTCAGAGATGATTTTAGACAAATGTCAAGAAGTAGGATTTTCAACGATCACGCGGATGCAACAAGGTGAATGGCATTGTATCATTTTGCAAAAATGTGATGATGATGATCATATTATCGGAGGTTAAGCTAGCATGCAACAGTATTTTTTACCTGACAAAGTAGCCAATATTGGGGATGTTTTTTCGCTAGATAAATCAGATCACCATCATCTGTTTACAGTTCTTCGTGCACAAGCAGGTGAAGTGGTTCAGGTCGTGTTTTCAGACCAATCTTTGATGTTAGCTGAGGTAGGCGATGATCAAGCGACGTTGACTGTAACAGAAAGTTTAACAAGACAGATTGAGTTGCCAATAGACGTTACGATTGCTGTTGGATTACCTAAAGGAGATAAGTTAGAATTTATCGCTCAAAAAACAACAGAGCTTGGGGCTTATGAGTTGATTGGGTTTCCTGCCAAATGGTCAGTGACAAAGCTTGATGCGAAAAAAGCGAGTAAAAAAACTGAGCGATTACACAAAATTGTCAAAGGAGCTGCAGAACAGTCTAAACGGTTGCGAATACCGGGTGTGCAACTTCTGGACAGCTTAAAAGCGTTGACTGATCTATTTGGGAACTATGACGTGGTCTTGGTTGCTTATGAAGAGTCAGCTAAATCAGATGAGCTATCGATGTTTACCAAGCAGCTCGCAGCGCTAAATAGCGGTGGTAGTGTTTTGGTGATATTTGGTTCTGAAGGTGGTATTTCTCCAGAAGAAATAGCTGTATTTACGCAACTCGGTGCCGTACAGATTGGTTTAGGACCACGGATTATGCGTGCTGAAACGGCACCACTGTATGTGTTATCAGCTATGTCGTTTTATACGGAGTTATTGAAATAAACGTTCTTACCAATCAGTGAGTGAGACAAAATAAAAACAATTAACTATGTCTTTTGAGATGGTTAATTTTTTTTTATAAATTCAATTGTTAGTTACAAACTTCAGCAACAATCCTTTTATGTATGAGATAAAAATGTGCTAAAGATAATTTATATATTAAAATACGCTAACTGTTTTGCGATGAAATGATTCGATTATTTTTAAAAAATGGAAACAGATTTTGTTGTGGAGCTGTGTTATAATAGGACTAATTATCATCATTTTTAGGAAAGGATTGTCTTTTGAAGGCGGTAGACTAAAAGACAAATAGTAAAAGATATGGCAAGCGAACCAAATCTCACAGGAGCAGAAGTTGTCGCTCTAGCAGAAACTTATATGGGAGAACGAGATATTGTTCTGGTGAAAAAAGCATTAAAGTATGCTACCAATGCTCATAAAGAACAATACCGACAATCAGGTGAACCTTATATCATCCATCCGATTCAAGTTGCGGGGATTTTAGCGAATCTAAAGCTCGATGCGATTACAGTGTCTTGTGGCTTTCTTCATGATGTGGTTGAGGATACCGAAAGTACACTAGATGATCTAGAAGCTGAGTTTGGTCTTGATGTTCGTGTTATCGTAGATGGCGTGACAAAACTTGGTAAAGTTGAATATAAATCACACGAAGAACAGTTAGCCGAAAATCATCGAAAAATGTTGATGGCCATGTCAAAAGACATGCGGGTTATTTTAGTTAAACTAGCTGACCGCTTGCATAATATGCGCACGCTCAAACATCTTCGTTCAGACAAGCAAAAACGTATCTCTAGAGAAACGATGGCGATTTATGCGCCACTAGCACATCGCCTGGGTATTTCTCGCATCAAATGGGAATTAGAGGATTTATCTTTTCGTTATCTAGATGAAATCGAATTTTACCGTATCCGAGGGTTGATGAAGGAGAAACGTGCTGATCGTGAAAAATTAGTTGACGCGGTAACCTCAGAGCTTAAAACTTATATCGAAAAAGTAGGGGTTGTTGGTGAGATTTACGGTCGCCCCAAACATATCTATAGCATTTACCGTAAAATGCATGATAAAAAGAAACGCTTTGATGAGCTATATGATTTGATTGCTGTTCGCTGTATTTTGGATACAACGAGTGATGTTTATACGACTTTAGGATACATCCATGACCTTTGGAAACCGATGCCGGGCCGTTTTAAGGACTACATCGCAAATCCAAAGGCGAATGGTTATCAGTCTGTTCACACGACTGTTTATGGACCGAAAGGTCCGATGGAGTTTCAAATTCGCACGCGTGAAATGCATGAGATTGCCGAATATGGGGTTGCAGCGCATTGGGCCTATAAAGCAGGTAGACAAGATCAAGTCTCTGCCAATGAAATTTCACAGAATTTGAATTGGATTCATGAACTCGTTGAACTCCAAGATGAGTCAAATGATGCACAAGATTTTGTGAAAGCAGTTCAAGAAGATATTTTATCTGAAAAGATTTATGTATTTACCCCAACCGGTGCTGTACAAGAGTTACCATCAGGATCAGGTCCTATAGATTTTGCCTATGCAATTCATACTCAGGTTGGAGATAAGGCAGTAGGTGCCAAAATCAATGGGCGTATGACAGCACTAACGCAGGTTTTAAAAACCGGTGATGTTGTTGAAATTGTGACCAATAAAACATCATTTGGTCCTAGTCGTGATTGGATTAAACTCGTTAAAACAAATAAAGCACGTAACAAAATTAAGCAATTCTTTAAAAACCAAGATAAAGAATTGTCGATTAATAAAGGTCGAGAGTTATTACAGGATTATTTATTAGAAAATGGGTTTGTGCCTAATCAATATCTGGATAAAAAACATCTAGCATCAGTATGTGATCGCTTGAATTTCAGAGATTCAGACGCTTTGTTTGCCTCTATCGGATTTGGCGAAACTGGTGTTATAACTGTTTTTAATAAGTTGACCGAAGACGAACGCCGTGAAATTGAGCGTGAAAAAGCACGCAAAGAAGCTGAAGAGCTGATGAATGGTGAGGTCAAGACCACTGGTGAAATCATGAAAATTCGCCATGATGGTGGGGTAAATGTAGCGGGTATTGATAGTCTACTTGTTCGGATGAGTAAATGCTGTAATCCTGTACCAGGTGATGATATTATTGGTTACATTACTAAAGGTCGTGGGGTTTCTATTCATCGAACGGATTGTCAAAATGTGAAGAGTCAAGAAGATTACGAGAATCGTTTGATCGCTGTTGAGTGGGAAGAACAGGGCGGCAGTAAAGACTACGTTGCTAATATCGATATTTTTGGTTTCAATCGGACTGGTATCGCCAATGATGTCATGCAAGTCTTATCTAATACGACTAAAAAATTGATTTCAATCAATGCACAACCAACAAAAGATTTGAAAATGGCAAACATACACGTACAACTCAGTATTAAGAATTTGTCAGAGTTGACAACTGTTGTCGATAAAATCAAAATGGTACCTGATGTATATAGTGTGAAACGAACAAATGGTTAAACTATTTGATTAAGCGATTATATCAATGAAAAGGGGGAAATGACCACATATGAAACTTGTGATTCAACGTGTTAAGCAGGCTAGTTGCAGGGTTGATGACCGCATTATTTCTGAAATTCAACAAGGGTTATTACTATTTGTCGGAATAGAAGATGCAGATACAGATGCAGATGTTGCCTATGCTGTTAGAAAAGTAAGTCATCTCCGTATTTTTTCAGATGATGCTGATAAAATGAACCTATCTGTTAAAGATATCGCGAATGGTGCTATCTTATCTATCTCCCAATTTACTTTATTTGCAGAAACAAAAAAAGGGAACCGGCCAAGTTTTACTAAAGCAGGGAACCCAGAACATGCAAAAGCATTATATGATAAGTTCAATCAAGCACTGCAGGCAGAAGTTCAGACTGTTACGGGTATTTTTGGTGCAGATATGAAAATAGCACTCGAAAACGATGGTCCTGTGACGTTGATCATAGATACAAGAGAGCGTGTATCTAGCTAAACATCGCTTCTTTGAGAGGTGGCAAACTCCCCAGATGCTAATTTTATTGCTATAAGTTTAACTGGCTATCAAATCGTTGACAATTATCAGATAGTTTTGTATACTATTTAAGAACTGAATTTTCAGAATATTATGTAGGCTTAGAATTAGTAGGAGAAAAAGTATGAAACTTAAAGCTTTAGGAATAATAGCAGCGACAGGCTTAGCCGTGTTGTCATTAGCAGCATGTAGTACCGCACCTGGCGGAAACTCATCAGCATCTAAAGGGACAGCAATTGGGGACAACTTCAAATTAGGGTATGACCTTGAACTTTCAGGAGCAGTAGCAGCTTATGGTAATGCTGGTAAAAAAGGTGCTGATCTAGCGGTTGATGAGATTAACAAAGCTGGCGGTATTAACGGCAAACAAATCAAAGTAATCTCAAAAGATAATAAATCTGATAACGTGGAAGCTGCGACTGTTGCTTCAAATTTGATTAATAACGATAAAGTAAATGCAATCATTGGGTCTATGACATCTGGTGCTGTTAAATCAATGACACCAAATGTTACAAAAGGTGCTGTGCCATTGGTAACACCTGGTGGTACAGATGATACCTTGACAGAGTCAAAAGGTAAAGTGAATGAGTTTATTTTCCGTTCAACTTTCCAAGATAGCTATCAAGGTAAAGTACTTGCTAACTACACAGCAGATAAACTAAATGCTAAAAAAGTTGTCTTGTACTATGATAACTCATCTGACTATGCCAAAGGTATCGCTAAATCATTTGAAAAAACGTATAAAGGTAAGATCGTTGATAAAGTAACGTTCCAATCAGGGGACAAAGACTTCCAAGAACATTATCTAAAATTAAATCTGAAGATTTTGATGCAATTGTAATGCCAGGCTACTACAATGAAGCAGGATTAATTACAAAACAAGCACGTGAATTTGGCTTAACACAACCAATTCTTGGTGGTGATGGTTTTGCCGATCCAACATTTATTTCATTAGCTGGTAATGCTGGTGCAACAAACGTTTATTATGTATCAGGTTATTCAGGACGTACACCTGCAAATGATATCACTAAGAAATTTATCGCAGGCTACAAAGCAAAATATCAATCTGAACCTTCTATGTTTGATGCCCTTTCCTATGATGCAGTTTACATGGTAAAACAAGCTGCTGAAGATACGAAAGCAAAAACTTCTGTAGATG
This sequence comes from Pseudolactococcus plantarum, assembly GCF_002441715.1. Classification (GTDB taxonomy): domain Bacteria; phylum Bacillota; class Bacilli; order Lactobacillales; family Streptococcaceae; genus Pseudolactococcus; species Pseudolactococcus plantarum. The sequence goes on from NZ_JXJX01000001.1 coordinate 83,059, forward strand.
TTAAAGATGGCCTTGCTAAGTTGAAAAACTTTACTGGCGCGACTGGTGACATTACTGTAGATAAAGAGCATAACCCAATTAAAGATGCAGTGGTTGTGAAACTTGACAATGGTAAAGAAGCATCTGAAACGGTTGTTAAACCAAACTAAATCGGCGACCGAGCTGTGACAACGTCACAAAGTCATCAGACTTTGTGACTTTTGTCCGTATTAGGAGAAAAAATGAAGAAAATTGGAATTTTAGGTGTTGTAGGATTAGGTCTTGTCCTATTGGCTGGTTGTGGCGCAGCACCTGGTGCAGATAAAGCAGCATCAGATAAAGGAAATACCATCGGTAAAACGGTTAAGATTGGTGTTAATATGGAGTTATCTGGTGCTTATGCAGCCCCAGGTAATGCTGAAAAAAATGCCATAAAACTCGCTGCTGATGAAATCAATGCCAAAGGTGGCATTGGTGGTAAAAAGATTGAGTTAGTCGTTAAAGATAACAAGACTGATAACGGCGAAGTGGCAACGGTTGCCTCTAACTTAGCAAATAACGATAAAGTTGTTGCAATGATTGGTCCGATGTCTTCAGGTGGTACGCTTGCCGCAACGCCTAATGTCACTAAATCAAAAGTACCCTTGATTACCCCAACAGGTACAAATGATAGTCTGACTTATAAAGATGGTAAGGTACAATCCTATATTTTCCGTACGATTTTTCCAGATTCATTCCAAGGTAAAGTTATCGCTAACTACACGGAGAATACCTTAAAAGCGAAAAAAGTATTGGTTTACTATGACAATTCATCGGATTATGCTCGCGGCATTTTGAAAACCTTTAAGCAAAATTATAAGGGTGATATTGTTGATACATTGAGCTACCAAGGTGGAGATAAAGATTTTCAAGCGGCTTTAACAAAAGTGAAAGACAAATCTTTTGATGCAATTGCTTTGATCGGTTACTATGCTGAGGGTGGTCTCATTACTAAACAAGCACGTGAAATGGGTATTACGCAAACAATCGTTGGTGGAGATGGTATTTCTGATCCAACTTATACAGCTTTAGCAGGTAAATCAGCAACTAATATTCACTATGTGGCAGGGTTCTCGACTAAAGCACCATTTAATGAGACAACTAAAACATTTATCTCGGCTTACCAAGCAGCTTATAAAGAAGAGCCGTCAGCATTTGCTGCATGTGCTTATGATGCAGTCTACATGATTAAACAAGCAGTGGAAAAGGAAAAAGTGACTAATTCTACAGAATTAGCAAAAGCACTAGCGGATACAAAAGGTTTAGTTGGTGCGACAGGTACAATAGATATTGATAAATATCATAACCCTGTTAAAGCGGCGGTAATGGTTCAACTTGAAGATGGCAAGGAAGTTTCAGCAAAAATTGTGAAATAAGTGCTATAAAAGTTTAAATATGGATGACGTTTCAATCGATTCATTGCTTAAAATAAGTTGACGCCAGTCGTCAACTTATTTTAGTGCAAAAGAGTTAATAATTAAGGATTAATTTTTAGGTTAACTTGTTGAATTGCTTGCGTTTGTTTGTGTGATTAAGCTAGTGTACAACATCAACTTTTCTGATAGCAGCTTGACAACTTTCAGAAAATTGATACAATGATAATTAAATTGCTGTAAACGTATCTAGCCACATATTATTATCTAGGAGAATGTAATGAATAAATCATCTAAAGTTTTTTTAAGTGTTTTGGCTGTCGCTGCAGTCTTGACACTTGCCTCTTGTGCTGCTCCGGGAGAGAGTAGAAATGCTAATGGGAACGCAATTGGCAAAACTTTTAAAATTGGCTATGATATCGAAATGACTGGTGCTGTTGCTGCTTACGGTAAAGGTAGCGAACGCGGTGCAGACATGGCAGTGGCAGAACTTAATGCTGCTGGTGGTATTAATGGTAAAAAAATAGAAGTTGTCAAAAAAGACAACAAGTCAGATAATGCTGAGTCAGCAACAGTTGCGACGAATTTGATGGCAAATGATAAGGTGAATGCAGTTGTTGGGACGAATGCGTCTTCACAAACAAAAGCAATGATACCAAATGCGAATAAATTTGCAGTGCCAATCGTTGCCCCAACGTCAACCAATAACGAATTAACTCACCAAGGAAATAAAGTCGAAAAATATGTATTTCGTGCCATCTTCCCTGACTCGTTTCAAGGGAAAGTTATTTCTAATTTTGTAACAGACAAGTTGAAAGCTGAAAATGTTGCAGTATACTACGATAATTCATCTGACTATGCAAAAGGTCTTTATCAAAATTTTAAAGACAACTACAAGGGTAAAATTTCAGAAGTTGCTACATTCCAAGCTGGAGAAAAAGATTTCCAAGCACAATTATCAAAATTATCGAAAGAAAAATTTGGTGCCTTGGTTGTTTTAGGTTACTACCAAGAAGCTGGTATTTTAGTTAAACAAGCACGCGAACTTGGCATGACCATGCCTGTCGTGGGTGGTGATGTGCTAGCAGATCCTACTTTTGCAAGTCTTGCTGGAGAAAAAGCTGCTAACAATATCTATTTTGTATCAGGATTTTCAAGTTTGAAACCTGCCAATGATAAAACAGAAGCTTTTATCAAAAATTATAAAGCTAAGTATGGTGTCGCACCATCTGCTTATGAAGCGTGCGCTTATGATGCTGTCATGATGATTAATGAAGCGGCAGTTTCTGAAAAAGCTAAAACTTCAGTTGACGTTGCAAACGGCTTAGCCAAAATTAAGAACTTTAAAGGTGTGACAGGAACGATTACGGTCAACAAATATCATGATCCTGTAAAATCAGCTTATCTTGTTAAACTTGAAAATGGTAAAGAAGTCTCTGCGGAAATTATTAATCCTTAATGAGAGTGCTTGTCTATTGATATTTAAAACGTAACCTATGATATGTTGCGTTTTTTTTATTGCCTGGTGGATATTGGCGTCAGAATTGATTAACTAGTTATGACTGTTTTCAGTTTAGATTATCTAACTTCTTGTTCAAGTGCTTATAGTCTCGTCTTAACAAACTATTTTTATGGTATAAATTTTCTTTATATCTGGTCAAAAAATATGAAAACTCGGCTTGAATTTTCTGAAAATTATGGTAAAATAGATAGAATAATTGTCTACTTTTGTTAGACAATATTATCTTATTTTAGAATATATATATTGGAGAAAAGCAATGCAGATTATTGTCAATGGCTTGATTCTCGGAAGTGTGTATGCCTTAATTGCGCTTGGCTACACTATGGTTTACGGGATTATCAAACTAATCAACTTTGCTCACGGAGACGTCTACATGATGGGCGCTTTTATGGGCTATTACTTCATTAATTCCCTACATATGAACTTTTTTATCGCTTTAGTTTTATCGATGATTGGCTGTTCAATTTTGGGTGTGGTGATCGAATTCTTGGCTTACCGACCATTACGTAAGTCAAGTAAGGTAGCAGCTTTGATTACTGCGATTGGTGTATCATTTTTACTCGAAAATGTCATGATTTACTTTGTAGGATCTGCATCACGTCAATTTCCTACTGCCATCGCTGTCAAAAAATATACGTTAGGTAGTATCACGATTACAAATGTTCAATTCATGATCTTGATAACGGCTATTATCTTGATGGTATTATTACAGTTGATCGTTAAGAAAACAAAAATGGGTAAAGCCATGCGAGCTGTATCTGTTGAAGCAGATGCTGCACGTTTAATGGGGATTAACGTTGATAGAACAATCAGCTTTACCTTTGCTTTAGGATCAGCTCTAGCTGGTGCGGCTGGTGTTTTGATCGGACTTTACTATGGCTCGATAGATCCACTTATGGGTATGGCGCCAGGTCTAAAAGCATTCGTTGCGGCAGTACTAGGTGGTATCGGTATCATCCCTGGTGCAGCACTTGGTGGTATTGTTATTGGTCTTCTTGAGACACTTGCACAATCACTCCCAGGTAAACTCTCTTGGGTAGCAGGATACAAAGATGCGGTGGTTTACGCTGTTTTAATCATCATTTTGTTGATTCGTCCTGCAGGTATTCTAGGTAAAAACTTGAAGGAGAAGGTGTAAGATAATGAAAAAAAATCTAAAACTATCCCTTATTTGGCTTGTTATTATCGCAGTTATCTATGGTATTTTAATCGGTCTGATCAGTGCGGGTGTTATTAACGAATTTGTGACGCAAATCATTACACAGATTGGGATTAACTTAATCGTCGCTGTTGGACTTAACTTGGTTATCGGTTTTACAGGTCAGTTCTCATTTGGCTCTGCAGGATTTATGGCAATCGGTGCCTACGCTTCAGCAATCGTGTCAGCTAGACTAGCACCAACATGGGGAACAATTTTCTTGTCTATGTTGATCGGTGCTGTTGTTGCAGGTATCGTCGCTGTTATTGTTGGGTATCCAACATTAAGATTAAAAGGTGATTATCTTGCGATTGCAACGTTAGGTGTGTCGGAAATCATCCGTATCTTAATTATGAATGGTGGGGACCTTACCAACGGTGCAGCTGGGTTATCAGGAATTGTTCTGTTCACTAGCTGGGGCATGACTTTCATCTTTGCAGTACTTGTGATTATTTTCGTGTTAAACTTTATCTACTCGCCATCAGGACGTGCGACCTTATCTGTACGTGAAGATGAGATCGCTTCTGAATCTATGGGTGTTAATGTGACCCGTGTTAAAGTTATTGCGTTCACACTTGGTGCGATGGTTACTGCCATAGCAGGTAGTTTGTATGCAGGATTTATCGGTACTGTAACACCGAAAGATTTCACATGGATGAAATCAGTAGATGCTTTGATCATCGTCGTACTTGGTGGTTTAGGCTCTATTACAGGAACAATTATTGCAGCAGTTATCTTAGGCTTATTAAATATGTTCCTACAAGATTTTGGTGCAATTCGTATGATCATCTATTCATTAGTTTTGATTTTAGTGATGATCTTCCGCCCAGGTGGCTTACTAGGAACATGGGAATTCAAACTCTCACGTTTCTTCAATAAAAAAGAAAATAAGGAGGCTAAATAATGGCACTTCTTGAAGTAAAAAATCTTACAAAAAACTTTGGTGGCTTAACAGCTGTTGGAGATGTTAATATCGAGTTGGGCGAATCTGAACTTGTTGGCCTTATCGGGCCAAATGGTGCTGGTAAGACAACTTTGTTCAACCTTTTGACAGGCGTTTATGAGCCATCTGAGGGAACAGTCAGCTTAGGTGGAGAGCTTTTAAATGGTTTACCAACCTATAAAATAGCTGCTGCTGGTTTGTCTCGTACGTTCCAAAATATTCGCTTATTTAAAAATTTGACGGTATTAGATAATGTCTTGATTGCAATGGGAACAAGAAAAAAATCTCGTTTCTTCTCATCAGTCCTACGTTTACCAGCTTATTATAAACAAGAAGAAGAGATGAAAAAAGAAGCACTTGAGTTGCTTGCTATTTTCGATCTTGAAGTGAAGCATGATAGCTTAGCTAAAAATCTGCCTTATGGCGAACAAAGACGTTTAGAAATTGTGCGTGCACTTGCAACTCAACCAAAAATCTTGTTTTTAGATGAGCCAGCTGCAGGGATGAACCCCCAAGAAACAGCAGAATTAACGACACTTATCAAACAAATTCAACAACAGTTCAATATCACGATTTTGTTGATTGAACATGACATGAGTTTGGTGATGAATGTTACAGAACGTATCTACGTTTTAGAGTATGGTCGTTTAATTGCCCATGGGACACCTGAGGAAATCAAGAATAATAAACGTGTTATCGAAGCATATCTAGGAGGTGAAGCATAATGGCCATGTTAGAAATAGATCATCTTGATGTCCACTATGGTGTCATCCAAGGTGTTCGTGATGTGTCTTTTGAAGTTAACGAAGGTGAAGTTGTTTCACTAATCGGTGCTAATGGTGCTGGTAAAACGTCTATCTTACGTACGATTTCTGGTTTAGTACGTCCATCAAATGGTAAAATTATTTTCGAAGGTAAAGAAATTCAAAAAACACCCGCTCAAAAAATAGTTGCTAGTGGCTTATCACAAGTGCCAGAAGGTCGTCATGTTTTTCCAGGCTTATCTGTTATGGAAAATCTTGAGATGGGTGCGTTTCTAAGAAAAAATCGTGAAGAAAATGCACAAAATTTGAAAAAAATCTTTGCACGTTTTCCACGTTTAGAAGAACGTAAGAACCAAGATGCTGCCACATTATCAGGTGGTGAGCAACAAATGCTTGCAATGGGCCGTGCTTTGATGAGTCAGCCTAAGTTGTTGTTATTGGATGAACCATCGATGGGACTTGCACCAATCTTTATTCAAGAAATCTTTGAAATCATCAAAGATATCCAAAAGCAAGGGACAACAGTGTTATTGATCGAACAAAATGCCAACATGGCTTTGTCTATCGCAGACCGAGGGTATGTCTTAGAGACAGGTAAAGTGATTTTATCTGGTACTGGTAAGGAACTACTCGCATCTGATGAGGTACGTAAAGCTTATTTAGGTGGTTAATGAGATAAAAAATCATACTATTGAGAGATAGTATGATTTTTTATGTCTAATCGTGGTAAAATAGAGATAACAATATAGGAAAGCAGGAATTCAGTTATGGCAGTAAAAGATTTTATGACTAAAAAAGTTATTTATGTATCACCAACGACAAAAATAGCTAAGGCTGCAGATATCATGAAAGAGCAAGGGATACACAGACTCCCAGTTATTGATGATGACAGGTTAGTTGGCTTAGTTACAGCAGGAACTATCGAGAAAGCAAGCCCTTCTGTTGCAACAACACTATCAGTTTATGAGATGAATTATTTGCTAAATAAGACAACAGTTGGTGAAGTGATGATTCGAGAAGTCCAAACGATCTCAAAATATGCAACACTTGAGGATGCCGTGTATCAAATGCGTCAAAAAAATATTGGTGTTTTACCTGTTGTAGATAATGGACAGATGAGTGGATTAATCACCGATAAAGATGTGTTTGGTGCCTTCTTAAAAGTTGCTGGATATGGGGAAACAGGTGTTCATCTAAGATTGTTGATGCCTGATATCGTAGGGACGCTTGCTAACGTGGTGGATCTTTTGGCCAAAAATGCGATCGATATTAGAAGCATCATTCAAATTAACACTGAAAATCAGAAAACAGCTATAGAACTTCAATTAATCGGTAAATTGAGTGCACAAGAAATCAAGAATATGTTCACGGCTGCTGGGTTTGAAGTAGATGAAGTTCATGAGACTGAAAATAAGTTGGTTAGATAAGTTAGAGAAAGTATCGAAAATTATGGTAAAATAGACTAGCTAGTCTATTTTTTGTATAAGGCGATTAGCTAGTATTAATGAAAGACAATAAAGGAACTGATATGTTTTATACTTATCTTAGAAATTTCGTAACTTTTTTACTGTGGATGTTAAATGGTAATGCGCATTATCATCATACAGATAAAATTTTGGATAAAACGGAGAACTATATTCTTGTGGCACCTCATAGAACATGGTGGGATCCTGTTTATTTAGCTTTTGCAACAAAACCTAAACAGTTTATTTTCATGGCTAAAAAAGAATTGTTTAAAAATCCTTTTTTTGGCTATTGGATTGAAAAATGTGGGGCTTTCCCGATTGACCGTGAGCATCCAGGACCTAGCACGATTAAGTATCCTACTAAAGTGTTGAAAACAACAAATCGATCTCTGATCATGTTTCCATCAGGCTCACGTCATGCTACCGATGTAAAAGGTGGCGTTGCAGTGATTGCTAAGATGGCTAAAGTAAAGATTATGCCAGCAGTCTATCAGGGTCCAATGACGTTTAAAGCTTTAGCCAAACGAGAACGTGTCGATATGAACTTTGGTAATCCGATCGATATTTCAGATATTAAAAAAATGGATGCTGAAGGATTAGCTGAAGTGGCAAGACGTATCGAATCAGAATTTGATCGATTGGATGCTGAGATAGCTGCATTAGATGTTAAACATCGTCCGATGGTCATTGGCTATTTGCCGCGGCTTATCTTACTCATTCCTGCACTAATCATTACCCTGTTAACCTTCTTATTTACCGTAGTTGCTGCACCAATTCATAAAAGACTAAAAAAATCATGATGCGTCATGGTTTTTTTTAGGTATAAAAAATAGTTGACAGTCAAAAGTGTACCATGTATAATAGTACAATAGATACAGTAAGAAAGGATAACCATGAATAAATTAGCGCTATATGAACAATTATGCTATGGCATAAAGCATGATGTCGCAGCTGGTATTTTAAAATCAGGTGATAAGTTACCTAGTGTCAGAAAGTTTGCTTTAGAAAAGAATATAAATCCTAACACAGCTGTCAAAGTTTATAAAACGTTAGAAAATGAAGGCGTTATACACTCTATTCCTAGTAAGGGTAATTTTATTAGTGATGATGCCCAAAAGTTGCAAGAGTTGCATCTTAAAGAACTAAAAGAGTCGTGTTTGACCTTAATCCGAGATATGCGAGACAATCATATGAGTAAATCGGAAATTTTGGAGATAGTAGAAAGAGGCTTTGATGACAGTAAAAGTTAAACAGTTGAGCAAAACAATTGATGGCTATGCTATCTTAGAAGATGTCAATTTTGAGATGCTGCCAGGTAGTATTATAGGTCTTGTAGGCCGTAATGGTGCTGGTAAAACAACTCTGATGCGGTTAATGTCTGGAGAGATGCAAGCAACTACCGGTGAGGTTATACTTGGTGATAATGCTCGAGAAGATGTGTTTTATTTAGATACATTGGCAAGTTGGATAAATGGCTATAATGCAACTACTGCACTAAAGATTATGAGTCATTTCTATCCTAAGTTTGATACGGCACAGTTTAAAGCCATTTTAGCTTCACAAGCGTTACCGTTAGACAAAACGATTGCTAAGTTTTCAAAGGGACAAAAGGTCCTTGTCTGTTTAGCTGCAGGTATTGCTAGTCAGGCGAACTATCTTTTATTTGATGAGCCTTTAGATGGTTTGGACATTTTTATTAAAGATTACTTTAAAAAAATGTTATTAGAGATGGTAGATAGCGGCAGAAGTGTGATGATTGCAACGCATAATTTGGCAGAGCTTGATAGTCTTGCTGATCGTATTTTCTTGATCAAACAAACACAGGTGATAGAACAAAATTATGAATCAGATATCGTTAAAATTCAATTTGTCTATGAAGGAGATACGATTCCATCAAACCTGAGTGAGGTTGCGACGATCTTAGAAAAACGAGGGCGTGTTTATGTGGCACTAATTTCAGAGACGTTAATTTCTGCTATCTTTACAGATTCGACAACCTATCGCTTTGTTGAGATTTTACCTGTTACGACCGAAGATGTGTATAGAAAGGAATTGGGTTCACTTAGATGAAAACGATAATGAAAGCTTATTTTAAATTGCGCCAAAATTGGCTGATTGCTTTATATGTCTTGATTGTACTAGCAGGTTTGGTTAGTATGATTAATGATAGTGTACAGTGGCAACGATGGTCAGCTGATGTCAACAAATGGACAAACAGTAAAGATTATCAAGCGACTAGACAGTATCTAAAAAATGATCCAAAGTCTGAGATTTATGAATCGGGCGTACATAACAAGTATATAAATATGATTCAGACCGTTACCAATCTTTCAAAAAGTCAGACTTACATTACACCAAAAAAGTTGTATCAAGCTGCACCTGAAAAATATGAAACAGTTAAAAAAAACTTATTAACCTATTATGAACCTAACCAATCAAAAGTTGATAGACCACTTATATTATCGAACACTATAAATAAACAGTTGCTCTTGGGTGGCACTAGTCCATGGCAAAATGATATAAATATTTCCTTAAATCAAGTGGCAATGATGGGTGAGAAGGTTATTTTAGTTTTAGTTGTAATCTATGGCGTGGTACTCTTGCTAGATCAAATTTGTAAATTTCCCCCTTTTATTAAGAGTAGGACTGGTCATGTTAGTCAACTCAGCCTAGCCCAATTTATTTACTGGATAGTGATTCCGTTTAGTTTGATTATCTTTATGTCTGTGCTTGCACACCTCACAAGGTTTTTATTTATACCTAGTCAGTATATATCAATCCCTTGGCAAGGTTTGCTTAAACAAGGGATACATGTTGTGTCCTTAGGATTTATACTTGTGTTAGCTATTACTTTTGTGCATGCCTTAGTAGGCAGAGTTATTTATCAGATATTAACACTCTGTCTTGGTATCCCAGCGCTAGTGATAGCGTATATCAATATGATTAGTTTATTTGAGTTACAATATCTTAATGAATTTTTGGTAAAAGTACCTTTAGTGTTTTGTCTAGTAGGTCTAGTGATGATTTTTATACCACTCATTGTGAGATTACAAAGTAACTATTCAGTTGAACAAGATTTGGCGTATATCAGGTTAGAGAAGTTGCGCTTACCTTTTTACATTTTGATTCTAGTCTGTGTTTTGATTGACTTTGTTATCACTGCAAGTTTGTATACAAGTATGCGTAGCGATATCTTGAGTGTCGTTATCTTACTTGGCTTGACAGTTGCCGTGCCAATTGTTTTTGCAAAACTCGTCTTAAATCTAGATGTTAGAAAACTCGTGATTAAATAAGTAATTAGCACTCTGTATTTAGAGTGCTAATTTTTTTGTCAAAATTGGTCAAACATGGTAAAATAGACTTAGACTAAAAAAGATAAAAGAGGTTTTTGATGAATAACACAGAATATTATGAGCGTCTAGGGGTTAGCAAATCTGCTAGTCAAGATGAAATAAAAAAAGCATACCGTAAACTATCGAAACAATATCATCCAGATATTAACAAGGAAGCGAGCGCAGAGGAGAAGTATAAAGAAATACAAGAAGCCTATGAAACATTAGGTGATCCACAAACGCGTGCTGCTTATGACCAGTATGGGTCAGCTGGTGCTAATGGCGGCGGTTTTGGCGGTGGCGCAGGTGGCTTTAGCGGATTCGGTGGCGCAGGCGGTTTTGGTGGTTTTGACGACATTTTCTCATCATTTTTCGGTGGTGGTGGTGCACAAAGCAATCCGACAGCACCACGTCAGGGAGATGATTTACAATATCGTATCAATCTTACTTTTGAAGAGGCGATATTTGGCGTTGAAAAAGAAATTAGCTATAACCGTGAACAGGCTTGTCATACCTGTCATGGAGATGGTGCTAAACCAGGTACTAAAGTCGAAACATGTCATAAATGTGGTGGCCATGGTCAAGTGCAAGTCGCGCGTGATACACCACTAGGTCGTGTGATGACAACAGCAACTTGTGATGTTTGTCATGGTACTGGTAAAGAAATTAAAGAAAAATGTCCAACATGTCATGGGACAGGTCACGAAAGACAAGTCCATAAGATTAAAGTGACTGTACCAGCAGGCGTTGAAACTGGTCAACAAATGCGTATGAATGGTGGCGGAGATGCAGGTAAAAATGACGGCCCTTATGGCGATCTTTATGTCATTTTTAATGTTGCAGCTTCTAAGCAATTTGAACGTGATGGTTCAGAAATATTTTATGAAATGCCTTTAGAGTTTGTGCAAGCCGCTCTTGGTGATGAGGTTGAAATTCCGACAGTACATGGTGCTGTTAAGTTGAAGATCCCAGCGGGTACACAAACAGGACAAAACTTCAGATTACGCGGTAAAGGTGCACCTAAACTAAGAGGTACGGGCAATGGAGATCAACATGTGATCGTCAATATCGTGACACCGAAAAAACTAAACGAAGCACAAAAGGATGCCTTAAAAGCTTTTGCTAAAGCAAGTGGGCAAACTGTGTCAAGTCAAAAACCAGAGGGCTTTTTTGACAAATTGAAAAAAGAATTTAAGTGATATCGATGCTTAGCAGGATGGTGATAGTCTGTTTACATCATCTAGTAGAGATAGAAACTATTTTTAGCTATAAGGCTGAGTTAAGCTAAGGATATTATAATGAATTCATTCCTAAAATATCTTTTCATAAAACTCCTTTAAAACCTTTATCACATTTAATGTGATAAAGGTTTTATTATTTTGTATGATAAAGTTTATGTTATACTGTTGATATGGAAAAATCAGAACAAATTATGGTCGGTATCACAGACTTTAATCATAAATTATTATTGTCTCGTAAACCAATTATGGAGCGTGTATTATCAGGTTTTAGTCTATCAGAGATTTCGTTGATTGAGTATATTGCTAGCTATCCAGAGACAAATGTCACTCAGATAGCCGCTGCATTATATATGACCCGTGGTGCAATCAGTAAACTAACGAAAAAGTTAGAGAGCAGAGGGATACTTAACTCATATCAAAAAAATGATAATAAAAAAGAGATTCATTTTACTTTAACTGTGGCTGGACAAGAGGTTGAAGACCGGCATCGCAAGTTACATCAGACCTTTATTTCCAATGATAAACCAGTTTTCCAGTCATTTTCTGATGAAGAATTAGATATTGTGATTAGATTTTTAAATTGTTACAATCAGCATCTGGACCAAGAATTAAAATAAGGCTGAAAGGTCTTTATTTTTTTTTAGTTTATTTTTGTTGACAAAGAAACAAAAATAAACTAAACTAATGATGTTGACAAGGAAACAAAAAAAGTAAATGGTTGGTTTAAATGAAAAAACAAAAACAAGAACAAAAATTGCCCTCTGAGATGATGACAGTAGCCTGGGCAATTACCCTAGCAGGTGTAGCACCAATGTTGGATGCTACCATGATGAATGTAGCAATCAAACCATTAACTCATGCTTTTTCATCAACTTTATTGACTGTACAGTGGGGGATGACAGGTTATGTTTTAATGCTTGCAATCGCAACACCTATCTCTGGTTGGTTAATGGACCGATTTGATGGAAAAAAAGTATTGATTTCCTCTATCATTGCTTTTGGCATGACGTCTGTATTAGCTGGGATGAGTTTTGAAATACGGGTTTTTATTGCTTGCCGATTGTTACAAGGGTTTAGTGCAGGTTTAATTATGCCAATCATGTCTACTTTGCTTGTGAAAATTGCAGGACCACAAAATATCGCTCGAGTCATCGCAATTGTCACAACTCCTATGATATTTGGTCCAATATTTGGCCCAGTTTTAGGGGGGGTTATTATTTATTATAGTTCTTGGCGTTGGTTGTTTTTTATTAATGTATTTATTGTAGGGATTACAATAGCTCTACTTTCTAGATCTTTACCGCATTTTACACCTTTCAATCCTACTAAAAGATTAGATGTAGTTGGTATTACCTTGTTAGGTGGTATGAGTTTTACTTTAGTTTTAGGCATGTCTAGACTAGTCGGCCCCAACACTCTTAGCTTCAATCTTTACCTATTAGCTAGTGTATTGATGTTGATAAGCTATGTTGTTTATGATATAAAACGGAGTCACCAAACAGTTCTACCACTTTCTCTTTTCCATCATAGGCAATTTAGTGTAACAAGTGTTGGGTTATTTTTTGCAAATATAGCAATTATAGGTCCTATGCTAATTTTGGCCTTGTTTTTCCAAAATATGTTACATTTGTCAATGATTCGATCTGCTTTAGCCTTGATTCCACAAGGACTAGGCATGTTGATAACCAGGCCTTATATTGGCCGGGTGGTTGCTTATATGGGTGCGAAGCGTGTTGTATTATTGAGTATTATGATTGGCATTATCGGTTCGATCCCTCTGGTACTGATGACAGCAGAAACTAATTTATTTTGGTTAGCTATTTCACTTTTCATTCGTGGAATGAGCGTAGGTGGTATTATGGTGTCGCTATCAAGTGAAGCTTACACAGGATTATCTGATAGGGAATTGCCTTCAGCTAGTGTGGGTATCACGATGATAGAGAATTTAGGTTCAAGTTTTGGGACAGCTTTAGTAGCCATGATTACATCTGCCATGATGATCAAAAACGACTTAATTTTGAGTTTTCATACGGTATTTTTGATCTCTATGATGATCCTTGCTGGGATTAGCTTTCCGACAGTTTACTTATCCAAGAAAAGTATTAACTAAGATAGATTTCAAGTTTGTTGTAAACTATAAACTATTGAACTTAAGATTAAATCTTTTTACTTGTATATGATAAATAAATGTGGTTAAATGAAGTTATAAAAGAAAAGGAGCACTTACAATGGTAGATAACGGACTTAAAGATACACTTAAAGGTAAAGCAAAAGATGTCGCTGGTACTGTTACAGGTGACGACAAGAAAAAAGCAGAAGGTATGCTAGATCAAGCAATTGGTAAAGTTAAAGAAGTTGCTGCTGATGCCAAAGAAAAAGCCGAAGATGTTATTGATGATGTCAAAGAAAAATTTGACAAGAAATAACACTAACGAAAAATGTTAGGTAATTTCCTAGCATTTTTTTCATAGGATAAAAGCACATCAGACTATGATGTGCTTTTATGTTATAATAAGAAGCATGAGCATTGAAAATTATAAACCAGATTTTTTGTTACAAGCTGTTTATCAGCTGGATGCTGAAAGTTTGAAGCGGCATCAAATTCATGCTGTTTTAGTAGATTTAGATAATACATTAACTGCATGGAATAATCGAGAAGGTACAGATGAGATGCGTGCTTGGCTTGAGGAGATGAAAGCGACAAATATTAAAGTTGTCGTCGTGTCCAACAATAATTATGCACGGGTTAAGCGAGCAGTCGAACGCTTTGATGTTGCGTTTATTAGTCGTGCAATGAAACCATTTGATACTGGCATCAAAAAAGCATTGACATTAGTAGATGAAAAACCAGAACATGTGATCATGGTTGGTGATCAGCTCATGACAGATATACGGGCAGCTAAACGTGCGGGGATACGTAGTGTCTTAGTCAAGCCCCTTGTCGAATCAGATGCATGGAATACAAAAGTAAATCGTGCACGCGAACGTCGTGTGTGGCGGAAATTGATAGAAAAATATGGAGAACCTGAGTGGCAGAACGCGATTTAGCAGTAGAAGAGTTACGCTGTATTGGCTGTGGTGTACAAATACAGACGACAGAGAAAGAGGGTTTAGGCTACACCCCTAAATCAGCTTTAGAAAAAGGTCTTGAGACTGGAGAATTATACTGTCAGCGGTGTTTTCGTCTCCGCCATTACAATGAGATCGCAAGTGTCAATATCAGTGATGATGAATTTTTAAGATTATTGAGCGAAGTTGGAGAAACAGATGCATTAGTCGTTAATGTCATTGATATTTTTGACTTTAATGGCTCGGTGATACCTGGTCTTTCTCGATTTGTTTCAGACAATGATATCTTATTGGTTGGGAATAAGCGTGATATTTTACCAAAAGCGGTTAAATCAAGTAAGGTCAAAAACTGGTTGCGAGAACGTGCACATGAAGCAGGTTTACGTCCTGTTGATATTGTCCTCACAAGTGCACATCATAAAGATGATGTATCAGAGTTGATGTTAGAGATCGAAAAATATCGTCATGGTCGTGATGTCTACGTTGTTGGTGTGACAAATGTTGGTAAATCAACTTTGATTAACGCCATTATCAAACACGCCACAGGTGATAGTGATGTCATCACAACGAGTCGCTTCCCAGGGACAACACTAGACAAGATAGAGATTCCGTTAGATGACGGTAGTTATATCGTAGATACCCCAGGGATTATTCATAGACATCAGATGGCACATTTTGTAGGGCCAGATGATTTAAAATTAGTTAGTCCTAAAAAGGAAATCAAACCAAAAACCTACCAATTAAATGCTGGTCAAACCTTGTTTATGGGCGGTCTAGCTAGATTTGATTATCTTCAGGGTGACAAACAAGGAATGACAGGATTTTTCGATAATCATCTTAATATCCACAGAACCAAGCTTGATGGTGCAGATGCTTTTTATGATAAACACAAAGGTGGCCTACTTGCACCACCACACGCGGATGATTTAGCGACGTTTCCAAAACTCGTTCGTAAAGAGTTCTCAATCAAAGAAAAATCAGATATTGTATTTTCTGGTCTGGGCTGGATTCGTGTCATGAATCATGGTGTTGTTGCGGCATGGGTACCTGAGGGTGTTGATGTCTTAATCCGAAAAGCATTGGTATAACAGACCGATACAATAGTTTAGCGCAAGGCGCATACAGAAAGAATAAAATGGAATTAACAGGAAAACAAAAACGCTACCTTCGCGCGCAAGCGCATCATTTGACACCGATTGTACAAATCGGAAAAGGTGGCTTAACAAATGAAATCAAAACTAGCATTCGTAATGCCTTAGATGCACGTGAACTGATTAAAGTCACAATTTTACAAAACTCTGACGCTGATATTGATGATGTGGCAGCAGAAATAGAAGAAATGTCTTTTGATGTTGTTCAAAAAATTGGCCGTATTTTGGTTGTATTCAAGGTAGCTGAAAAACGTGAAAATCGCAAGATTTCCCTTGACGTAAAAGCTATTTAACGCAATCATTAGCGTTACCGTGCTGACCAGCTGAGTTGATCGGCGTAGGTATTTGGACGTTTCGTGATAAAAATGTCCTGATGCTGTTTGATTAATCGTACATCAATAAAGGAGAGGTTATGGGAATTGAACTGCTGACACCCTATACTAAAGTTGAACTTGATTCGCAGCAGACAAAAAAACGAAAACAAATTGGTCTTTTTCTTGGAAAATTTGCACCGATTCATGTCGCACATCTTGTGATTGCTGATCAAGTACGCCGAGAGTTAAACCTTGAGCGTGTCCTTTTTATGCCAGAGTTTGATGATAAAAAAGGGACAATCATTAGTCTATTATCACGTGCCTTAAAAGGATATGACGGGTTTGGTATCGATAGGTCGAGACTGAATAATCGTGCGCAAACCTTGATTGAAACAATGCGTGAGCTAACTGAAAATCATCAAGATACTGATTTTTATTTTATAATGGGTAGCGATATGGTCGGATATCTTTCACAACACGAGGATGCGGTAGCCTTAGCCGAATTAGTGCAGCTAGTTGGTGTGCAAAGACCAGGATTTAGAACAGGTACTTCTCTGCCTATTTTATGGGTGGATGTCCCACAGATAGCTATCTCGTCTACAGGGTTAAGAGAGATGATGCATCAAGGCATTACACCCCAATTTTTGATACCTGATGCAGTACTTGAATTTATCAAAGAACGGAGTTTATATGGTCTTTGAAGCAAACATAGGAGCACCTATTAATCGAGATGACTTACTAGAGAAGCTATCGGCAAATTTATCAGAAAAGCGATTTTTACATGTACAAAATGTCGCAGCAACAGCAAAAAAATTAGCTGAGCATTGGGGCTATTTAGCTGTTGAGAAAGCTGAGTTAGCTGGTTTACTACATGATTATGCTAAAGAAGAAACAGACGAAACCTTTAAGGACTTGATCCATAAATACAAACTTGATCCGGCATTACTGGAGTGGAATAATAATATTTGGCATGGTGTCGTTGGGATTTATAAGATACAAGAAGATTTTGGTATCACTGATCCTGAACTATTGCGGGCAATAGAAATCCATACAATCGGTAGTTCTGAGATGGGTTTGCTGGATAAGATTTTATATGTTGCGGATTATATCGAGGATAGTAGGTCCTTTGAGGGTGTAGAGACAGCAAGATCACTAGCTTATGAAGATTTAGATGCTGCTGTTGCTTATGAAACGCTACATACCGTTTTATTTCTTGCGCAAAAACAGGTTCAGATATACCCACAAACGATTATAACTTATAATGCGTATGTAGATAAGTTGCGCACAAAAAATAGGAGTTAGCTTATATTTCATAAGCTTAATATAGAAAGACAAATAATAGAATGACAGAACAAAATGTACTAGAAACAGTAGTAAAAGCTGCTGATGCTAAAAAAGCGATTGGGATTATAGCACTTGATATGAGAGAAGTGAGTGGGGTTATGGATACCCTGGTTGTGATGGAGGGGATGAATGCCCGCCAGATCGATGCTATCGTAGATAATATTACAGAGGCCATCAAAAAAGATGGTGGTGATATTCACGGTGTAGAAGGGTCAGGAGCAGATGGTTGGGTTTTAATTGACTTGATTGATACTGTAATCAACGTCATGAACAACGACTCAAGGTTGACTTATGCTTTAGAAAGATTATGGCATGATGCACCAGAAATTGACCTTAACTCATGGGTAACTGACTAGATAGAAAAAGAGAAAAATGGATAATTATCAAGAATTTGCGCGAGTTTATGATACGATTATGGATGATGAGCTGTATAATGCTTGGCATCAATTTTCACGTGATCATTTGCCGCCACAGACACATGATATTTTGGAGCTTGCCTGTGGGACTGGAAAATTGTCTATCAAGTTTGCTAAAGATGGCTATGCTGTGACTGGTCTTGATTTGTCAGAAGAGATGTTAACAATCGCTTATAATCGTGCCTTGGAAGAATTAGAAGATGCTGTAGGCATCGGATTTATCGAAGGTGATATGCGAGATTTGAGTAACGTTGGGACCTATGATGCGGTAACGTGCTATAGCGACAGTATCTGTTATATGCCTGATCGTAAAGCAGTGCAAGAAGTTTTTGATGGCGTATGGAATTGCCTTAATCCAGATGGTATTTTTATTTTTGATGTGCATAGTGTACATCAAGTTGATCGTGTTTTTCCAGGCTATGCTTATCATGAAAATGAAGAAGAATTTGCCTTTATCTGGGATTCTTTTCCAGGAGAAAAATCGCATAGTATCACGCATGAATTAACGTTTTTTGTTAAGGATGCAGAAGGTAAATTTGAACGGCGTGATGAAGTGCATGAGGAGCGGACGTATTCGATCGATAATTATTTGACCATGTTAGATAACGCAGGGTTTGTGAATATCAGTGTTCATGCTGATTTTAAGGATACGATACCTACGGAATCAGATGAGAGTGCGCGTTGGTTCTTTATTGCGCATAAAGGATAATATGTTGAGCTTAGCTAAAATCATGTTATACTGGGGTTAAGAGTTTATCATATAATTGATTACTAAATCATAAAAGGATAAAAGAGAGGAGAAGAAGATGAGTTATTGGTTTTTAATCGTGTTAATCGGTATTGTTGGTTATCTAGTACAAAATACAAAATTTATTAAGATACCAGGATGGCTACAGGTTATCTTTTGGTTGATTATGCTCAGTTTGGTATCCAAAATATCTGATACATTAACAGGTATCTTGTTTATCGGATTGATTGTTTGGTGGTTGATCAGGCGTAAAAACTGTAAAAGAAAACGTGATCAACTAGCAGAAGCGTCAACAAATGCTGATCAAGGATTTCCATATGACGTTCCTGAAGATCCGATTAAACGCTATGCTTCTACACCAAATAGGCAAGCTGCTTTAGCTGAACTCAAGAGTTCTCCTAAAGAGTTAGTCAAATACATTCATCAAGAAATCGATACGTTTTTCATGAATGAATGGGCTAAAATGTCTGCTATCTATTCTGATCAAAAAGGGCAATTTGATGAAGATGTTCGCGATAATGCGGGCCATCAAATGCGTGAAATTTTAGATGCCATATTTGCTAAATTTGCTAAACAACAACGTGCAGCTTTAGCTGAAAAACAGTCTATTAATGAAGAATTAAAAGGCAAACATAAAGAAGAGATTGATATTGCCATGCAGGTTTATGAAAAGTGGCAGGATAAGTCATGATTTCAGGTGTTATTGCTGAATTCAACCCGTTTCATAATGGTCATCGCTATCTTTTGTCTCAAGCTTCAGGTTTGAAGATTGTCTTGATGAGTGGTAACTGGATGCAGCGTGGAGAACCTGCAATTGTAGATAAATGGGTACGTGCAAAAATGGCTTTAGAAAATGGCGCTGACATTGTTTGTGAGCTGCCTTTTTTTGCAAGTGTCCAAAGTGCTGATTATTTTGCTAGATATGCGATTGAGCTGTTAGTTGATCTTGGTATTAATCAGCTTGTTTTTGGCACTGATACCACAAGTGTTGATTATCAAGGCCTAAAGCACTTATATCAGACACAAGAAAAAGAGATGCAAGCATTTTTAGCTACTTTACCAGATCATTTGTCTTATCCTCAAAAAACACAAAAAATGTGGGAGAAATTTACAGGTATACACTTTGATGGTGAGACACCTAACCATATTTTAGGTCTTGCTTATACCAAGGCTATTGCGAGTATTTGTCCACAAATAACCTTACAAGCTGTCACACGAGTGGGTGCTGGATTTCATGATCAAGCATTGTCTTCATTTGCTTCTGCAACAGCGATTCGAGCACATGTTGGTCAAGATTTGT
This sequence comes from Pseudolactococcus plantarum, assembly GCF_002441715.1. Taxonomy (GTDB): domain Bacteria; phylum Bacillota; class Bacilli; order Lactobacillales; family Streptococcaceae; genus Pseudolactococcus; species Pseudolactococcus plantarum. The sequence goes on from NZ_JXJX01000001.1 coordinate 103,258, forward strand.
CTGATGTGATGCCAAGTTTTGAATTGTTTCAATCAGCACCAAAAGTGACTTGGTCGGCTTATTTTGCTTTACTGCAGTACAAGTTAACGTCATCTAGTATCATAGAATTAATAGATATTTTCCAAGTTAATGAAGAGCTTGCTGTCAGGTTAAAGAGAGAGATAAAACGTGTGCATACGATAGATGACTTGGTAAATCAAGTAGCAACCAAGCGCTATACAAAAGCACGTGTGAGAAGGATATTAACCTATATTTTGGTTAATGTCAGCCATAAGCAAGCTTTTGTAAAGCCAAAACCACATATTCTAGGCTTTTCAGAATCGGGTCAAGCTCATCTCAAGAAGTTTGATGTCGTGACAAAAGTGGGTAAAAGTTATGAAGATAGCTTGACACTACAAGCTGATGAAATCTACAAGTTGGGGAATCCTAATTTAGCAGAGCAAAACTTTGGGCGCAGACCGATTATCATCAAATAGCGTTTCTAGGCGGTACTGGTATCCTGTAAACCAGTTTACAATGATAGCAAGCGTGGTGATGTGCTATAAGCTGAACAATTTTTTAGTCATCACCAAACAATCACAAAAAAATATGATAAAATAGTATAGAATAATCATCAAGGGATTAGAAAGAAGGCAATATAATGGGACGCAAATGGGCGAATATCGTTGCAAAAAAAACAGCAAAAGATGGTGCAAACTCGAAAGTTTACGCTAAATTCGGTGTAGAAATCTATGCAGCGGCTAAGCAAGGTGATCCAGATCCTGAGTCAAATACAAAACTTAAATTTACGATTGAACGTGCTAAACAAGCACAAGTGCCGCGTCATATTATTGATAAGGCTATCGATAAAGCTAAAGGTAGTAGTGATGAAACCTTTACAGAAGGACGTTACGAAGGATTTGGTCCTAATGGCTCGATGGTCATCGTTGACACATTGACAACAAATGTTAACCGGACTGCTGCTAATGTTCGTGCTGCCTATAATAAAAATGGTGGTAACTTTGGTGCTTCAGGTTCTGTATCTTACTTATTTGATCAAACAGGTGTTATCGGATTTAGTGGCAACACTGTCGATGAGATTTTTGAATATCTTTTAGATAAAGAAATCGATGTACGTGATGTTGAACAACAAGAAGATCAAGTCATTGTCTATACTGAACCAGAAGCCCTACACAAAGCAATTGCAGCATTACGTGAGTATGGCATATCAGAATTTAGTGTATCAGAACTTGAGATGATACCACAGAGTGAGGTAGAATTATCTGCTGAGGATTTGGAAACGTTTGAAAAACTGATTGATGCTTTGGAAGATGATGAAGACGTTCAAAAAGTCTATCATAACGTATCAGACTTCTAAAAATCTAGTCATCATAATGCGTGCATATGTAAAGCGAAAAAAGAAACAGTGACGTGTCACTGTTTCTTTTTTGTATGATAAAAAATTATCTATTGACAACTTTTATCTTGGGATGAGTGTTTATTGGAACACAACAACTCTAGATTCGCTCTTATTTCCTTTGATGTCAACATTAAAAATGTGGTATAAACTAGCTTGTGCTTTGGTTAAGTCCAAGCTAAATTCTCCTTTGTTGTTTGTGTTTTTTTCTAGAAGGAGCTTTCCTTCTTGGTTTTCAATGACTATTTTTGTATTAGCTTCTCCTCTACCAGAAATGTTTATTGTGTTACCTTTTTTAGTAATATTAGTAATGTTGACGCCTGTTGGAGGTGTTCTATCAGTATTCACTAATTTTACTTCATTAAGAGTCGTGTGAGAGTGGTGTGTTAAATCGTAAAAAGGATTGTGTCCTAATTTAGCACCGATTTTGACTTTGACTGCTTTATTTTCGCTTGCTGTATATTGTAGTGATTTAGAGGTGGTTTGATCACCTTTTAAGATATCTTCTTTTTTAACAGTGTCTATACCATACAAAACATTTGGATAAGTGAAGGCAGCATTTGTTTCATTTTTAGCATTAAAGCTTAGTTCATAAGTTTGTCCTGAAATAAGAGGAACATTTTGTCCTACCAGACCATCATTATAACTGTCGGCAGTATAGAACCGAATGCCATTATTATATTGTGCTGCGGTTACAACTTGTTTTGTGCCAGATTTTTTCAAGATAAATTCTGAGTAGCTATTTCGTTCAAGTGGATTTGTTAAAAATCCACTGTTATCGAAGTTAGTACTTGTTTCCCAGTTGGTAAAGTTCGTTGCATTAAATGTAAAAGTAGGGTTTTGTAATAAGTTTACATCAGGTGCAACTACTGGCATTTTAGTATTTAAATTATAGACAGTTTTGATAAAGGAACGAACTGTTTCTGTATAGCGTGTATAATCAGTTACAAAAGATAACGCGTGTGCTGCTCCTGGGACGCTCAGACGTTCTTTATATCCAATTGCGTTGCCATATAATTTATTTTGTGCAATAGGTGGGATGAAGCTATCAGCTTCACCGTGGATAAATAATTTTGGAATACCTGTTTTTGACACACTATCAAAAGGAGAGACATCATATAAATTGAATTTTAAAATAGGTTTAACTTTTTGTTCATTTAGTTTATCAATCAGTTGTCCTTCTTTTTGATACCAGTCAGTCCAATTTAAAACAGGAATATATTCGAAATACCGTGTTAGTAGATGAAGGGTATCTCTTAATTGTTGTGCTAGACTATCATAACCACAGTCTTCAATGTATGCTTTGACATTGGGATTTGGTATAGTTTGTGACAACATAGTTGTTGCAGCACCCATAGAGACACCAGCTAAGATAATATCTCGACTAGGATTTAACTCTGCTTCTTGATTAATCCATTTATTTAAGTCGTCTTTTTCATAATAACCAAAAGTAATATATTGTCCTTCACTACTATTATGAGAACGGGTATCTGGCAATAAGACATTATACCCTTCATCAGAGTAGAACTTGACCATGTCTAACATCCCAGTCATGGGAGCGCGGTAGCCATTATGAAGAATGATTGTTTTGTTTGATCCGTTGTCAATATAATTGGCTTGCAATAATATATTTTTTTGAGTTGGTGCATCTAATACGGTTAGTGTTCTCTTTGATTTATTTGTTAAAGCATTAAACCAATCAATATAAGTCGTATCTGCGACACCGTTAGATGATAATATATTTGAGATCTGATTGAATAATGGATTATCCCTTTTAAATGCAAAATTAAAAGCTAAATCAACGATTGCATTATCAATCAGATCACCAGCTAAAGCTCTATTTTTTAGATTTGCTTTTTTATTTACATAATCTTCTATACTATCAACAATAATTTGTTCATCTTTAGGGAGCGCTTTTCTATCTGATGCAGATTTTTTGGTAAATGTATCTTTTGGAATTGTATCCTCTAGAGTTTTAGATGTTTTTGTCTTTTGTTTGTCGTTAACGACATAAACGCCATCTTTTACCTCAAAGTAATTTGTTGAAGCTGCTGCAGCAACAGGTATCGCTGATTGACTGATCAGGCAGCCTAATAATAAGCAACTTAATACTGTTTTTTTCATTTTATTCCCCTCTATTCTAACTTATGTCCTGCTAAAATCATTTTCTCTCTGATTTACTAACTGATAGCTTACGCGTAACATATTATCTCTGTATAAAATCTCCTCCTTTATCATCTTGATTACATCAACTCTGTTATCTCGCGTCTGAACTTTATTATGGTAATTTGTAAAGTTGACCATAGTATGGGCAAACCCAATAGTTGGCAGATATTGACTAGTTGAAATGAGATCGGGATGCTAGTTCCGTTACCTGTTTAAATGGTATCGGTAATAACATATCTAACCTTCGTTAATTAAATGATCTGATTTTATTATATATTAAAATGTAAGTAAAATCAAATAATTTGACAATTTAAGCGATGATGTGTTTTGAAAAAAGTTAGCGTTCGAGATGATGCCTGATTTATTGACAGGTTTTCATAAAATAAAAAAACGATCTTTTATAATCGTTAGTAGGTTCAGGTACATGAAAAACTGTTTGTTTCATTAGGTTTGATTAACTTTGTAGGAAGAATTGTGCGTGTTTATAGTGATAAAAATTTTTGGTAAAATAAAAAGGTTCGCCGTTATTTGTGTAATAAATTTCTTCCATTATGAGTACGGGAGACCCTTTTTCCACATTTAAAAAACTAGATATTTCACTATTTGTTTTATTGATGCTAATATATTTATCTGAAAATCCTATCCGTGAGTCATCAAGGAAACTGCCATTATACTTCAGTCATGGAGAACTTTTTCGTTTTATTCAAACAAGAAGTTTATTACAGTCGAGTCTTTAGTTTATTTGAAACGTTAGCACAACACGGACCGAGTTAATCAGAGATTGAACTGGAAGTTGCCAGCCCAATCTTAACTGTCGTTACCAAATTAACAAAAAAATCAAGTACGAATACTTGATTTTAAAAGTCTCTATTTTGGGGGTCACACTACTTAACTATTATCTGTTCTTGATGGGGGATGAGCTGCTCTAGTATTAACTTGATAAAATAAATTGTGATTAAAAATACAGCAAAAATCATTGGAATAAAAGTTCTGATACCAGAGATATAAATCGTTGGACTTAATGATAATAACATCTTAGTCGCTACACCACCGATCAGTAGTGTGAACACAATTATTCTGTCTCGATAAGTTGTTAAGACAGTCCATGTCATGAGCATAATACCTATAAATAGCATAAGCATGGCTAAATCAGGAAATGTCGTCGCAATAGAGTGTCCCGTGGCTGATAAGACATTACCTTTTGTATCTTTAGGGAATGTATCATATATTATTTTTATTTTAGATGCGGGGGTCCAAAGTTGAAGATAAGGCAATACAATGATTAAAATAATAGTGCTTAGTCCGATGGTTTGATGAAGTGTTTTTCAAATGATTGAAAAAATTAATATACTGATTAACATTAAGATGAAAAATAAACTAACTGACCCATTAAAAAGTAAATCATAGGACATCTTAATAAAGCCCATATCTAATTTTCTTAACAGATTTATAGATTGAAACTCGGGAAATCTGACATTGGTTTCGACTGCGTTTCGTATGGCATTACCTGGTGATAATTTAGCAGATAAGATGCCACCTATTGATAGGATAAAGAAAGGGACATACTTTAAGACTGATAATTTTTGATAAATTTGATAGCCGATTGCTACTGAGAAAATGATAAGTCCCAATAAAGCAAATTGTTCTTGTTGAATCGCAAATAAAAAAGCTAAAAGTTGTAGGATATAGGTCTTTGTGACTTGCTTAAAGATAAGTAAAACATAGGCCATTAAACACATTGGTACATAGTAGTTTGCCATCGTAGCAATGATACCAGCACCTTCAAATAACAGATTAATAGGAAAAAAGAATAATGCAAGTATTGCAATGATTATTTTATATTGGTGATATCGGCTATCGTTAAATCCTAGTAATTGAATGATGGCGTACATGAATAAAAAACTAAGACAAAACATTAATAAAAGAAACTGTATAGCATGTACGCTAAAATAAGCAGTGATTGCTTCAATTAAAAATCGACTACTCCAATTTTTATATCGAAATACGGCAAATGATAAGTAATGATAATTAAAAGATTTAATATCACTTTTAAATTGTAGTGCATCACCTGATCTCAAAGGTGAACTCATAATATAGATACTCATGAGTAAACTGAACATAAACGGTATGCTATTTTTTTTGATTAATGTCTTCATTAGCTAAGCAAATATTTCTTTCATTAGAATAAGATGTATTTTATATTTCAATAATTAATTATATCACATAATAATAAGAAATAAATGAGTGTATGTTAAGGTAGTTGATATTTTTGATAAACCTAATCTGTTTGTTCATCGATGTCACGCATAATAGATTAGCTTCCTCATATCAATACAATTATGCTAATGACAGGAGATCAAGTCAGAGTTGAAATGGTACTTCACTTTATCTTCTAAACACCTATTTATCCTGAAATGTCAGGCTAATCGTGCTCATGATTGCTAATGCTAGGATACCTATCAGCCAGCCAATTGTCATATTATCTACTTTAGAAAAATTGACTGATAGAATCAGTCCGCCTATACTCGCACCGATAGCAATCCCCATGTTTTGCAGCATCCTTTGAAGAGAACTAATTTCTCCTTGGATTGTATTTGGTACAGCGCTAGTGATTAAAGCAATATTTGCTGGTTGAAAACATCCACCACCAACCCCATAGAGTAGCAGAAAAAGTGTCACTAGATAAGGGGTTAAGAAATGATGACACAAGAATAATAAGAGAAAAGATAGTCCCATCAGTAGTAGACCAAGGCTGACAAATTGTTTACTTTTTGTGCCATTGTTATGTTTACTGCTGATTCTTGAGAAAATAACAAGACCGATAGGTGTACCAAGGATAAATAGCCCTGCCATACCATAGTTGACACCTAGTATTTTTTCGAGAAGAAAAGGTGGAAATAAAAAGATGAGTGCGGATGTAAATCCAAAAGTAGTCGTTTGTAATAAGAATAACCCTAAACCAGGACTGTTTTGATAGACGTTTAGGTTGAGTAATCCTTGATTTTTTTGTTTTTCGATTTTCAGTAACAGAACGAGTAGTATTAGTGCTGTTATGAGTAATAAGCTGCCTACTGCCAGATTAGTTTGGATGATAGATAGGCCAGAAAGTAACGTGAGGATTGTCCCAGAAATGAATGCAGCACCTAAGCTATCGATTTTTTGACTCTGTCTTGTTTCCTCTTTGATATGTTTTAATAAATAAGCATTTACCATCAGTGAAACGATGATAATGGGAACATTAATCCAAAAAATCCATCGCCAACTCCCCATAAATAGTAGCACTCCGCCAACAGTTGGCCCCAAAACAGGTCCAAGACCTATAGCAATGCCTAAAGTACCTATGGCTGCTTGGAGATGCTTTTTATCGATATGTGTTGTGATTAAGGCGATGGCAGTTGCTTGGACTCCAGCTGCACCGATACCTTGAATAATTCTAAAGCATATCAATGCGTTGATATTAGTAGCGTACCCTGCTAATAGAGAACTGAGACCAAATATCGTCAGACCAAACATCGAGATTTTTAGTTTTCCGATTTGATCACTTAGCACGCCCAGTAGCATAATGACAGCTGCTAATGTCATGGTGTAACCCGAGATACTCAGTGTGGTAATCGTAGGTGTCGTGTGAAAATATTTGGTGAGAAAGGGCAAAGCGATAGTCATGATACCAGTATCAAGTGTGGAGAGAAACATGCCGGTACAAGCTAGAAAAATAATCAGAGAGTTGAAAGAGATGATTTTATTTTTTTGCATGATTCACCTCTAGACTAATTATCAAACTGATTAACGCTTCTTTTTGGCCGGTCATCTTGCTCAAGCATGATTTTTGGAGTGACTGTCTCTCTATTTTGCTAAACTGAAAGAGATTTAGTTTGTTGTCTACATGTTTTTGATTCATATCTTTATGCCTTACCTATTTATTATATATCTCTAACATACGCTTTTTTAGGGAAAAGCGATATAATAAAAGCAACGATTGCTCAATTATTCAATCAAGGAGATATGATGTCAATAAAAGTAAACTTCGAGAATTTTACTACACAAAGTGAAGAAACATTAATGCAGAGGGTCCAGTTTGTCTACTCACCACTTAATGAACTTTTTCGTTCCTTACATATCCTACTTAATCCAAGACATCATGGGCTACATATGAAATGGATTGTGGATACGCAACAAAAGATGACCAAAGCATTATATCAAGAGCTACGTTATTTTCAGCTGTTTTATGAATTAGGCACACCCACTGCTTTTTTGCCTAGTCGTGAGTATGTCATCACTACTTTAGATAATGAGCTGTTGCTGCTTGAAAAGACACTGCATACTATGTCAGGAAAAGAAGTGGCTAAAATCTTAACTCAAGTGAGTGAAAATAGAGAAAGTCACTTTATTCCAGAATTGGCCAAAGGGATAGAATGGGGGGAGTTTCAGTTAGTTGATAGTGAAAACATTATCTCAGATATTTTACAAGATGCACCTAGTGTTTATAAACGCTTTATGCAATTTTTGACACTATATAAACAGACTATTTTTAATCCGTATTGGGAAGAAAAGCATATTGATAGGGTACTTTTATCAGAAATAGAAGCCGCTAGCCAAGCGATGCATAATTTTGGCTTTTCAACGTTTATCAATCAACTTCAAATCGAGCGAATCAAGTTTCAAGATAATCAGTTGGTCATCTTAAAACCATTTGAGGAGCAGATTCGATTTACAAATGCTGATGCCTTACTTTTTGCGCCAAGTTATTTCACTTATCCACATCTTTTTGCTGAGAAGTTTGCCAAGGGATTGTTTATCACCTATGATTGTCTTAATCGTCAACATAAAAAAATAGATACCGCACAACTTAGTAAAATTTTCTTTGCTTTAAGTGATCCTGTCAGAATTGATATCGTGTCATATCTCTATGAAGAAAAAAATACGACACAGGCCTTGGCACAGATTTTATCTTATACACCTTCAAATATATCTAAACAACTGAAACTTTTAAAAATAGCGGGGCTCGTGGTAGGTGAAAAGCAAGGTAAGTTTGTTTTTTATACACCAACTCCCTTGTTAGCAAAAGTACTACCAAGTTTTAAAGACATGGTATCAACTGAAGCAAGGGATTCGTAATCTTTTGGGAACCATGGTGTTCTTTTTCCTCTAAAATGAAAACGTTTGCGTTTTTAATTTTTTGTGCTAGTATAGGTTTAGGTGGTTTTTTATGAAAAAGATAAAATTATTCATTTAAGGTATTTTGTCCATAGTGATTTGTCTGACCTTTAAATTAGAGAGCATCAGCTGATGACCTAATTACGTATGCTGATGAATCTCGTCATGAACAAATGGATAGCGCTACTATTAGATTGAGAACTGGTGGATATATCGCAAAAAATCATAGACGGACAAATTATAAGGTGTTAACTAATTGGGCCTTTAGTTATCGCCATGAAGTACGTATACCTTATACTGGGATTTATAATACTTACAAAGTGTACAGTAGAAAGGTCTCTTATCGTGCAACATATGATTTATATGATAAATATTCAGGGAACTTTATTCGACGTGTCTCCCAAGATATTACAAGTCATGAGAGTAAGATGGTTCTAGAAACATGACTAGGAAAAGAGGTTAGCTATGAGTAACTTGACATCTAGTATGCTTTATTTTATTTTTTTGAGTCTTTATTATTATCTACCTCGAGCAATTTTAGTAAGGACAACAAATGTCATAGATAGTTTGATTAATGCCAGACAAAGCATCGCTTTAGGACTCAGTCTGATTTTTGTTGGGGTATATCTCCTACAATACGTCGCGAAACGATTTAAAAAAGTTAACTTGTCTTTACTACTCATGAGTTATTATGGTGTATATGTTATCGGTGCTATTGTCACGTTTATTGTGATTGGATTTAAGTGAGTGGGTATCTATCAGGGGTGTTTAAATCCTAAATTTAAAAGTTGTTGTCTAGAGGACTTGACTTTTACTGAAAACATGGTAAACTAGCATGGTATGCTTTTGGCATAACTACGAAACGGAAAAGAGGTGAAATCCTATGTCACAAACAATCGTACGCAAAAACGAATCGCTTGACGACGCGCTTCGCCGCTTTAAACGTTCAGTTACAAAAGCTGGAACACTTCAAGAAGCTCGTAAACGTGAGCATTACGAAAAACCTTCTGTAAAACGTAAACGTAAATCAGAAGCAGCACGTAAACGTAAAAAATTCTAATGACTAGAATATAAAGGTAACCCATTTGGGTTGCCTTTTTTTGATGTGAGTTGTTGAAGTAAAAAGCTGAGTATCAAACAGTCTATACCACTATGATAAGTGCTTAAAACCGTAATAATTCTTGTCACGGTTCTTGATTTTGTGATATAATGAACCATGTAGTGTTATATCATACAAAATTTAATGGAGGCAACACCAAAATGGCTAAACTTACAGTAAAAGACGTTGAGTTAAAAGGAAAAAAAGTACTCGTACGTGTGGACTTTAACGTTCCTTTGAAAGATGGCGTGATTACAAACGATAATCGTATCACTGCTGCTCTGCCAACAATTAACTATATCCTTGAACAAGGCGGACGTGCAATTCTTTTCTCTCACCTTGGACGTGTAAAAGAAGAAGCTGATAAAGCTGGTAAATCACTTGCACCAGTTGCAAAAGCATTGTCTGAAAAACTTGGTAAAGAAGTTGTATTTACTGGTACAACACGTGGTGCTGAATTAGAAGCTGCAATCGCAGCACTTAAAGACGGTGAAATCTTACTTGTTGAAAATACACGTTTTGAAGACATCGATGGTAAAAAAGAATCTAAAAACGATCCTGAACTTGGTAAATACTGGGCTAGTCTTGGCGAAGGTATCTTTGTAAACGACGCTTTTGGTACAGCTCACCGTGCACATGCATCAAACGTTGGTATCTCTGCAAACGTTGATAAAGCAGTAGCTGGTTTCTTACTTGAAAACGAAATTGCTTACATCCAAGAAGCAGTTGAAGCGCCAGAACGTCCATTTGTTGCCATCCTTGGTGGTTCAAAAGTTTCAGATAAAATCGGTGTTATCGAAAACCTTTTATCAAAAGCTGATAAAGTAATTATCGGTGGTGGTATGGCTTATACATTCTTGAAAGCACAAGGATACGAAATCGGTACATCACTTGTTGAAGATGACAAACTTGATCTTGCTAAAGAATTACTTGAAAAAGCAGCAGGTAAATTAATCTTGCCACTTGACCATAAAGTTGCTAACGCTTTTGCTGGTTATACTGAAGTTAAAGAAACTGCTGATCAAAACATTCCTGAAGGCTTCATGGGTCTTGACGTAGCAAGCAAAACAATTGCTGACTACAACACACAACTTGAAGGTGCTAAAACAGTTGTTTGGAATGGTCCAGTTGGTGTATTTGAAAACCCTGATTTCCAAGCTGGTACAGTTGGTTTGATGGAAGCTATCGTTAAACAACCAGGTGTTAAATCAATCATCGGTGGTGGTGATTCTGCAGCAGCGGCAATCAATCTTGGTTATGCTGATAAATTCTCATGGATCTCTACTGGTGGTGGTGCTTCTATGGAACTTCTTGAAGGTAAAGTATTGCCAGGTTTGGCTTCACTTACTGAAAAATAATCAAATAAAAACTGTTTACGGTCTCAAATTTGAGCTATAAACAGTTTTTTTATATGACATAATAAAAAAATTAGGATTTTGGTCCTAATTTTTTTGATTGCTATTTATCGTTTTTGAATATGGCGAGCGGATAAACTTTATTAACCGCGCGTGCGATAAACATGGCGATATTAAAATCAATTAGAGAGTGAATAAAGCCACCAACACTTAATATTAAAAGAAGTGAGCCTAGATTTCTACCATCAAGATGCGTAAAGCCAACAGTTAGTAAGAGATACACGATGGCAGTCTCAGCTAAGGTATGGATGAGTGCAATCACAACATTAAATACTTGAAATTTAACACCATGCGTATATTCTCTATGCTTCCAAAGGAAAGTTGAGCCTATCAAGGCAAAAATAACATGTGTTGCTGCACGAAACGTAATTTCGATAGGTAAACCAGAAATTAAGAAACCGAGTGCTGAGCCTAGTGAGACGACAACGGCTGCGAGTGGTGAAATCAACATGGCGATCATGATCGGAACATGGCTTGCGAGCGTAAAGCTAGCAGGTGGGATGACGATTTTAGGCATGACTTGCGGGATAAGGATGGCAAGTGCTGTTAATAATGCAGTAGTACTCAAAAGGCTAAGGCGAGCTCGGGTCTTAGTCATAGTTTAAACAACCTTTCTAACAAATGCGTCTGATGATATACCACGTTCAAGAATGAGGTTACACCATTCTTTTGCAGTCCATAAAGAGTGATCACGGTAATTACCACAAGATTCGATAGTTGTACCAGGGACATCAGACCATTCGATTTCAGTAGCGATTGCTTCAAGAGAAGATTTGATTACTTTAGCAATCGTTTCAGAATCGTGATCTCCCCACATGATCATGTGGAAACCTGTCCGACAACCAAATGGTGAAAAATCAATCAAGCCATCGATACGATCGCGAATCAGGCTAGCCATCAAATGCTCAATCGTATGTAAACCGCCTGTTGGAATTTCTTGTTCATTAGGCTGTACTAAACGCACATCAAAATTAGTGATGATATCACCTTTTGGTCCAGTTTCTGCACCAATTAAACGAACGTAAGGAGCTAAGACCTTTGTGTGATCAAGCTGAAAAGATTCTACTTCTGCCATGATATTCCTCCATTTCTTTATGCTTCATTATACTCCATGAACCCAATAATATCAAGGGATTATGGTGTTATCTAGGTAATTATGATTTATTAAAAAGTATGATAGTTTATTGGAGGAATAGTGAATTTAGGACTATAACATCAAAGTAAGTAATTTTGGCATGTCGGTAGACATTAATTTGCCCTCTACCCCATATGCTGTCGAATTTGATAGATTAAACAATTCTCCTATAGTCACAAAAAAGACCCTGATGAAAATTCACGTGCTAGTTTTGGGAGTTTCCAAAATCCATATGCTTGTATGATGAACCACATGATTTCAAAAACAGCAAAGATAAACATGACTGGATGAAAAGCGTGAATTAAGAGGTAAGTCATAAACCAAATAGAAAATAGCAGACGTCCTGCAGCATCATAAGCACCATAAATAGCCATAGGATAGCGAATACGAAGGATGGACCAGATAATGACGATAGAACCAAATAAGTTAACAAATACGACATGAATCGGCGCAAAAGTAGGTGTGGGAGAGAGTTGATTTAAAAAATGGTTGAGAAGTTGGAAGCTCCAAGGGGTAACAAAAGGTATGGTAAAGATAAAGTCATACATACCTGATAGGCGGACAATTTTTCTATAAGTTTCTGAATTCATTTAGTGATTTCCTTTCAATGTTGGCAGATGACACGCAATGAATCGTATCTCTGATTAATTTGATAGGTTTATTGTAGCCTATTGGAAGACACTAAACAAACTAAATCCGTTGGGAAAAACCAACGATTTAATTTGAATCAGGGTGTATTTCTTTTTCATAATAAAGTAGCAAGTTTTGGTTACCTAAACGCTCAATCAACTTCAGTGCTTCATTAATTTGTGCTTGTCCGAATGTATCGTCGTCAAATGTTAGGTTGATAACGCCTTGTGCTAGCATTTTTAAGGTTGCGATGTAAAAGTCAGTATGTTCGCGCTGTGGGTAATCCGTTAGGTGTAAAATACGTTTGGCAAGTATTTCTTCTTGCCGAAGGGATAATAAGATTACTGCACGATAGGCAATCTGATATATTCTGCGATAATATTTTGGAATCGTGATATAGTTACCACACTTCGTTTCAAATTCTTGGCAAAAAAGTGAAAGATCAGAAGTGGGTAAACTTTTGAGGGTGAAATAGGCTAAAGAGAGCTCAAAATAGCCCCATTGCTCGACTTGATGTAAGAAATTTCCTATGGCAGCATATTCCTTAGGCTGAAGTGGCTGTACACAGGCTTTAACAGCTAAGGATAAGTAGATTTCTCCAGAACTTTGTGCCTCGTCAAATAGTTTTGCTAATTTGTCTTGATTTTGAGCAAAGTCAGCTATTTCTAATTGACTTAAAAATTCTTCTTGGTAGTCTAAAACATGATGATTAATCAAAAACTCATACTCTGATAAGCTCACATTCATGATTTGTAGCATCGACTCAATTCGCTCAAACCCCATCATTACTTTCCCGTTTTCAAAGCGTGATAAATCGCCTTTGTTAACACCCGCTTCTTCAAAGTAGGATAAAGGTAGTTGTTTTTGTTTACGAAGCATCTGAAAGGCTTCACCGTATTTTGTCACTTGTCAAAGCTCCTTTTTGGGATTTAAATTCCCGTGTTTGTATGCCATTTATTATATCAGATCATAATGAGATGTTGTCAACTAATGATAGCTGTTAAAAAATATCTGATCAATTATCTCATCTCACGATAAATTCATATTTTAATTTTTTGCTAATCAGTTTAGGGTGTACTATAATGAAGCTAATAGCGGTGTTACCGTTATACGTGTCATACTGAATCAGTATCACACGCGCATATCAGGTTTATAAGGAGGAAGCAAATGACTTTATCAGATACATATCAGCTGAATAATGGTGAAAAAATTCCTGTTGTAGGATTTGGGACTTGGCAAACCCCGGATGGTGAGGTTGCTGAGAAGTCGGTGATTGCAGCTATTGATGCGGGATATCGCCATATCGATACGGCAGCTATCTATAAAAATGAAGGGTCTGTTGGCCGAGGGATTGCAAATGCTTCAGTAGCACGAGAAGCCCTTTTTGTGACAACAAAACTCTGGAATGATAATGTGACTTATGAACAAGCAGCAGCGGCTATTGATGAGAGCTTAGCTAGATTAGGACTTGATTATCTTGATCTGTATTTGATTCACTGGCCAAATCCAGAACGCATTCGTGAGACGATAGGCTACGAAAAACGTAACGCTGAGGTTTGGCGTGCAATGGAAGATGCAGTGACAGCTGGTAAAATCAAATCAATTGGTGTATCGAACTTCCGTCCGCATCACATAGATGCCTTGTTGAAAACAGCGAAAATTGTGCCAGCCGTGAATCAACTCTATATTAACCCAAGTGATCAGCAAGAAGAAGTGGTTGCCTATAACAAAGCACATGGTATCCTGACAGAAGCTTATTCACCGCTTGGTCGTGGTGAACTTCTAGAAGTCCCTGCTATAGTTGAAATTGCTGAAAAATATGGCAAAAGTACAGCACAGGTTGTCCTCAAATGGTCACTCCAAAAAGGCTATCTACCGTTACCAAAATCAGTGACACCGTCACGTATTATCGAAAATGGTCAACTGTTTGATTTTGACTTATCTGATGACGAGCTAACAGCAATCGATCAACTTCATGGTGTGGGATCACTAACAAGGGACCCAGATACGATAGATCACTAAGCACGTTCTCATTTAGGTGTCAGAACAGCATGAAACATAAGGTCTATTTAAAAAATCAAATCACTTAACTTGAATTCTCTTTAAAATTTGGTATAATTAAAGAGAACTCAAGGGAGTAGCAAGCAGAATTCTGCGCGACTATCGTCATTACGGCCATATCTGGCTCGGTAGTTGCTTAATATGCGAGACTTGTAGCTGTAGCTACAGGTCTCTTTTTTTATCATAGTCTCTATGAAGATGATAAAAAACTGTTTTGCCTCATAAGAGAGATCGGAGTCATTGCTGGATAGAAACTCTATCTATCGGATTTATTTTATAAGGAGAAAAAATTGTCGGAGAAAAAAATCTATACGCAAACCCCAGATGATGTCTTGGCTTCTTTAGCAACGACTAAAAAAGGATTAACTTCTAGTGAAGTGGAAACACGTCTCACGCAATATGGTAAAAATGAGTTAGACGCGGGTGCTAAAAAGACTTTATTGGTGAAGTTCCTTGAACAGTTTAAAGATTTAATGATTATTATTTTGATCGTTGCAGCTATCTTGTCTGTTGTGACAAGTGGTGGTGAGGATATTAGTGATGCCATTATTATCTTAGCTGTTGTGATTATTAATGCAATTTTTGGTGTTTACCAAGAAGGTAAAGCTGAGGCAGCTATCGAGGCATTAAAATCAATGTCAACACCTTTAGCGCGTGTCCGTCGTGATGGCCACGTAGAGGAGATTTCATCAGATTTATTAGTACCTGGTGATATCGTCTCTCTAGAAGCTGGTGATGTTGTGCCTGCTGATATGCGATTACTTGAGGTTAATTCACTGAAAATTGAAGAGGCTGCCTTAACGGGTGAGTCTGTACCAGTAGAAAAAGACTTAGCGGTAGCGGTTGCTGAGGATGCTGGTATTGGTGATCGTGTGAATATGGCTTACCAAAATTCAAATGTGACTTATGGTCGTGGATTAGGTGTTGTGGTTGCAACAGGTATGAAGACTGAGGTTGGTAAAATCGCCTCTATGCTTCAAAATGCCGAAGAAACTGATACACCACTTAAACAGAATTTGAATAGTCTATCTAAAATCTTGACTTATGCGATTTTGTTAATTGCAGCAGTTACCTTTGTGATAGGGGTATTTTTACAAGGTCATCCACCGCTTGAAGAGTTGATGACCTCTGTAGCACTTGCTGTTGCGGCAATACCAGAAGGGTTACCTGCTATTGTAACGATTGTCCTTGCACTAGGGACACAGGTATTATCTAAGAAAAATGCTATCGTAAGAAAACTACCAGCTGTTGAAACACTTGGATCAACTGAAATCATTGCTTCTGACAAAACAGGAACATTAACAATGAATCAGATGACTGTTGAAAAAGTCTATACGAATGGTCAATTACAAGATGCAACGGATGATATCGCACTTGATGATATTACGCTGCAGGTTATGAACTTTGCCAATGATACAAAGATTTCAAAAGAAGGTAAACTGGTTGGTGACCCGACAGAAACTGCACTTGTACAGTATGGTATCGATCATAACTTTGATATTCGTCAGAATCTTAAAACGCAACCACGTGTAGCAGAATTACCATTTGATAGTGATCGTAAATTGATGAGTACGGTACACAAAATCAGTGAAGAGAAGTATCTCATTGCTGTTAAGGGTGCGCCAGATCAACTCTTAAAACGCATTACTAAAAAGCTCGTTAACGGTCAAGTTGTCGAGATGACACAAGCTGATCGAGATGAGATTTTAGCATTGAATAAATCACTCGCAAAACAAGCACTGCGTGTCTTGATGATGGCCTACAAGTATGATCATCAAGTACCAGCACTTGAAACTGAGACACTTGAGCAGGATTTGATTTTCGCAGGCTTGATCGGTATGATTGACCCAGAGCGTAAAGAAGCAGCTGAAGCTGTTCGTGTCGCTAAAGAAGCAGGTATCCGCCCAATCATGATCACAGGTGACCACCAAGATACTGCAGAAGCGATTGCCAAACGTCTAGGTATCATCGATGAAGGTGACACAGAAGATCACGTGTTCACTGGTGCTGAACTGAATGAACTCTCTGATGAAGAGTTCCAAAGAGTTGTCTCTCAATACTCAGTATATGCGCGTGTGTCACCTGAACATAAGGTGCGTATCGTCAAAGCATGGCAAAACGAAGGTAAAGTCGTTGCCATGACAGGTGATGGTGTCAATGATGCACCAGCACTAAAAACGGCAGATATCGGTATTGGTATGGGGATCACGGGTACAGAAGTCTCTAAAGGTGCTTCTGATATGGTTCTGGCTGATGACAACTTTGCAACGATTATCGTCGCAGTTGAAGAAGGTCGTAAGGTTTTCTCAAATATTCAAAAAACGATTCAGTACCTGCTTTCTGCTAATACTGCAGAAGTGTTGACGATCTTCTTAGCTACTTTATTTGGTTGGGATGTGTTAGAACCTGTTCATTTGTTATGGATTAACTTAGTAACAGATACCTTCCCTGCGATCGCCCTTGGGGTAGAACCTGCTGAGCCGGGTGTAATGACACATAAACCTCGTGGTCGTAAAGCAAGTTTCTTTAGTGGTGGTGTACTCTTTGCCACAATCTATCAAGGGCTGTTACAAGCAGCACTTGTGTTAGGTGTTTATGGTATCGCAATTAAATGGCCAGTTCATACGGGTGCTGCGATGCATGCGGATGCGTTAACGATGGCGTTTGCGACACTTGGGCTAATCCAGCTCTTCCATGCCTTTAATGCGAAATCAGTTTACCAGTCTATCTTAACGGTTGGTCCTTTCCGTAGTAAAACATTTAACTGGTCTATCGTGGTATCTGGTGTCTTGATGGCGGCAACAATCGTTGTTCCTGGTTTTAATAGCATTTTCCACGTCGCACACTTAGATGGTTACCAATGGGCAATCGTCTTTGCTGGATCATTTGCTATGATTATCATCGTAGAAATTGTTAAAGCAATCCAACGTGCTATGGGATTAGATAAGTAATACAATAAAACTTTGTCAATAGACAAGGTTTTTTGTCATATTAAATTATGCTATCGATTTTTGTAACCAATTCAGATTTGATTCGTTATATAAGTAAGGAGGGAATTGTGAACATTAGTCGATATGAAGCGTTACTTGTGACTTATACTTTAGAAATTCAACGCTATTTAGTCAAACATGGTGCAACCGTCAGTGATGCACAAGATATCGTCCAAGACGTGCTCGTGAAATTAATTCAGGCTGATATTATATTGTCACCTGATAAACTACGACCCTGGTTATATCGGGTGGCACTGAGTCGATTTTATGATTTGTACCGGAGAAAAAAACGCTATCAAGCACTTTTAAATGAGCAGTTTTATTTACTCTATGGTAATCAGGAATATGTAGATGAAAGTAGCGCTTTCTTACTCCATGAAGCCATCAAAAAGTTAGATGATTACCAGCTCGCCTTGATTGTACTTTATTATGAAGAGGATAAGTCTATTAAAGAACTATCAAGTATTTATCAGATTTCAGAGGCTAAGGTTAAGACAGATTTATACCGAGTTAGACAAAAATTAAAAAGAGAAATGGAGCAAGCAGATGAACGAAACTGAAGTTTTTGGCAAGATGATCAAAAAAGAAAAAAGAAAAAAGATACTATTAACAGTTAGTATCTCTATCGGAACCACACTCATCATCGCTTTATTTGGTTTCTTTATGATCAACCAAAGAATGGGTGTGCAATTTAAAAAGGCACAAGAAGTCGCAAATATTACAGATTTGATAGAATCACCAAATATTACCTCCACTTCTCAATATACCAGTGAATATGGGCGTTTTAGTTCACAACTCAGGAGTGAAAGATTTAAAAATATTGATGGGTATATGGTGAAAACTAGTCCTTTAGAAATTGACTATAACTTGTTTGGTGTTGGGTATGGGGGCATTCAGAATTCTCCATTAACTGTGCCAATTAGTAAAACAAAACAAATCGGTGCATTTAGTCGACAAAATGGTGAGAAAATTCCTATCTTTTTCAATCCTAAACATGAACTGAATCAGGATGAGCAAGCAGTCGGCTTATCTCATGAGTCTAAAACTTTATCTAGCTTAACAAAACATGTGGCCGAGGTTGCGATTTCCTTTAAAACCCCCATGAGTTACGCAGAGATACAAAAAGCGCTGCCTGATAATCTCTTGATTAATTGGTATTGGATCGGCATGGATAATGATAAGTTGGCAGTTACAGATACAGTTGGTAGGGTCATCGGTATTAATACTGATAGAGATGGGAGACTAATAGATGAGTCACTAAAAACAAACGATTCATCTGAGTGGGCTGATAATAACTACCCGGCATTTGTTGCTGCTGTCAAGAAAGCAGCTAGTCAACGGTCTTATACGGTCAATGGTATCGATATTTACCAAGATGCCTTAAAACAAGTCAAAAAATATCCTAGTCTAGATAAGGCTAAATTCTCTGGTGTCATTGTTAGCGGTCGCACAGAAAATCTTGCTAAATTAGATGATGAGCCCTATATTTATGCGACTAGCGTGGGTGTTGAAGCAGAGATGTTACCTTATATCGAGCCAATCAAATAAGTAAATGACTTGTCTAATCAGGCAAGTTTTTTATTTTATAAGGCTTGCTAAATAGATTAACTCATTTAAAATAAAAAGTTTGACCTTTGTTGACCAAATCGGTATAATAGGTATTAGAGATGAAACATCTCTAGAAATATCGTAATTTTACTTCTTAGAAAAGGAAGGAATGAACATGCAAATTGAAAAAATGACAACAACTTTACAACAAACATTAGCAGAAGCACAAAAAATAGCACAAGTACGTCAACACCAAAATATAGAGATTGCACATCTTTGGAAAGTATTGGTCCAACCTGGCCAGTTTGCGCGTGATTTTTATCAAGATTTAGGTCTAGACTTAGGCAGTTTTGAAGCAGTAATTGATCAGGAACTAGATAAAATATCTGTCGTAACGGGGAGTAATATCGCCTATGGTCAAAATCTAAGTCAAAATTTATTTAACTTATTTAATCATGCAGAGCAGCTTGCAACGCAGTTTAAGGATGAATTTCTATCAACAGAGACGGTCTTATTAGCGCTGTTTTCACAAGCACAAAATGCCTTAACCAAAGAGCTGAAACATCAAGGTGTCACGCAAAAAATGGTTAAAGAAAAGATTGAAAGTATGAGAGGGGGAAGTTCTGTGACCAGTCAAAATCAAGAAGAACAATATGAAGCATTAAAAAAATATGGGGAAGACTTAGTCGAAAAAGTTAAATCTGGTAAGATGGATCCCGTTATCGGACGCGACGAAGAAGTTCGTGATGTTGTTCGAATTCTGTCTCGTAAGACCAAAAACAATCCTGTGCTTATCGGAGAACCCGGTGTTGGTAAAACAGCTATCGTCGAGGGGTTAGCACAACGTATCGTCAAAAAAGATGTGCCGACAAATCTACAAGATAAAACGATCTTTAGTTTAGATATGGGTGCCTTAATCGCAGGTGCTAAGTTCCGTGGAGAATTTGAAGAGCGGCTGAAAGCTGTCCTAAATGAAATCAAAAAATCAGATGGTCAAATTATTTTATTTATCGATGAAATTCACACGATCGTAGGCGCAGGTAAAACAGAAGGCTCTATGGATGCAGGAAATCTCTTGAAACCTATGTTAGCTAGAGGTGAGTTGCATTTGATTGGTGCGACGACTTTAGATGAATACCGTCAAAATTTTGAGAAGGATAAAGCGTTAGAGCGTCGTTTCCAAAAAGTATTAGTCCAAGAACCTACTGTTGAAGATACTATCTCTATTTTGAGAGGGCTAAAGGATCGATTTGAAGTCCATCATGGTGTGAAAATTCACGATAATGCGTTGATTGCTGCAGCAACACTATCAAACCGTTATATTACGGATCGTTTCTTACCTGATAAAGCCATTGATTTGGTCGATGAGGCGAGTGCAACGATTCGTGTGGAGATGAATTCATCTCCGACAGAGTTAGATCAAATTACACGTAAGTTGATGCAACTTGAAATCGAAGAAGAAGCCTTAAAGAAAGAAACGGATGATGCGTCTAAGAAACGGTTGACGCTTTTACAAGAAGAACTTGCCAATACCCGTGAAACAGCTAATAGTCTTAAGATGCGTTGGGAAACTGAAAAAGAAGCAGTTGAAGCTATCCATACAAAACGTGCTGAGTTAGAACAAGCACGGATTGAGTTGGAAAATGCTGAGAATGCCTATAATCTCGAGCAGGCAGCCATCTTACGACATGGCACTATTCCAAAACTTGAAAAAGAGGTCGTCGCGTTAGAGCAGGCGCAAACTGAGGACACAGCGAATCATTTGATTCAAGAATCTGTAACAGATCAAGAAATCGCCCAAGTAATCGGTCGATTGACCGGTATACCTGTGACGAAGTTAGTTGAGGGTGAAAAAGAAAAATTACTACATCTGGCAGATACTTTACATCAAAGAGTTGTCGGACAAGAAGAAGCAGTTGATGCGGTATCTGATGCCATTATCAGAAGTCGAGCAGGCTTACAAGATCCTAATAAACCTTTGGGTAGTTTTCTTTTCTTAGGACCTACTGGTGTTGGTAAAACAGAGTTAGCCAAAAGTCTAGCAGAAAACCTATTTGATTCTGAAAGCCATATGGTTCGTATCGATATGAGTGAATATATGGAAAAACATAGTGTCTCTCGTTTAGTCGGGGCACCTCCAGGATATGTCGGCTATGATGAAGGTGGCCAATTAACCGAGGCTGTTCGTCGCAATCCATATACGATCGTGTTATTAGATGAGATCGAGAAAGCACATCCAGATGTCTTTAACATCTTACTTCAAGTCTTAGATGATGGTAGATTAACCGATTCTAAAGGTGTTGTGGTAGATTTTAAGAATACTGTGATGATCATGACCTCTAATATCGGCTCACGGATTCTACTTGATGGTATTGAAAGTGATGGTAGTTTAGAGAATACGACCAAAGAAGCGGTTTTAGATGAGTTGAAGTTACACTTTAAACCTGAATTCTTAAATCGTATCGATGATACTGTTGTCTTTACACCACTGACATTACAAGTTGTCAAAGAAATCATAGACAAAATCGTCGTACAATTATCAGCACGCTTGGCACATCAAGATATCCATCTAGAATTAACAGAAGATGCGACAAACTGGATAGCTAAAAATGCTTACGAACCAGAATACGGTGCACGTCCTATCAAACGATTTGTGACCAAACATCTGGAAACACCTCTTGCCAAAGCATTAGTCTCTGGTAAGTTTGCACCAAATACTGTTGTCCTTGTTGGCTTAAAAGATGACAAATTATGTTTTGATGTGAAATAAGGGTTAATAATTGAACGAAGACCAACAATCTGATTGTCAGATTGTTGGTCTTTTTTTGTTTCTTTTAATTGCTCAACTGACAAATCATCACAATATGTAAGCGTTTTTAAAAATACCTGTTTTTTTAAGATTAATGTGTTATGATTAAGTTAACAGTTAAATAAAAAACGTAAACTATCTAAATGACAGAAAGGACTTATGTATGCAGTATGATGATTTTGAAGATGATGTTTTTGATATTCAAGCTACATTTAAAGCTTTACGTAAGGCAAGAGGCTATACACAAGCTGATTTGGCAGATGGGACTGTTTCTAAATCTCTTATCTCTAAGTTTGAAAGTGGGATCAGTATGATATCGGCTGATAAGATGCTATATCTGATTTCAAAGCTTAATATGACAGCTAATGAATTTGTTGCGGCCTTGACTCATTATCAGCCAGACCATATGCAACGACTCTATCAGACCTTAAACCAACTTCATCTCTCAGGTCTGCAAGGTGTGGACAGTTCAGAAAAGTTAATAATAGAAAAGGCGACCGATAAGTTTGACATTCTGTCTAATATCATGATTAAAAGTGCTTTGCAAGAGCTGACTGGACAGCACTATATTTGCGAATGTGAAAAATATATTGTTGGTGATTATTTAACTGAAATTGATAATTGGACTGAGTTTGAGGTCAAGCTGCTTTATTACGTTTCTCCTATTTTGGATAGTGGCGATTGTCGTTGGTTTGGGGAAATATTGATTGAGAGACAATCCTATTTTTATCATGGTGCACATCGTCGATTATTTATTTTAACGTTAATTAGGCTGTACCAATGTTTACTGGAGCATGGGACGTTAGATTATGCTACATTCTTTAGAGATAAAATTTGCCAACTAGCGTTTGATGATCATTTAATTGCGACTGTGAAGTTTCAAATATTAAGGGATTTACATGATTACATCAACAAGCCAACAAAAGAAAATGTTATTAAAGCAGAGCGCTACCTAGATCATATTGAGGCATTGGGTGTCAAAAGTATTGTCGATGATGCAAGAGCTAGACTGAGGAGACAAAATGAACATGACTAATTTCATTTTAGTCTAATTTTTCGTTATGGAGGCTATGTACCAAGAGTAGCAGCTAGTCCAGCATAAAAGAAGAGGTATCATATGCGTGTGAAAAGAAAATATATTGTGTTAGTATTTCCTGTATTGATGATGATTTATGGTGTGATTTATATAACTTTTTGGACTCATACGTCCCTGACGGTTTATGGTGTTGATAAGATTGAGACTTATAAATTGACTAATGATAAGTCAACCGATGATTTTAAAATTAAGAAGATGTTCTTAAGTAGTGGGGAAGTTATCGATAATCTAACGCTAAGAGATATAAAGGCAAGAGGCCTGTTAGTCTTTAATACAAATGAGGCGTTTCAAAAAAATGTAGGATTTGAAAAATCAATGCTAAATTGAGCTCGTGTGCTGTTCTTTGTAAACCCAAAAAGATACGTCGTATAAGTAATCAGAATAGTTAAGCATCACTATAAACATATGGTCAAACCCCTTCGTGATTAGGCGAGGAGGTTTTTATGTTAAACTTTTTTTATTTTTTTGTTGACAAACTCTTTTTTTAGTTATATACTTAGTTAGTCAAGTAACGAACCAGTTAGGTTTGCGATTGAAACATACGATCGTCATAAATAACGATAATAGGAGGTATACATGAAGTTTGATGAGTCAAGTCACTTACCCTTATTTGAGCAAGTCGCACAACAGATAGAAGCAGCTATTTTAAGTGATGCTTTTCCGGAGGCTAGTCAAATACCATCGACTACTGAAATTTCTAAACAATTTCAGATTAATCCAGCAACTGTGTTAAAAGGGATGAATTTATTAGTTGATAAAGCAATTATTGAGAAAAAGAGAGGGATTGGTGTATTTGTGAAACAAGGTGCAAAAAAAATCATTCAAGAAGAAAAGCGTACGTACTTCTTTAATCAAGAAATCAGTCAACTAATTGAAGAGGCGAAGCGCCTTGATATTACCTTATCAGAGTTAATCACAAAAATAGAAAGTGGGTATTAAAGATGAGTTTAGCTATTCAACATATTGAGAAATCTTATCGTAATCAGCAGGTCTTAACGGACATTCAAATCGATTTTCAACCAGAAACACTCTATGGTTTATTAGGTAGAAATGGTGCTGGTAAAAGTACTTTGTTAAATGTTATCAACAGTCGTATTTTTGCAGATAAGGGAAGCATTACCTTAGATGGTGAAAATTTGATTGAAAATGAAGCATTACAAAATCGTGTTTTCTTAACTAGTGAGGATAATTTGTATCCTAAGTCGATCAAGGTCAACCAAGTCTTAAAATTAACCGAAGCTTTCTATGGTGGATTTGACTGGGTATTTGCCAATCATTTAATCAAAGCGTTCAAGTTAAATCCTAAGCTCAGTTTTAAAAAATTATCAACAGGTTACCGTAGTATTCTAAAATTGATTATTGCGCTTTGTGTGCCCGTAGACTATATTTTCCTAGATGAACCGATTTTGGGGTTAGACGCGAGTCACCGTGATTTATTTTATCGTGCTTTGATTGAGACTTATAGTGAACGGCCACGAACATTTGTCATCTCAACTCATTTGATTGAAGAGGTTGCTAATTTGATATCAGAATTCATTATCATTGATGGTGGTCGAGTGATCGAGCAGAAATCAGCAGAAGATATCCAGCAGTCTGGTGCAACCGTTTCAGGTGCCAAAGAGCTTGTTGAAGACTTTATACAAGGTATGAATATCATAGGTATGGATCGCTTAGGTAGTCTAGTGAGTTACTATATAAAAGATTATCAACAGCAAGAGGTGCCAGATGGGATCAGCATCTCACCACTTAATTTGCAGGCATATTTTGTTAAATTAACACAAAGAGAGGAAGAAAAATGATGAAATTAAAAGCAGCATTACAGTATCGTATGATCTATCAGTTAAAGTCTTTGGGAATATTCTATCTGTATTTCATCGGGTTCGCAGTTGTCTTGCCTGGTCTAGCTATGTTTTTCTCTAATACCTCAGCTACAGCAGAATCAGAGTTAACTCTCCCTGCTTTAATCTTTGCTATTATCCTTTCAGTCATTGGCATTCGGTCTGATTTTAAATTATTCATTCAAAATGGCCTGAATCGTTTGCATATTTTTGTGTCTAACTTGATCAGTAATTTTGTGATTGCTAATGTTATTGTACTTGCGATGGCAGCTTTCAGATTAATTTTTAAAACGTTTTTTTCAGATCACTTTGACTATCAGTTTATGATCCTTGATTTTTATCAGCCAAAAACCTTGTTTTCTCAGTACTTACTTTTATTCTTGATCATCTTTTGGGGCATGGCATTAGGGCTGGTCATTGGTCTATTTTTAGATCGGTTCTCATTTATAGTTCGCCTATTGATTGGTGGTGGTGTGCTCTTATTTCCTATTTTATTTGGGACTGTCTTTACGACTTTGAGCGAGGCTGGTAAAGATAACGTATTAACGAATTTAGCACATACTTTAGGAATCACGGAAAATGGCTTAAAAGCGGGACCACTTATGTTGACTTTATTTATCTTGATCTGTGTGAACTTAGTGCTTGCTTATTTGATGAATCGTCGTCGTGAATTACAACGCATTGCTTAAATTATCAGCTACAGATTTCTCTGCTTACGCAGTTTATCTGGCTTTATAGCAGGTCAATCAATGAATTTAAAACTCTCCTTGACAAACTATATATAGTGTGTCAAGGAGGTTTTTTAAATTATTTAATACCATATATAGTTAATCTATCCTTTACAACTTTAAAAATGAGTGGTAGAATGTAGCTAAAATAGTTTAGAAAATGGGTAGTGAATATGAGTACTGTAACAAATATGGAGATAGGTCTTGATACGATAGTTGTCATCAAACGAGATGGTCGTCAGTTAAGTTTTGAACCAGAAAAAATTTATGAAGCACTGAGAAAAGCTTCAGATGAACTGACACATATTTCACCTGTTCAAGAAGTAAAACTAGAACGGTTGACAGACAAAATTGTGGCAACGATTTTTGATCGGTTTGATAAAGATGTTCAAATTTACGAAATTCAAAATATTGTTGAACATGTCTTATTAGATGCTAATGAATATCAGCTAGCTAAAGTGTATATTAACTATCGAACACAACGTGATTTTGAACGGTCTCAGGCGACAGATATTAACTTTACCATTGATAAATTGATTAATAAAGAGCAAGCTGTCGTCAATGAAAATGCTAATAAAGATAGTGATGTGTTTAATACACAGCGTGATTTAACAGCAGGGATCGTTGGTAAGTCAATCGGTTTGAAGTTATTACCACCACATGTTGCAAATGCCCACCAAAAAGGTGATATTCACTTTCATGATCTAGATTATCAACCTTATGCACCGATGACAAACTGTTGTTTGGTTGATGTAAAAGGGATGTTGCGAGATGGCTTTAAACTGGGTAATGCAGTGATTGATAGTCCGAAATCAATCCAAACAGCTGCTGCACAAATTTCACAAATCATTGCCAATGTCGCGTCTAGCCAGTACGGTGGAACGTCTGTAAACCGGATAGACGAGGTGCTTGCACCTTATGCTGCTCTAAATTTTGCTAAGCACATGCAAGATGCTCAAGAGTGGGTAGCACCTGAAAAACATGAAGCATATGCGCGTGCTAAAACGAAAAAAGACATCTATGATGCCATGCAAAGTTTAGAGTATGAGATTAATACACTGTTTACCTCAAACGGCCAAACACCTTTTACAACTTTTGGTTTTGGACTTGGTGAAGACTGGTATGCGCGTGAAATCCAAAAAGCAATTCTTGAAAATCGTATCAAAGGGTTAGGAAAAGAAGGTCGTACAGCGATTTTTCCTAAGCTTGTCTTCACGTTGAAACGTGGGTTGAATTTGAATGAACAAGACCCGAACTATGATATCAAGTGCTTGGCAGCAGTGTGTTCGACGAAGCGGATGTATCCAGATGTCGTGAGTTACGATAAAATTGTCGAACTGACAGGATCGTTTAAAGCGCCGATGGGCTGTCGTAGTTTCTTGCAAGGTTGGGAAGATGAAAATGGCAATGATGTTGTTGATGGCCGTATGAATTTAGGGGTTGTGACCCTGAATTTACCACGTATTGCTTTAGAATCAAAAGGGGATAAGTCAAAATTTTGGCAACTTTTCCATGAACGTATGTCTGTCATGAAAGACGCTTTAGTTTATCGTGTTGAACGTGTGAAAGAGGCGATTCCTGCCAATGCTCCTATTCTTTATGAAAATGGCGCATTTGGTAAACGTCTTGGTAAAACTGACTCGGTAGATGAGTTGTTTAAAAATCGTCGTGCGACAGTTTCTGCTGGTTATATCGGTTTATATGAAGTCGCAACTGAATTTTACGGTGGCCAATGGGAAACAAATCCTGAAGCTAAAGCTTTTACTCTGGATATCTTACGTGAGATGAAAACGGCTGTTAATGAGTGGTCTGATACATATGATTATCATTTTTCAATCTATTCAACTCCATCTGAAAGTTTGACGGACAGATTCTGCCGTTTAGACACAGAAAAATTTGGTATTGTAAAAGATATTACAGATAAAGAATACTACACAAATTCGTTCCATTATGATGTTCGTAAAAATCCGACACCATTTGAAAAATTGGAATTTGAAAAAGATTATCCGGTCTATGCTAGTGGTGGGTTCATTCATTATTGTGAGTATCCGATGTTACAACAAAATCCCAAAGCCTTAGAAGCAGTGTGGGATTTTGCTTATGATCGTGTTGGGTATCTTGGTACAAATACACCGATCGATAAGTGTTATGAATGTGAGTTTGAAGGCGACTTTAAAGCGACTGAACGTGGATTTCAGTGTCCAAATTGTGGGAATACTGACCCTAAGACAGTTGATGTTGTGAAACGGACTTGTGGTTATCTTGGTAATCCACAAGCACGTCCGATGGTTAATGGGCGTCATAAAGAAATTGCGTCACGTGTGAAACATATGAATGGGTCTATCGGACATCTATCAAATGGGGATGATTTAGATAGCGCAACTGTTGATGCAGCAAAATCTAAGTTTTTTAAATCATAATTGATCGTCAAAAAACAGCAAGACTGGCTTGCTGTTTTTTTGAGTATAAATGATGTGACAAGTTGCAGATTAACAATACTCGTTATTGAGGTCATTTTCTATGGTACAATAGAGCTATTGCCAAAAAATGTATGGGAGAATGAGTATGAAACGATTGATGCTAGATGTTGTGAGAATCAGCGGGAAAGTTACCTGTGGTATGGTTCTCTTTGTGAGTTTTTGTTTGATTGGTTGCTTTGGCTATACCGCTATTATGAAAAATTCATTTAGTCTTCCCTTTAACTGGCTTGCCTTTTCTTACCAAACAACAGCTTCAGGCGGATATGGTGTTCAGATGGATTTTACTCAAGGGGCCATATCAGCAGTATGCACTGCGATCATCTGTATGAGCTTATTTATACTAGGTATTCAAAAAGTACCAGCTATTAAAAAATAAGTCAAAAAGGTTTTTGATTATGCCTGATAGGCATCAAACTCAACAGCAGTTGTGGGTGATTAGCAGAAATAAAGATACAAATTGGATAAGTCGGTTAGATGTTTCGCTATGACCGTGTTTAAGATAACTACAGTCGGATGGGTATCATCCGTAAACTGTAGTTATTTTACTTTATAGAAATATCGTGTAGTAGGGAAGTTACGGGTACCATTCGCATTGTTAGTATCTGTACGATCTTGTGTGACAAGTATGCGAGGTTTCGAGGTATCAGACGTATCACCATCGGGATTAGCAAAACCTATTTTTAATAACAATAAAGCAAATAAATTTTTAGAACCTGCGCCATCACCAGAACCATAAAAAGCGTAAGGTGCTTTGCCAGAATAGACAGTATTTACTTGCGTATAGTCCGTCCAATTTGGTGCACCACTTACGGTCATGCCGGTATTAGTTGTACCATCAGTATTGATGATGAGTGTCTCTCCCAATCCATTTTGCCATGTACCAGCTAAAGTGGCAAAGTTATTCTGACTAATTGCATCAATATCTAGGTCTTGTGCGGTTGTTGTGGCTGTACTTGGTTGAGGTGTTGCCGGTTCAGATGATTGAGGTTGGCTGGTAGATGTTGTCTCAGGTTCTTTTGAGGTCGTACTTGCTTGACTTGTTGTTTTCGATGCACTTTTTGTAGTACTTTTTATAGTGCTACTTTCTGTGGTTGCCTCTTTACTATTTTTTTGAGTTGAACAGCCTACAAGTAAGATCGTGCATAATAAAGTTGTTAAGATATTTAGTTTTTTCATGATGTTCTCCTCGACCAGTTATGGTAACGATGACATGGGGTGTGTTACAGGATTGTACAGTATCAGTTTATCATAATTAGCGTCTAAATTGAGAAATGAGCAAGAGGTGGGGGCGCAAAAAGACAAACAGTATATACCAACTATTTGGTAGTATTATCTCTGATAGTCTAAGAACTTGTGGAGCGTCAGTTTAGATGGTCTTTTTTTGCTTACTTATCAGTTGTTACCCGAGACTAAAATACGCTAACCGCCCGTTTGGTGCTTACTATTGCGGTTAGATGAGGTTACGTGATATAATACAGTCATGCAGAAAATTCTGGAAATAAAAAATTTAACTTATAAATATGAGGAAGCAAGCGACAGTTACGCAGTAAATGACGTGTCTTTTGATATTCTACGTGGTGAGTGGGTGTCGATTATCGGACGTAACGGGTCTGGTAAGTCGACGACCGCACGCTTGATAGACGGGCTTATGGCTGCAGCCTCAGGTGAAATATGGATTGATGGTGAGCTTTTAACACAAGAAAATGTCTGGCAACTCCGTCAAAAAATAGGCATGGTGTTTCAAAATCCAGATAATCAGTTCGTAGGGGCAACTGTCGAAGATGATGTTGCATTTGGTATGGAAAATCAAGGCGTGTCTCGAGAAGACATGCTGGCACGTGTAGGGACGGCTCTTTCACGTGTTGATATGACTAAATTCAAAACAAAGGAACCAGCACGACTATCAGGTGGCCAAAAACAGCGTGTAGCGATTGCTGGTATCGTGGCGTTGAGACCAGATATTATCATACTTGATGAAGCAACGTCAATGTTAGATCCCAAGGGACGTTTAGCGATTATCGAGGTCGTACGAGAAATCAAAGAAGCATTTGGGTTGACTGTTATTTCTATCACCCACGATTTAGATGAAGCAAGTTTGTCTGATAAAATCATCGTGATGAATAATGGTCGTGTTGAGCAAATTGCTGAGCCAAGCACGCTGTTTCTCAACCGAAATTTGGTAGAGATTGGCCTAGATATTCCATTTTCTGCTAATCTAGCGAATGATTTGCAAAAAAAGGGGTTAGAGATTCCTGAAAAATACTATACAGAAAGCGAGTTAGCTGACTTTTTATGCCAATCCATTTTGACAAAGTAACCTATACCTATCAGCCTAATACGCCTTTTGAGAGTCGCGCATTGTTTGACATTACCCTTGATATTGTCGATGGTAGTTTTACAGCAGTCGTTGGCCATACTGGTTCAGGAAAATCAACGTTATTGCAACAACTGAATGCCCTCTTGTTACCTACCTCAGGTACAGTAACAGTTGATGATATCACAATCAGATCAACCAGTAAAACGAAAGAAATTAAGCCGGTCAGAAAGCAAGTCGGTGTGGTTTTTCAATTTCCTGAAACACAGCTGTTTGATGAAACGGTGCTAAAAGATGTTGCTTTTGGGCCGCAAAATTTTGGCGTGACAAAGGAAGTAGCAGAAGAAACAGCGCGTGAAAAATTACGATTAGTTGGTATTTCAGATGAGTTGTTTGAGCGCTCACCCTTTGAATTATCTGGTGGTCAGATGCGACGTGTTGCGATTGCGGGAATTTTAGCGATGAATCCCAGTGTTTTAGTGTTAGATGAGCCAACTGCTGGACTTGACCCGAAATCTAGAATTGATATGATGCGGTTGTTTGAAAGTATCCATGCGTCTGGTGTGACACTTATTTTAGTGACACATTTGATGGATGATGTAGCAGATTATGCAGATATGATGTATGTCCTAGAAAATGGGCGCGTGATCAAATCGGGACAACCACGTCAGTTATTTCAAGATGTTGCATTTATGACGCAACATCAGTTGGGGGTACCTAGAGCAACTGAGTTTGCCCTGCTTTTACGTGCGCGAGGACAACATATTGAACAGCTACCGATTACACGTGCTGAGTTAGTGGATTATTTGACGGAGGCAGCCAAACATGGATAAATTAATCATTGGCCGCTACATTCCGGGTCATTCTATGATTCACCGTATGGATCCTCGCAGTAAGTTAATTGCGATGTTCGCTTTTGTGTTTATTATTTTTTTAGCACATGATATTGTTGGCTATGGTATCTTGGGCGTATTTGCGTTACTTGGTGTATTGCTTAGCCAAATCAAGTTGTCGTATTTTCTAAAAGGGTTAAGGCCTATGATTGGCTTGATTTTGTTTACTGTCATCTTTCAGATGCTGTTTACAACAGGTGGTGAGGTGCTTTTTCAATTTTGGATTTTAAAAATCACAACTTACTCACTACAAAATGCTTTTTTCATTTTCATGCGCTTTGTACTGATTATTTTTATGTCAACCTTGTTAACACTAACAACGCCGCCTTTAACATTGGCTGATGGCATTGAGACGGGTCTTGCACCTTTAAAAAAAATTAAGGTACCAGTTCATGAAATTGGCTTGATGTTGTCAATTTCACTCCGATTTATTCCGACCTTAATGGATGATACGACTATGATTATGAATGCACAAAAGTCGCGAGGAATGGATTTTGGTGAGGGTAATCTGATTCAGAAAGTCAAGTCTGTTATTCCAATTCTCATTCCACTATTTGTTTCAAGTTTCAGACGTGCTGATGATCTCGCAGTAGCTATGGAGAGTCGCGGGTATCAAGGTGGAGAAGGTCGGAGTAAATATCGTGTACTAAAATGGCATTTCTGTGATACACTATTACTTATAAGTTTGCTTGCGATTACAGCTATCTTAATCGGTTGGAATATGTTTAATTGAAGGAGATTATAATGTCTAATACTATGAATGCACAAGAAATTATTCAATTTATTGCGAATGCTGAGAAAAAAACAGCTGTGAAGGTGACGTTTGAAGGCGAGTTAGCTACAACTGTCCCAGATTCAGTTGTTAAGCTTGGCAATACGTTGTTTGGTGATTGGGCAGATATTGCCCCGCTTTTAAGTGGGTTAACAGAAAATAAAACGTATGTAGTAGAACAAGATGGTCGCAATTCAGCAGTTCCTTTGCTTGATAAACGTGAGATTAATGCACGAATTGAGCCAGGTGCTGTCATTAGAGATCAGGTTACGATCGGTGATAATGCTGTGATCATGATGGGTGCAGTCATCAATATCGGTGCAGAGATTGGTGCAGGTACCATGATTGATATGGGTGCTATTCTTGGCGGTCGTGCAATCGTTGGAACTAATTCACATATTGGTGCGGGCGCTGTGCTTGCAGGTGTTATCGAGCCAGCTAGTGCTGAACCAGTACGTATTGGTGATGATGTGTTAGTTGGTGCGAATGCTGTCGTTATTGAAGGTGTTCAAGTAGGCAATGGCTCTGTCGTTGCTGCTGGTGCGATCGTCACACAAGATGTTCCTGAAAATGTTGTTGTCGCTGGGGTGCCAGCACGCATCATTAAAGCAATTGATGATAAAACAAAACAAAAAACAGCTCTAGAAGATGCATTACGCACGCTTTAATTAGCCTGTTCATAACGCAATATTTGACGAAGACAGGCTTGATAGACCGTCGAGTTTGTCACAGATAAAAAGGCAAAGCGTGTTTTGCCTTTTTCGCTATTAGTATACAGATATAAGGAGACGTCTATGCTTGATCTTATTGCAATTCGTAGAGCACTACATCAGATACCAGAAATAGGGCTAGAAGAAGTTAAAACTCATGCTTATTTGATGGCTACCATTCAAGAGATGATTGCAGGTAAATCATTTGTTGAGATCAAGACATGGCAGACTGGTATTGTCCTAAAAATAAATGGCAGTGCACCTCAAAAAACGATCGGTTGGCGTACTGATATTGATGGCTTGCCTATCATAGAAGATACTGGTCTTGAGTTTGCATCACGTCATGAAGGAAATATGCATGCGTGTGGGCATGATATGCATATGACGTTAGCACTCGGTGTGTTAGAGCAGATGTTAGTGCACCAGCCTAAAAATAATTTGCTTTTTCTGTTTCAACCTGCTGAAGAAAATGAAGCAGGTGGCATGCTTATGTATGAAGCAGGTGTATTTGATGGAGAATACCATCCGGATGAATTTTATGGCCTTCATGTTCGACCTGATCTTAAGGTAGGCGATATTGCGACGAATACTGGGACTTTGTTTGCTGGAACGTGTGAGGTCAAAGTAACATTTAAAGGAACAGGTGGTCATGCAGCGTTTCCACAACATGCGAACGATGCCTTAGTTGCAGCAAGCTATTTTGTCACGCAGGTGCAAACGATTGTGAGCCGAAATGTTGACCCAATAGAAGGTGCTGTGGTCACATTTGGTAGTATGCATGCTGGGACAACAAATAATGTCATCGCAGAAACAGCTCATCTACACGGGACAATTCGAACATTAACACAAGAGATGAATGACTTGACCCAAAAGCGTATCCGCGAAATTGCTGAGGGCGTGGCACTCAGTTTTGGCTTATCTGTTGATATTGAGCTTCGACAAGGTGGTTATTTACCAGTTGAAAACAATCCAGAGTTGGCGACAGAATTGATGACTTTCTTTGATCAAGCAGAGGGTGTTAATCTCATCGATATTGCTCCAGCTATGACTGGCGAAGATTTTGGCTACCTATTATCCAAGGTGCCAGGTGTGATGTTTTGGCTTGGTATAGAGACACCTTATGCACTACATCATCCTAAAATGTCGCCTGATGAACGGGCACTTGCCTTTGGCGTGAAACACATCTCAGATTTTCTAAAAGTAAAAGCAGCCCAATAAGCAATGGGGCTGCTTTTTTAATAGCTTTTTCGCTTGCTAGAGGCTAGTATACCCAAAGCGTTTCTATATTTTACAACAGTTCTTCTAGAAATAGCTAGGTCGGATTGACTCATTAGGTCGGTTATTTTTTGATCAGACAAAGGGTGTTGTTTATCTTCAGTTTCGACTAATTGTTGTCGTTTTGATTTAACAGATAAGCTGGAAACTGCTTAACTTTTTGCGATGTTTTGACCATCAAATGATGAGAGATTTTTAAGATGGATACCTATCAAATCCAGGACGATGTTTGTAAAAAAATAATTCAGCTGTACTACTTAGCAAATAATATTATATAATTGCAATAAGATGAATTATTTTTAAATGTTATGTTAATAGTTTGTTAAAAAGTAGTTGTTTAACTTGAAACAGATAGCATAATCCGTGCTATGTCTGAAATAATGCCGAAATGACAGCATTTTAACTATAGTTCATAGTTTCAGAAAATAGTTAGCAACTTTTTTCAAGAACTGTTGTCTTTGGTTTAAGCTACTGTTTTTAACATTGGGTAAACTCAGCATTTTATTAACTTTTATCCCACACATGTCTGCTAAGATCTGTTTCTTTAAGACGTTTCCGTAGTCTTTTTGGACAAGTTTTGCAAATAGATATGGTGTGTCATGTGTGACAATGATATCAGCTGTTTTGCCTTTTAGGAGTTTAATGGGAATGAGTTTTTTTGGTGCGTAGGCATAAGCAAAGTTTTGGACGAAAACTCTGTCAATGAATCCTTTTAAGATAGCAGGCATCCCACTCCACCAGATAGGAAAGATAAAGATGATGTGATCACTATGCGTGATAGCATCTCGATAGGCTTGCGTTTCTGGATCAAATTGTAGATCTCTGCGTCTATGTACTTTATCAAAATAAAGTACAGGATTAAAGTTGTCTTGATAAAGATCAATTGTTGTGACTGTGTGTTGTTTATCAATACTCTGTAGGACAGTGTCCAAAATGTTTCCGTTTAGACTATCATGATGTGGATAGCTATAAATAATTAATATGTTCATGAACTTAGTATAACGCTTGAGTAGTCAAACACGATGAACAAAAATAAGGAAAATGGTGATTTTTTGAAAAAAGAAACGAGAAATAAGCTAATTGATGCTTTCATAGCGCTGACCAATCGTAAGACATTAGATCATATATCTATTAGTGAACTAACAACATTAGCGCAGATAAACAGAGGAACTTTTTATCTTACTTATGAAGATTTTAATGATTTTATCCTCTCTATAGAAAAAGAGCTATTAACTGGTTTTAAGAAGACGATATTTGATCATACGATAGATTGCGGATTAGGTGAAGGGATGGTTGACGTTCTAACCTATATTTATGACAATATGCCACTGCTAAAAATCTTTATGTTAGATCAAAAATTTGTTGAAAAAGTTAAAGCAATTATTGCTGACTATATTCAAGCCTTTCATAAGTTTAACGCAACGATTCCGATTGAGTATAGTCGGTCAATCTTATTAAATACAACGCTATCTATCATCCAACTTTGGATTTTTGAACCTCAGCCCAAAACAGTTAGAGAAGTTGCTGATATATTTTATAAAACCAGAACCATTGCACCGATGGATTTAGCGATATGATGAAAAATGACATCGGTCTAAAGTGATGCATTTTATTTTGTGAATCACCAAGTTTTTTGTAAAATAAAGAGTAGTCTTTTTAGATAACTAGTTAGAAGTAGAGGGGCATCAGATGATTGATGTGATTAGTGTATCTAAACGGTATTTAAATCATGTAGCATTAGAAAACTTATCATTTTCTGTTGAAAAAAATGATATTTTAGGGATTGTGGGTAAGAGTGGTTCAGGAAAAACGACCTTACTTAAACTCCTTAACTTGGTGGAGAAGCCAACAAGTGGTCAGATATTGATAGATGGAAAGACAACTGATCAACTAAGCAAAACGCAACTATCGCACTATAAAGCAAAGATTGGTGTTGTATTTCAACACTATAATCTTTTAGCGAATAAGACGGTCGCACAAAATATTGCATTGCCGTTGACATTAGTCGGTCAAAAAAATAGCAAAAAAGTAGCTGAATTATTGAACTTTGTTGGGATGTCAGAAAAAGAGAACGCGTATCCAGCTGAACTATCTGGTGGTGAAAAACAACGCGTCGCAATAGCAAGAGCGCTAGTTAGGCAGCCAGAAATTTTATTGTGCGATGAGGCAACAAGTTCTTTAGATGAAGACAATACAGCAGCGATTTTACGATTATTAAAAGATAGTCATCAAGCATTTGGCATCACTATATTTTTTGTCAGTCATGACTTGGATGCTGTTCAAAAACTTTGTAATCGTGTATTAGTTTTAGAGAAAGGACGGGTATTAGGTGAGGTCAATAACACACCTGAGCTACTATCTGAATCAGAGAGTTCTTATCTAGATAAAGTACGTCGGAGGATGGTGGAATGAGTTTAATACAGTCAGTTCAGTTTTATTTACCTGAGCTTTTGATTGCCATCAAAGAAACGTTTATCATGATGGGGATTGCCATCATGAGTTGCTTAGTTTTTGGGTTACCGCTAGGCATTATGATGTTTGATTCAAACCCACAAATAAAAGGTAAGCGGCACTTTCGGTATTGGCTATTTAATTTTTTTGTCACGTTTGTCAGATCTTTTCCGTATTTATTATTTGTCATCACCTTAATTCCTTTGACACGCTTATTACTGGGTAGAGCATTTGGACCGTATCCGGCTTCTTTTCCCTTAAGTATCATTGGTGTTGTGATTGTTGCACGTTTAGTAGAGCAGGTATTGCTAGATGTACCAGTCGAGACTAGAGCACTAGCTGATGCCTTAGGGGCAACAAAATGGCAATACATCTGGCACTTTTTATTGCCAGAAGCACGGAGTGGTCTAATTTTAGCTTATACGACTGCAATTGTCAGTTTGGTTTCTTATTCAACTGTAATGGGTATTATTGGTGGCGGAGGTATTGGTAGCTTTGCGATTTTATATGGCTATCAAAGTTATCAGTATGGGATTATGGCACTAGCGATTGCGATGATGATCCTTATTGTTTTCGTGATTCAAATGATAGGCAATACAGTCGCATACAAATTAGATAAAAGAAAATAGGACATGGTAACACTTGTCAAGTTGTTACCATAATAAAAAATAGGAGTAATATAATGAAAAAATGGGCTTTAGCAGTTGTGATGGTTGGATTAGGTCTTTCGTTAGTGGCTTGCGGTAGCAATAAGTCGAAAAATGACACAAGTGATAGTAAAACAGATAAAAAAGATAAAGTAATTACTGTTGCAAGTCAGACAACACCCATGACAGATGTCGTTAAGGTAGCTGCAAAGGTTGCCAAAAAAGAAGGTTGGGATATCAAATTAGTTCAAGTGACTGATAATGTAGCCTATAATGATATGGTTGCTAGTGGTGAAGCTGATGCTAGTTTTGCAGAACATAAACCATATATGCAAAAATACAATTCAGAAAAAAAAGCTAAATTAGTTGCGATTCAACCAATTTATAATGCTAAAGTAGGATTTTACTCTAAAGATTATAAATCAATTGATGCAATTCCCGAAGGCAGCAAAGTTGCCATCCCTAATGATCCTTCTAATCAAGGACGTGCTTTAGCTATCTTAGCTGAACAAAAATTAATTACGTTAAAATCTGGTGTAGGTGCTAACGGGACAATCAAAGATATTACTGAGAATCCAAAACACCTAGAATGGTTACAAGTAGATCTACTTAATTTATCAGCAGCCTACAGTGAACCAGGTGTCGCATTAGTTTATAATTACCCAACTTATATCGCAAAAATTGGGTTGAAACCAGCTGATGCACTATTTTTAGAGAAAAAAATTGATGGTCGTTTTGCGATTCAAGTTGTCGCAAGACAAGATAATCAAGATTCTGATAAGATAAAAGCACTGAAAAAAGCTATGACGAGCAGTACTGTTCGTGACTTTTTAGAGAAAAACCACAGTGCAACACTTGTGCCTGCGTTCTAAGTAGGCATCTGCTCGTGTTAGCGTTAAAGCAACTAAAAAAACCTTTGGTAGTAATCTACCAAAGGTTTTTTGTGTGTGATGACTCAAACTGAATTAACGCGCCTATCATAAGATTATAGGATAGACAAATTTTGCTCACTTTTCGTTTTCAAATCTTTAGTAATTCTGAAATAACTTGGTACCAGAATCACGACACTACCAATCCAGGCAGCTGGACTAGAAAATAGGACACCGATTAATCCGATTGTAAACAGTCCTAAAATGGATACACCAGCTCTCATCAGGAGTTCTGCTATACCAGCTAAAGTTGGGACTAAGCTATTACCATACCCTTGAATAAAGGAACGGACAACAAATAGTATGGCTAATAGCCAGTAAAATGCACCGTTGACTAAGTAGTAATCAAACGCTAACTGAATGATTTTTGTTTCCTTGTGACTGATAAACAGTCCTGAGAAAAACTGATTAAAGACGAGTAGCACTACGGTAAATAAAATCCCCCAGATGACATTGATAATCACTGAGTGTTTCAAGCCTATTAACATCCGTTTATATTGTCTAGCACCAAAATTTTGAGCAGTAAACGTAGTTACGGCAAGCCCTAAGCTCATCATCGGTAGCATGGCAAGTTGATCAATTTGTCTGCCGATAGCTTGCATGGCAACAACATCTGTACCGAGTTTATTTAGAACGATTTGTAAAGTTAAGCTACCAATTGCAATGATACTAGATTGAAATCCCATTGGGTAGCCAAGCCTTGCGTGTTTGTGTATTTCAATCTTATCTAACTTGAAATGTTGCTGTTTAACATGCAGTAGTGGCATTTTTAGCTTGATGTAGATCAGCAGATAAACAACTGAAAATGCTTGTGCAATAATCGTTGCGATACCAGCTCCGAATACACCAGTATGTAAGCCTAGAATGAAGTAAAATTCTAGAATAACATTGAGTACAGTAGAGATGATTAAAGCGATTAAAGGTGTTTTAGAATCTCCAAGGGCACGTAGTACATTTG
Source organism: Pseudolactococcus plantarum (assembly GCF_002441715.1). Classification (GTDB taxonomy): domain Bacteria; phylum Bacillota; class Bacilli; order Lactobacillales; family Streptococcaceae; genus Pseudolactococcus; species Pseudolactococcus plantarum. The sequence goes on from NZ_JXJX01000001.1 coordinate 142,752, forward strand.
ATAAATAATTAAAGACTACTGTGAAAATCATCCCACCAAAGATGGCCCTCAGAAAATCATGCGCGTCAGCTATTAAATCTTTTGGTGTTTGCATCCACTCCAGTAAAGGCAGTGAAAAGGCATAAGCAATCACAGTGAGTCCTATCGATGTGATTAAGGTTAAGAAGAACCCTGTCACATAAGATTTTTTTATACCTTCTAAATCATTAGCACCAAAACGTTGTGAGATGATGATGGCAAACCCGCTGGTAATCCCTATAGCAAATCCCATGACTAAGAAATTTAGCGCACTGGTTGCACCAACCGCAGCAAATGCGTCTTTTCCCAGTGTATGTCCCACGATAATCGCATCAATGAAGTTATAAAACAGTTGAAATAAATTGCCTAAAAGCAGTGGGAGCGTAAATAATAAGATGACCTTAATTGGTGTTCCTTTTGTTAAATCTATCATAATGATTATCACATCGTTTGATGATCACAAACGACGATAGGATAGCTCCTTTCTATAGTTGTATGAGTTTAAAAGTTATGTTAAAAATTGTTGCCTTTATTTTTCTGCAATATCTTTAGTTTAACATAAAAAATAATGGCTAACATGAAAAAAATATGAGAATAAAAAACAAAACATACTTCAAAAAGTATGTTTTGTTTTACTTAACTATCTGTTTTACAACTAATAGTTAATTATATTAAGCTGGAATTAACGAGTAACGTTAACAGCTTGTAAACCGCGAGCGCCATCTTCAACGTCGTAGCTTACTGCTTGACCTTCTTCAAGAGTTTTGAAACCGTCTGTTTGGATTGCTGAGAAATGTACGAAAACGTCTTTTCCGTCTTGACCAGTGATGAAACCGAAACCTTTTTCAGCGTTAAACCATTTAACTGTACCTTGTGCCATTTTGAATCTCCTTCGCCCGTTGGGCATTTTAATTTTGTGTAAATCTGAAACCGCTTAGAAAGGATGAAACAAAATGAACCAAACTTTTTAAATCGTAAACAAACTACCCCTTTATGGTATCATAAAAGATATGAAAAAGAAAGCAGAAATACGAAAAAAAATGAAAGTATCCTTAGGGTGCTTTGACTCAGTTGAAAAAGCACGTCAGACAGCAGAGATTATAACACAATTTCAGTTATCTGATGTCTATAAACAGGCGAAGATTATTGGTGTTTTTTTGCCCATGCCATTTGAATTTGATATCACCAAAATATTTGAAGATGAAACAAAACGTTTTGTCATTCCGAAAACACTGGCTGATCATCAAATGATTTTTACAGATTATGAGCCAGATAACCTAATGATGACGGCTTTTGGTGTCAAAGAATCGATGTCAACTGTTAGTGTGACACCTGATTTAATTGTTGTGCCAGGTCTTGCGTGGAATCTAGAAGGTTACCGTGTTGGCTTTGGCGGCGGTTACTATGATCGTTACTTAGCAAACTTTCGAGGGAAGACGGTTAGCTTGGTTTATGACTTTCAGATGACCTCAGAGTTGCAACCAGAAAAATTTGATGTGCCTATTTCTAAGATATTTAAGGTATAATATAATAACTATGAATAAACTGACTAATTTTCGCAATGAATTTAATCGATATCCAACTACTTATATACTCGCAACCATTACCTTTGGGGTTTGGATGACTCAACTACTAAGATATGGTGCTCACTCCCAAAATCCAATCAACCTGTTTCATTCTGGTGCCCTATTTGGTCCAGATATCATCGCACATCCTATACATCTTTGGCGTCTTGTTACACCTATATTTGTGCATATTGGATGGGAACATTTTTTACTCAACTTTTTTACTCTGGTATTTATTGGTAGACAGATAGAGGGTGCATTTGGTAGCCAACGTTTCTTCATGATTTATCTCCTCTCAGGTATTTATGGTAATATTGTCATCTTCTTTTTAGAACCATTTTCTCTCTCAGCAGGAGCCTCAACTTCACTGTTTGGTGTATTTTCAGCTATGGCAATGATCGGATATCTGACAAAGAATAGCTCTTTTCTAGAGATCGGAAAGCAATTTGCTGTGCTTGTGTTGGCTAACTTGGTCATCAACTTGTTTCAGACAGATGTTAGTATTTCTGGACATATTGGTGGTGCTATCGGTGGGATATTACTTGCAGCACCGTTTGCACCAAGAATCGTTGCACATAGAATTTCAAAAATTCGAAAAATTATTTTCTTCACCATTTTCATTGTTTCAGCGGTCCTATTGATTTGGTTCGGACTGCATCACAGTTTTAATACGCTTTATTAAAAAAGGAAAGCTTGGATTAATTTAGGCTTTTTTTCGTGTCATTCTTTGATTAGCATTAGCTAGATTAATGTTGTGAATAAAATAATTAGTTTTTTAATGGGTTGAATCCTTGCAAAACAAAAATAAATAATGTAGAATTGGTATATACAGATGTAAGCGTTTTCTTTTTTATTATGGTTTATATGCTTTGTAAATACTAAGAAACTGTCTTAAGTTATGTCAGAATGGCTGACAAAACATCTGAACTTACACCATATCATATGTTTAATATTCGTCAATGCTGACTGTTTGAAAATGATATGAAAGAGAGAGGTGATATATGAACGATGAACAAATGGCAGAGATTATGCCATTAATTATGTATGGTGGCGAAGCAAAATCGTCTGCTATTGAGGCGATTCAAGCTGCCAAACTAGGAGACTTCGAAAAAGCTGATGAACGCCTTGATGCGGCAAATCAAGCGATTGTTTCGGCACATCATGGTCAGACAAATTTGTTAACCCAAGCAGCGAGTGGTGAAGCGGTATCTGTATCAATTTATATGGTTCATGCACAAGACCATTTGATGACAGGGATTGCTTTTGTTGATTTGGCTAGAGAAATTATTGAACTTTACAAGGTAATAAAAAAATATTGATGCCTACTTTGTCTTTTAAAGTAGTGACTCAATTTATATGCTTACTTTGTGCATAGCGTCTTAAGGGACATAAGGAGAGTTTTTATGAATGCTATTACACTTTGGATGGAGAAATACTTCGTCCCGCTAGCGGCTAAAATAGGTGGTCAAAAACACCTGATTGCCTTGCGTGATGCTTTTATTGGTACGATGCCTGCGACGATGGCAGGGGCAATTGCGGTAATGATTAATGCAATTGTTCGTGACCTACCAGCTAAGTTTTTCCCAGGATATGATGGTAGTACTGTTCCTGTTATAAAAGAAATTATTGGTATTAACGGGTTTGTATGGAATGGTACATTAGCGATTGTAGGTGTTATTTTTGCTTTCTCATGGGGATATAATCTTGCAAAAGCCTATCACGTTAATGAATTAGCTGGAGGGATCGTCTCTCTTGCGGCATTAATTCAAGGAGTTGGGTTCTCATTCTCATCAACAGCAGCAGTAAAATTACCAACAGCAGTAGCTAAAGCGATTAATGGCGGGACTGCAACAAGTGGTATGTCTTACTCAGATGGTACCTTAACTGCTGGTGGTTGGGGATGGCTGAAACTTGGCCAGTTAGATGGTAATGCTTATTTTGTCATTATGGTGATGGGTGCTTTAGCAACAATCATCTATGCAAAATTGATGCTCAAAGAAATTACCATCAAAATGCCTGATTCTGTGCCACCAGCTGTAGCTAAAGCATTTACAGCCATTATCCCAGCTACGGTCGCACTATATATTACGGCAATCATTTACTACGTCTTTAGTATAACACTTGGCAAAAATGGCGATGTCATGATTACTTGGGTCCAAAAAACAATTGCGGAACCATTTATGAATATTGGTCAAAGTTTAGGGGCTATCCTATTAGTGACCTTCCTAGTTTCTTTGATGTGGCTCTTTGGCCTCCATGGTTCAAACGTTATGGCGCCAGTTCTCGAAGGGATTTGGGGTGTCGGACTACTTAAAAATAGTAATGTTTATCAAGCAGGGGGCATGAAAGCCGTAAAAGCCGCAATCAAAGCAGGTAATGGTGATGCGTACATGTGGGTTCGTAACTCATTTGATAGCTATGCATGGTTTGGTGGTGTTGGTGGGACAATCACCCTGTTGATTATGATCTTAGCATTGTCTAAACGAGAAGATTATCGTGTGGTTGCAAAACTAGGGATAGGTCCATCTGTGTTCAATATTAATGAACCAGTTATGTTTGGTTTACCAATTGTATTGAACCCAATCTTCTTCATTCCGTTTATTTTGGCGCCATTAGCAGGTGTAACAATTGGTTATGTAGCAACAGCTCTACATTTGGTTGATCCTATTGTTACAGCGGTACCGTGGGTTGTACCACCATTCTTGATGAGTTTGATGGCAACAGCTTATGACTGGCGTGCACCAATCGTGACGCTCGTGTCATTTATTGTAGCACTTGCGATTTGGGCACCATTTGTTATCGCGGCAAATGCCACAAAATCTGTAGATTAGCGTGCGCCTATAAAAACTTCCTTTGGTATTTTAAAAGGAAGTTTTTATCTACCAAGATAATCACTCGGGCATATGTGAGACTTGCAGCACAAGAAGTTAAGTGTTAGTATGAAATCGGAGGAAATGACATGATTGTGATTCATATGGCAGCGATGCAGGATAAAGTGATTGCATTATTAGAGAATTTAGATGGGGACTTTACTTACAAATTTTCAGAAAAAAAGGGGATAAAACTATTTTTTGACGTCACAAAAGGTGCGCCAGCTCAGGCCGCTGTAGTAGCAAAAAATGCCATCAAGGCTGAACCTTGGGGAACAGCACTTTATTTCAACACTGAGGTTATTTAAACCCTATAATTAGTGTAAGAGTTATGTAGCAGCTAATCGTATAAAAAAGGAGAATCCATGCAAAAATGGGGTTGGGGATTGGTTAGTGTCGCGCTCTTAATATTTGTGACGATATATCAAAATCAAAGGTCCTTTTCATTATTTAGTTTAATATTACTGATCATTGGGATTGTCATGAACGTAAAAGGAACAAAAAAGGAGAAACAAAGTGAAGATCACAAAGACAATTGATGTACCACGTCAATTCATTTTTGACAAAATTACTGAATCTAGTTTATACGATATAAAACAAAATACAGGTAAAACACCAAAAATATCGAGCTTAACCGGGTTTGAATATCAGAAAAATTTTGGCAAAAATCAATCAGGTAAAATTAAGTTTGATGAAGTAACAGAACCGTCTATTTACGCCTTTACAACAAAAACGAATAGAAATACATTTAAAACACGTTGGGAGCTGCATAAGATTGATGATCAATCAACAGATGTTGTGATTGCTGAGGAGAGCAAGTCATCAGGGATGGTTCAAAATATCAATGATACGATCATGGCATTTATGTTTGGTAAACTCAAGAAACGTCAAATGCTTGCGATATTGGATGAAATTAGCAAGGCATATAATGGCCGTTAAGTTAAAAAATTTCAGAAATGCTAAACACCTAGACTAGTTCTAGGTGTTTAGTTTTTGTTAAATTAAGGAGTTACCTGTCGAAAAATTAAAAATATATTTAAATGTGTGAAAGGGGTTGCAAAAACATTAGGTTAATGATATTATATTGGTATAGACCACTGTTGATATTAGACATTTCTTTGATATCGACTATAGTGGCATATCATTTAAACTATTGATACTCAGAGAGGAGACATATGAACGATGAACAAATGGCGGTTATTATGCCGCTAATTATGTACGGTGGTGAAGCAAAATCATCAGCTGTTGAAGCAATTCAAGCAGCTAAAGCAGGAGATTTTGACAAAGCTGATGAACGGATTAAAGCTGCGAGTCAAGCGATTGTTGAAGCACACCACGGTCAGACTGATCTACTAACAAAAGCAGCTAATGGTGAAGAGGTACCAGTCTCAATCTATATGGTACACGCACAAGATCATTTGATGACAGGGATTGCTTTTGTAGACTTAGCAAAAGAAATTATCGAACTTTATCGTGTTATGCCGAAGCAATAGGTCATTAGATAAAGCAAAAAGAAACGGCGCTAACTAGCGTCAATACAAGGAGGACTAGTAATGGACGGATTTGTTCAATGGATGGAAAAATATTTCATGCCAAAAGCATCTAAAATTGCAGCACAACGGCACTTAATCGCCATTCGTGATGCATTTGTAACAACGATGCCTTTAATGATTTTAGGGGCACTCGCAACCTTAATTAATAACCTGCCAATCCCAGGATATGAAGAGTTATTAAATAAAATTTTCCCAATGATGTACAACAAAGCACCAATATGGAAAAGCTTTGGTGGTAACATTTGGAATGGTACGTTTGCAATTTTTGCCATATTAGTGGCCTTCTTAGTTGCACATAACTTAGTTAAATCTTATGGTAAAGATGGTATCGCAGCTGGTACAGTATCGGTTGCATCATTCTTTGCAGTAGGTGGCCTTCAAGGTATGGGCGCAACTGGATTATTTATCGCTTTATTGATTGCGATTATTTCAGGAGAACTATTCCAACGCTTGTCAGGTAATCCAAAATTAGTGATCAAAATGCCTGATGGTGTACCGCCAGCAGTTGCAAAATCTTTTGCGGCTTTATTACCTGCTATGATTACTGTCGGCGTATTTAGCTTATTTACATCAATTCTATTTGCTTTAGGTGTTGATAATATTGTGCTTTCTTTCTATAAAGCCGTTCAAGAACCGTTCATGGGTCTAGCCAATAGCTATCCATCAGCATTGTTATTAGCGTTTGTGACACCATTCCTCTGGTTCTTTGGCCTACATGGCGCTAACATGGTAGATCCATTAATGCAGACAATTAATGTACCAGCGATTGATGCAAATATTAAAGCAGTAGAAGCAGGAACTAAAATTCCTTATATCGTCAATAAACCTTTCTTTGACTCATTTGTAAACTTAGGTGGTACTGGTGCAACACTTGCGCTATTGATTGCAATCTTAATCGTTGGTCGTCGTAATAAGCCATTTAAAGTGGTGACTAACTTGAGTTTGGCACCTGGTATTTTCAATATTAATGAACCAGTGATGTTTGGGTTACCAATCGTTTTAAACCCAATCATGTTTATTCCGTTCATTCTCGTACCAATGGTACTTGTAACAGTTGCCTATATTGCGACAGCTACGGGTATAGTACCCGCTGCAACGTTCATGCCACCATGGGTAACACCACCAATTATTGGTGGATTCCTAGCAACGAAAAGTATTGCTGGTGGGGTACTTGCTGCTGTTAACTTACTGATTGCAGTTGTGATTTACCTCCCATTTGTAAAAGTAGCCACTGATCAATATTTGAAACAAGAAGCTACAGAAGACTAAAAAATAGAGGATTGAGCCATCATCATACGAATGATAGGTTCAATTCTTTTGTTATAGAAAAGGAAGAAACGTTATGTCTTATCAATTTCCAAAAAATTTTTGGTGGGGATCTGCAGCAAGTGGCCCACAAACAGAAGGTGTTTTTGAAGGTGATCATAAAGGCGAAAATATCTGGGATTATTGGTACAAAACACAACCAGACAAATTTTTTAATCAAGTAGGGCCAAATCTAACATCACAAGTTTATCAAAAATACCAAGAAGATATCCAGTTAATGGTAGAAACAGGTCATAATTCTTTTCGAACGTCTATTCAATGGAGTCGCTTAATCCCAGATCCAACAACTGGAGTGATTAATGAAGCAGCAGTCAAGTTTTATAATCAACTGATAGACGACTTGTTGGCGAACGGTATCGACCCTTTTATTAATTTGTATCATTTTGATATGCCCATGATTCTCCAAGAAAAAGGTGGTTGGGAAAGTCTTGAGGTTGTCGAGCTTTATGTCGCTTATGCTAAAACATGTTTTGAATTGTTTGGCGATCGTGTTAAAAAGTGGTTTACCCATAACGAGCCGATCGTGCCTGTCGAAGGTGGTTATCTTTATGGCTGGCATTATCCTGATAAAGTTGATTTAAAAGCAGGCATTCAAGTCCTATATCATGAGGCTTTAGCTAGCGCTAAGGCGATTGCAGCCTATCACGCCATGGATTTAGATGGTGAAATCGGTATTGTCTTAAATTTGACACCGACTTATCCAAGAGATGAGCAAAACGAAGCAGACCTTGCAGCTGCTCAATTTGTAGATGGTTTCTTTAATCGCTCATTTCTAGATCCAGCTGTTAAAGGTCATTTCCCGCAAGATATGATTGACTGGGCCAAGGCAAATGAGTTACTCCCTCAAACGACACCAGAAGATTTAGCCATTATCGCAGAGAATATTGTTGACTTATTAGGGGTTAACTACTATCAACCGCGTCGTGCCAAAGCAAAAGAAACACCAGTAGAAAAGCGTGAAGCAGGCTTGCTTCCAGAAGACTTTTATGATGTTTATGATATGCCAGGCAAGAAAATGAATCCTTATCGTGGTTGGGAGATATACGAAAAGGGAATCTACGATACACTGATTAACTTAAAAGAGAATTATGGTAATATCAGGTGTTATATTTCTGAAAACGGTATGGGTGTTGAAGGAGAAGAACGTTTTGTCAACAGTAATGGCATGATAGAAGATGACTATCGCATTGAATTTGTGACAGAGCATTTAAAATGGGTCCATCGTGCTATCCAAGAAGGTAGTCAAGTACAAGGCTATCATATGTGGACATGTATGGATAACTGGTCTTGGTTAAATGCCTATAAAAATAGATATGGCTTTGTTGCTGTTGATCTCGACAATGATGCAAAAAGAACAATTAAAAAAAGTGGCTATTGGTTCAAAACAGTTAGAGATAACAATGGATTTTGATCTCTAATGCGTGAAACGTCGCTAATACCAAAAAATAGTTATATCAAAAAAGACGACGATATGTTGTCTTTTTTTGATGTTAATGGCTGTAGTTTGAATAATGGTAGATGCTGTATTGATTAGATAACTGTCTGTTTAGTGTGTTAACATAATCTTTAATCTTGTGTGTCATATTGATGTCAATAAATAAGCATCCGTTGACCATAGTCAGTGTTTTTGTATAGACCAATTATTAAAAAGTTTCATATATTCAACTTTTTAAATATCGTTTTTTTTAATGATAAAATTAAAGGATAAGGTTGATAGTGTATTGCTTATCAATCTTATCCTGACAAGTCGACAGTCAGGTGTTAAAAATCAGATTCGTAGTCCTAAATTTTTTTGTTTTTATATTTTAAATTATCTTGATCAAGTCATTTAAAATATGAAGATGTTGCTAGTTTCGCGATGCTCAGTAGTTACTTTTATGATATGTATCGTAATTATAAAAAGACCACATTTGTGTTGACTGTTTCATTTTAAAATTCAAGTATTGCATTTCTTTTATAATATTAAGCTACGTTTTATTATCAAAATCTATGAATGTACTTGGGGTATGAAGAGCATTCTTTGTGAAAATTTGTATGTAGTATTGTTACAATTGTTACTTTTAAAAAAGAAATATCTGTGTTATAATTAAACTCTTTTACAGAACGCACGTAATATAAAGGAGGATGTGTTTGATAAACAAAACTGATGTAAAAAAAGATTTTTGGCTAACTTTTTCGCTTTCGATGATAGGCTTAGTGGTTGGCATATGTATAACTAAATTATCGGGTGTAGGGATAACGCATGCTCTTAAAAAAATGGCATTCCATGAAATATTTAATCATAATGCAGGAGTCGCTTTATTAATTTTAACTATTGGGGCGCTGACATTCGGTGTTGGAGGTCTAGTGATTTTATTTCTTAACGGTGTCACAATGGGAATAGCAAGTGGCAGTTTGTCTCTAGAACAAATAATATTACTACTGTTACCTTATACCGTATTTGAATTATTGTCATTTGTTTGTGTTGCTTTAGCAGGTATAGCTATTGCTAAAAATATAAGGGAATTTAGGAAAGGAAAAAAATTTAGCAGTTTAATTAATGACTGGCCATATGTTCGTCTGCTGTTGGCTGTTACCTTCTTTTTATTAGCTATCGCGGGTTTTATTGAGGTCTATTTATGATAAATAAAAAGGAGATGAAACGATTGCTATATAAGAAAGAGGCAACATTACCAAGTTTTATTGAGATATTTTTGTTTATTGCAACCATTTCGGGTGCTGTTCATTACAAAGCATGGTTTGTTTTGATATTGCTACTTTTAGTTAATTTACCTGAGTTAATCGTTGTGTTTCGTGCAATAAAAAAATATGGTCAATGATACTATTATAATGCTAAGAGCTGTTATAGTTAGCGGATCAAATTTTTTATTTGCTAGCAGCACAGCGATAAAGTTAGAGAGGCGTTGATTGAGGATTAGAAATGAAAAAAATGTATAAGAAACATCCGGTAGTTGTTATATTAACGAGCATTATTAGCATAATGATTATCGGTATAGTGGTTTTATCAACTGTGTTACCTAAAGGAAATTCTAGTAAGACGAAAGATTATTCGCTTTACACCGTAAAGGCTCAGGCAGATGATATTTTTAAAGGTAGTGTGATCGCAAAAACATCAACAGACTATAGAGATGATGCAGCCCTTGGTGAACTTTCTCAAGTTAATGTTTCAGATGGACAGGAAGTGAAGGCTGGCGATGTTTTGTTGACCTATACAAAACCTACTGATGATTTATCAAGCCAAGAGTTTGCGATCAAAGGAGCTGAAAACGATTTAGCAAATGCTCAAGCCGATTTAGCTGAGGCAGAGAAAAAAGATGTTAAACTGCGTAATGACTTTAACAAGTCGAAAGATGATAGCGAAAGACAAGCCATTAATGCTCAGATTGAAACGAATCATGAGTCTTGGAAAGCTGCACAACGTGCGATAACTACTAGTGTGCTAGCACGTGATCAAGCAAAGGCTGCACTGGATGGTCAAAAGGCAAAACAAACAGCTACTGTAACTGCTAAAACGGACGGTTTTGTGATTATGGGTAACAAGTCAGAAACGTCACCTTTACTTAGTGTTGTTAGTCGTGATACGCTCGTTAATGGTAAGGTGTCAGAATATGATTACGATAAGCTCAAGGTGAACGATGTGGTAACGGTCGAAACGATTGATTTAGCAAAAAAAATCACAGGAAAAATTACCTATATCTCGCCAGTTCCAGAAAAAGCAAGCTCTGAAACAGCAGCGAGTCAGTATGCGTTTAAGGTTAATTTAGATGAACACTTGCAAAATGGCTATACAGTTCAGATTCATAAAAAAAACGAGACACTTTATATTCCTAAGTCTGCTGTTAAAAATGGAAAAGTTTACCTGAAAAATGGGAAAAAATTTGATCGTGTAGCCGTTGAAACTAAGGAAACGACTAGTGGCTTACAAGTTATCTCTGGTCTAAAGATAGGTGATAAGCTCATCAAGGAGGCATCAGATTATGTTGATACGCCTTGAGAATATTACAAAAACCTATGCACTCGCGAGACAAGAATTTACCGTTTTAAACGCTATCTCATTAACCATTTCTGAGGGTGATTTTGTTGGCATTATGGGGCGTAGTGGGTCTGGAAAGTCCACGTTGGTTAATCTAATAGGCTTTCTAGATACGAAATTTAAGGGCACCTACTATTTTGAAGATAAATTAGTCGAACAATATACAGATGATGATTTATCTAAAATCAGAAATGAAAATGTTGGATTTGTCTTTCAAAATTTTGGATTGATTGAAAAGATGACAGTTGGGCAAAATGTCGAACTGCCTTTGTTGTACGCTGGTGTTTCTCATCAGGAAAAAACGCGTTTAGTTTTGGAAAGTTTAGAAAAAGTTGGGTTAGCTGATTTTGTGAATCAGTCTGTCAAACTTTTATCTGGTGGTCAAAGACAGCGCGTCGCCATTGCCCGTGCGATTGTCAAATCACCTAAATTTATTATCGCAGATGAACCAACTGGTGCACTGGATAGTAAGACATCTCTTGAAATCATGCAATTATTTACGGAATTAAATCAACTTAGTGGTGTGACAATTATTTTAGTCACGCATGATGCCAATTTGATGTCGTATTGTACTCGTGAGATTAAGGTGGCTGATGGTGAGGTGATAATGTGAATGTGATTACGATTATCAAAAATGCCTATCAAGCACTTCGCCAAAATATGCGGCGAAGTATTTTAACAATGATCGGGATTGTCATTGGTATTGCTAGTGTGATTACAATTTTGTCATTAGGACGCGGATTTGAAGCGTATACAATCAAAAATCTGACAGCTTCTAATGAGAAAAATGTAGCAGTTAATATTAACTATTCGCCGACAGACTATGAGCAATTCAGTACTAATAAAATGCGTTATTTTTCTGATGAAGATTTGAGAGTTGTGCGTGACATTGAGGGCGTGGAAAAAGTCGACTATGTTAAATCAGATGACGATTTTTTGACGGTTGAGTTACAGGTAGCAGCAAAAAAGATAACTAGACATCTAGGCTTTGTTAAATTTGATAAAGAAAGAGTTGTGATTGGTCGCTCGATTACGCCCGAGGAAAATGAAACGCACCAAAGAGTCGCTATCATTAGTCGAGAAACAGCAAAAGATATTAATGCTAACCAAGATAGGGTATTAGGAACAGGGATTGAGATAAAAGGTGAGTTGTATCAGATTGTTGGGATTTATGAAAGTGGTTCATCAGGTCTATTTGACATGAACCCTGATGTTAAGATTCCTAAAAAGTCCTATCAGTATTATACTAATAATGAAGGGAATCCTACGCAGATAAAAATCACCGTTGCGAGTGATTATAAGCCAAGTAAAATCGCACAAAAAGTCATCAAGAAACTTGAAACAGTAGGTGTGAGTCGTAATTTTGGAGACTATTCGACTTTTGATATGAGTTCGTTAACAGACGGGATTGGCAAAGTTTTGAAGATGTTGACTTACTTTATTTCAGCTATAGCGGGTATTTCTCTCTTTATTGCAGGTGTGGGTGTTATGAATATGATGTATACATCTGTTTCTGAACGGACACAAGAAATTGGGGTTCGTCGTAGTGTTGGTGCAAGAAGACGTGACATCCGGAATCAATTCCTGGCTGAGGGTCTAATGCTAACGATATCTGCTGGTGTAATCGGTTATATCATTGGGTATTTAATTGCTCTGCTGGTATCTGCCTTTTTACCATTTAAAGTCTCACCTGACTTATTTACAATTTCTCTAACGCTAATCATTACAATCGTGATTGGCCTAGTCTTTTCGATCACGCCAGCCAATATGGCTGCACGAAAAGATCTGGTTGAGATATTAAGATAAAGCATTAATATAGATAACTTGCTCTAAGCATTCAGGCAAAAATTTTATTCAAAAGATTTTGTTGCTAGGTTAAATAAGTTAATCAAGAAATTGAACCGGCCTTTTCTAGTTCAATTTCTTTTTTGATGTGTTGACTCAGCTATACAGAAAATCTGGTGATGTCGTCTTTTTTAAGTTTGCATCCAAAAAATACAGCATGAATCAAATCTTGAAAGATGATAACCAATCTATAAGTCTGTCTAACGAGATAATACCAAGGTATATGAAAGTATATAGTGATTGTTTAAGGCTTTCAAATGGGGGAATTACAAGATATAAGGGAACATAGAAGGATAGATCTGTGCTATAATGATGCTATGACTAATCAAGGAAATGTGTTAAAAATCTTACATTTAAACGATTTGCACTCCCATTTCGAAAATTATCCAAAAATAAAACGCTTTTTTACTGATCAGGCTGTTGGCTATACTGATGTCTTACGTTTTGATATTGGGGATAATGTTGACCGCTCCCATGCTTTGACAGAAGCAACTTATGGGCAGGCAAATATCAGTTTAATGAATGAATTGCAGCTAACTGCTGCAACAATTGGTAATAACGAGGGGCTAGGCTTACCTAAGGAGAGGTTAGATAGTCTTTATCAGTCGGCTAATTTTGATGTTGTGTTAGCGAATCTCAAAGATAAAGCCAAACAGCCTAGTTGGGCTATTGAGAAAAAAACTGTTATGACCTCTTTTGGCATGACCATCGATATTTTTGGTTTGACAGCACCATACCCTCTAGCCTATCCACACATGGGGTGGGATATTTTAGATCCACAAGACATATTGGCACAGCAGTTGTCAACATCAACAGCAGATTTTACGATATTATTAAGTCATTTAGGGTGGCGTTTTGATGAGCAAGCGGCATCGCAGTTTACTAATTTAGATTTGATTTTAGGATCGCATACCCATCATATTTACGAATATGGCAAATATATAGATGGGACAATGCTAGCTGCAGCAGGTCGTTACGGTGAACATGTAGGTGATATTACACTTATCTTTGATGAACATTTCCAGTGTATTCAATCAGATATTATTGCTGAGGAAGTTCGCCACCTGCCTTCATTACCTGCAGATAAAACAGTTATAGACGGGTTAGAGATGGAGGGACATGAGTTGTTACAAGCGCAACAAATTACCGATTTATCTCATCCGTTCATCAATCAAGCGCCAGATTATACTGCGGCACACGTTGTAGCTGAAATATTGGGTGCTTATTATCAGGTGTCGACAGTTGTTATGAACAGTGGGATGATCGTTCAAGATATACCGCAAGTGCTTACGATGGATGCCTTACATGATATTTTACCTCACAGTATCAGAATGGTGAAATTAACCGTAACAGGTCGAGAACTAAAAGAGATCATGCAAGAATTACACCAAGTTGGTAATTACTTAAAAACCCAGAAGATCGTCGGAATGGGCTTTAGAGGAAAAGTTTTTGGTGATATCATTACAGTAGGGTTATCTGAACATCAAGGACAACTTTTTTATCAAGGCGAAGTGATTGATGAAGCTGTATATTATACTGTATTGGTACCAGATCAGTATATATTTGCGTCTTATTTTCCTATTTTGAAGGCTTCAGGCACTGCAGAAATTCAGTTTCCAAAATTTATGAGGGAAATCGTCGCGGATTATTTGAGAACGGATAGTTATCCAGAAGTTTAACAGGTATGGTAAAAATTACAGTATTTAAAACAAGGAAAGAAATAACAAAATATGGCAAAAGTAGTTCCAGAAGAAGAGAAAAATTATAATAAATTTCCTGGTGAGCGTGTCATTGTTGTAGATGACGTGGTGACAATTGGCGATAAAGTGTATCATCTCGTTCATAATTATCAAGATGGTTTTGATAAAGATAAGTTAGCACAACGTTATTCAGATATTTTTGTAAAGTATGATTATATTGTCGGGGATTGGGGACATGAACAACTACGCCTTAAGGGGTTTTTCTCAAGTTCTCGTAAAAAAATTGCTGATGAGTTGAAAATTTCACACTTGGAAGAGTATATTAAAGAATATATGAATTATGGAGCTGCATTTTTTGTCTTGAAACGGATGAGAAGTAAAGACATCAAACGCAATGAACCCTTTTTATCAGAAAAAGTCTATGAAGTAGATGCGCCTGACATAGCGACGATAGAATTGACTAGCAAAAAAGGTAAGACCAAGAAAACTGCAGTGACTCAAAAGCAGACTAAATCTGTCAAGCGTCAAGGTACTCAAAAACAACGTCAGGCAACTAAAGGCACATTTGATCAAAAAGAAAAAGCGTCATCGAAACGACCATCTTTTGACAAACAAGAAGATAAACAAGCGCTTAAACAAAAAACAACCACTAAACGGCCGGCGTTTGTGGTGAGAACGCGTAATAAGTGATCAGTGCAGTGCGCATATTGTGTTGTACTCATAACCATTTGATATCATATTTTTGAGATATTGCTAATATGTTTGGCAATGTCTTTTTGTATAAGCAAGTACGAAAAATGGGATATAGTTGATGATTTAATGGCTTATCATTTAAAAGATGATTAGCACAGTATGACATTTTGTCTATTGCGGTGCTATGCGGTTACATGCTATACTATTAACATGACTAAAACTATTCAAAAAGAACAAATGAAACCCTCTATATATGGCTTAACACGTGACCAATTAATCGAGTGGGCGATTGAAAATGGCGCCAAAAAATTTCGTGCGACACAAATCTGGGATTGGCTTTATAAAAAGCGTGTCACATCGTTTGATGATATGACAAATATCTCTAAAGACTTTATCGAGAAATTAAAGGATCAGTTTGTGATCAACCCCTTGACACAACGTTTGGTGCAAGAGTCTAAGGACGGTACAGTTAAGTATTTATTTGAGTTACCAGATAATATGTTGGTCGAGACTGTTTTGATGCGCCAAAAATATGGTTTGTCAGTTTGTGTGACGACACAAGTTGGCTGTAATATCGGCTGTACATTTTGTGCATCTGGTTTGATTAAAAAACAACGTGATCTGACAGCTGGTGAAATCACAGCACAGATTATGTTAGTACAAAAGTATTTCGATGAACGTGGTCTTGATGAACGCGTCAGCCATATTGTGGTGATGGGGATTGGCGAACCATTTGACAATTATAACAATCTGATTAATTTCATCAGAACAGTTAATGATGATCATGGACTAGCTATTGGTGCCCGTCATATCACAGTGTCAACGTCAGGGTTGGCACATAAAATCAAAGAATTTGCAGGGACAGGCTTGCAGATTAATCTCGCAATATCGCTACATGCCCCAAATAATGAGGTAAGAACGAGTATTATGCGGATTAACCGCCAATTTCCAATTGAAACCTTGTTTGAAGCGATTAATTATTATCTTGACAAGACAAATAGACGTGTTACCTTTGAATATATTATGCTCAGTGGGGTCAATGATAGACCTGAACATGCGCGTGAGTTGGCAACCTTGTTAAAAGATATGAAGAAGTTAGCTTATGTGAATCTGATTCCTTATAATCCAGTTAGTGAGCACGATCAATATAGCCGTTCATCAAAAGAGGATGTCCTTAAATTCTATGATATTCTCAAGAAAAATGGCATAAACTGTGTCATTAGACAAGAACATGGGACTGATATTGATGCCGCATGTGGTCAATTACGAAGTAAGACAATGAAAAAAGATAAGACATCAAAAACTGCGGTTGAATCCGTTACAGTTTAACTGATAACTAGCTATCAACATAAACACTAGTTGACTTTAATAGGTCGATTGGTGTTTTATGTTACAATAAATTATGCGATTATTTGATAAAAATGAAAAACTAACCCAACCGTTTCAAAAAATTGTAAAAATAGGTGCTGTATGCTACACTATTGCTATCTGTATGATGTGTTTTCTACCCCAATCTATCTATCCCAGTATCAAACAGATAGAAACACCGGGGATCGTACATTTCGGTCAGATTGTAACGATATTAACACCATTTAATACACTAGTCCATCTTGGTAAAATACCAAGTATACAAGACCTAGTTGTCATTGTGTTACAAAATGTTGCAAATGTATTTTTGCTTTTACCACTGGTCTTTGCAATCTGTCTACTAATACCAAGTGTTCGACAGTTTAAAAAGATTTTGTTAATCAGTTTTTTGATGAGTTTAACAATCGAAAGCACCCAAGCACTGTTAGATTTACTATTCAACTTTAATCGTGTATTTGAAGTGGATGATTTGATAACCAACACCGTTGGGGGTGTACTTGCTTACTTACTATATAAAGTGTTAAGGAGAATTAAGGGATAATGGAATTTTCAACATTGAATCATAACCGTCATAAAGTAACTGAATTTGATGGTCGTAAACTAACGATTGCTGATGTTAAAGCGATTTTATCAGAAGCTGTGCTTGCACCTTCAGCTCATAATATTCAGCCTTGGCATTTTGCCATTGTTGTCTCGGATGAAAAGCGCTATGCATTATCAACTGCCATGCATGCAAAAAATGCTGCGCAACATGAAGGCGCAGGAGCTACGATTGTCGTGTATTCAGATACAGATTTGACTGCACGAGTTCATGATTTGGTAGCAATCGGGGACGATTTTTTACCTGATGAGGCTAAAGCGATGTTATTATCTAGACTGCCAGGTATGTTTGAGAAGTTTTCTGATGCAGAACTATCAGATTATCTGGCTTTAAATATCGGTCTTGTATCACAAAATATTGTACTTGCAGCGCATGATAAAGGCTTGAAAACGAACATGATACTAGGGTTTGATAAGGCGAAAGCTAAAGAAGTCCTTGCGATTGAATCGCGGTTTAGACCTGAGCTTATCATTACGATGGGGTACTCAGATCAAGAGGGTACTGCATCATATCGCTTACCAGTAAATGATATCACTGATGTGATATAGTCTTGGTGTGTTTGTTAACTAATGACAATAAAACTGTTCTGTAAGCTTTATATTACGAGATAAGGAGTTACCATGATAACAACATTTGACAATGAGACAAAAGCAGTGATCACAGATTATCTACGTCAAGCCAAAACGATTGCAGTCGTAGGCTTATCGGATCGAGAAGATGCAACCAGCTTTATGGTTGCAAAAGCGCTACAAGATGATGGCTACCAAATTATTCCGGTTAATCCTCGTTTAGCTGGACAAGAGATACTAGGTGAAAAAGTATATGCTAGTATTAAAGATGTGCCAGTACATATCGATATTGTAGATGTTTTTCGTCGTTCGGAGTTTTTACCTGATGTGGCACGGGACTTTATCAAGACAGATGCTGATGTTTTCTGGGCTCAGCTAGGGTTAAAAAGTGATGAGGCCGCACGTATTTTACAAGAACATGATAGAAACAAAATTGTCATGGATATGTGTATTAAAGTAGCTTATGCCTATAGTGGCTTAAGAGATGAAAAATAATCATAAAAAAAAGCCGATACGGCTTTTTTTATGTTAAAAACTACCGAGATAAAAAGCAACTTTATCTCCTTTTTTGAGCTGAATATCAGCTGCCCCTTTATCTGCCATTTTACCATTAATATCAAACATCCAGTATTTTTTAGCAGCTTCATCTTGTTTTTTGCCATCTATTGAAGTGATAAATCCGCCTTTTTCGTCGACTTTAAAGTTTTCCTTTAATGCCTCTAGTAAAGTCTGGTTTTTGCTGATGGTTACTTGTTTTGTTTCATCAACTTTTTTATCATTTTCGAAATCCAATGTAATAGTTGCGGTATCTTTTGATGCTGAACTGGTGTTAGTTTTGTCAGCTTTCTCTTGATTACCACAAGCAGTTAAGCTCATAGTTAGTCCCAAAGCTACAACCATTGTTGCGGCTTTTTTTAATGTCAATACTGTCATAATTTATTTATCTCCTTTATCCCATTGTACTATACTTTAAAAGATATTGAGCTAAAATGATTTGCTAAAGAGGGCGTAAGTAGAGATTAAATTTGAATTTGTATGACGTTAACACCACAATCTTCAATTTGTTTTAATCGTTCAGGGTCTGAAAAAGTGTCTGTAATCAGATAATCAATACAGGTGAGATCGCAGGATTTAAAATTAGCAGATTCACCTATTTTCCTATAGTCAGCAATACAAATTACGATACCCTTTGTTTGTTTGACTATGACTTCATTGATTTTCGCCTCATGGATAACAGGCGTTGTTAAGCCACGAGTTACCGAAATACCATAGCAGCCAATAATGGCAATATCTGCTTGGATGGTCTCAAAAAATGCCTGTGCGGCTTGCCCAATCAAAGCTTCTTTAGGGAAACGGACTTCGCCACCAGAGAGAAAGACAGAGGATTCTGAATGATGATCAAGTGCAGCCACTTTGACATTGTTGGTGATGATGGTTACTTTTTTGTTGATGAGGTATTTTACTGCATCAAGTGCAGCAGAAGAAGAGTTGATAAAAACGGTTTGTCCGTCTTTGACAAAAGAGGCAGCCGTTTTAGCTAAAATCTCTTTAAGTATTTCGATATTTTGATTGTCGCAGTTATCGATGACAGTGCCAGTGTTTAATCTTTTAGCTTTACCATGACTTCGGATAACTTTGCCCATCCTAGCAAGACTAGACAAGTCTCTTCTAATCGTCGTTTCAGATACATTTAGTCGCTGACTCAATGCGTTAACAGTATGCAGATGATCATCCTCCAGTACGGTTAACAAGGCTTTTTGTCTTGCTTGAACATTCACGATAGCATTTTTCATATACTGCCTCCTCATTATCTTGTATGCATAAAAGTAATCGTATCATCTTTTAAATATAGTATACTGCATTTGCAAAAGCTTTAATAGCTATAAATCATACTTATTGGCTCATATGATCATAAAACGATAAAACGATCATATAACTTACTTTGAAACCGCTTTCTTTTTTGTTATGATTATTTTGTAAAGCAATTAAAGATTATTTAATTAAGATGGAGGCATAAAAAATGGTAAACAAAATTGCAGATGTCACAAAGGAATCATGGATTCTCTCAACATTTCCTGAGTGGGGGACTTACTTGAACGAAGAAATTGAAGCTACAGTAGTTAAACCGGGAACAGTTTCACTATGGTGGTTAGGGTGTACTGGTATTTGGCTGAAATCAGAAGGCGGTACGAACATTCTTTGTGATCTGTGGTGTGGTACAGGAAAACGTACACATGGTAGTGGCAAGATGGTAAAAGGTCATCAAATGATGCGTATGAGTGGCGCACTTAAACAGCAACCTAACTTACGGACACAACCATTTGTTATCGATCCATTTGAAATTAAAGATGTTGATGCATTAGTGGTAACACATATTCACTCAGATCATCTGGATATTAATACAGCTGCAGCAGTTCACAGTAACTGCCCGGAGGCAAAATTTGTTGGTCCCCAAGAAGTTGTTAATATCTGGCTAAAATGGGGTGTGCCAGCAGAAAAAACAATCGTTGTACACCCTGGAGATGAGGTTGCAATCGGTGATGTGACATTGCTTGCACTTGAAGCATTTGATAGAACAGTTTTGGTGACTGAACCTGATCCAGAAGTTATTCTAAAAGGTAAGATGCCTCAAGATATGAATGAATTAGCTGTTAACTATCTCTTCCAAACTACTGGTGGTAATATCTATCATGCAGGAGATTCCCATTACTCTAACATGTTTGCCAAACATGGAAATGAGCATAAAGTAGATGTTTGTTTAGGCGCATATGGAGAAAACCCACGTGGGATAACGGATAAAGTGACCTCTGTAGATTTGCTTCGTATGGCAGAGTCTTTAAATGCAAAAGTAGTCATTCCGGTTCACTATGATATCTGGGCAAACTTTATGGCAGATCCTAAGGAAATTACAGAAATTTGGAAATTTAAAAAAGATCGCTTGAATTATCAATTTAAACCATATATTTGGCAAGTAGGTGGGAAATTTACTTTTCCAGATGATAAAGATAGATTAGAGTTTAATTTTGACCGTGGATTTGATGATGCTTTTGCAATTGATAATGATACGCCATTCCCATCATTTTTATAAAAAAGGAGAGTAACCAGTATGGCAAAAACAGACATGTTGAGGTATTTTCATGACAATGATCTGGTTAGCATTTGTGACAAGCAACCTGAGAATTGGGAAGACGCAATTCGCATATCTTGTGAAAACTTGATTGATAAATCAATCATAAATGATACTTACGTTGAGGAGGTTATTGCAGCTGTGCAGACTTACGGACCATATATTGTGATAGTACCTGGTGTGGCAATGCCTCACTCAACTGCTAAAAGTGATGGGGTATTTGGGACAGCTATTGCCTTTACAAAGTTTAAAGATAAGGTCTATTTTGAAGCAGAAAATGAAGAAAAGCAAGCAAAATTATTTTTCACCTTAGCTGCAAAAAATCCGGATGAACATATGACTAATATCGCCAATTTATCAGACTTACTAATGACTGATGGTGTGATTGAAGCACTTGAAAATATAGAGACGATGCTTGATTTTGAAAATTTACTTCAAACTTAAGCGTAATTTCGGGCTAGGCATATCAAATACTCTAGCCCATTGAGGAGAAGCGTAACATGGGAAATATCTTTGATGCAATCATGGTCGCATGGGACTTTTTTGCAAAAAATATCTTAACACAGCCGGCATATTTTATAGGGTTTATCGTTTTAATTGGCTATATCTTATTAAAAAAACCATGGTTTGAGTGTTTAGCAGGATTTTTGAAAGCGACTGTTGGTTACTTTATTTTGTCAGTGGGATCGGGAGGGTTAGTTAATAATTTTCGCCCCATCTTGTCTGGTTTAAAAGATCGATTTAATTTAGATGCAACCGTTATTGATCCTTACTTTGGTCAAAATGCGATTGATGCTGGGATTATGAAAACTTTTGGTCGTACGTTTGGCGATGTCATGGTTCTATTACTCATTGCCTTTATCGCTAATATCATTTTAGTTCGTTTTCAAAAATATACAAAGATGCGCGCCGTTTTTACAACAGGTAACGTACAAGTACAACAAGCAGCCACTGCTTTTTGGTTAATTTTGTTTTGTTTTCCAAACTTAGGCCGTATCGAAATCCTTGCTGTAATGGGATTGATTTTAGGCTTGTACTGGGCAGTGGGATCCAACCTAACTGTTGGCTATACACAAGAATTAACAGAAGGTGCAGGATTTGCAGTAGCGCATCAACAAGTGTTTGGGATTGCGATTGTCTCTGCTATCGCAGAAAAATTTAAATCTAAGAAGTCTAAGAAAATTGAAGATATCGAGCTTCCTGGGTTTCTATCTATGTTTAATGAGAATATGGTGGCAACTGCTATCTTGATGTTAGGGTTCTTTGGTATCATCATGACAGTGCTTGGTAAAGGCTATTTTATAGATCAGAAAATTATTCCCTCAACACAAAACTTCTTTTTCTATATCATGACAACATCGCTCCAGTTTGCTGTTAACTTAGCTATCTTACAACTGGGTGTCAGAACGTTTGTATCAGAGTTAACAGAGAGTTTCACTGGTATTTCAAATACTTTATTACCGGGTGCAGTACCTGGGATTGATGTGGCCGCAACCTTTGCATTCGGCTCACCTAATGCAGTGACAGTCGGTTTCTTGTTTGGTGCCTTAGGTCAGTTCTTGATGATTGGGTTATTAATTTTGTTAAAATCACCTGTTGTGATTATCGCAGGCTTTATCCCTCTCTTCTTTGACAATGCAGCATTTGCTGTTTATGCAAATAACCGAGGGGGGATTAAGGCAGCTTGTGTCTTACCATTTCTTTCAGGTGTGATTCAAGTTAGTGGGTCTGCTTTAATCGCCTCCTGGGTTGGTTTATCTAAGTATGGTGGCTATCTTGGTATGTTTGACTGGGCGACGGTTTGGCCAGGATTTACAGTGATTATGAAAGTATTGGGTTATGCTGGAATTGCTGTGGTCGTCGCTATTTTAGTGATCATTCCTCAATTACAATATCGAAAAGATCCAGAAGGGTACTTCTTGGTTGTTGAGGATTATGACGCTTATGCAGCACGTAAAGTAAATGAATGAGTGTTACAAAAAATAGAAAAGAGGGTAATAGTATGAGAGTATTAGTATCGTGTGCAAATGGATCTGGAACAAGTTTGATGATGAAGCGAAGTGTAGAGAATGCGATGAAGACATTAGGGATTAAAATTACCAATATTCACCATTGCTCGATTTCAGAAGGAAAAGGTCAAGCGGGAAATTATGATGTGGTTTTTACCCCTCTAAACTTCGTAGAGATGTTTGACGGTGCCAAAGCTAAGGGAGTCACTGTAGTTGGTGTGAAAAATGTGATGAGCGCTAAAGAGATTCAAGAACGAATTGAAACCGAAACAGATTTAATTTCACGAGTTTAGGAGAGGATATGACAAGACCAAATTTACAAGTTGCCTTGGATCATTCAGATTTACCAAGTGCGATTGAGGCTGTTAAGGCTGTTGGAGATATTGTAGATATTATTGAAGTCGGCACGATTTTGATTTTGCAAGCAGGTGATCAGGCTGTGAAATGTATTCGGGCCATGTATCCGGGAAAAACGATTGTTGCAGATACAAAATGTGCTGATGCAGGAGGCACTGTAGCTGAAAATGTTCAAAAAGCAGGTGCAGATTGGACGACAGTTATCTGTTGTGCAACAATACCTACAATGAAAGCAGCAGCTGAAAAGATTAGTGACGTACAGGTCGAACTCTATGGGGATTGGACTTATGAACAAGCAGAACTTTGGTTAGCAGCAGGTATTACGCAAGTTATCTATCATCAAAGTCGAGATGCACTTTTAGCAGGAGAAACTTGGGGTGACAAAGACTTGACTAAAGTTCAAAAATTGATTGATATGGGATTTCGTGTTTCTGTTACAGGTGGCTTAACTGTTGAAACTTTGGCGTTATTTAAAGGGATGTCTATATATACATTTATCACAGGACGTGGGATTACAGCTGCAAAAAATCCAGAGCAAGCGGCGACTGAATTTCTAAATGAGTTAAACAGAATTTGGGGGGCGTAAGATGTTAGGCATCTATGAAAAAGCTTTACCTAAATCAATCTCATGGCCTGAGAGATTGGCACTAACCAAGCTCTTAGGATTTGATTTCATAGAGTTATCAATAGACGAAACAGATGAACGGATTGCGCGTTTGGACTGGACAAAAGCACAACGTCAGGAGATTTTGTCTGCTATTATGGATACAGACATCCCGATTTTATCCATGTGTTTGTCAGCTCATAGACGCTATCCATTGGGATCGGCAGATATTAAAAAGCAAGAGATGGCTATTGAGCTACTTAAAAAAGCTGTTGATTTAGCAAGTGATTTAGGCATTCGTACGATTCAACTTGCGGGCTATGATGTTTATTATGAGCCTAAAACAATAGCAAGCCGGCAGACGTTCATTGAAAATTTAGCAAAATGTGTTGCGATTGCTGCAAACAAAGGTGTCGTATTAGCTATTGAGATTATGGATGATCCTTTTATTAATTCAATCTCTAAATTTTTAGCGATTAAATCACAAATTCCGTCCCCTTATTTACAGGTTTACCCTGATCTGGGTAATTTATCCGCATGGCCTGAAAATGATGTTGGTCATGAATTAGAAAAAGGTATCTCAGAAATTAGTCAGATTCATTTGAAAGATACACTGGCTGTAACATCAGACTTTGAAGGTAAATTTAAGAATGTTAAGTTTGGCGAAGGCTGTGTTGATTTTATGGGCTGTTTAAAGACTTTGAAACGTTTGAATTATTCTGGTTCTTTTGTAATGGAGATGTGGAGTGAGACGAGTCCTTCTCCAGAGGTGGAAATAGAAAATGCAAAGGCGATTGTCTTACCATTTTTAAAGGAGGCTGGCTATGCTTAAAATATTAGATGAGGTGGATTCAAAAGTATTAACTGACATGAAATATCGGGTTTGGCAAGCTAATCTTGCTTTGGCTAAAGCTAATCTAGTTGTCTTAACTTGGGGCAATGCGAGCGAAATCAATCGTGATCTTGGGATTATTGTCATAAAACCAAGTGGTGTCCCATATGAAGCGATGACAGCTGATCAAATGGTTGTGACAGATTTAGCAGGCAATCTTTTGGAGGAAGGGTCTTTAAACCCCTCATCTGATTTACCGACACATGTCTATCTTTATCAGCAATTTAAAGGAGTCAACGGCATCGTCCATACACATTCCAAGTATGCGGTAATGTGGGCCCAATCTGGTCGAGATATTCCGCCATATGGCACCACACATGCTGACACGTTTTATGGGCCAATCCCTTGTACCCGTCAACTGACAGAAGATGAAGTTGTCACAGCCTATGAGCGAGATACGGGGAAGGTAATTGTGGAGAGATTTATAAATGATCAGATTGATCCGCTTGCAGTCCCAGGTATCTTAACGATCGGACATGGCCCATTTACTTGGGGTGTGACAGTTGAAAAAGCTGTTGAAAATGCAATCGTACTAGATGAAGTCGCCCATATGGCTTTATTTACTGAGATGTTAAATGATCATCGAGATGTACTGCCAAATTACTTATTAGATAAGCATTATTTCAGAAAACATGGTAAGCATGCCTATTATGGTCAAGGATAAGAAAAGCGTAACAAACAATTTTGTTTGTTACGCTTTTTGCTAAAGTTTCACGAGACTCATCATACTAAACGATACACAAGAAACGTCTCTATCAGCAGTCCTTAACAGTGTGAGTTTAAGCCATTAGGCTGATTCATATATCGGCTTTGAATATGAAAAAAACATGGGAAATTTTTAAAATAATCAAACTTTCGCTGTAAATAATTGACATTACAAAATATTTTGTCTAAAATACAAATTGTACTTAAGGGGGGGAAAGATGTTAGACAAAACGATATACAAACAAATTTTTAAAGCGAGTTTTGACGCCCCAATCGACGTTGAATTCTGGGATGGTGAAGAGGTAAGTTATGGTGAAGGAACACCGATTGCCAAAATCAAATTAAATGAAATCATCCCAATCAAAGATATTATGGCTCATGCATCACTCACGTTTGGTGAGGCTTACATGGACGGTAAAATCGAAATTACTGGAGATTTACAACAATTAATCACAGTCATTTATCAATCTAAAGATAGCTTTATGAACAATTCTAAGTTTTCAAAGTTCATTCCAAAACGGTCACATTCTGAAAAAGCTAGTAAAGCAGATGTGCAAAGTCATTATGATATCGGGAATGAGTTTTATAAGATGTGGTTAGATCCAACGATGACTTATTCATGTGCTTATTTTGCTAGTGAACAGGATTCTTTAGAAGATGCACAATGGAATAAAGTGCGTCATATTATCAATAAACTACATGCTAAACCAGATGAAACTTTGTTGGACATTGGCTGTGGCTGGGGAACTTTGATCTTCACTGCTGCAAAAGAGTATGATCTTGAAGCGACTGGTGTGACACTTAGTCAAGAACAATATGACTTTGTAACAGCTAAAATAAAAGCAGAAGGTTTAGAAGGCCGAGTTCATGTTTATTTAAAAGACTATCGTGAGCTGGTACAAACTTATGATCATGTGACTTCTGTCGGCATGTTTGAGCATGTTGGTAAAGAAAACTTGCAAGAATATTTTGAACAAGTTAGCAACCGCTTAACTGATGAAGGGACAGCGTTGATTCATGGTATCACTGGACAGCACGATGGTGCTGGTGTGGATGCATGGATTAATAAATATATCTTCCCAGGTGGGTATATTCCAAATGTTGCAGAAAATATCACCCATATTCTTCATACACCAATGCAATTAGATGATCTTGAACCACTACGTCGTCATTATCAACGTACGTTAGAGATCTGGACAGAGAATTTCCACAAGGTAAAAGAAGATGTGGTCGGCACTTACGGCATGCGTTTTTACAGAATGTGGGACTTATATCTACAATCTTGTGCAGCATCATTTGAGTCAGGAAATATTGATGTAATGCAATATCTTTTGACAAAAGGTGCTTCATGTAAAAATTTACCAATGACACGCGCTTATATTTATCACGCTGATGTAGCGCATGGTATCAAATTAAATTAACTTATGACTAAAAGACTGCTTGGGTAAGCGGTCTTTTTTTCGTCACTTATCGTTTATGTTTATCTCTTATGATCATAAGTGTTGTAATTGTTTTTATCCGTATATTGCGATGTAGTGATGTGCTATAATAAAAGTAACATCAATTCATGAAATTAAGAAAGAAGTCTAATGAACGAGTTATTTGAGAAACTAATGGATCAGCTGGAAATGCCGGTTGATATTAGAAACAATCCAGTATTTCAAGGTCATATTGACAAAGTAGAAGTACATGCTGTTAGTAAAATTTGGCATTTTTATTTGACTTTTCCTAGTATTTTACCAATTACTATTTATAAAGAGCTTGTCTATCGATTAGAGATGGCTTTTTCAAATATTGCTAAAACAGAGGTAAGTATCAAAACAAGTGATGGCAGTTTTGATGAAGCCTTGTTAAATGCGTATTTGCCAGAAGTTTTTGAAAAAAAGGGGTGTGATACGCCTAGTTTTACAGCCATTTTCAAGAAATATCAATTTATCGCAGGCAACCAGTCCTCAGATGCACAGCTCTTAGTCGGTGAGTTGTCGAATTTAGAGTATTTTGTGAAGCATTATTTTCCAGTTATGGAAAAACATTTTCAAGATTTTGGCTTTACAGATCTACATATCATACCCAAAATTGATTATGACTTAACGGATAAGTTAGTCGCTGAGTACGAAAAGAAATCCGAAGCAGCTTTAGCTGAAATTCTTGCTAACCAGCCTGATCCCGCCTATTTTGAAGACCAAGCATCAGCGCCGCAAAAAGACCTACACCTATCACCGACTCATCTTGCCTTAGGTAAAGAAATCAAGTCCACTGATCCTGTTGTTCAGATGAAAGATATCGTCAACGAGGAAGCGAATGTCACGTTTGAGGGCTATGTGTTTGCAGCTGAACATAAAGTATTCAAAAATCGCACAACAGGCAAAGAAAGTCATATGCTTGAAGTGAAGATGACAGACTATAGTAGCTCTTTTATTATCCAAAAATGGGGTAGAAAGCCTGAAGAGCAGGCGATGTTTGATTTGGTCAAAAAAGGAATGTGGCTCAAAGTTAAGGGTAGCGTTCAGATGGACCAGTATAAGCATGAACTTGTCATGAGTGTCCGTGATATGATCGAAATTAAGGCTAAAAATATCCGCAAAGATTTAATGCCTGATGATGCAAAACGTGTTGAATTTCATGCTCACACCAATATGTCGACGATGGATGCGATTGCAGATGTCTCTGATTTAGTTGCACAAGCTGCACGTTGGGGGCACAAAGCGATTGCGATTACGGATCATGCAGGAGCGCAAAGTTTTCCACATGCTCACTCAGCAGGTAAGAAAAATGGCGTCAAAATTCTTTATGGTATCGAAGCCAACCTAGTAGAAGATAGAGTCCCTATTACCTATAATGAAGACGATAGTAGTCTATCTGACTCAACTTATGTTGTATTTGATGTGGAAACGACAGGGCTTTCAGCTGTTTACAACCAATTAATTCAGGTTGCAGCATCAAAAATGCACAAAGGCAATGTCATCGAACAATTTGATGAGTTCATCGATCCAGGCCATCCGGTCAGTGAGTTTACAACTCAGTTGACAGGTATTACCGATGATATGCTAAAAGGCTCAAAACCCTTAGAAGATGTTCTGAAATCTTTTCAAACATTTTGTGAAGGGAGTATTCTTGTCGCCCATAATGCCACATTTGATGTCGGCTTTATGAACATGAACTATCAACGCTTTGACTTACCAGTGATTAGTCAGCCAGTGATTGATACACTCGAATTTGCTCGTAATCTATATCCAGAAATTAAACGTCATGGCTTGGGTCCTTTGACGAAACGTTTTCAAGTTTCTTTGGAAAATCACCATTTGGCTAACTTTGATGCTGAGGCAACTGGACGACTCTTATTTATTTTTCTCAACGATGCCAAACAAAAATTCAATATTGAAAAACTGAGTGATCTCAATACAAAGGTTGTTGATGAAAATTCGTATAAAAGAGCACGCGTCAAACATGCGACGATTTATGCGAAAACACAAACAGGGCTGAAAAATCTATTTAAGCTAATTTCTTTCTCAAATGTTAACTATTTTGCTGGCGTACCTAGAATCCCTAAATCAGTACTTGAAGCACATCGTGACGGGCTTATTGTAGGCTCAGCATGTTCTGAAGGGGAAGTATTTGAGGCGGTGACGAATAAATCGTTTGATGATGCATTAAAGATTGCTGATTACTACGATTTTATAGAAATTATGCCACCTGCGGTCTATCGTCCTTTGATTGTCAAAGAAACGGTTAAAGATGAGATTGAGCTGCAACGTATTTTAAAAGATATGTTAAAGATTGCAAATCAGCTTGGTAAACCAGTTCTTGCAACGGGAAATGTCCATTATATAAACCCAGAAGACGCAGTTTATCGTGAAATCATTGTCCGCTCTCTTGGGGCAGGAGCTATGATCAACCGACCTATTGGACGCGGTGAACATGCCATGCCAGCGCCCTTACCAGAAGTTCACTTTAGAACGACCAATGAAATGCTTGATGCGTTTGCCTTTTTAGGAGAGGAAGTGGCAAGAGAAATTGTCATTGAAAATACCCAAAAAATGGCAGAGTCATTTGATGTGCTAACACCAGTCAGACAAGATCTTTACACACCTTATATTCCTGAATCTGAGGAAAAAATGGCTAAGCTGACTTATGAGAAGTCTCATGCCATTTATGGCAACCCTTTACCTGATATTGTCGATTTAAGAATTGAGAAAGAGTTGAATTCCATTATCGGAAATGGGTTCTCTGTTATTTATCTCATCTCTCAGATTCTTGTTGAACGCTCTAATAACCGTGGCTATCTTGTCGGGTCTCGTGGCTCAGTCGGCTCCTCCTTTGTCGCGACCATGACAGGGATTACAGAGGTTAATCCCTTGCCACCACATTATGTTTGTCCTGGGTGTCAATTTTCGGAGTTTTTCACAGAAGGTCAATATGGGTCAGGATTTGATATGCCTGAAAAAGCTTGTCCAAACTGTGGTGAGCGCTTGAAAAAAGATGGACATGATATTCCTTTTGAAACGTTTTTAGGATTTAAAGGGGACAAAGTACCCGATATAGACCTTAACTTTTCCGGAGCAGATCAGCCTAGTGCGCATTTAGATGTTCGAGATATTTTCGGGGAAGACTATGCCTTTCGTGCGGGAACAATTGGTACGGTAGCTGAGAAAACAGCTTTTGGATTTGTTAAAGGCTATGAACGAGATTATGGTCATTACTACCGGGGGGCCGAGATAGAGCGTTTAGCTGCAGGTAGTACCGGTGTAAAACGGACAACTGGTCAACATCCCGGTGGGATCATTGTTATTCCAGGCTATATGGATGTTTATGATTTTAGTCCGGTTGCTTATCCAGCTGAGGATATCAATGCCGAATGGAAGACAACGCATTTTGATTTCCATGCCATTCATGACAACATCTTAAAACTTGATATCCTTGGGCATGATGATCCGACCATGATTCGTAAACTTCAAGATTTATCTGGTATGGATGCCTCAACTATCCCGATGGATGACCCAGATGTCATGAAAATTTTTGCTGGAACAGAGGTCTTAGGGGTGACACCAGAACAAATTTTTTCAAAGACTGGTACCTTAGGTGTCCCTGAAATGGGGACAGCATTTGTTCGTGGCATGTTGGAAGAGACGAAACCTAGTACGTTTGCAGAATTATTGCAGATTTCAGGCTTGTCTCATGGTACCGATGTATGGTTAGGGAATGCACAAGAATTAATCAAGCAAGGGATTGCCAACTTAGCAAACGTTATCGGGTGTCGAGATGATATTATGGTGTATCTAATCCACGCGGGATTAGATGAATCTATGGCCTTTACGATTATGGAGCGCGTGAGAAAAGGGTTATGGAACAAGATAGACGATGAAGAGCGTGAGACTTATATTGCTGCCATGCGAGAAAATAATGTACCTGAGTGGTACATTGACTCGTGTAGTAAGATTAAGTATATGTTTCCCAAAGCCCATGCGGCAGCTTATATCATGATGGCATTACGTGTTGCCTACTTTAAGGTGCATATGCCAATCTATTACTATTGTGCCTGGTTTTCTATTCGTGCTAATGCTTTTGATTTGAAAGTAATGGGAGATGGCTTAGCTGCTGTCAAAACAAGAATGACAGAAATTAAAAGCAAAGGGTTTGAAGCTACCAATGTTGAAAATGCGCTGTTTAGCACTTTAGAACTTTGTAATGAGATGTTGGAACGTGGCTTTAAGTTTGGCAAGTTAGATTTGTATCGTAGTGAAGCTGATGAGTTTATTATCGATGATGATACGTTGATTCCGCCTTTTTCTGCCATGGATGGTCTAGGTGGTAATGTAGCCAGACAGATTGTAAAGGCACGCGCAGATGGAGAGTTCTTAAGTAAGACTGAACTCAGAAAACGTGCAGGCGTTTCTCAAACTTTAGTGGATAAGATGGATGAGATGGGCATTTTAGGAAATATGCCTGAAGACAACCAATTAAGTCTGTTTGATGATTTGTTTTAATACTTAGTATGCTATCCTATGAAAGATAAGTATTCATTAGCTATACTCTATTGATATAAAAAATCTGTTAGCGTTGCTAGCAGATTTTTTGCGTATAAATATAGAGGTATAAAAATGGTACAAAAAATCGCGATCAAACTCTTACTCAATGCACTTGATTTTGGTGCTAGTGATATCTATATTTTACCAACCGAGGGGACTTTCTCAATTAGTTTGCGACATTCAGCATCTCGCAAACACTATGCTGTCTTCTCAGAGTCAATTGGACAAAGTTTAATTTCTCATTTCAAATTTATTGCTGGTATGAACGTTGGTGAAAAAAGACGCACACAACTAGGCTCTTGTAGTTATGTGATAGCTGCACAAACATTAAGAATTAGATTATCTACGGTGGGTGATTTTCAAAATCGTGAAAGCTTAGTATTACGCCTATTGCCTAAGTCGGATGCGCCTTTGCTATTTTGGGATGAAACAGATTTGACAGATGTCTTGTCGTTGGTAGACAGACGAGGTCTTTATCTATTTTCTGGTCCAGTGGGGTCTGGAAAAACAACACTGATGAACCATATTGCAAAAGAAAAGTTTTTTGAAAGACAGGTGATTACCATTGAGGATCCGGTGGAGCTTGTTAGTCCAGAATTTTTACAGTTACAGCTAAATGAAGCGATTGGCAATACCTATGATCATCTGATTAAACTCTCACTTCGTCATATGCCTGATCTGGTGATAGTAGGTGAGATACGAGATCAAGAAACTGCCCGGGCAGTGATTCGCGCTAGCTTAACAGGCTATACTGTATTCTCGACTGTTCATGCCAGATCGATTAGTGGTGTTTATGCAAGATTAATAGAACTTGGTATTGACTCAAGTGAGTTGACAAACGCCTTATCTGCGATTGTTTATCAACGTCTTATAGGTGGAAAAGGGATCTTAACTTATGCTGATAAAAACTTTCTTAATCACACAACTCAAACTTGGCATAACAAAATTGAAGGGCTCGTTAAATCAGGAGATATTAGCAGTGATATGGCATCATCAGAAAAAAATACCCATCAAACAACAAGTCAAACTGATGACTTTGATGCATAATTTATTGAGTAGTGGCTTCAATTTATCAGAGATGATACATTTTCTTGAACGCTCGAAACTTGTTGATCAAACATTTGTCACGACGATGCGTACTTGTCTATCAGATGGTCAAAGTTTGTCACAAATTTTTTCGACCTTACAGTTTTCGGAGTCAGTCGTCACGCAGATAGCACTGTCAGACCACCACGGTAATCTTAGTCAAACATTAGCTTTGATTACCAACAACTTAACAAGCAAAGCACAAGTCAGGAATAAG
Source organism: Pseudolactococcus plantarum (assembly GCF_002441715.1). Classification (GTDB taxonomy): domain Bacteria; phylum Bacillota; class Bacilli; order Lactobacillales; family Streptococcaceae; genus Pseudolactococcus; species Pseudolactococcus plantarum. The sequence goes on from NZ_JXJX01000001.1 coordinate 175,916, forward strand.
TTAATTGCGGTGAGTACCTATCCTTTGATATTAGTTGTCACGTTGATTATGATGATGGTAGGGATGAAAAATTACCTGTTACCACAAGTTGGTAGAGAAAATATTGCTAGTATCGTTTTACATTATCTGCCTTCAGGCATTTTGTCTGTAAGTGGTCTCTTAATCATTGCTGTTTTGTTGTTCAGGCATTATTTTAGACAAACATCTGCCTTGCGTAATTTTCAAAAAATAGGTACTTTGCCTTGTATTGGTAAATTCGTAAAACTCTATTTAACCGCTTTTTATGCAAGAGAATGGGGGAACTTGATCAAACACGGCCTGCCCTTAAGTCAAATAGTCGAGTTGATGCTGACGCAAGAAGATAGGTTATTTCGTGAAGTGGGGCAAGACTTGTTGGCAAGTATGCAGTCGGGAGAGTCTTTTCATAAGCCAATCGCAACTTATAGATTTTTTACACCGGAACTTGCTTTAATTATTGAATATGGAGAAATGAAAGCAAAGCTAGGCGATGAACTGTTACTTTATTCAGAGTTATCATGGCAGTCATTTTTTCATAGGGTAGATACGTCGCTAAATTTAATACAGCCATTCATTTTTTTATTGGTGGCTTTAATGATCGTATTAATCTATGCAGCGATGTTACTACCTATCTATGCTCAGATGGATATAGGACTATGAGATGAAGAAAAAGAAGATAAATATAGTTAAAAAAAGGGTTGATTCGTTTACGCTTATTGAAATGTTGCTAGTTCTGATTATTATTAGTGTGCTGATCATGCTTTTTGTCCCCAATTTGTCTAATCAAAAACAGACAGTTAAAGAGACTGGTAATGCAGCAGTAGTTAAAGTTGTAGCAACGCAAGCTGAATTATATAAAATGACCCATTCAGGGAAAGTTTCTTTGACTATATTGCTAAAAAATGGCAATATCACACAAGAACAGGTGGATGCTTATCATGCGTATTATGAAACAGCTAAAAATAAAGGAGAAACGCCAGAGATTCCAACAGACTAGAGGATTTACAGTTTTTGAGTCGTTATTGGTTTTGACAATTACCTGCGCGTTTATCGTCTTGTTTGAGACGAACTTTCGACAAACAGTCCACATCATTCGAGGAGAACTATTTGTGCTTGAGTTTGAAAATAAATTAAGGCACCAACAATCACAGGCGCTTACTAGGGCAGAGGTGAGAAAGATATCTGCCACAAATAATGTCATTAGCCTAAATGGGGAAGTGCTTTTAGTACCCAAAGAAACGATTTTCTCTGATTTTGATATTACCTTTAACCCAAACGGTAATATTCAATCTATTAAACGGGCTAAGATCGTGGTACAACTACCTTATCATGATAATCAAACAATCACATATCAGTTACAGTTAGGAAGTGGTTTATATAAAAAAACGACAAGTTAATGCGTATATTCTGTTAGAAAGTCTCATTACAATGGTTTTGTTAGGTGTCATCACATTCGTTGTGCTAAGAGAAATTTCAGCTAATCGCTTATTACTTTATCGACAAAATAAGGAGATAGAGGAACTTAATGTTGCATTTATGGCTTATGATAGCAAGCAAACAACCTTAAGTGCAAACGGTGTCGTGATTCATTTGGTTAAAACAGATAACCTGCTTACGATTTCAAATGATAGTGAGGAGGTGCTGCGTCTTGAAATACGACAAGAGAAACCTTAAAGCCTTTACTTTATTGGAAACATTGGTAGCACTTTTTGTGATTTCATTATCTGTTTTGGTCATGCAAGGGATGACTAGGATAATTTCACAAGAGCTTGATAGCATCAGAAAATCAGATGACAGAGAGTGGCAAAATTTTTGTAATTTATTGAGACGAGACTTTGAAGGTGCTAAGCTGGATAACGTGCAAGATAATTTTTTGTATCTCATGACAGCTAATGGCGTGCGTCGATACGGTGTCAAAGCAGGTAGTGATGACTTTCGAAAAACTAATGCAGGTGGTCAAGGCTATCATCCGTTGATTTTTGGTATTTCATCTAGTGTTATTTCAGCGCAGCAAAATATCGTAGCAATTCGTTTAATTTTTAGAAAAGGAGATGAGAGACTATTTATCTATGCATTTTCAAGCGCCAAGTAAAAGCTGGGATTCTCCTTTCGGTATTGTCGATTTCGGTCATTTTTAGTTTGATATTAAGTTTTTACTTGACGGCAGTAGTGGACAATCAAAAAAATCTAAATAGCCAAAAATCATTTTTAATTGCACAACTGATGGCAAAGATGACAGTGGGTATGAGTCATGATCAAACAAATGGTAAAATTGTGTTTAACCATGGTCGGGTTGAGTATCAAAAAACAGGAGAAAAGTTGGTGATCAGTGTGTCTTTGACAGATGGCGGGGATTATCGGTTCAAGTTGCCGTTGAGTGAAAAGACTAACTAATCATCAGCCTCTTAACTGTCTTCAGATAATATGATAGAATATTGTTATGGAGATTATAGAAAAAGCACCAGCTAAGATAAATTTGGGTTTGGATGTTAAAGGGAAGCGTGAAGATGGCTATCATGAACTGGATATGATTATGGCAAGCGTCGATTTGTCAGATCGTATCACAGTGAAAGAGATGCCTGACGAGACTGGTATTAGATTACAATCAAATTCTAGTTTTGTACCTTTAAACAAAAAAAACCATGCCTATAAAGCTGCGGTACTCATTAAGCAAACATTTCATATCCAAAAAGGTGTTGAAATCTTTATTGATAAAAAAATACCGATTGCAGCTGGTTTAGCTGGCGGATCTTCTGATGCTGCGGCAACGCTACGTGCTTTGAACAAACTTTGGCAACTTAATTTAAGCCAAGAAGCATTGGCAAAATTAGGTGAACAGATAGGCTCAGACGTCCCCTATTGTGTTTATGGACAGACAGCTCGTGTGACAGGTCGTGGTGAATACGTTAAACCAATCGCAAATGCGAAAAAGCCTTGGGTAATACTTGTTAAGCCTGATTTTGGGGTATCAACACCTGAAATTTTCCGACATGTCAATAGTGAGACGATTAGTCATCCCGATATCAGTAGTTTAGAGGTAGCCGTGATGAATGGCGACATAGACAATGTGTTAACCTATATGGGAAATTCACTAGAGGATGTTACAATTGACAAACACCCTTTGATTTTGAAGATTAAAAATCGGTTATTATCTAGTGGTGCTGATGGCGTTTTGATGAGTGGTAGTGGTCCTACTGTTTTTGCACTTTGCTATCATGAAAAGAAAGCACGTCGTCTCTGTAATAGTATCAAGGGGTTCTGCGACGAAGTTTATTTAGTTCGGATGCTGTAATCAAAAGTTAACTTGAGTCAGCGTATGTTGTGAGAGGTAGCCTACGATAGTAGTGGTTCTTTGGGGTATTTGCTTAAGAAAGATGGAGGCAAAAAATGAAAGATTTAGCATATTATAACGGTAAAATTTCTAGCATATCTGAGATGATGGTCCCTTTTAATGACCGCTCACATTTTTTTGGAGATGGTATTTATGATGCGACAGTTTCCCGAAATGGTATCATTTTTAAGTTAACTGATCATTTAGAACGCTTTTTCTCAAGTATGGCACTTGTTGGGATTAATCCAGACTTTACCATAACGGAGCTTGAGCAGTTGTTGAAAACATTAGTTGGCAAACTAGATGAGGCCGATTACTTTATCTATTTCCAAGTCAGTCGTGGCACAGCACCTAGAGATCACAGTTATTCACCAGATATTATCCCTAACTTATCGATTTATATGAGTCCTTGGCCGATTGATACAGATAAAGATGTACGGTTAAAAGTGATGACCGCCCAAGATAAACGATTTGAGTTTTGTCATATCAAGACCTTAAATCTTTTACCAAACGTCATTGCTTCACAAGAAGCAACTTTAAAAGGTCTAGATGAGGTTGTATTTCACAGGGATCAGCGTGTCACTGAATGCGCGCACAGTAATGTTAGTATATTAGTTAATGGTGTATTTCAAACAGCACCGCTAGATAATTGGATTCTACCTGGAATTGCTAGAAAATATCTATTACTTGCCAGTGAAGCGCTAGGTTTTGGCACTTCTGAGACACCGTTTACGGTTGATGAGATGCTTTTGGCAGATGAGGTGATCATCTCCAGTTCGGCTTCGATATGTATGGTGGTTTCAGAAATTGATGGCAAAGCTGTAGGTGGTAAGGATCCTGAAAGATTGCGTCAACTTCAAGATGCAGTCTATGAAGATTTTTATAAAGAAACGGACAGTCTATAAAGATTATCCGTTTTTCTTGACATTTTTTTAGAGGATGATATACTTAACTGGTAAAGGAAATGTGGTAATATGGACAAAAAGACACAAGAGTTGAGTCAAAGCATTGATTTATTTTTTGCAAAAATCATGCAATTGGCTGAGAACAAACAAGAAATTTTGCTTGGAAAATGCGAATCTGGTGCAGATTTAACCAACACACAAGAGCATATTTTGATGTTACTATTAGCAGGTAAGCTAACAAATGCTAAGATGGCCGAGATGTTAAATGTATCTCCTGCAGCAGTAACAAAAGCACTCAAAAAATTGCGGGAACTGAATTTGATTGTCTCTGAAAAATCTAGGTCAGATGAGCGAGTTGTCCTTTGGTATTTATCAGAAGAAGGTATGCCGATAGCAAAAGAGCATGGTCATCATCATGAGGCAACACTAGCAACGTATTCTGAAGTTATCTCAGAGTTCACAGCACAAGAACAGCAGACGATTATGACATTTTTAAATAAAATGGAGAGGAAGTTTTGATGCCATATATCAAGGTCAAAGATTTAAGTTTTGTATATGACGCAGAACCCGTATTAGCAGGTGTTTCATTTCAGGTTGAAGCAGGTGAATTTGTAACATTAACTGGAGAAAATGGCGCAGCAAAATCCACATTAGTTAAGGCTAGCTTAGGGATTATCAAACCAAAAACTGGTGAGATTGTGATTGCCAAGAAAAATACAAAAGGTAAAAAATTAAGAATATCGTATTTGCCGCAACAAATTGCGAGTTTTAATGCAGGTTTTCCAAGTACAGTAAAGGAATTTGTTACTAGTGGTCGTTTTCCTAGAAATGGGTGGTTTAAACGTGTGACGTCACATGATTTAGAACATGTTGAAAAATCGCTTCGCTCAGTTGGGATGTGGGAACAACGTAACAGACGGATGGGGGCCTTATCTGGTGGTCAAAAACAAAGGGTTGCGATAGCTAGAATGTTTGCTAGCGACCCGGATTTATTCATTTTAGATGAACCTACAACGGGTATGGATGATGTCAGCCGTTCGGAATTTTATAGATTGATGCATCATGCCGCGCATAAACATGGCAAAGCGGTGCTGATGATTACCCATGATGCTGCAGATGTCAAAGCATTCGCGGATCGTAATATTCACCTGGTGCGTAAACAAAATACCCCTTGGCGTTGTTTTAGTGTTCATGAATCATCAGGTGAATTGCTTGATGATCATTTAACTCATATTAAGGATAAGGAGGTGTTAGGTGTTTAGTCTGTTTCAATATGAATTTATGCAACGTGCATTTTTTGCGATTGTTGCAATGGCCTTATTTGCGCCATTATTAGGCGTATTTTTGGTTTTACGTCGTCAAAGTCTCATGAGTGATACTTTGAGTCATGTGTCATTGGCGGGTGTTGCATTCGGTTTATTTATCGGCATTTCCCCTAATCTTTCAACGATTATTATCGTGATTCTAGCAGCCATACTGTTAGAGTATTTAAGAAGACTGTACCGAAACTTTTTAGAAGTTGCGACAGCTATATTGATGAGTTTAGGGCTATCTCTAGCGCTTATATTCTCTAGTGCGGGCAGAGGTAAGGGTGTTAATTTAGATCAATATTTGTTTGGCTCTATTGTAACTGTTTCTTCCACACAAGTTATCTTGCTGGGCATTCTTGCAGGTGTTGTGCTAATCGCATTTATATTATTTATGAGACCAATGTACGTGATGACTTTTGATGAGGATACAGCCTTTGTTGATGGATTGCCAGTGAGGGCGATGTCAATATTGTTTAATATCGTGACAGGGGTCGCAATCGCTTTAATGATTCCAGTTGCAGGTGCCTTATTAGTATCAGCGATTATGGTCATGCCAGCATCTATTGCGATGCGAATTGGTTTGACTTTTAAACAGGTACTTATTTTAGCCGTGGTAATTGGGTTTATCGGCATGTTATCTGGTCTTGTCATTTCTTATGAGAGTGGGGCACCAGCTAGTGCCACAATCACGCTTGTTTTTGTCGCCGTGTTTATTGTCACCTTACTGGGGCAAAAAATGATACAAGTTATAAAAGGTTAAGTAACCTATTTTGAATAGTGGATTATTTAAGTGAAAAAATAAAACGCCCTGGCATCTAATTAAATGCCGGAGCGTTTTATTTGTATAGTAGATAGTGATTTAGAAGCAAGTAGAGACTAATGCGAGTATTGCCAGACCACCCTGTGTTAAGATGATTTTTTTATTACTGGTTAGGCTACCATATAAAGCAACTAAAACGATGTAGATGAGTATCAACCTACTGATTTCAAGTGATGCATTTGCCATAAAAGTGGCGTACAGTAAGCCAATAGCGATCAGGCCGTTATAAACACCTTGATTTTTAAATAGCACAGTCACGCTATCTCTTTTTAATTCTTCTTGAGACAGGTTAAAAACTTTAGCGGTTGTAGCTGAAGGTGTTGCAAAAGTTTCTAAATACATGATATAGAAAAACTCTAGCGCAACTAGGCTGTTTAAGAGTGTTGATATGATGGACATAGGGTCTCCTTATAAAAAAATGCTAGCTTTTTTGCGACAGCAAAAGATGCGTTATGTTTAGTTATTTAAATTCAGTAATCGTTTCTGCTGGCAAGCGCACAGATTGATAACCAGCTTCTGCTGCTTTGCCGATAGAGATGATCATAACAGGGACATAGCGATTTTGATCTAATCCAAATGTCTCTGCTAGCTTATCACTATCAAAACCACCGATAGGGTTAGTGTCATAACCGTGAGCTCTAGCGACTAACATGAATTGCATCGCTGCCAAACTGGTATCAATTTTGACGATATCATTCATTTGTGCTGTGCTTAAAGACTGGTACATCGGCACGATTGAAGCAAGTTGTCGATCTCTCACGTCTTGTGGCATTTTACCCTCTGATACTGCTATATCATATATGGTTTCACCTAATTCGTAGCAGGCTAGATCACCAAAGCATAAGACCATTGCTGCCGATGTATCATTTTGTAAGGCATTAAATTTAACTAAGGGCTTTAATAGCTCTTTTTGCTCAGCACTTTCAACGACCACAAATCGCCATGGCTGAAAGTTGACTGAAGAGGGTGCAGTAGTAGCTTCTTGAATCATGGCTAACATTTCTTCATGCGAAATTTTTACTGTTTCATCATAAGCACGAATTGATTTTCTGCCAAAAGTAATATCTGAAAAGTCATTGTTGATTAATTGATGTGTCATTATTTTCTCTACTTTCATTTAACTAGTTTACCTAACAAGTGAAGTAGTGTCTCTACTTCGTCATGTGTTAAGGGTAAACTTGCTTGTTGGGGAGGCATCTCGCAGTTGGCTTCACAGTCTGTGATTGCTTTATCTGCATCCGCCGTTAAACTAACAAATACCTCGCGGTTGTTGTCTTTATTTCTCTCGCGCGTGACATAGTGTTTACTCTCGAGTACTTTTAAATGTCTGGTGACTGCTGCGCTATCTATGTGTAACTGATTTTGTAATGTTGTTTGGGAACATCTACCATGCGCTTTTAAAAACATCATCAGTTCATAGCGTGTGATGCTAATGCCTGTTTGTCTTTCAAACTTTGTCGTGGTTTCTTGGTTAACCAACTTGATTTGGTAAAACAGTTTACTGAGCTGTCTGATAGTCAAATAATACCTCTTTCTTTTGATTTATCAATAGTTGACTAGTCAATTATAAGCGAAGATGTGTTGATTGTAAACTAATTTGATTTGCGTGATTGCTGCAAAGACCTCGTTTTAAGGTAGAGTTACTAAAATATGCTAAAATAAGATTATGATAGAAAATGAAGAAAAAAAATCAAGTCTCAGTAGATCAGAAAAAAATAGTGATCCGGGATTAGATAGAAAAATAAAAGCTAAGAAACGACAAATCATTCCAGCACCCATCAAAAGGATTTGGAAGAAGTATAACTTAACCAAAATTACGATTGCCTTGGTTCTTTTTGTTGTGCTAGCAACAGCAAGTTACTTGTTGTTTTTGGCTAAAACAGCAGATGTCAAAACGCTGAAACAATCAATGGAAGCACGTACTGAAATTATCGATAAAGATGGTAAGTCAGCAGGTGCTATGTATGGTCAAAAAGGGACGACAGTTAAGTTCGATGATATCTCTGATAATGTCAAACAAGCAGTTATTGCGACAGAAGATAGAACGTTCTATAAAAATAGTGGGATTAATATAAAACGTACCATATTAGCAGTTTTGACCTTAGGTAGATTTGGTGGTGGTTCTACTATCACACAGCAATTGGCGAAAAATGCCTATCTCACACAAAAGCAAACAGTTGATCGAAAAGCTAAAGAACTATTTTTAGCACTTGAAATCAATAAAAAATATGAGAAAAAAGATATCATGACCATGTACTTAAATAACTCGTATTTTGGGAATGGTATTTGGGGGATACAGGATGCTAGTCTTAAGTATTATGGTAAATCTGCTAAAGATTTATCTGTAGAAGAAGCGGCGACGTTGGTCGGTATCTTGAAGTGGCCAGAAGTCTATAATCCTCTTTATAAAAATGGTCAATTTGCTAAAGATCGCAGAAATACTGTGCTACAGAACATGGCAAATACAAAGGTGATCACGCAAGATGTTGCTAATGCTGCGATGCAGGTAGGCATTACTAGTAATCTAAATGATGCTTATGTTGGTAAGGATGATGACTATACCTATCCAAGTTATTTTGATGCGGTCATTCAAGAAGCCATTAATACCTATGGCCTGACAGAACAAGATATTTTAAATAACGGTTACAAAATCTATACCGGTTTAAATCAAAATATGCAAACAGGTATGCAGACAACTTATGCTACTAGTCCTCAGTTTCCAGTTGCAGCAGATGGTGTGAGTGCGCAGTCTGCCTCTGTTGCACTAGATCCGAAAACAGGAGAGGTTGAGGCCTTGATCGGTCGCGTGCCAACAGCGGAACATAATAGTTTTAGGGGCTTTAACTTTGCAACACAATCTGAGCGTAGTCCAGGCTCAACTATTAAACCGTTAATTGTTTATACACCAGCGATTGAAGCAGGTTGGTCAATTAATAAAACAGTCCATGATAAACCTACAGATTATAACGGATGGTCCCCGCTTAATGCAGATCGACAGTGGCATGGCGATATGCCATTGTATCAAGCGCTGGCCAATTCTTATAATATCCCAGCTATTAATACATTTAAGTCAATCGGGATTAAAACTGGCATCGAAAAAGGTAAGCAATTTGGATTGAATTTGACGAGCAAAAATGAAAATTTAACCACTGCTCTAGGTGCAGGTGTTGGGACCAATCCTTGGCAAATGGCCCAAGCTTATGCTACGTTTGCAAATGATGGTATCATGAATGATGCACATTTAATCAAAAAAATTGTGAATGCAAGTGGACAAACAATCGCGACAGCTAAAGTGAAATCAAAACGTGTGATTGATAGTAACACAGCTCAAAAAATGACAAGTATGATGCTTGGCACCTATACAAATGGGACAGGTATTTATGCAGCCCCTTATGGCTACACACTTGCAGGTAAAACAGGTACTAATGAGGATATTGACCAATGGGTGATTGGGTATACACCAGATGTCGTCATGACACTATGGTTAGGATATGAAAATCCCCAAAGTGACTTACACCGTTTAGACGACACCTCAGCTGGTACAGCATCTGCAATATTTAGGACCATGTCGAGCTCGATTCTGCCCTACACAGATAATACGCAATTTAAAGAAAAGAATGCTTACAGTTTAGATGGTATGGAGGCTACAGCTGTTCCGTCAAATGATCCAGCGGTCAATGATGTCGTGGAAGAAGCTAAAAACAAAACGAAAGTAATTACTGATAAAGCTAAAGATTTTAGTGACAAAGCAAGCAAGAGAGTTAAAGAAGTAGGTGGCAGTGTTTGGGATAGAGTCAAATCATTATTTGACTAGTGCCTCAATTTTTGTTAAAATTATAAATTAGAGATAACGGAGATAACGTATGGCATAAAGTACTAAAACTAGTCAGTGACATATGATACATCGTAACTATTGTAAGCGGTATGTAAGGAGTGGTTTGATACGTTAGTATCAGCCATTTAAAAGTAAGGTGTTGTTTGCTTTTCTTTACAACCGTGTCGCTGAATTGCCTAAAGGAGTAGCCATGATAAAAAAAGCAAGCCTAGCTTGTACGGTCTGTGGATCGAGGAACTATTCGATTACTGTTAGTTCTAACGGACGTGATAAACGTCTTGAAGTTAATAAATTCTGCAAGGTTTGTGGAAAATATAGCCTGCACAAGGAGACGAGATAATGTTTAAATTTATCAATTCGATTATTGCTGAAATGCGTCTAGTGACGTGGCCTACACGCTCAGAAGCATTTAAAGATTTTGGTATGGTACTTCAGTATTCTGCTTTCTTTATGGTGTTCATCGTCATCTTTGACTGGTTGGTTAAAAGTGGTGTCACACAAATCGTTAAAATGTTAGTACCAATGGTCAAATAATATGTTATAATAATGGAAACAGGCGATAAGCCTTTTTCTTATACTAAAATAATGCAGTATAAGTCACATAAAATTGCTAACTAAAGTACAAAAAATTAAAACTGTATACATTAAAGGAGAAGAGATGTCAGAAGCATTTGAAGAAAATATTGAGGAAAAAGCAGCTCAAGAACAGACTGTGAATTTCGATCAAGGTTGGTTTGTTATCCAAACTTATTCTGGTTATGAAAACAAAGTTAAAGAAAACTTACTTGAGCGTGCGCAAACCTACAATATGACTGATAATATTTTGCGTATTGAAATCCCGACAGAAACCGTGGATAAAGAAGTTAATGGTAAACGCAAAGAAGTTGAAGAAAATCTATTTCCTGGTTATGTATTAGTTGAGATGAACATGACTGATGAAGCTTGGTTTGTCGTGCGTAACACACCTAATGTAACCGGCTTTGTGGGCTCCCATGGTAACCGATCTAAACCAACACCGTTATTTGAAGAAGAAATTCAAGAAATTCTTCAAGGTATGGGCAAAGTGGTTAGAGAAATTACTTTTGATGTCTATGTTGGCAAACGTGTCAAAATTATAGACGGTGCCTTTTCTGGTTTTGAAGGGCCTATTACTGAAATACAAGGCGATAAACTAAAAGTTATCGTAGACATGTTTGGTCGTGAAACACCGGTTGAGCTTGAGATGCAACAAATTGATGAATTAGATAGCTAATTTATATAGTAAAAATTCACCAAAAAAACCTTCATTTATTATGAAGGCTTTTTTGAAATATTCTGACAGCTATGCTACAATGAGTTAAACGACAAATCAAACATGAGGTGCAAAATGACTTTAATCTACCAATCTACGCGTGATAAAAATAATCAAGTAACGGCTAGTCAAGCTATTCTTCAAGGTTTAGCTACTGATGGGGGACTCTATGTACCTAGTCAAATACCAAGTGTAGCCCTTGATTTTGGTACGCTAAAAAATGCGACCTATCAAGAAGTTGCAACACGCGTATTGTCAGCTTTTTTAGATGACTATACTAAAGAAGAGATTGCCTACTGTGTTGAACAAGCTTACGATGAAAAATTTGATGATGCTGCGATAGCACCAGTAGTGGCATTAGATGGTCAGTATAATTTAGAGCTGTTTCACGGGAATACCATCGCTTTTAAAGATATGGCTTTGTCAATTTTGCCATACTTAATGACAACTGCAGCTAAAAAGCATGGTGTGGATCGTGAAATCGTTATTTTAACGGCCACTTCTGGTGATACAGGAAAAGCTGCTATGGCAGGGTTTGCTAATGTACCAGGTACTAAAATCATTGTGTTTTATCCAAAAGATGGTGTCTCTAAAATTCAAGAGAGACAAATGACGACGCAAGTCGGTGACAATGTCAAGGTTATCGCTATTGATGGTAACTTTGATGAAGCACAAACAAACGTAAAAGCAATGTTCAATGACACATCGCTACGTGAGGAGATGTTTGCACACCACAAACAATTTTCAAGTGCAAACTCTATGAATATCGGACGCTTAGTCCCGCAAATTACTTACTATATATATGCGTATGCGCAACTCGTAAAAAAACAGGTGATTAAAAGTGGCGACAAAATAAATGTATCAGTCCCTACAGGGAATTTTGGTAATATTTTAGCAGCTTATTATGCCAAACAAATTGGCTTACCAATTAGCAAGCTAATCTGTGCCTCGAATGAAAATAATGTATTAACTGATTTCTTCCACACGGGTACCTATGATAAAAATCGTGAGTTCTTTGTGACAAGCTCCCCATCCATGGATATTCTTGTATCGTCAAATCTAGAGCGATTAATTTTTCATTTAACAAATGACGATGATGTGAAGACAGCAAAATTAATGCAAGATTTGCAAACGACTGGTGAGTATGAGATTACCCCAGATATGTTGGCCCAACTAGATGGTTTTTATGCTGATTTTGCTGATGAAACAGAAATTTCGGAGCGGATATTATCAGCATATGAAAAAGACCATTATGTTGAAGATCCACATACAGCCGTAGCGAGTGCAGTTTATCAAAAGTATGTTGCAGCTACTGGTGATGATAAAACACCTACCGTAATTGCGTCAACTGCTAGTCCCTATAAATTTCCCAAAGCAGTGGTTGGTAGTTTAACTGAGCTGACAGGTCAAGAAGATGATTTCGAGTTGGTTGAGAAATTAGCAGACTTATCTAAAGTCACATTACCTAAAGCTGTGTCAGATTTATTTGGTGCACCAGTCTTACATGAAACAGTTGTGGCTTGTGCAGATATGCAATCAGCAGTGGAAACATATTTAGAGTTTGATAAAGATACTAAAGATCTTTAATGAATAATTAATCGAAAATAAAAAAACTTGTTTAGTCAACTAAACAAGTTTTTTGTTTACTATAATAAGTACGATTTATTTTTGTTTTAACAAATCACGAATTTCAAGTAAAGTTTTGTTTTGGATATCCAATGGATCTTCTTGAACAACCTCTTCATCAGCTTTTTTAGTTGAGACAAAAAGTTTGTTAACTGATTTAACTAAAATGAAAACAATAAATGCTGTAATTAAAAAGTTTAATACATCGTTTAGAAAACTACCATAAGCAAAAGTGGCGTTACCTAATTTGAAAGTAAGTTTAGCAAGCGCACCATTTTGGACAAAGATACCAATTAGTGGGTTGATTAGGTTATCAACCAAAGATTTAACGATTGCTGTGAAGGCACCACCGATAATCACACCGACTGCCAAGTCAAGCACATTCCCTCTTAAAATAAATGCTTTAAATTCGTTTAACATTAAAAACCTCCTATATAATATAGGGTCATTATAACATAAAAAATAATAAATGTGAAAAGACTTGCACAACTGTCAATATTTTGGTATGATAGGAAAGTACTGCGTAAAGCGTAGTATGTAGCGATGAAGCGAGAGGTTGTGATACACCCGGATGCGTTGCCACGCATCATGTATTAGTTTTCCCGTGGAGCTAGCCTATTCTAAGAAATAGACGAGAGGAGAAATAATGGCAAACAAAAAAATCCGCATTCGTTTGAAAGCATACGAACATGGTATCCTTGATCAAGCGGCTGAAAAAATCGTAGAAACTGCGAAACGTACTGACGCATCTGTAGCAGGTCCAATCCCACTACCGACTGACCGTTCAGTTTACACTATCATCCGTGCGACTCATAAATACAAAGATTCACGCGAACAATTCGAAATGCGTACACACAAACGCTTGATCGACATCATTAACCCAACACAAAAAACTGTTGATGGCTTGATGAAACTCGATTTACCAAGTGGTGTAAACATCGAAATCAAACTATAAGAAAGGAACTCTAATGACAAAAGGAATCTTAGGGAAAAAAGTGGGAATGACCCAAATTTTCACCGAAACTGGAGAATTAATCCCAGTAACTGTCGTTGAAGCTGCAGCTAACGTTGTACTTCAAGTCAAAACAGTCGCAACAGACGGCTACGAAGCTGTTCAAGTTGGTTTTGATGACAAACGTGAAGTTTTGAGTAACAAACCTGCCAAAGGCCATGTTGCAAAAGCAAACACTGCTCCTAAGCGCTTCATTCGTGAATTCAAGAATATTGAAGGCTTAGAAGTGGGCGCTGAATTGACAGTAGAACAATTTGAAGCTGGAGATGTTGTTGACGTCACTGGTACGACTAAAGGTAAAGGTTTCCAAGGCGTTATCAAACGTTACGGACAATCTCGTGGACCAATGTCTCACGGGTCTCGTTACCACCGTCGTCCAGGGTCAATGGGTCCTGTTGCACCTAACCGTGTATTTAAAAATAAACACCTTGCAGGTCGCATGGGTGGCAACCGCGTAACAGTTCAAAATTTAGTTGTTGTACAAGTTGTCCCAGAAAAAAATGTCATCCTTGTTAAAGGTAACATCCCGGGCGCTAAAAAATCACTTATCACAATTAAATCAGCTGTTAAAGCTAAATAATAAGGGAAGGAGATAAGTTAAAAATGACAAACGTATCATTGTTTAAACAAGACGGAACAAAAGCCGGCGATATCACATTAAACGATGCAGTATTTGGTATTGAACCAAATGAATCTGTAGTCTTTGATGTTATCCTTAGCCAACGTGCTAGCCTTCGTCAAGGTACTCACGCAGTTAAAAACCGTTCAGCAGTACGCGGTGGTGGTAGAAAACCATGGCGTCAAAAAGGAACTGGTCGTGCACGTCAAGGATCTATCCGCTCACCACAATGGCGTGGCGGTGGGGTAGTCTTTGGACCAACACCACGTTCATACGGTTATAAATTACCACAAAAAGTTCGTCAACTTGCATTGAAATCAGTTTACTCTGAAAAAGTTGTTGAAAACAAACTTGTGGCAGTTGATGCGCTCAACTTTGACGCACCAAAAACTGCAGAATTTGTAAAAGTTCTTGAAGCACTTGCGATCGAACGTAAAGTTCTTGTAATCTTCGAAAACGAAGGAAATAAATTCGCTGAATTGTCTGCGCGTAACATTCCAAATGTTCAAGTCACAACTGCTAACTCAGCATCAGTACTTGATATCGTAAATAACGATAAAATTTTGGTGACACAAGCAGCTCTATCTCAAATAGAGGAGGTTCTTGCATAATGTCATTGTACGACGTAATCAAAAAACCAATCATCACTGAAAGCTCTATGCTTGCAATGGATGAAAAGAAATATACCTTCGAAGTTGATGGGCGCGCCCACAAACTTTTAATCAAACAAGCTGTTGAAGCTGCGTTTGAAGGTGTAAAAGTTGCTTCAGTAAACACTGTGAATGTTAAACCTAAAGCTAAACGCGTAGGTAAATACACAGGTTACACAAACAAAGTGAAGAAAGCTATCGTAACCCTGACTGCTGATTCTAAAAACATTGAAATTTTCGGGGAATAAGAAAGGAGTAATCAGTGGGTATTAAAGTATACAAACCGACGACAAACGGTCGCCGTAATATGACAAGCCTTGATTTTGCTGAAATTACGACTAACAAACCTGAGAAATCATTGTTGGTATCACTTAAAAGCAAAGCAGGCCGTAATAACAATGGTCGTATCACAGTTCGTCACCAAGGTGGTGGACACAAACGTCATTACCGTGTGATTGACTTCAAACGTAACCACGATGATGTTGTTGCGAAAGTTGCAACTATCGAGTACGATCCAAACCGTTCAGCTAATATTGCATTAGTTGTTTATGCTGATGGTATTAAAACATACATCCTTGCACCAAAAGGACTTGTAGTTGGTCAAACAATCGTGTCTGGTCCTACAGCAGATATCAAAACTGGTAATGCTTTGCCACTTGCAAACATTCCAGTAGGTACATTAATCCATAACATCGAATTGAAACCTGGTAAAGGTGGACAATTAGTTCGTTCAGCTGGTGCTTCTGCACAAGTACTTGGTCAAGAAGGTAAATACACACTTGTTCGTTTACAATCTGGCGAAGTACGTATGATTTTATCAACTGCTCGCGCGTCAATCGGTGTTGTTGGTAACGGTGAACATAGCCTTGTTAACATCGGTAAAGCTGGTCGTAACCGTTGGAAGGGTATCCGTCCAACAGTTCGTGGATCAGTAATGAACCCGAACGATCACCCACACGGTGGTGGTGAAGGTAAACAACCAGTTGGTCGTAAATCTCCATCTACACCTTGGGGTAAACCAGCACTTGGTCTTAAAACACGTAACAAAAAAGCGAAATCAAACAAACTTATTGTTCGTCGTAAAAACCAAAAATAATTATCCGCCAGCTCCGGCTTAGCACCGGTAGTGGTCAAACAAGCTGTTGAGGTGACTGTTCTGAGTTTAGGAGTTATTGATAATGCCTAAACGCAAAGAGCACAAAACTCAACACACATTAAAGGAGAAACCATAACACATGGGACGCAGTCTTAAAAAAGGGCCTTTCGTCGATGATCATTTGATGAAAAAGGTTGTTGCTCAAGAAGGCAACGAAAAGAAAACAGTAATTAAAACTTGGTCACGTCGTTCTACGATTTTCCCTAACTTCATCGGTTACACGATTGCAGTTTATGATGGTCGTAAACACGTACCAGTTTATATCCAAGAAGACATGGTAGGACACAAATTGGGCGAATTCGCACCAACACGTACATACCGTGGCCACGCAGCAGACGATAAAAAAACACGTCGTTAATTTATAGAGGAGGAAAAAAATGGCAGAAATTACTTCAGCTAAAGCTACTGCTCGTACAGTCCGCGTTTCACCTCGTAAATCACGTCTTGTAATCGACTTGATTCGTGGGAAAAACGTTGCAGATGCTATCGCAACACTTAAATTTACACCAACTAAAGCAGCAAATGAGATTGAAAATGTTTTAAACTCTGCAATCGCAAATGCTGAAAACAACTTTGGTCTTGAAAAAGCAAACCTATTTGTTTCAGAAGCTTTCATCAATGAAGGTCCAACAATGAAACGTTTTCGCCCACGTGCGAAAGGTTCTGCTTCACCAATTAACAAACGCACAAGCCACATCACTGTGGTTGTGACAGAAAAATAAGGAGGTAAAATCGTGGGTCAAAAAGTACATCCTATTGGAATGCGTGTCGGTATTATTCGTGACTGGGACGCAAAATGGTATGCTGAAAAAGAATACGCAAGTTACCTCCATGAGGACCTTGCAATCCGTAAACTTATTCAATCTAAGCTTGCTGATGCATCAGTTTCTACTATTGAAACTGAACGTGCTGTAAATAAAGTAATCGTTACTTTACACACAGCTAAACCAGGTATGGTTATTGGTAAATCAGGCGCTAGTGTTGATGCACTTCGTGCAGAACTAAACGCGATTACTGGTAAACAAGTTCATATCAATATCGTTGAAATTAAAAAACCTGACCTTGATGCTCACCTTGTAGGTGAAGGTATCGCGCGTCAACTTGAGCAACGTGTGGCTTTCCGTCGTGCTCAAAAACAAGCGATCCAACGTACAATGCGTGCTGGTGCTAAAGGTATCAAAACTCAAGTATCAGGTCGTTTAAACGGTGCTGATATCGCCCGTGCTGAAGGATATTCAGAAGGAACTGTGCCATTGCACACACTTCGTGCTGATATCGACTACGCTTGGGAAGAAGCAGATACAACTTATGGTAAATTAGGCGTTAAAGTTTGGATTTATCGTGGTGAAATCTTACCAACTAAAAAATCAGTGAAAGGAGACAAATAATGTTAGTACCTAAACGTGTGAAACACCGCCGCGAATTCCGTGGTAAAATGCGTGGGGAAGCTAAAGGCGGTAAAGAAGTCGCGTTTGGCGAATTTGGTCTCCAAGCAACAACATCTCACTGGATTACAAACCGTCAAATCGAGGCAGCTCGTATTGCGATGACACGTTACATGAAACGTGGTGGTAAAGTTTGGATTAAAATTTTCCCTCACAAATCATATACTGCAAAAGCTATCGGAGTTCGTATGGGTTCTGGTAAAGGGGCACCTGAAGGTTGGGTATCTCCAGTAAAACGTGGTAAAGTAATGTTCGAAATCGCTGGCGTTTCTGAAGAAGTCGCTCGCGAAGCATTGCGTCTTGCATCACATAAACTTCCTGTTAAAACTAAGTTTGTAAAACGTGCTGAGGAGGAAACAAATGAAGCTTAATGAAGTAAAATCACTTTTGACAGAACTTCGTGGTCTTTCAGCTGAAGAACTCGCAACACGCGAACAAGGTTTGAAAAAAGAATTGTTCGATTTGCGTTTCCAAGCGGCTGCTGGTCAGCTTGAGAACACAGCTCGTCTAAACGAAGTTAAGAAAACAATTGCTCGCGTGAAAACAGTTCAACGCGAAGCGAAATAATAGATAGGGAGAAACCTTTAAAATGGAACGTAATCAACGTAAAGTTTATCAAGGCCGCGTGGTTTCTGACAAAATGGATAAAACCATCACAGTTGTCATCGAAACAAAACGTAACCACCCTGTCTATGGTAAACGTATTAACTACTCGAAAAAATTGAAAGCTCACGACGAAAACAACTCAGCTAAAACTGGTGACATCGTTCGCGTGATGGAAACTCGTCCTTTATCAAAAGACAAACGTTTCCGTCTTGTTGAAATCGTTGAAGAAGCAGTCATTATCTAACAATCTAAAAGGAGGAATTTGCTGTGATTCAATCAGAATCTCGTTTGAAAGTTGCTGATAACAGCGGTGCCAAAGAAATTCTTGCAATCAAAGTCCTAGGTGGCTCTGGTCGTAAATTTGCTGGTATCGGTGATGTTATTGTTGCATCTGTAAAATCTGCAGCTCCTGGCGGAGTTGTTAAAAAAGGTGAAGTTGTCAAAGCGGTAATCGTGCGTACTAAATCAGGCGCTCGTCGTACTGACGGTTCATATATCAAGTTTGACGAAAATGCTGCTGTTATCATTAAAGATGACAAAACACCTCGTGGAACACGTATTTTTGGCCCAGTAGCTCGCGAATTACGTGAAGGAAACTTCATGAAAATCGTTTCATTGGCACCAGAAGTACTTTAATTTAAAGACAAACACAGTCCCCTCTTTTTAGAGGGTGTCGCTTGCGACGTAAGAAAATAGGAGAAAATTCAAATGTTTGTAAAAACAGGTGATACTGTAAAAGTCATCGCTGGTAAAAGCCGCGGTGTAACAGGTAAAGTAATTAAAGCTTTACCAAAAGCTAACAAAGTTGTTGTTGAAGGTGCAAATATTATTAAAAAACACCAAAAACCAAACAACGAAAATCCAAACGGTGCGATTCTTGAAATCGAAGCGCCTATCCATGTATCAAACGTACAAGTACTTGATAAAAATGGTGTAGCTGGCCGTGTTGGTTACAAAGTTGAAGGCGACAAAAAAGTGCGTTACAACAAAAAATCTGGCGAAATCCTAGATTAATAGACACGGAAAGGAGAATATAATGACTAATCGTTTGAAAGAAAAATACACTAACGACGTAATCCCAGCGTTGACTGAAAAATTCAACTACACATCTATTATGGCTGTGCCAAAAGTTGATAAAATCGTACTTAACATGGGTGTTGGTGATGCAGTAAACAACTCTAAAAACCTTGATAAAGCAGTTGCAGAATTAGCTTTGATCTCTGGTCAAAAACCATTGATCACTAAAGCTAAGAAATCAATCGCTGGTTTCCGTTTACGTGAAGGCGTTGCAATCGGAGCTAAAGTAACACTTCGTGGCGAACGTATGTACGAATTTCTTGATAAATTGGTATCTGTCTCTCTTCCACGTGTCCGTGACTTCCATGGTGTCTCAAACAAAGCGTTTGATGGCCGCGGGAACTACACGCTAGGTGTGAAAGAACAGTTAATCTTCCCAGAAATTACGTATGATAACGTAGATAAAGTCCGTGGTTTGGATGTTGTTATCGTAACAACTGCTAACACTGACGAAGAATCACGTGAATTGCTTGCTAAACTTGGCATGCCTTTCGCTAAATAATATAGGAGGTAAATATTTTGGCTAAAAAATCAATGATTGCAAAGAACAAGCGTCCTGCTAAGTTCACTACGCAAGCGTACACACGTTGTGAAAAATGTGGACGTCCACACTCAGTCTACCGTAAATTCCAACTTTGCCGTATTTGCTTCCGTGAATTGGCATATAAAGGGCAAATCCCTGGTGTTAAAAAAGCGTCTTGGTAATTTTTTGGCGATATCTGCTGCGTTAATGTACGGCTCACAATCCTAAGATTGCGTCGCCTCCATTGCCTTGCAGCTAATGCCAAAAATACGTTGCTTTTCTTGCAACGGAAGTGCCCTTGCATGGCTTGGGCAGACCTTTGATGTAATATTATAAATCTACTAGCATCAGTTAGTGGAGTCGTTAATGAGTAAGTGATGAGATACTCATCAAACTATTCATAATAGGAGAAAATAAAAAATGGTAATGACAGATCCGATCGCAGATTTCCTTACACGTATTCGTAACGCTAACATGCGTAAATTCGACGTGGTTGAAGCACCTGCATCAAAAATTAAACGCGATATCGCAAACATCCTTAAAGCTGAAGGATACGTTAAAGACGTTGAATTCATCGAAGATGATAAACAAGGAATCATCCGTGTTTTCCTTAAATACGGTAAAGATGGCGAGAAAGTTATCACTAACTTGAAACGTATCTCTAAACCAGGTTTACGTGTTTACGTTAAATCTGGGGAAGTACCAAAAGTTCTTAACGGATTAGGTACTGCTGTGATTTCTACATCTGAAGGTGTTGTCACTGATAAATCAGCTCGCGCTAAAAATATTGGTGGAGAAGTCCTCGCATACGTTTGGTAAAATTAAGTTAAGCCTTGCTTAACCCATTTTAACTAAAAAGGAAATTCGGTAGTCTACTACTGAAACCCGTGAAAACAGTTCGTTTTTAAACGAATTGATAATCTAACAGGAGACAAAAATGTCACGTATTGGTAATAAAATAATTACTATCCCTGCTGGCGTTGAGGTTAAACTTGACGGCAATACAGCGACAGTAAAAGGCCCTAAAGGTGAACTTACACGCGCTTTTTCAAAAAATATTGAAATTAAAGTTGAAGGTTCTGAAATTACTTTGCATCGTCCAAACGATTCAAAAGAAATGAAGACGATTCATGGTACGACACGTGCTAACTTAAACAATATGGTTGTAGGTGTGTCTGAAGGGTTCAAAAAAGAACTTGAAATGCGCGGTGTTGGTTACCGTGCACAACTTGCTGGAAACAAATTAACACTTTCAGTAGGTAAATCACATCCAGATGAGGTTGTTGCACCTGATGGCGTTACTTTTGAAGTGCCATCTAACACACAAATCAACGTACTTGGTTCTAATAAAGAAGTCGTTGGTGAAGTTGCAGCCTACATCCGTGGTCTACGCCCACCAGAACCTTATAAAGGTAAAGGTATTCGCTACGTTGGTGAATTTGTACGACGTAAAGAAGGTAAAACTGGTAAATAATCTTAAGTTTAGATTTAATAGCATCCTGAATTGGTTGCTATGGATCAGATTTATAGATGATACTAGTCATTGTAATCAGATAAGTTAATTTGATTATTTTGAAAAACAAACTTAACATAACCCTTTTGGAGAGAATTTGGAGTCGCAAAGATTCTTGATAGCTACTAAGAGGAACTAGAAAAAATTAAGAGGTAAATATTGTGATTTCTAAACCAGATAAAAATAAAACGCGTCAAAAACGCCATCGTCGCGTACGCGGTAAAATCTCTGGTACTGCAGAGCGCCCACGTTTGAATGTTTTTCGTTCTAATACAAACATCTATGCACAAGTAATTGATGACATAGCAGGTGTAACGCTCGCAAGTGCCTCATCGTTGAAAGAAAACGGTACTAAAACTGAGCAATCTAAAGCAGTTGGTGCAGCAGTAGCAAAAGCAGCAGTAGCTGCTGGTGTTACTGAGGTTATCTTCGACCGTGGTGGATACCTTTACCATGGACGTGTGCAAGCGCTCGCTGAGGCTGCACGTGAAAATGGACTTAAATTCTAAGGAAAGGGGTAGACACTAAAATGGCTAGAAACGAAGAAGTAAAAGAATTCGAAGAACGCGTAGTTGGTATCAACCGTGTTACTAAAGTTGTAAAAGGCGGACGTCGTTTGCGTTTTGCAGCACTTGTTGTAGTTGGTGATCGTAATGGTCGCGTAGGATTTGGTACTGGTAAAGCTCAAGAAGTACCAGAAGCAATCCGTAAAGCTATCGAATCAGCTAAGAAAAACTTGATTACAGTACCAATGGTTGGTACTACTGTACCACATGAAGTTCTTGGAGAATTTGGCGGCGGTAAGATCTTGATCAAACCTGCTGTTGAAGGGGCTGGAGTCGCAGCTGGTGGTGCTGTACGTGCCGTCCTCGAACTTGCTGGTGTAGCTGATGTTACATCTAAATCACTTGGTTCAAATACACCAATCAATGTTGTTCGCGCAACAGTAGATGGTTTGAAACAATTGAAACGTGCTGAAGAAGTTGCTGCATTACGTGGCATTTCTGTAGCAGACTTAGCGTAAGGAGGATATCATGGCTCAAATTAAAATTACTTTGACTAAGTCTCCAATTGGCCGCTTGCCTGCACAACGCGCAACAGTTAAAGCGCTTGGCCTTGGCAAATTGTCAAGCTCAGTCATTAAAGAAGAATCAGCTGCTATCAATGGCATGATTAACAAAATCGCTCATTTGGTAACTGTTGAAAAAGTTTAAGCTTACTTAATCTTTTCAACGAGTTGGTTTACTAAATATAATACATAAGCGAGCCAGACACTTCCGCGTTTTCCCGCGAAAGTGTCTTGGCGTTTAGTTAGGGATACCTTTTATGGTCCCATAATAGGAGAATATAAATGAAATTAAATGAATTAAAAGCTGCTGAAGGTAGCCGTAAAGTTCGCAATCGTGTTGGTCGTGGTACTTCGTCTGGTAATGGTAAAACATCTGGTCGTGGTCAAAAAGGTCAAAAAGCTCGTTCAGGCGGCGGCGTTCGTTTAGGTTTTGAAGGTGGACAAACACCTTTATTCCGTCGTATGCCTAAACGTGGTTTCTTAAATGTTAACCGCAAAGACTACGCAATCGTAAACCTTGACACATTAAACCGTCTTGAAGATGGCGCTACTGTTTCTGCTGAAACTTTGGTTGCTGCTAAAATCATCAAAGATGTTAAATCTGGTGTTAAAGTTCTTGGTAACGGTGAACTTACAGTTAAAAACCTTAAAGTTGATGTAGCAAAAGTTTCTGCTTCTGCAAAAGCTGCTATTGAAGCTAACGGTGGTGCTGTTGTAACTCCTGAAGCATAAAAGTAGATATCAGTCTGATTGGGAAACCTTCAGACTTTTACTGCTTTTCAATCTTCATTTTAATTTTGGTCTAATGAAGAGGCTAACAGACAACTTGTTTTCTAGTTATCATTACTTTAGGCTAAATAGATAATCTTATAAAGGAGTTCTATGTTTTTTAAACTCTTAGTTCAGGCATTCAAGGTAAAAGAGGTTCGCGCCCGTATCTTGTTTACCCTCGCTATGCTATTCGTTTTTCGACTTGGTGCGCATATTACAGTACCTGGGATTAACGTTAATAACTTAAATGCGTTGAGTGATTTACCGTTTCTATCGATGTTAAATATGGTATCTGGGAATGCGATGCAAAGTTTTTCTGTGTTTGCTATGGGTGTTTCACCATATATCACAGCATCAATCATTGTGCAGCTTTTACAAATGGATATCTTACCTAAATTTGTGGAGTGGAGCAAGCAAGGTGAGATTGGTCGACGTAAACTCAACCAAGTCACTCGCTACATTTCTCTTGTTTTAGCAATGCTACAATCTGTAGGTATCACTGCCGGTTTCCAAGCAATGAGTGCACAGAAAATTGTTGAAAATCCAACTTGGCAAACTTATTTATTCATCGGTGCGATCTTAACAACGGGTTCAATGATTGTTGTGTGGCTTGGTGAACAAATTACAGAAAAAGGGTTTGGTCAAGGTGTATCAGTGATTATCTTTGCAGGTATTATTGCAGGTATTCCAAGTGCGATTAGTCAAGTCTATCAAGATAAGTTTGTAAATATTCGTCCTGATCAATTAACAGGGTCAATCATATTTGTAATCGTGCTCTTAGTAGCTATGGCAATCATCATTTTTGTCACAACTTTCATTCAGCAAGCAGAACGTAAAATACCCATTCAATATACAAAACTAGTGCAAGGTGCACCAACGAGTTCTTACTTACCTTTACGGGTCAATCCTGCTGGTGTTATACCAGTTATCTTTGCAAGTTCAATCTCGACTGCACCACAAACAATTTTACGACTTTTCCAACATTCAGGTAAGAATATTGGGTGGGTTACGACTTTGCAAAACAAACTAGACTATAATACTTGGACTGGTATGATATTTTATGCTGTGCTTATAGGTTTGTTCACATTTTTCTATGCATTCGTGCAAGTTAATCCGGAAAAAATGGCAGAAAACCTACAAAAACAAGGATCTTATATTCCTTCTGTTCGGCCTGGTAAAGGGACAGAAAAATACATTTCACGTTTATTAATTCGTTTATCAACAGTTGGTGCACTCTTTTTAGGTGCGATCTCTATTATCCCAATCGTTGCAACAAATCTATATGGTCTTCCTAAAATGGTAGCACTTGGTGGTACTAGTTTACTTATCTTGATCTCTACAGCGATTCAAGGAGCTAAGCAATTAGAAGGTTATATGCTCAAACGTAAATACAAAGGATTTATGGATGAACCAGTTCAGTAATTACTGACTGTTTGATCTATTGATTACTTTGAAATAATACATGTCAATTTGACATGTATTTTTTTGATATGTTTAGCAAATGCGTCAGTATATTTAGATTTATGCAGACTTAACATTGTCAAAAAGCATGGAAAACGATAGAATAGAGAAGTAGAGAAAAATCAATTAAATGGAGATATAATGAATTTATTAATTATGGGATTACCTGGAGCAGGTAAAGGCACTCAAGCAGAAATGATCGTTGACACTTATGGTGTACAACATATTTCAACTGGGGATATGTTCCGTGCAGCTATGAAGAATGAAACTGAGATGGGTAAATTAGCTAAATCTTTTATTGATAAAGGTGAACTAGTTCCAGATGAAGTAACAAATGGTATTGTTAAAGAAAGATTAGGACAAGATGATATCAAGCAATCTGGATTTTTATTGGATGGTTTCCCACGGACGATTGAACAAGCTGTTGCATTAGACAAAATGCTTGTTGATTTAGGCATCACTTTAGACGCTGTGATTGATATTAAAGTGAATCCAGACATTTTAGTAGATCGTTTATCTGGTCGATTTATTTGTAGAACTTGTGGCGCAACTTATCATAAACTATTTAATCCAACGACAGTTGCAGGAACTTGTGATAAATGTGGCGGACATGATTTCTATCAACGTGAGGATGATAAGCCTGAAACAGTTAAAAATCGCTTAGATATCAACATCAAACAAGGTGCACCTATTTTAGAACACTATGCACAAAAAGGCTTAGTTAAAGAAGTAGATGGACAACAAGATATTGATTTAGTTTCAAAAGCAATCAAAGAAATTCTAGGATAATCGAAAATTTATCATATCTATTTAATATATTTATGGAATTAACTTGTAAAAGTCGGGCTGGTATGATATAATATTCTAGTCCGACTTTTAGATATTTATCAAAAATGGACAAATTTAAAGAGGAGGTAAGTTGACGTGGCAAAAGATGACGTAATCGAAATTGAAGGCAAAGTGATTGACACTATGCCTAATGCGATGTTCACAGTTGAGCTTGAAAATGGACACAAAATATTGGCGACTATTTCAGGTAAAATGCGAAAGAATTATATCCGTATCTTGACTGGTGACCGTGTTACTGTTGAGATGTCGCCTTATGATTTGACTCGTGGACGTATTACATACCGCTTTAAGTAGTCCAAACATTTTTATAGGAGGTACATACAATGAAAGTAAGACCATCGGTAAAACCAATGTGCGAATACTGTAAAGTAATTCGTCGTAATGGTCGTGTTATGGTAATTTGTCCTGCCAATCCAAAACACAAACAACGTCAGGGATAGAAAGGAAACATAAAGAATGGCTCGTATTGCTGGAGTTGATATTCCAAACGATAAACAAGTAGTAATTTCACTAACTTACGTTTACGGAATCGGTCTCAAAACTGCACAAAATATTCTTGCTGCCGCTGGGGTTGCTGAAGATATCCGTGTTAAAGACCTTACAACTGATCAAGAAGATGCTATCCGTCGTGAAGTTGATGGACTTAAAGTCGAAGGTGACCTTCGTCGTGAAGTAAACTTAAACATCAAACGTCTCATGGAAATCGGAAGCTATCGTGGTGTACGTCACCGTCGCGGATTGCCTACTCGTGGTCAAAACACGAAGAACAACGCACGCACACGTAAAGGACCTGCTAAATCTATCGCAGGTAAGAAAAAATAAGAAAGGAGATTAACATTGGCTAAACCTACTCGTAAACGTCGTGTCAAGAAAAATATTGAATCAGGTGTTGTTCATATTCACGCAACTTTCAATAACACAATCGTAATGATCACAGACGTTCATGGTAACGCGCTTGCTTGGTCATCAGCTGGTGCCCTTGGGTTCAAAGGGTCTAAAAAATCGACTCCTTTCGCTGCTCAAATGGCATCTGAAGCTGCTGCTAAGTCTGCTCAAGAACATGGTTTGAAAACTGTTGCTGTTACTGTAAAAGGTCCTGGACCAGGTCGTGAATCTGCGATTCGTGCACTTGCAGCTGCAGGATTGAATGTTACTGCAATCAGTGATGTAACACCTGTACCACATAACGGTGCTCGTCCTCCAAAACGTCGTCGTGTATAATTTCTAGAGTGCTTGTTGCTACTCTAAACACTTTGCACTGAAAGGATATACGCATGATTGAGTTTGAAAAACCAAAAATTACAAAATTTGATGAAGAAAATGTTTATGGCAAGTTTGTTGTAGAACCGCTTGAACGTGGCTATGGTACAACACTTGGGAATTCTTTACGTCGTATTCTTCTATCGTCACTACCTGGTGCTGCTGTTACGAGTATCCAAATTGATGGTGTACTCCATGAGTTCACAACAATTCCAGGCGTACATGAAGATGTGATACAAGTAATCCTTGCTATTAAAGGACTCGCAATCAAATCATATGTTGAAACAGAGAAAATTATTGAACTTGATGTAACAGGACCTGCAGTAGTTACCGCAGGAGATATCCTTACTGATAGCGATATTGAGATTGTTAATAAAGACCATTACCTCTTCACACTTGCGGAAGGACACTCAGTGAACGCTCGCATGACAGTGAATTCAGGACGTGGTTATGTGCTTGCTGAAGATAATAAACAATCTGATGCACCAATCGGCACAATCGCTGTAGATTCATCTTATACACCTGTTAACAAGGTGAATTATCAAGTTGAACCAGCTCGTGTTGGTGAAAAAGATAACTTTGACAAATTGTCTCTAGAAATCTTTACTAACGGCACAATATCTGCAGAAGATGCTTTGTCTCTTTCTGCAAAAATCTTGACTGATCACCTAAGTCTTTTTGTTAACTTATCTGAAGTAGCGCAAGTTGCTGACACATTAGTTGATAAAGATGAAGTGAAACCAGAGCGTGCTTTGGATAAAGTCATTGAAGAGCTAGATCTTTCTGTTCGTTCTTATAACTGCTTGAAACGTGCTGGTATTAATACTGTTGCTGATCTTGCTGATATGAGTGAACCAGAGATGCTCAAAGTTAAAAACTTAGGTCGTAAATCATTGGTTGAAGTTAAAGATAAACTTGACAGCCTTGGCTTATCACTTAAAAAAGACTAATTAAAATCTAATAGGAGGAAATCATGGGTTACCGTAAACTTGGACGTACATCTGATCAACGTAAAGCGATGCTTCGCGATTTAACGACTGATTTGATTATCAATGAGCACATCGTAACAACTGAAGCGCGCGCTAAAGAAGTTCGTAAAACAGTTGAAAAAATGATCACGCTCGGAAAACGTGGCGATCTTCATGCACGTCGTCAAGCAGCTGCTTATGTACGTAATGAAATCGCTGAAAAAGATTTCAATGAAGAAACTGAAACTTTCCCAACTGCACTTCAAAAATTATTTGGCGATATCGCTAAACGTTATGAAGGTCGTAATGGTGGATATACACGTATTTTGAAAACTGAACCACGTCGTGGCGATGCTGCAGCGATGGCAATTATTGAACTTGTTTAATAATTAATTCAGTCATAATAATAAAGCAGTAAGGGGCATAGGTCATAAAACTTTAGAGCATTACGTTCATAAAACGTCTATGACTTATGACCCGATAGTCTTCATCAATTTTTGTGGAGTGTTATGATGGTGGTGCTTGCACTTAGTCTAGCTCTTACTGTCTAGTATCAAAACTAGGCCGCTTGTCCAAAGGACAAGTGGTTTTTATTTTGTTCAAAATTTAAATTGTGAATATAATCAATCAGTCATCCTCTCTTGATTAATATGCTACAGTTTGCGGTTTTAAAAGTGATACTACAGTAAAAATTGTTCGTGATAAGATATTTAAAATATGAAATAGATGATAATATGATAAAATAATAGTACGAAATGAATAGTAGATAGACTATTGTTCATTTTTTATTTTAAGTGATGATATAACTGGTTGCTTAACTGCGTCTAATAAGATGTGATGTAAAAAAGTTAGTAGTTGAAAATGAGAAGGCGGAGGATCAGGCAGGTGGAATTATCACGAGAGTTATTACGTGAACGGTATTTTTCAAAATTGAAAGCAACAGATGAGCTTTTTGTTGGGATTGAGTTAGAGTTCCCTATTGTTAATTTATCAGCAAAGGCAGTCGTTTTTTCTGTTGTATTTGAGTTGTTTGCTCATATCGTTGACCAATTACCATTTTCTATTGAAAAAACAGATGCTTTTGAGCGTCCTATACAACTGGTATCAGATGAAAATGAAGATCGAATTCTTTTTGAAGTTGGGTATAATACACTAGAGTTCGCTTTTGATAAAGCAAAAACAATTCAAGAAGTTGACGATAAATTTAAACAGTATCTATCAGTTATTCAACCGTTCTTGAAAAACCACAACCATTTATTAACAGGGTTTGGTGTTAATCCATTTTGGCATAAGAATGATAACAGACCAGTCGCTAGTCAACGTTATGAGATGTTGATGGCTTATCTGAAGTTGGGAAGAGATACAGGTGTGATCCAAGAAGAGCGTTATCAGTTTGGCGCTTTTATTCAAGGTAGCCAAGTGCAGTTAGATGTGACACCTGATACACTCATGCCAACCCTTAATGATTTTAATGCGATAGAGCCTGCTAAAGCATGGCTATTTGCCAATTCTTACCTTTGGCATACGCATTTGGAAACCTTGATATCACGTGATATCTTTTGGGAAGAATCGATGCATGGTGTTTTTGATGAAAATGTAGGGGTATTTACTGAATATTTTGAAGATCAAGAACAGTTTCTGGATTACTTAGAGAAAACAGCATTGTTTTCTAGTACAAGTGATGATGATATACACTATTTTAATCCGATTCAGGCTGATGACTATTTTAATCATGATGAAATTTCAGGATTTAATTTATCAGGTGAAAGCAATATTTTAACACCTAGTCCCTATGATTTTAACGAACACAGAAGTTATCAGTATCAAAGTTTAACTACGAGAGGAACAGTAGAATTCCGTAGTAGCTGTGCACAACCAATCGCTGATACCTTTACTGTTGCAGCTTTTCATCTTGGTTTAATGGTCGAACTACCAGCGTTTACTGAACTTGTCAAAAGTCATCCATTTTATGAGGATTATGGTCGTGATTATAAGCAACTACGCCGGCGTTTTGCTGCGCAACACTTATCAGATGACGAAGTCAATGATGTTGCGATGTTCGCTAAAGATTTATTAGATTTAGCTACATCAGGACTAAAAAAACGTGGATTTGGTGAGGCAGTGTACTTATCAGCACTTTATCAGCGTATCGCCTTAAAACAAAATCCAGCCCTTGTCGGTTTGAAGTTATTTGAAAGTGGTAAAACGTTATCAGAAATATCGGAGATTTTTGCAAATGAAAAGGACTTTTAAAGTATCAACACAATTACCAGATAATGCTTACTGGTGTTTTGATGAGGAAAGTGTTACAGTAACCTACCAATCAGAGAGAGAATTGACGGCAATATTGGCAGTTTTATCGCGCCTTGATGTACAAAGTGACGCTATTGTTGCACCAAGCAATGACTTCCAATTACCTGGATATGAAACACTTGAATTATCAACGCAAAATATGATCGCAGATGCGATTAAATATGGTATCAATTATCAAGTGTTAGATGAAAATGAACAAATCATCAAATTGACTTATGGCACACACGTAGAGTACATCAAAGAAGGTAATATCACTCGGTTAGATAGTGCATTATCCCATGCACTTATGGAAAATAAGATTGTTACTAAAGAAATTTTGAGATCAGCTGATATTAAAGTACCGTTTGGCTATGAATTTTATCGGATTGAGGATGCAATTGCTTATTTTGACCAGTTACCATCAGCATTTGTTGTGAAGCCAAAATCAACTAATTACGGTATTGGCATCACAATTTTTAAACAAACTGCTACACAAGCAGATTATGAGCAAGCTGTTCACATTGCGTTTGAAAATGATGATGCAATTATTGTAGAAACTTATGCACATGGGACAGAATACCGTTTTTATGTACAAGATAATGCAGTGTTAGCTGTTCTAGAACGATTTCCCGCTAATGTGATTGGCGATGGTATCCATAATATTGCACAACTCGTTGAAACTAAAAACTCAGATATAAGACGTGGTGAACACCATCGGACACCACTTGAAAAAATTATCATAGGGGAAGTGGAGAGATTAACACTTAGTTTACAAGGTGTTGATGAATTATCGATACCAAAGCAAGGCCAACGTATTTTATTACGAGAAAATTCAAATATATCAACTGGTGGAGATTCAATTGATCGAACTGATCAAGTTTCTTCACACTTTAAAGATATTGCTGTTCGTGTAGCCAAGGCATTAGACGTTACAATCACAGGTGTAGATATCATTATTGAGGACTTCACGACAGAGAGTGATTATTTTGTCATCGAAGCGAATCAAAACCCGATGATGCAGATGCATCTTTTTCCAGCTGTGGGACAATCTCGTCGCGTGACAGAAAGTTTAATTACGCTTTTGTTTCCTGAAAGTTTAGCATAGTATTAAAAATGGGGATACGTGTTCGTATTCCTATTTTTTAGTTGACGAAATTTTCTGATAATTCCTTGACGAAAGATTTTAAAGTGTTAAAATAGGGGTAATAGATTTGCTTGAGACACTAGTTGTTTAGAAAAAATATCCTGTATTTTTCAAGCATGTTTAAAATAAATTGTATTTCGTGATAAGAAAGGTTTTTATGAAATTTACGTATAATGGTCAAACAACCGAAGTTGAGCTTAATAAATACTCAAAAACGTTGACACAAGATCCAACACAACCAGCGACTCAAGCTATGTTTTATGGTATCGGGTTTAAAGATGAAGATTTTGATAAAGCACAGGTCGGTATTGTGTCTATGGACTGGGATGGCAATCCATGTAATATGCATTTGAATCAACTTGGTCAAAAAGTTAAGGCGTCTGTTGATGCCACACAAGACCTTTTAGGACTACAATTTCATACGATAGGCGTCTCTGATGGCATTGCTAATGGTACAGATGGAATGCGTTACTCTCTTGTGTCTCGTGAGGTTATCGCAGACTCTATCGAGACAAACGCTGGTGGAGAATATTATGACGGTATCGTAGGTATTCCAGGATGTGATAAAAATATGCCAGGAACAATCATTGGGATGGCAAGACTTGATAGACCATCTATTATGGTTTATGGTGGGACAATTGCACACGGTGAATACAATGGTGAATCACTAAATATTGTCTCAGCTTTTGAAGCATTAGGTGAAAAATTAACAGGTAATATCTCAGATGAAGATTATCATGGTGTGATTTCTAATGCTATTCCTGGTCAAGGGGCTTGTGGTGGTATGTACACGGCTAACACGATGGCAGCAGCAATCGAAACATTAGGGATGAGTTTACCATTTTCATCTACTAACCCTGCTAAATCTGATGAAAAACAACGTGAAGCAGCATCTGTCGGCGAATATATGAAGACCTTACTTGCGCGTGATATCAAACCAAGTGATATTATGACTCGTGAAGCCTTTGAAGATGCGATTACGGTAGTAATGGTACTTGGTGGATCAACCAATGCTGTCTTACACTTGATTGCGATGGCGAGAACAGTTGGGATCGAGTTAACACAAGACGATTTCCAAGAGATTTCGGATAGAACACCAGTTATTGGTGATTTCAAACCTTCAGGGAAATATATGCAAGAAGATTTCCATCGTATCGGTGGCTTACCTGCGCTACTTAAATTCCTCCTTAAAGAAGGTCGTATACACGGGGAACGCTTGACTGTAACAGGTAAGACCTTAGCAGAGAATGTTGAAAATGCCGTGACACTTGATTTTGATAAGCAAGATGTCATTAGACCATTTGATAATCCAGTCAAAGCGACAGGACATTTACAAATTCTTTATGGTAATTTGGCGTCTGGTGGATCTGTAGCCAAAATTTCTGGTAAAGAGGGTGAGCAGTTCACTGGTACAGCACGCGTATTTAACGGAGAACAACACTTTATTGAAGGCATCGAAACAGGGCGTTTACATGCCGGGGACGTAGCAGTTATTAAAAATATTGGACCTGTAGGTGCACCTGGTATGCCTGAAATGTTGAAACCAACTTCTGCTTTAATTGGTGCAGGATTAGGGAAATCAGTTGCTTTGATTACAGATGGTAGATTCTCTGGTGGGACTCATGGATTTGTTGTGGGCCACATCGTTCCTGAAGCGGTCAAAGGTGGTGTGATTGGTCTTGTAGAAGATGATGACATCATTGAGATTGATGCAATCAATAATACGATTAACCTTAAAGTATCTGATGAAGAACTTGCTAAACGTCGTGCTGCTTATCAACTACCAGAACCAAAGGCAACACGTGGAGTCCTTGCAAAATTTGCTAAACTAACTGATGATGCAGCCCATGGTTGTGTAACAGATTTTTAAATAGCTAATCGTTTGTCAAAAAAGCCCGATACGAGTCGAGCTTTTTTTCTTAAAAGACATCAGATTTGTGAATACAAAGTACAGTAATTGCTAAAGTTTTCATGAGTTAATTATAATAGACTTGGTTGAAAAAGTAGTGTAAACGTGATAAAATCTAAATATAATTTGCAATTCGTAATTTTCAGAATTTTTTTAGGTATGAAAATTATTTAAAGGAGAACTCAATTGAAACA
Source organism: Pseudolactococcus plantarum (assembly GCF_002441715.1). Classification (GTDB taxonomy): domain Bacteria; phylum Bacillota; class Bacilli; order Lactobacillales; family Streptococcaceae; genus Pseudolactococcus; species Pseudolactococcus plantarum. The sequence goes on from NZ_JXJX01000001.1 coordinate 209,570, forward strand.
GATAAAATTAGAAAAACCAAGAAGTGGTTCTAAACTTGTATTAGATACACTTAAAAACTTGGGAGTAGATACAATATTTGGTTATCCTGGGGGAGCTGTTTTACCACTTTATGATGCATTATATGATTTTGATGGCATCAAACATGTACTAGCACGTCATGAACAAGGTGCAACGCATGAAGCTGAAGGGTATGCAAAGTCATCTGGGAAAATAGGTGTTGCGCTTGTAACGTCAGGTCCTGGTGCGACAAATGCAGTGACAGGTATTGCTGATGCCAATGCCGATTCAGTACCGATGCTTGTGTTTACCGGTCAAGTCGCGACAAAAGGGATTGGTAAGGATGCGTTCCAAGAAGCTGATATTATCGGTATTACCATGCCAATCACTAAATACAATTATCAAATTAGACGGACTGAAGATATCCCAAGAATTATTACAGAGGCCATACATATTGCAACATCTGGCCGTCCAGGTCCTGTTGTGATTGATTTACCAAAAGATATTGCAGCGCAAGAAGTGTCGTATATTAATGATACGACGCTAGACTTACCGTCGTACCAACCAACTATAGAACCTAATAGCTTACAGCTCAAAAAAATAGTGGCACTCTTAGAAAAGAAAAAAAGACCGTTATTATTAGTAGGTGGTGGTGTCAACTATGCCGATGCACACGACGAATTAGTAGCATTTGCAGAACGGTTACAAATTCCTGTAGTGTCTAGTTTACTTGGGTTAGGCGCGATGCCGGTTGAGCATCCTTTGTTTTTGGGGATGGGTGGTATGCATGGCTCATACGCGGCCAATATGGCGTTAGCTGAAACAGATTATTTGATCAATATCGGTAGTCGTTTTGATGATAGGCTCGCTTCAAAACCAACTATGTTTTTGAAAAATGCAACGGTTGCACACATTGATATCGACCCAGCGGAGATTGGTAAAATCGTTAAAACGCACTTGCCGGTAGTTGGAGATGCAAAACGTGCATTAGAGATTTTATTAACTGTTGAAACACCACAGACAACTTACGACAAATGGGTTGCACAAGTACAGGATAATGCTAAAAGAGCACCTTATAGTTTTGAGCCTGAACAAGGGGTTAATAAACCACAAGAAGTCATTAAATTAATTGGTGAGATAACAAATGGTGATGCAATCATTGTGACAGACGTTGGTCAACATCAAATGTGGGCAGCCCAATGGTATCCATATAAACATAGCCGTCAACTGGTTACAAGTGGTGGTTTGGGGACAATGGGATTTGGTATTCCAGCGGCTATTGGTGCAAAACTAGCTAATCCAGATAAAGAAGTGATTGTCTTTGTAGGAGATGGTGGTTTTCAGATGACTAACCAAGAGTTGGCGATTTTGAATGGCTATGGTGTTGCAATCAAAGTCGTGCTGTTTAATAACCATTCACTTGGTATGGTACGACAATGGCAAGAAAGTTTTTATGAAGAGCGTCGGAGTGAATCAGTTTTTGATTTAGAACCAGATTTTCAATTATTAGCACAAGCTTATGGCTTGAAATATGATAAATTCTTAGATCCCACTACAATAGCAGAAGACCTAAAAGTCATTACAGAACCTGTTGGGATGGTTTTAGAAGTTGGTATTTCTCAAAAAGAACAGGTTTATCCTATGGTACCTGCGGGCTGGCACAACGATGAGATGTTGGGGGTGAAATTTAATGCGTAGAATGTTAACAGCAAAACTAAATAATTCGACAGGTGTTTTAAATCGTTTTACGGGTGTTTTATCCAGAAGACAAGTTAATATCGAAAGTATATCAGTTGGTCACGCAGAGGCACCACATATTTCTAGAATTACGGTAATGATTGATGTCGACAATATGGATGAAGTTGAGCAAATTATCAAGCAGTTAAATCGACAAGTAGATGTGTTAAGAGTTAGAGACATTACAGATGTCCCACACGTTGAACGAGAGGTCTTGTTAGTCAAAGTATCAGCACCTGCAGCGATACGTGCAGAACTGTTCGCTATGATTCAGCCGTTTAGAGCTAGCGTAGTGGATGTGGCGCCGAAAACAGTAACAATCCAACTTACGGGTGGATATGATAAAATCGAAGCCTTGTTGAGAGTCGTTAAACCTTACGGTATCAAAAATATCGCAAGAACAGGTGTCACTGATTTCACGAGGGATTAAGTATTGGCTTAATAAGATTACCCAGTTTATTCTTGACAAATTATCTGAAAAGTCGTAAAATTATAGTATATTACAAAAAATTAGTCGTGATAGATTTGCTACCAATATTAGAGTATAGAGATAGCACGTTATAACTAGATGTAATTACATTTAAAAATAGGAGAATATGAAACAATGGCAGTTACAATGTATTATGAAAATGATGTAAAAACACCAGCACTTGCTGGCAAACAAATCGCAGTAATCGGTTATGGATCACAAGGGCATGCGCATGCACAAAATCTACGTGATTCAGGTGAAAACGTTATTATCGGTGTCCGTCCTGGTAAATCTTTTGATGCTGCTAAAGAAGATGGATTTGATGTTTATCCAGTAGCAGAAGCAGTTGAAAAATCAGATATCATCATGATTTTAGCACCAGATGAAATTCAAGCAGATTTGTATGCATCAGAAATTGCACCGAATCTTAAAGATGGCGCTGCAATTGGTTTTGGTCATGGTTTCAACATCCATTTTGGTTATATCAAAGCACCTGAAACAGTTGATGTTTTCATGCTTGCTCCTAAAGGACCAGGACATCTAGTTCGTCGTACTTACACTGAAGGATTTGGTGTACCAGCACTTTTTGCTGTTTACCAAGATGCAAGTGGTAATGCGCGTGATATCGCTATGGACTGGGGTCGTGCGGCTGGTTCAGCACGCGTTGGTATGCTTGAAACAACTTTCAAAGAAGAAACTGAAGAAGACTTATTTGGTGAACAAGCAGTCCTTTGTGGTGGTGTTACTGCCTTGATCGAAGCTGGTTTTGAAACATTAACAGAAGCTGGTTATGCGACAGAACTTGCATATTTTGAAGTCTTACATGAGATGAAACTAATCGTTGACCTCTTATATGAGGGTGGTTTCAAAAAAATGCGTCAATCTATCTCAAACACTGCTGAGTATGGAGATTACATCGCAGGACCACAAATTATTACTGCTGAAGTCAAAGCTAACATGAAAAAAGTTTTAACTGACATCCAAACTGGTCAGTTTGCAAAAGACTTTGTAGAAGATTATAAAGCTGGAAATCCTAAAATGAAAGCTTTCCGTGCAGCAGCAGCAGATCTTGAAATTGAAAAAGTAGGTGCTGAATTACGTAAAGCAATGCCATTTACTCAATCTAACGATGATGCAGCTTTTAAAATTTACAACTAATCATTAAAAATAAGAGTCATTTATTTTTAGTGGATTGAAGGGAATTAGAAAGTTGAGCTTAGCTCGACTTTCTTTTCGGTTTTTCAAAATATTAAGGACTACAACGATATGGTAAGTTATAAAGATGTATTAAAGGCAAATGAGGTATTAAAAGGTGTGGCTATCAAAACACCAATGTTACGAGATAGCTATTTATCAGATAAGTATAAGGCTAATATATACCTCAAACAAGAAAATCTCCAAAGTGTAAGATCGTTTAAACTTCGCGGTGCATATTACGCGATTCATAATTTACCAGAAGATCAAATACATGATGGTGTTGTTTGTGCTAGTGCGGGTAATCATGCACAAGGTGTCGCATATACTTGTAATGATTTGAAAATCCCAGCAACGATTTTCATGCCGACTACAACACCTCAACAAAAAATCACTCAAGTCAAGTTTTTTGGTGGAGATTATGCGGAGATTGCGCTAGTAGGTGATACTTTTGATGAATCCGCAGCAGCAGCGAGAGCTTTTGCGCTGCAAGAAAACAAGACTTTTATAGATCCATTTGATAACCCAGATGTGATTGCAGGACAGGGGACTGTAGCTGTAGAAATTTTGGAAGCTGCAAAAGAAGCACATATCGAAATAGACAAAATCATCGCGGCAGTTGGTGGCGGTGGATTGGTTTCGGGTGTCTCTTTATATGCCAAGCACAGTAGCCCAAAAACAGAAATTATTGGTGTTGAAGCATCAGGTGCTAGATCAATGCAAGCTGCATTTGATAATCAAGGACCAATAAAACTAACTACTATCGATAAATTTGCAGATGGCATTGCTGTACAAAAGGTCGGCGACTTAACTTATCAAATTGCTAAAGATCATGTGGATAACTTAATTAATGTTGATGAGGGCTTAATTTCAGGTACAATCCTTGATTTATATTCAAAACAAGGGATGGTAGTTGAGCCTGCTGGTGCAGCTAGTGTGGCTGCATTGGATATTATTGCAGATGATATTGTAGGACAAACTGTAGTTTGTATTATTTCTGGGGGTAATAATGATATTAATCGTATGCCAGAAATAGAAGAAAAGAGTTTGGTCTATGAAGGCCTTAAACACTACTTTGTTATCAATTTTCCGCAGAGACCGGGTGCTTTACGAGAATTTGTAAATGATATTTTAGGACCAAATGATGATATTACACGTTTTGAGTATATTAAGCGTGCAAATAGAGGGAGTGGGCCAGTCTTAATTGGTATCTTGTTGGCAGATAAGGATGATCAAGGCGTATTGATTGAAAGAATCGCAGATTTTGACAATAAATTTATAGATCTGAAAGGTCAAACTAGCCTATATAATTTACTGATTTGAGAATCTATTTAAAAACATAGTGTACTGACTTGAGTCAAGACACTATGTTTTTTTATCAGAAATACGATAATATTAGGGTTCGATTTGTCTATCAGCGATGAGATTTATGACATAATTTACAAAAATAAGACATAAATATTAAAAAAGTTAAAAAAGTGGTTGACATGGT
>NZ_JXJX01000010.1 GCF_002441715.1 Pseudolactococcus plantarum
AACATCAAACTTGGTGAAACAATCTTACCAGATGAGTTTTATTAAGCGATAAGCATTAAGTTTGAGTAAAAAAGAAGGTGACTAAAAAGTACCTTCTTTTTTTCATGATGTGTTTATATGATAATCATTATAGATCTTTAATAGACAAAAGTTGACGATATGATAGTGAAAAAAGGCTAAACCCGACAGATAATTAGAAAGTGTAGTTAAACGATGAATGATAAAACAGTTGTACTAAATGCAGGTATTGTAAATTATGACGGAAAAATAGATTATTCAACGATTTCCTCTGACGTTAAGTGTTATGATGAAACAGATGAGTGTCAAATTTTAGAACGCGTGCAAGGGTTTAATATTGTGGTGACAAAGGAGATGAGGTTAAGTCGTGACATCATTTTAGATTTTCCTGATAGCGTCAAGATGATATGTGAAGCAGGTACAGGTTACAATAATATTGATTTAGAGGCAGTACGTGAGAAAAATATTATTTTATGTAATATTCCTGATTATAGTAGCAAACGTGTTGCACATACAGCAATTATGCTGATGTTAAACCTAGCAAGTTCAGTTCAAAAACAGCTGCGTATGTTAGCTCAAGATAATCACGATAATTTTCATAAGCACTTGATGGTTGACCATGTGGAACTTAACGGAAAGACTTTAGGTGTTATTGGCTACGGACATATCGCAAAAGAGATCATTAAAGTCGCTCAAGCACTAGATATGAACATATTAGTCTCAACAAGGACTGCAAGAGAAGATAAAGATGGTGTGCGGTTTACAACGGCAGAAACAGTGTGGACACAAAGTGATTTTATTTCTCTTAATTGCCCATTAACACCACAAACACATCATATGATTAAGGAAGACACATTAGCACTAATGAAAAACACAGCCTTTATTATCAATACAGCCAGAGGGCCATTGATTGATGAGGGTGCCTTAATTAAAGCGATTAATACGGGAGTCATCGCCGGTGCAGGTCTTGATGTGCAAGAAGTCGAACCATTAGCTGATACAAGTCCCTTATATTCGATGGATAAAGTGATTATCACGCCACATATTGGCTGGAGAGGCTTAGAAACCAGACAAAGATTAATCTCTATCATCAAAAATAATATCACTGCTTTTTCACAAGGCAAGCCCATAAATGTTATACAATAACGGTATTAACCAGTAATTTGCAAAATCAGATACGATAAAACCCTTAATTCTTTTGTGATTAAGGGTTTTTTCCATAGATATTGCTACATTTGCTAAAAATTTTGACAAATTTAATAGTTTTTGAGAGAATGAGTTTGTAAGCGGTTGCTTTTTTGGAGTTATATCGGTTTTGTCACGACATATGGTAAATGATGTTATAGACAAATGATCATGAGAATAGAAGTGGAGAGTGAGTTCAAACAAATGATGTTTAATTATATTTATACGAGCTTATTAACCATTTTATATACGATAGTCATGTCTTTATTTTTGTGTTTATATTTAAAAAAACGCCAAAAAAATGAGTTATTGATGATGATATATTTTTTAGTTGTCATTATAAAAGGTATTGTGATTGCCATGTCTGAAACTTTCCATGTGTTTGCTAACGGTTATAATCAACTTTTCATGATTAATCCAATTTTTGATACACTTTATTATTTGGCTATAGTTGGAATTGCCCTAAAGTTAACAGATGAGCTACTGAATATAAAGTTAAAGTTTTATCAGTATGTTCTCTATATCCTATTTGCTTTTTGGTTAATTCTTGTGCCGTTCATGAGTGACTCCGCCTTAAAAGTTTGGTTATATTATTTACCAAGTCAGGTATTAACGATTTATTTGGGAGGGTTATTATTAAAACATGTTCGCCAACTGGATGAAACCCGTCAGTTTTACAGATATATTAGATTACTTGGGTGGTTAACCATTAGCTTTGGTCTATTAATCTTTTTAGAAGATAGCTTTGTTATTTATGTTAGAGATAGTTATCATCGTAATGTGTTGCAAATTCAAAATAGAAATATATCAGAAGATGTCTTTCATATCGTACTTTGTATGATCTCAATCCGCTACGTGTGCACTCAGTTATTAGCAGACAAGTTCACCTATCACGCGCCTAGTCCCCCAAATAATAGTCAGTGTGAGCGTGTTGAAACGACAGCTAATCAGCAGATGCCCAACCAAGAAGATGACTTTTCCAGATTCGTAAGTAAATATGGGATTACCCAACGAGAAGCAGAAATACTAAAGTTACTCATCGCACATAAACATAATCAGGAAATCGCGACGCAACTCTATCTGTCTATAGGAACAGTTAAGACACATACACATAATATTTTTATCAAACTTCAAGTTGACCGTCGCACAGAGGTTTGTAAAATTTGGGAAGCATTTGAACAACATGATACATGATATGATCAATAACCATTTTTAAAATGGTTTTTTTTATGGTTATTTGATCTAAACCTTTCTCTAAACTTTTGGGCCATAGCCTAGTCTAACAGTAGTGCAAGCGATGCTTAAGGTTTACATCCTTTAGTTTATTGTTTTGCTAAAAACGACTTGCTATACTGAAAACGTTCCCAATAGAGAACGTCGATCACATACTATTCAGGAGGATAACAACATGAACGCAACAAAGAAACGTGATTTTATTACGACGGAAACCTACTCAAAATCTGAAATTCTCGATATTGTAACGCTGGGATTAAAGATTAAAGCTGCCATCAAAAATGGCTATTATCCACCATTATTAAAAAATAAATCATTAGGTATGATTTTTCAACAATCCTCAACACGTACGCGTGTTTCTTTTGAAACAGCCATGACACAGTTAGGTGGTCACGCCCAATATTTAGCACCAGGTCAAATTCAATTGGGTGGTCATGAAACAATAGAAGATACAAGTATAGTTCTCTCTAGACTACTGGATATCATTATGGCACGTGTCGACCGTCATGAGTCTGTTGATAAACTCGCTAAATATACGAGCATACCAGTGTTAAATGCCATGTCAGACTACAATCATCCGACACAAGAAATAGGAGATTTGACAACGATTATCGAACACTTGCCAGTTGGTAAAAAATTAGAAGACTGTAAAGTTGTATTTGTAGGAGATGCAACTCAAGTTTGTTTTTCATTAGGATTGATTACGACAAAAATGGGGATGAAGTTTGTGCATTTTGGACCAGAAGGGTATCAATTGAATGCAGATCATCAAGCCAGACTGGCCGCTAATTGTGACGTATCAGGAGGCAGTTTTGAGGTCACAGATGATGCCTCAGCGATTATCGGTGCAGATTTCCTTTATACAGATGTTTGGTATGGCTTATATGATGCAGAGTTGTCTGAGGCAGAGCGTCTAGCAATCTTCTATCCTAAATATCAAGTCACACCAGACATGATGGCAAAAGCAGGCGCAAATACAAAATTTATGCACTGTTTACCAGCGTCAAGAGGTGAGGAAGTTGTTGATGCAGTCATAGATGGGCCAAATGCGATCTGTTTTGATGAAGCAGAAAATCGTTTAACATCGATTCGAGCGTTACTGGTATGGTTAATGACTGATTATACTCAGAAAAATCCTTATAATCTAGCGACACAAAGCATAGCTGAGTCTGAGTTAAAAGCTTACTTAAGCAAATAGGAAAGTGTGAGCATTATGGAAAATGGAAAGAAAAAATTTAGCTTGTTTAGTGCGATTCTTTCCGTCATTTGTGTTGTTTTTGTTGCCGAGGCTGCTGCACCAGTAGCTGCTATCGGTAACTCGCAGTTCTTTTGGTGGATTATCCTTATCGTAGCTTTTCTCTTACCTTATGGGTTGATTACATCAGAACTTGGGACTACCTATACAGGAGAGGGTGGGTTGTATGATTGGATTACAAAAGCATTTGGGCATCGTTGGGGAGCGAGAGCGTCCTGGTTTTACTGGATAAATTTTCCGTTATGGATGGCATCACTTGCTGTATTATGTCCGAAGTTATTACAAACGATCTTTGGTTTTCAGCTAACGACTGGGATCTCGATAGGTATCGAGTTGGTTTTTATCTGGGTTATTGTCTTAATTAGCTTATATCCAGTAAGTGATAGCGTTTGGATTTTAAACGGTGGAGCTGTGATTAAAGTCTTCTTAGCTTTAGCATTAGGGGGATTAGGTGTTTACTCAGCCATGACCAAAGGGGTTGCAAACTACTATACACTTGTATCATTATTGCCAAACTTTGATTTGAACAGTTTATCTTTTATATCAGTCATCATCTTTAATCTACTTGGTTTTGAAGTCATCTGTACCTTTGCTGACAGTATGGAAAATCCTAAAAAACAGATACCACAGTCCATCATCATTGGTGGTGTTGTTATCGCAGCTATCTATATGTTTTCTGCTTTTGGGATAGGCGTTGCGATTCCGACAGATCAACTATCAACAAGTTCAGGATTAGTCGATAGTTTTCAAGTGATGCTAGGTACGCCAACAGGTTGGTTTATTAGCTTAATTTCTTTCTTGTTTATGCTAACACTCGTTGGGAATATGGTTTCATGGTCACAAGGGGTTAATAATATCGCAAGCTATGCAGCAGATAATGGTGATATGCCAAGGTTTTTCTCGAAACGTCGGGCGACTAATGGTATTTCTTGGGGTGCAGCCTTGATGAATGGTCTTGTTGCGACAGTAATTGTTGTGATTTCACCGTTATTACCAAATCAAGATTTGTTTTGGTCATTCTTCTCACTAAATCTTGTGTTATTTTTACTAAGCTATATCCCAGTCTTTCCTGCATTTTATAAATTACGACAGAGTGATCCAGATACACCACGTCCCTTTAAAGTTAGTGGTAGTGTTACAACATTAAAAGTGTATACGGCTTTGCCGATGATTATCATTATTATCTCGTTGATTTTTACAGCGATACCATTACAGTTTGATGCCGCTTCTTTAACAGCACAATTACCTATTACCATTGGTTCAATTATCTTTATTGGGATTGGTGAGTTAATTATTAAAGTGAAGCAAATAAAAAAATAGGAGAAAAAATATGTCTAAACGTATGATTGGCTCTACACCAAAATCAGATGGATTTTGGATGCCAGCAGAATTTGAAGCACAAGAAGAAATTTTTATGATTTGGCCTGAACGACCAGATAATTGGCGTGATGGTGCAAAACCTGTTCAAATAGCCTTTACACAAGTAGCTAAGGCAATCAGTCAATTCACACCAGTTACCATGTTAGTGTCTAAAGCACAGTACCAAAATGCACGTTATCAATTACCTGATGTTATTCGTGTACTTGAAGTATCGAATAATGATGCATGGGTACGTGACTGTGGACCAACTTTTGTCATCAATGATCACGGAGATATTAGGGCAAATGATTGGTCGTTTAACGCCTGGGGTGGTCTTGTAGATGGTTTGTATTTTCCATGGGATCAAGATGACCTACTAGCACAAAAAGTTTGTGAGATAGCGCGTATCGACTCTTATCGTACAGATGATTTTGTCCTAGAGGGGGGCTCGTTTCATGTAGATGGTGAAGGGACAGTCTTAACAACAGAAATGTGTCTGTTATCAAGAGGCAGAAACCCTCATATGACTAAATCAGATATTGAGTCTAAACTAAAAGCCTATTTAAATGTTGAAAAAGTCCTATGGCTCAAAGATGGCATCGATCCAGAAGAAACTAATGGACACGTAGATGATGTTGCTTGTTTTGTAGCTCCTGGCGAAGTGGCTTGTATCTATACTGAGGATAAAACATCACCATTTTATCAAGCCTCACAAGAGGCATACAAACGCTTGAGTCAGATGACAGATGCTAAAGGGCGACACCTAAAAGTTCACAAATTAACTTGTCCTGAAAAAACAGTCACGATAAAAGGTGATTTTAACATAGATAACGTGGAGGGAACAATCCCTCGAGAAGATGGTGATATTTGTATTGCATCTTATATGAATTTCTTGATTACGAATAAAGGTGTTATCGTACCGCAGTATGGAGACCGTCATGATGCACTTGCTTTAAAACAAGTACAAGCGATGTTTCCAAGTCATGAAGTTGTGGGGGTTAATACAGTTGAAATCGTCTATGGTGGCGGCAATATTCACTGTATTACCCAACAAAAACCTCAAGTGAAAAGGAGCTAGGTTAAGATGGGAAAACGTATCGTAGTCGCTTTAGGTGGGAATGCCATATTAACTGATGATCCATCTGCGAGCGCACAAGCAAAAGCACTACAACAAACAGCTGAGCAGTTAATGCCCTTGATTAAAGATAATGATGTTGAGATGGTTGTCACACATGGTAACGGCCCTCAAGTCGGTAATTTACTCTTACAACAATTGGAGAGTGATTCAGATAAAAATCCAGCTATGCCACTTGACACTGCAGTTGCTATGACACAGGGTGAAATTGGCTATTGGATGCTTCAAGCCTTTACGGCCGCACTCAATCATAACGATATGTCTGATGTGCCACTTGTTTCTGTGATTACACGAACTGTTGTAGATCCAGCAGATGAAGCATTTGATAACCCAACGAAGCCGATCGGACCTTTTTATACTGAATCAGAAGCAACCCTTATCAAAGCCCAATATCCAGAGTGGAAAATGATCGAAGATTCTGGCCGTGGGTATCGCCGTGTTGTGGCATCCCCACTTCCGTTAAAAATCGTGGAAGCGAAAGCGATAAAACCATTACTAGACGCATCAGCTTTGGTGACAGTATGTGGCGGTGGCGGTATTCCTGTGATAGAAAGTGATACAGGCTATGAGGGTGTGGAAGCTGTTATCGATAAAGATTTTTCTGCCTCAAAGTTAGCAGAACTTGTTGAAGCAGATGAATTAGTCATTCTTACTTCAGTGGGAGATGTATTTTTAAACTTTGGCAAACCTAATCAACAAGCACTTGGAACTGTTTCAGTGAGTGACATGCGTTCGTATTTGAACCAAGGATTATTTGCAGCAGGATCCATGAAACCAAAGGTCGCAGCAGCAGTTTCATTTGTTGAAAATACAGGCAAAAAAGCCACGATTACCTCGTTAGATAATGTTGAAAATTTCGTAAAACATGGATCAGGAACTTGTATTATTCCTGATTAATCAGCTGTAGTTATGATATGAGAAGTGTCCTAGTCCTCGAAACAGTCCTTTTCGAGGGCTTTTTTATTGGCAAGAGGTGGTAGGTTGATATCATCAAAGCAGTATTTTGTCACAATGATTAAGCATAAAAGTTAAACGTCTAAATGATATTTTACTAGTGTTTGTGATAGAATATAATTAAAACTTGCGAGGAAATCACAAGCTTTTCAGCAACATTTAAGGACATAGCACAGATGATGCGTCTATGACTCTGTAAAAAGATGATTAAGGAAAAATTAAAAAATGGCAGAACCAATTAAATTATTTCAGTACAATACCTTATCAGCACTCATGAGTGGCCTTTTTGAAGGTAGCATGACGATTGGTGAGTTGCTTGAGCAAGGGGACTTGGGCATTGGGACACTTGACGCGATTGATGGGGAATTGATTGTCCTTGATGGTAAAGCTTATCAAGCACGTGGCGATAAAACGATCACTGAAGTTGGACCAGATGTTCAAGTCCCTTACGCAGCAGTCGTATTTCATCAAGCAGAAGTTATCTTTAGACAACGTTTTGAAGCGACAGATGAAGAACTCCAAACACGTATTGAAACATACTATGATGGTGCTAACCTATTTCGTTCTATAAAAATTCATGGGACTTTTTCAAATATGCATGTTCGGATGATCCCTAAGGCAAAAGCAGGTGCAAAATTTGCTGATATTGCGACGAATCAACCAGAATACACTGAAAAAGATGTAACGGGTACAATTGTTGGGATTTGGACACCAGAGATGTTTCATGGTGTGAGTGTTGCTGGCTACCATCTACACTTTATTACGGATGATCATACATTTGGTGGGCATGTCCTAGACTACGTAATTACAGAAGGTACTGTAGAAGTGGGGGCAGTAGACCAACTAGATCAACGTTTCCCAGTACAAGATAGAAAATATCTTTTTGCTAAATTAAACTTAGATGAATTAAAAGAGGACATTAGTAAAAGTGAGTAATGCAAGTATTGATTGGATTCATTCGCGTTTAAAGTTTGGGATTAAACCTGGTTTATCTCGTATCGCATATTTACTACAAGAATTAGATAATCCACAAGATAAACTCAAAACAGTTCATATCGCGGGTACCAATGGCAAAGGCTCAACAGTTACTTTTTTGTCGAATATTTTACAGCAACATGGCTTAAGCGTTGGCACTTTCACCTCGCCATATATCGAGATATTTAATGAACGTATCGCGATTAATGGTCATTTTATAACAGACCAAGAACTTGATGATGTCGTAGGAGTGATCAAACCTATCGTTTTAAAAATGGATGAAGACGAGGCGCTGTCAAATATCACTGAGTTCGAAATTTTAACTGCTATTGGCTTTTACTATTTTAATGAAAAATCTGTGGATATTGCCATCATCGAAGTAGGGCTGGGTGGACTTTTTGATTCGACAAATGTTATCACACCTTTAGTGTCTGCAATTACAACGATCGGCTTAGATCATCAAGATATTTTAGGAGATACGCTTGCTAAGATAGCTAAAGAAAAAGCAGGCATCATTAAGCAAGGTGTGCCCGTTGTCATCGGTAGTCCAATCGGGATGCCCGATGAAGCATATGATGTCATCGTACAAGTTGCAAAGCTTAAAAACGCACCGCTTTACCAATCAAGTGCTGATGGTCGTTTTGATCTCAACTTACATGGTCAATATCAACAAGAAAATGCCGCTTTAGCGGTTAAGTTGTTTGAACAACTATCAGAGACACTATCCTTAACAGTAGATCAAACAAAAATAGCACAGGGCCTTAAACAAGCATTTTGGCCGGCAAGAATGGAAGCCTTGCATGGCTATATTTTAGATGGTGCGCATAATATACCAGCAATCAAGCGCTTAGCTAGTGAATTTCAAGGAGAACAGAAAGTCAATATTTTATTTTCTGCCTTACAACGTAAGGATTTCCATGAAATGATCTACCTTTTACAAGAAATCCCTAATGTAAGCTTGACATTATCTACGTTTGACTATCCTAAGTCAATACAAGAAAGTGACATAGCTGATATTTCAGGTGTTACCTGGTTGGCGAACTGGCAAACTTTTTTTGATAATCCTAAACATGCAGACGAGACCTACCTCATTACAGGTTCCTTGTATTTTATGAGTCAAGTTAGAGAATTTCTACTCAAACAAGAGAACAGATAAGAATTAAATAAAATAAAAATAATGTTTTTGGTTTGACATTATTTTTTTATGTGATATACTTAACTGGTAAATGACTTTTACATAGGGTCACGTCTGTATAAAATGTTAGGATTTGTTATCCTCATTTATATTTTTTTGACTATATGATTAACTGGTAAACTATTTTTAGAAAGAGAAACATGAAAAAGAAATTATTTTTTGGCTTATTAGCGACAGTTGCCTTAGTATCCTTAGCTGCCTGTGGTAGTGGCGATAAAACAAGTAAAAAGAGTGATAAACTCAATATCGTTACGACGTTTTATCCCATGCAAGAATTTACCAAACAAATTGTTGGTGATCAAGCAAGCGTTTCAGTTCTAGTTAAACCTGGAGTTGAGCCACATGATTTTGAACCATCAGCAAAAGATGTTGCTGCTATTCAAGATTCTGATGCTTTTGTGTATAACAATGAAAACATGGAAACATGGGTTCAAAAAACAACAAAAGATATGAAAAAAGTGGATGTCATTAAGGCTTCAGACGGTATTTTACTATTACCAGGCATCAGTGAGGAAGAATCTGCAGGTCATGAAGGCCATAGTCATGTATTGGATCCTCACGTTTGGTTAGCACCTAGTCTTGCGATTAAAGAAGTTGAAACAATCCGAGATCAACTGATTAAAAAGTTTCCTAGTAAAAAAGACATTTTTACACAAAATGCACATAATTACTTGAAAAAACTCAAAGCATTGGACGCAACTTATAAAGAAAGCTTAACGAATGCAAAACAGAAAAACTTTGTGACACAACATGCTGCATTTGCGTATCTAGCTATGGAATATGGTTTGAATCAAGTACCGATTACTGGTATTAATCCAGATGTAGAGCCATCTG
Source organism: Pseudolactococcus plantarum (assembly GCF_002441715.1). Lineage (GTDB taxonomy): Bacteria > Bacillota > Bacilli > Lactobacillales > Streptococcaceae > Pseudolactococcus > Pseudolactococcus plantarum. Next base: position 10,144 of record NZ_JXJX01000010.1, read on the forward strand.
CAAGTAGAATCAAAGATTTAAAAGCTTACGTAAATAAAAATGATATCAAATATATTTATTTTGAAGAAAATGCAACAGATAAAGTCGCTAAAACGTTAGCAAAAGAAGCAAACGTGACGACTCTTGCCTTGAATCCTTTAGAGTCATTAACACAAGAACAAGAAAAAACTGGCGATGACTACATTTCAGTTATGATGCAAAATCTGGAAAACCTGAAGAAAACAACAAATGCTGATACGAAAGTCACAGCAATCGAACCAGAAAAACAAGAAGCTAAAACAGCAGCACAAGGCTACTTTAAAGATAATGAAGTCAAAGATAGAAGCTTATCAGATTGGGCTGGTACATGGCAATCTGTTTATCCTTTACTAAAAAGTGGTGCGTTGGATCAGGTGATGAGCTATAAGTCATTACAAAATAAAGATAAAACTGCGGATGCCTATAAAGCATATTATGAAACGGGTTACCAAACAACTGTTAATCAGATTAAGATAAAAGGAGATGAGGTCACATTTTATATAGATGGTCAAGCACATAAAGCAAGTTATAAGTACAGTGGTAAAGAAACGCTAACTTATGATAAAGGTAATAGAGGTGTGCGTTATCTCTTTGAGGCTGTAGGAGATACAAATGGTGCATTTAAGTATTTGCAATTCAGTGACCATAGTATTGCACCTACAAAAGCTGAACACTTCCATATATATTTCGGAAATGACAGTCAAGCCGCATTAACAAAAGAACTTACTAATTGGCCGACATACTATCCATCATCTATGAGTGCAGCTGAGATCGCTCAAGAGATGGTAGCCCATTAATCAATCAAAAACAGTGACGTCGTAATTTAATTGCTCACTAAAGGACTACACTTATGAGTCAAAAAAAGCACACTAACTCTAGGAGTGACAGTTAGTGTGCTTTTTTAATTTATGTATCATATGTTATAATAGAGAGTATCATAAGCGATATGATTAGAAAAGGGTTAAATGAAAAAACATCGTGACAAACAACTAGCTATTCCCTTAGAGGTAAAAGCGAGTATCATTAAACTAGCAATGATATCAATCAGTATATTAGTACTGGGTATCGTCATGTTTTTGGGGTTCACCTTTACGCCTGATACACCTATACTTGTTTTATTATTTGGTATCTTTTTCATCATCGCAGGTATCATGGTCGGTATCATTTGTGTGAAGTCTAAAAAACAAATCATATTAAGAGTTGATGAAACAGGAATCACCTACCAACCAGTTTCATTTGGGAAACAACAAATCGTTGGCCCGGTGCTGTGGTCTGATATAATTGACATTAGCATAAAAGTCGTTCGTTCTGGAAAAAGTACACAACGTTACCTTGAAGTACAAGTCAAAAATCCAACTGATTATCAGTTAAAGAAAACGAAACCAATTCTGGATAAATTATCAAAGTTTAATTTAGCTAGTAAAACGCCTGATTTTACAGTGATTTTAGCCCCTTTATCGATGTTAAAAATAAAAAACGATGCCTTACTCGCAACCTGTCAACGTGAGTTTGAGACCTATCGACATCTGGCTAGTGAGGTATCAAGCGAACAACAAGATGAAAGTCAACATGACCTGACTCATGCGCAACCTTTTCAAATCAAAACTGATAGTGCCATGAGTTCGCCATTTGAAACTCAAGATACAAACCCAAATAGACAGGCAACGCAAAAACTGGCGACGCGTCTAACTATCCTACTCATTATCTTAATTTTTATAGGTGGTGGTTTATCTTATTTTAAAGCACAATCAAAATATGCAGGATTAAAGAACAAAACACAGTATTATTTGACGGAAAATAAGGGTGAAACCCCTGATATCTTATTTAGTTTTAGAATCTTTAGCAGTCTGAAAGCAAAATACCCAGTGGTTTTGTTTGCCACACAATATAAAACGAATACAGCCTTAACTAAAGACACTGTTGATGCTTTAAACAATGTTCAAAATCAAGTCATCCAAGATGATAAAATCTATGCATTGAAAAATGATGGTGACTACTATGCGAGTTACAGTAAATATCAGATTAAAAATAAACAAATCAAGATGGATTTAATAGATGGTGCAGGCAAGTATATTTTCGGTGATGTTGATTATCTAAACATCGGAGATATCAAGCGTGATAATCAAAAGCACTATTATACAGCGACACTTGAGTCTAGACAAGAGAATAAATCTAATAGTCTCAAAGTCAGGATTTATTCATCAGCTGATTTAATGAAAATTAAAGATTATCAGAAATAAGTGGTGATCGAATCTATAAACAAAAAAACTGACAAATGTGTCAGTTTTTTATTATTTTACAACAACACATACCGCTTCAGGTACCTTAAACTCATGTTGGACTTCAGTCAGTAAGCCTGTTTGAGCATCACGTAAAAATGTCGTAACAGTGTCAGAGTCTTGGTGCGGGGCAATTAAGACATGTTCATCTGTAGAAAGCGTAAAATCTCTTGGTATTTTACCGTTCGTTGCGATTATTTGTATCAGTTCAAGTGTACCATCACCGATAATTTTATAAGCAGCAATAGAATCATGACCACGGTTTGAGGCGTAAAGGAATTTACCATCTTTAGTGATGCGAATCGCAGCAGTACCGTTAAACTCAGTCCAATCTTTTGGCAGTGTAGAGATGGTTTGTAAGAGACTTAACTGTCCTACCCCATCATAAATTAATACTTCAATCGTACTATTCAATTCACAAATGAGATAGGCGATTTTTTGGGTAGGATGAAACACGATATGTCTCGCACCAGCACCTGGTGTTGCTTTATAGGTTGCGAGAATAGATAATTTGCCATCTGTAGCTACATCGTAAGTGATGACTTCATCAGTACCTAAATCACAGGTGATCAGATATTTATCGGGCGTAAGATCAGCAAAATGAAGGTGTGGACTTGCTTGGTTTTCATGTGGACCAGACCCACTATGTTTAGTGGTATCAACTAGTGTGAGTTTGCCATCGTCAGCTTGTTTATAGACAGTCACCTCACCTTTGTGATAATTAGCACCATAGACTAAACCACGTGCTTCATCAAAGGCGACATAACAAAGTGGCGCACCAGGAGAAACAACGTGATTTAACAGCTTGCCTGACGCGTCAAAAGCAGCAATACCACCTTCTCCATTTTCAGCACCAACGCTATAGAGATGCCCAGCAGCATCAAAAGTTAGATAGGTTGGATTAGGTTCTTTAATTTTTAACTCAAGCTCACGCAATATGCCAGAAGTCGTATCCAGCGATGCGCTATAAATACCCTCAGATGTTCTTTTAGTATAAGTACCAAAATATAGGTTGTCTATCATGAATGTAATCCCTTTCATTTCTATACTGATATTATACCATAAGTTTTTAAAATTGGTCAGAGTGGCCAGTTGTCATAGCAGTATCCTCATAAAACTATAATAAAATGAGTGAAAGACATGAACTGTTCTATAAATTGAAATCTTATTAGACAATGAAAGCACTAACATATGCTATAATAAAGTAACATCTTTTAAATTATGTAACTGTTGACATTAAGGTATCAGGTCATCTATATCTTATATTTTTTTTATACAAAATAACTGAAGAGTAGGGGAAATAGATGGAAAGTAATAATAATTTCAAATCGTCTTGGTTTTTTAAGTGGCTGTTGGATAATAAGGTAGCAACTGGTTTTGCTGTTACATTACTCTTTTTGCTCAACATAGTACTTTTGACCAAACTAAGTTTCATGTTTCAACCGATTGCTGACTTTCTTGGTGTTATCATGCTTCCCATTATTTTAGCAGCAGTCTTTTACTATTTACTTAGCCCGATTGTTGATTATTTTGAAACGCGTAAAGTCAAAAGAGTTATCACAATCAGTGTCTTATTTGCACTTATTTTGGCATTAATTATCTGGGGTTTAGCTGTTGCTATCCCAAACATTGCCTCTCAAGTTGAAAAATTAATTGCTAATTTTCCAGCATATGTTGAAACTGGTAAAACACATATTAATAGTCTTGTTGAAGATAACCGCTTTAAACAATTTCAACCTCAAATTGAGAAAGCAGTCACGAGTTTCTCAAATAACTTAATTGATATTTCAAAAAATATTTCAGGTAGTTTAGTGAATGGGACCAGTTCATTTTTATCTGCAGCAACTGGTGTTGTGATCGCACTCATGATTTTCCCGTTTATTTTGTTTTATTTATTAAGAGACGGTAAACAACTCAACGGCTATATCACTAAGATGTTACCAATCTCATGGCGTAAGGATACATCAAAGGTATTATCTCAAGTTAATGAACAATTATCTAGTTATGTTCGTGGTCAGTTAATTGTTGCAGGTGCTGTTGCCATTATGTTTTCTATCATGTTTTCAGTTATCGGCTTAAAATATGCTGTTTTGATTGGTATTTCTGCAGGGTTTCTTAACTTGATTCCTTATTTAGGGTCATTTCTAGCAATGATTCCTGCTTTAATCATTGGCCTTGTAGCGGGGCCGTTCATGATCGTTAAAGTTCTGATTGTCTTTGTTATCGAACAGACCATCGAAGGTCGGTTTGTTAGTCCATTAGTACTTGGTAGCAAGTTAAATATTCATCCGATTACAATTTTGTTTGTCTTGTTAACGTCAGGTAAGATTTTTGGTTTTTGGGGTGTGTTAATTGGGATACCTGCTTACGCATCTGCTAAAGTTATCGTTGTGTATTTGTTTAAGTGGTATCGTCAAATCTCAAGTCTTTATGAAGATTAACTGATCAGCTCATATAAAAAATCACGCATAGTTATGTGTGATTTTTTTATTGTCCAATGATTTGACAATATAATTGATATAACGTAATATAAAAATAACATAGGGATGAAAAAAGTGACCTGTTGTTCAACTTAGGCAGCAACAAAAAGAAAGTAAATTAGCATGCATATTGAGAGTTTATTAGATAAAAAAGAAGTAATACAAGTTGAGATCATACGGTTTTTATTATTTCAGACGAAAAAAACGACAAAACAAGCCTTAGCCAAAAAAGTCAAATTAACTCAAAATGCCTTAAAAGAGTACTTAGTGGATATCGTGACAACTTGTCAATCTTTAGGAGAAAGCTTTAGCATTTCAATCGAAGAAAAAGAGTTAGCCATCACCTTTTCATCAGATATTAACTTTGACAAAATCATATTAGCTTATGTGAATCAGAGTTTAGCCTATCAGATTTTGCGATATGTGCTAGAACATAAAAAAGTATCCATTTTTCAGTTAAGTCAAGAATTTAGCAGCAGTGAAGCCACTATATTTCGTAAATTAAGAGACCTAAATCAGCTACTAAAACCGTTTCATATTAAGATAAAAAATGGCCAATTAGTGGGGGATGAATTGCAAATTCGCTATTTTTACTTTAGCTTATTGACAATCATAGATACAGAATTTTCAAGTGATGATTTGGCTGTTACTCACTTGATAGAAAAAATACAACCTGAGTTTCGTCATACGTTTTCCAAAGGCGCATTGAAACGATTAAGCTGCTGGCTTTTTGTAACACGACATAGATTTTCAGTAGCAAATCATGAAAATAGTCATTTTTTTGAGATCCAAGATAAGTTTATTTCTGATCCCCTATATCAAAAAATGGGAGAGGGTATACAGCGTTATTTTAAAGATATGATCAGCTATGTCGGTAAATATGAAGGGGCGATGTTTTATTGCTTTTTTGTCAGTTTTGATATTTTAGGGACGGATAATTTTTCTAGTTATGACCTTACCAGACGAAAAAAGATATCGACAGCTATGTTAGATACCTATAGTCGTGAAATTATTCTGTCGTATTATGGGTATCAGCGCCTTAGTATCTCAGATGAGAAGGGATTAGCTTATAAACTTTCTCAAATCCATACACGTGTACTTTGCTTTCAGGGCGAGGTGACACTTTACGATACCAAACGGATACACGACTATTTTCAACAATATATCACACCTGATATGACAGACTTAATTATTAGATTGATCCAAACAACTCAAGAACGCTTAGGGTTAACAGAGGCGATAAAGCCCTTTCTCTGGACTAACTATGCCAATATTTTAGTATCAATCAACCTATCTCTTTATCAAAACTTAACTGTCGGCATTGATCTTGATAATTTGTTTAGTTTTGGAGAGAGTTTATATCACTTTTTACTCAGTGAGTTATCAGGGATTCCTCAGGTGAGATTTGAAAAATTTCATGAATACGAGTATTATGATCTGATACTGACGACTAGAGAAAAACCAATTTCTGAAACGCCACACTATTATTATTTATCAGAATTTATATCGCCGTATGATATCAAAAAAATAAAACTGATCATCAATAAAATCAAGCATCAAAAAAATAACTATCAAAAATAACGTAAAAATAGTCTATTATTGATAGTCTATTTTTTTGCGTCTATGTTACGATAAGATTATAGAAAACGTTTTCAACATCAAAAACAAACACTTTGATTGAAAATTGTTCGATAAGCTAATGATGCATCAGGGTATGCCCCATGAGTTATTAGCTTATCACAGACGTTGTGTAGTAGGTGTGATATCATATCTTTAACAGTAGATATCTAGATAATGGAGGATTATTTTGGTAGAAGAACAGTACATTATGGCAATTGATCAAGGTACCACAAGCTCACGTGCGATTATATTTGATAAGTCAGGTCAAAAAATTGGCAGCTCCCAAAAAGAATTTACACAATATTTTCCGCAAGAAGGTTGGGTAGAACATAACGCAAATGAAATATGGAATTCAGTCCAATCTGTTATAGCTGGAGCCTTTATCGAGTCTGGGATTAAACCGACACAAATTGCTGGTATCGGGATTACGAATCAACGCGAAACGACTGTGATATGGGAAAAAGATACTGGTAAACCTATTTATAATGCTATCGTGTGGCAGTCAAGACAGAGTTCAGAGATTGCGGACAAGCTAAAAGCAGATGGAAAGAGCGAGTGGTTTCATAAGAAAACCGGGTTGGTGATTGATGCTTATTTCTCAGCAACTAAAATTCGCTGGATCCTTGATCAGGTACCAGGTGCACAGGAACGTGCTGATAAGGGTGAATTATTATTTGGGACGATTGATACTTGGTTGGTATGGAAATTAACTGATGGTCAATCACACGTCACTGACCTCTCTAACGCCAGTAGAACCATGTTATTTAATTTAACAACACTAGAATGGGATGCAGAGATTTTAGACTTACTCAATATTCCGAGAGTGATGTTACCTAAATTAGTCTCAAACTCTGAAATTTATGGAATGACACAGAGTTTTCACTTTTACGGTAGTGAAGTACCAATCTCAGGTATGGCTGGAGATCAACAAGCAGCCTTGTTTGGACAGATGGCTTTTGAAGCAGGTATGGTGAAAAATACATATGGGACTGGCTCTTTCATTGTCATGAATACTGGGGATACGCCAAGTTTTTCTAAAAATAATCTACTCACAACTGTAGCCTATAGTCTAAATGGTCAAGTCAATTATGCTTTGGAAGGTAGTATCTTTGTTGCCGGTTCAGCAATTCAATGGATTCGAGATGGCCTTGAATTACTTGAGAAGGCTAGTGATTCTGAGGCAGCCGCAAAAGCGTCTCAAAATGATGATGAGGTTTATCTCGTACCAGCCTTTGTTGGTCTTGGTGCCCCTTATTGGGATCAAGATGTACGCGGTGCAATGTTTGGCTTGACGCGCGGGACAACTAAAAATGACTTAATTAAGGCGACCTTACAATCTATTGCCTATCAAGTTCGTGATATCGTTGATACCATGCAAGAGGATACAGGGATTGCAATCCCAATTTTAAAAGTAGATGGTGGTGGTACTGCAAATAATTACTTGATGCAATTTCAATCAGATCTACTAGATATTCCAATTCAACGGAGTAAAAACGCTGAAACAACTGCACTTGGTGCTGCATTTTTAGCAGGCCTTGGCGTTGGATTTTGGAAAAATACAGATGAAATCCGAGAATTTTATGAAGCAGGAAAAGTTTTTGAAGCAGATATGACTTCAGAGCGTCGTGAAAAATTATATGACGGATGGCAAAAAGCTGTCACAGCTACACGGACATTTAGATAAGGAAAGAGAGTCAAAATGGTAGAATTTTCAATTAAGACACGCAAAGAAACGATAGACACACTAGCTCAAGAACAACTTGATCTGCTCATCATTGGTGGCGGGATTACAGGTGCGGGTGTTGCTTTACAGGCAGCAGCATCAGGAATCAAAACAGGCTTGATTGAGATGCAAGATTTTTCAGAAGGTACCTCGTCAAGATCAACAAAATTAGTACATGGTGGTATTCGCTATCTTAAAACATTTGATGTAGAGGTGGTATCTGATACTGTCAAAGAAAGAGCTATTGTCCAACAAATAGCGCCACATATCCCTAAACCAGATCCGATGTTATTGCCGATTTATAATGATGAGGGACCAACAACTTTTGATATGTTTTCTGTTAAAGTTGCCATGGATTTATATGATCGTTTAGCAGGTGTTACAGGGACAAAGTATGAAAACTATACTTTGACTGCTAAGGAAGTTCTAGCACGTGAACCTTATATCAAAAAAGAAGGGTTACAAGGTGCGGGTGTCTATCTTGATTTTCGCAACAATGATTCCAGACTTGTTATTGAAAATATCAAACAAGCAGCACATGATGGAGCTTACTTGGCAAGTCGTGTTAAGGCGACGGCCTTCTTATATCAAGGCGATAAAATTATTGGAGTTAAAGCGCGTGATGAGTTAACTGGAAAAGTATTTGAGATTAAAGCAAATGTCGTTATCAACACAAGCGGCCCTTGGGTTGATAAGATTCGTAATTTAAACTTCACAAGAGCCGTTATCCCACAAATGCGCCCGACAAAAGGTGTACATCTGGTTGTAGATGCTAAAAAATTGCCAGTCCCACAACCCACTTATTTTGATACACAAAAACAAGACGGACGTATGGTTTTTGCAATTCCAAGAGAAAATAAGACTTATTTTGGTACAACAGATACCGATTATGATGGTAACTATGAAAATCCACAAGTCACACAAGAAGATGTTGATTATTTACTAGATGTGATTAATCTGCGTTATCCTGAGGCTAACTTAACGATCGATGATATAGAAAGTTCATGGGCAGGATTACGTCCACTTTTGATGGGAAATGCTGGGTCTGATTATAATGGGGGAGATAACGGCAGTTTATCAGATCAAAGTTTTGACAACGTACTCAATATCATCGGTGAATTCAAAGCTAATAAAGTAAGCAGAGCAGAAGTTGAAGACGTATTGAATCATTTAGAAAATTCGCGCGCTGAAAAAAAATTATCACCATCTCAAGTATCACGAGGCAGTTCTCTCAAACGAGAACCTGATCATCTCATTAGTTTATCAGGCGGCAAAATTACTGATTATAGAAAAATGGCTGAGGGAGCTATTGAGTTGATCAAAAAAGTGTTAGCTGATGAATTTGGGCAAGTCTATCAAGCGATTAATTCTAAAACATATGCTGTTTCTGGAGGAGATTTTGATCCAGAAAAAGTAGCAGAAACAGTAGAACAAAATGCTTTGATCGGAATAGATGCAGGGTTATCTAGTGACGAAGCAACTTATATTGCAGATTTTTATGGTACAAATGCGTTAATTATCTTTAAACTTGCTAAATCATATCCTGCCTATGCACAGTTAAGTTTAGCAGAATCAGCTATGCTACGTTATGCTATGGACGCTGAGATGGCGTTGACACCAAGTGATTATTTGATGAGACGAACAAACCATATATTGTTCCAACGTGATCGTTTAGATGCGATAAAACTGCCTGTAGTCGATGCTATGGCTGACTACTATGGTTGGACAGATGATGAGAAAACGCAGCAATTGGATTCACTCAACAAAGTCATTCATACATCAGATTTGATCGATTTGAAAGAGGGGTAAGCAAATGTCGGCAGAAATGACTCAAATTTTTAGTGAATTTATTGGTACAGCCATTCTTATCTTATTAGGTGATGGCGTTTGTGCGGCAGTAAATTTGAATAAAAGTAAAGCGCAAAATTCAGGATGGATCGTGATTGCGTTTGGTTGGGCATTAGCAGTTACGATAGCCGTTTTTGTAGCTGGGCTGAACGGACCTGCACATCTCAATCCAGCGGTAACGATTGCGATGGCGATGAATGGTAGTCTTAGTCCTAGTTTGGTCTTACCGTTTATCATTGCCCAGGTATTGGGTGGTATCGTGGGTGCCATTTTAGTCTGGTTAGCTTATCTACCACATTGGGATGTCACGACGGATAAAGGGGCAATACTTGGTACCTTTGCAACAGGTCCTGCCATCCGTCATTATCCTGCTAATTTTATCTCAGAAGTGATTGGCACTTTTGTTCTTGTAACTGGTTTATTAGCGATTGGTGCGAATAAGTTTGCAGAAGGGTCAAATGTCTTTGCAGTTGGTGGGTTAATTTTAGCTATTGGCTTATCACTTGGTGGGACAACTGGCTATGCTATCAACCCAGCTCGTGACCTAGGTCCTAGAATTGCTCACTTCATCTTACCGATGAAAAATAAAGGGGACTCAGATTGGGCTTACAGTTGGATTCCAGTCATTGCCCCTATCGTTGGTGGGGGATTAGCTGTTGCATTATTTACCTTAATCAAATAAGTGCTTAAGCTATCTAAAAAAACATTCTGGACAGTAGTCTAGAATGTTTTCATTTGTTTCATTTTAAAAAGTGACCGTAAATGTTGTGCCTTTATCAAGAACACTGACCACATCGATATGTCCACCAAGCTCTGCTAAATTCTTTTTGACGATAGCAAGTCCTAGTCCAGTACCTTCTGAATCTCTAGTATGATCTGCACGATAGAATCTTTCAAATATACGGGATGTTTCTAATGCCGTTAATCCTGGTCCATTATCAGATATGGTAAACGTTACTATTTTGTCGATTTTACTAGCAGAAATGAAAATTTTACCACCTGCAGGCGTATAATTAATCGCATTTTCTATCAAATTCTTTAGGATGGCATAGAGATGTTTTTCATTAGATTTAAAATAAAGCTTCGCATCATATTGTTTAGTGAGCGTTAGCTGTTTATCTTTAATCGCAAACTCAAAATTAGTTAATACCTCATCTATCTGTGTGGATAGATTCAATTTCGTCTTTTTGAGATGTAGTGGTTGTCTAGTCATTTCTAAGGTATCAGCAACCAAAGTAGATAAACGCTTAGTTTCTTTAACGATATGTTTAGCAAATACCTTGGCATCACTTGTAGAGAGTTTATCTAAGTCATTCACTAAAATATCAGCAAAACCAGCTATAGCTGTTAATGGCGTTTTTAAATCGTGTGAGACATTAGCAATAAAGTCATTATGGGCGATTGTGGTAGCTTTATAGGTAGTGACATCAATCATTGTCACCATTAATCGATGATCAAGAGACTGGATCGGTCGAACATTCATCGTATAGTAGGCATTGAGTTGTTCAAAATAAAACGTCTGTTCTTGTTGACCAGGTTTTAGCATTTTATTGACTAAAAATTGTAAAACATCACTATAGGGACTGAAGATGTCTAGATTTTTTGTATCAGCAAATTCATTTTTAAAACTAGCATTACTGCGGCGAATTGTCCCTTTTAGATCGTAAATGAAGATAGGAAATTCAAAAAGTTCGATGAATTCATATAAATTTTTCTTAGCAGGAGTAGAACTCTCAGCTTTATGCTGAATACTTTCTCCTAGATGATTTAATGCAGTTGTCACTTTATCATCATTTTCAGAGATTAGATAACTCTGAGTTAGGGGACTGCGTCGAATATTTTTAATCTTAGCAATGGTGTCTGTCTCAAACTGATGTAGTTTTTTAGCACTGGTATATAGTTGATAAATCCATATCAGATAGATGATTGTTGTAAAGGCAATAATGATACCATTAACAGCACTATCTGAAGAGCGTTCACGTGTAATTTGGATATAATTTTTTAAAACAGCATCCTGATAATTTGGTATGGTTACTGTCATAGATGTTTGGGTCAGTGAACGTGTAAATCTTGCCCCATTTTTGATATTTTCTACTGCTTTTGACTGAGTAGACAAAGGCAAGACTAAGACTGAATCATCAAATTTAGTTTGCGGATTTTTATTTAAAATATCAGCAACCGCATAAGCACGCACTGTCAAGTTATCGGTATCTATTTTCAAGGTATGTTGCGTTAAAAAGATAATCATCACAACTGTTGTTAAGAGATAAACACCAGAAAAAAGTAGGAGCTTAGACTTGTTAAATTTATTATTTAATTGTTTCATCTTCAATGAATCTGTACCCAAATCCTCTTTTAGTTTTAATATATCTGTTGTTTAATTTTTTTCTCAAGTTACTAACGGTGACATCTACAACACGTGTTTCATAATCTTGAACTTCGCCCCAAAATTCAGTGAGAATTGCTTCACGACTAACGATAATATCTTGATGTTGAATCAAAAAAACGAGGAGATTAAATTCTCGTTTTGACAATAACACTTTTTCATTTTCAAGTGTTGCTGTTTTTGTTTTCAGATCAATGCTTAAGTCTTTAAACTCATAAGCAGTAGGCACGACATCAGGTTGAGTTGCCTTATGATAGACCTGATTACGCCTAATCAACGCATTGGCTCGCGTGATAATCTCTCTTTGCGGTGTCGTTTTATCTAGATAATCATCGACACCAGCGTTGATGCCAGTGATTTTAAGATCATCATCATCACGTGCTGTTAAGATAATAATTGGCGTATAATTGCCATGTTGCCTTAACTGCTCAGTAACAGCAAGACCTGATAAACCAGGCATCATCATGTCTAGTAAGATAAGATCAAAACTTTGTTTACGTGCAAGTGATAAAGCCTCTACTCCGTCTGAGACAAGCGTTACCTTAAATCCACCTGACTCGAATGTATAAGATAATAGTGCTAAAATCGCACGATCATCGTCAGCAATCAAAATTGTTTTCATATTTAGATTATAACAGAAAAGTCCTGGTAAAATTCGATTATCTTGGTATTTTTTTACAAATATAATCCTATTTTTTTACAAAAACTAGTGATTAATATGTCATGAATATCACATAATAATCTTGTTTAATTTTAAAAAGTATGAGCAAATCAAAATAATCAACTCTAAAAGAGGTAAATGTTTATCCTGTATATTGCTGAGTTTATCTGATATTTTTGGTATAATAAAAGAATGGAAATTGAAAAAACAAATCGCATGAACGCCTTATTTGAGTTTTATGCGACTTTGCTTACTGAAAAACAAATGAATTATATCGAACTATATTATGCAGATGATTATTCACTTGCTGAGATAGCTGAAGAGTTAAACGTCACACGTCAAGCCGTTTATGACAATATCAAGCGTACTGAAAAGGTATTAGAAACGTATGAAACAAAACTACATATGTATTCTGATTATATTGTACGTGGTCAAATTCTATCTGATCTCTTGACTAAATATAGTGATGATACATATTTATCTGAACAACTTGAGTTATTACAAAGTTTAGAAAATGAATAGACATACAAAAAAGGAGAAGTTGAGCTGATTTTAGGCTCACCAAAAAAATCATGGCATTTGAAAATTTAACCCAACGGTTGCAAGGTGTTTTTAAAAATTTACGTGGTAAGAAAAAAATCACTGAAAACGATGTTTTAGAAATTACTAAAGAAATTCGTGTCGCTTTATTAGAAGCCGACGTAGCCTTACCAGTTGTTAAAAAATTCATCAGAAATATCCGAGAACGTGCAATTGGTGTTGAAGTATCTGAAGCGCTACAACCTGCACAACAAGTCATCAAAATTGTTGATGAAGAATTAACAACGATTCTTGGTGGTGGAGAAGTCGAATTAGGTAAGTCACCTAAAATCCCTACGATTATTATGATGGCAGGGCTACAAGGTGCCGGTAAAACGACGTTTGCAGGTAAATTAGCTAAACGACTTAAAGAAACAAATAACGCACGTCCCCTCATGATCGCAGCTGACGTTTATCGTCCTGCTGCAATTGAGCAGTTAAAAACAGTTGGTAAACAAGTTGATGTACCTGTCTATGATGAAGGAGTTGATGTTAACCCTGTAGAGATTGTGCGTAATGGGTTAGCATTAGCCGCTGAAAAAAGAAATGATTATGTCCTAATCGATACTGCAGGTCGTCTAGAAATAGATGACAAACTGATGGATGAGTTGATTCAGATCAAAGCTGTCGCTCAGCCAACAGAAATCCTGTTAGTTGTGGATGCGATGACTGGTCAGGTAGCTGCAGATGTTGCTAAAAAATTCAATGAAACCTTAGATATCACGGGTGTTATCATCACTAAGCTTGATGGTGATACACGTGGTGGTGCTGCCCTTTCTATTCGTGAGATTACTGGTAAACCAATTAAATTCGTTGGTACTGGTGAAAAATTAACGGATCTCGAAGTATTTTATCCAGATCGTATGAGCTCACGTATCCTCGGTATGGGGGATATGCTGACATTAATCGAAAAGGCACAAGGTCAATTTGACGAAGCGCAATCAGCAAAAATGGCTGAAAAAATGCGCGAAAACAGCTTTGATTTTAATGATTTTATAGAGCAACTTGATCAGGTTCAATCGATGGGACCATTAGACGAAATCATGAAAATGATTCCTGGTATGTCTGAAATTCCAGGTGCTGCTAATATGAAAATAGATGAAAAAGATGTCGCTAGAAAACGGGCGATGGTCTTATCTATGACACCAGAAGAGCGAGAAAATCCTGATATTCTATCTCCATCTCGCCGTAGACGGATTGCTGCTGGATCAGGGAATACTTTTATCGAAGTGAATAAACTGATCAAGCAGTTTAATGAGTCTAAAAAGATGATGAGTGGTATCATGAACGGTGATATGAATGCTATGCTTGGTAATATGGGGGGCAATATGCCCAATATGCCAGGAGGTATGCCTGACATGAGCGCTTTAGGTGATTTGGGTGGAGCTGGTATGCCTGATATGAGTGCCATGTTTGGTGGTGGTCTTAAAGGTAAAGTCGGTAAGATGGCGATGAATGCTGCCATGAAACGTGCTCAGAAAAAACTTAAAAAAGGCAAGAAAAAGAAAAAATAGTGCACAAGATGATGGCTTGCCATGCCTTGTGAGATGAAAGAGATAGGATATAAGTATACATGAAGCCAACTTTTTTGATCGGATTTATGGGGTCGGGTAAATCGACGATTGCTAAATTACTAGCAGATGACTTTGTTGATCTTGATACGGTCATTGTCGAAAAAATTGGTATGTCTATTTCTGACTTTTTTGAACAGTTTGGTGAAGCCAAGTTTCGTGAATTAGAAACTGAAACGCTAAAAAGTGTATCAACAACCCATCAAATCATCTCAACTGGCGGTGGTATCGTCATGTCTGAAGAAAACCGACAATTTTTAAAAGATGCAGATGTAAATGTTGTCTATCTAGAAGGTGACTTTGATAAACTCTATGCGCGTATTTTAGCTGACAAAGAAAATATCCGGCCAATAGCCATATCACGTACACGTGAAGAGCTATTTGATATCTATCAGCATAGAGCAGATTTATATGACGCTGTCGCCACACATAAGATTTGTGTGACAGACAAAACGCCTGAGGAGATTGTAAAGGAAATTCAATTATGAGAATCGGCTTTTTAGGACCTAAAGCATCATTTACTTATGCAGCTGCAACGGCTGCGTTTCCAGAAGATCAACATGAGTTAATCCCTTTTGAAACAATCACTGAGGTGATTAGAAGTTATGAGAGGGATTTGGTTGACTTTGCTATTGTCCCAGTGGAAAATTCTATTGAAGGTAGTGTACATCAAACGATAGATTATCTCTTTCTACAAGCTGATAACCTACATACACAGGCAGAAATTATCTTACCCATTCGACAACAGCTCATGGCAACAGATAATCAAAAGAAGATAGAGAAAATCTTTTCACATCCACAAGCGATTGCCCAATCTTTAAAATATATTCAGGAACATATGCCGGGTGTCAAACTTGAACCGACTGACAGTACAGCATATGCAGCACAATTTGTTGCACAACATCCTAATAAACCTTTTGCAGCTATTGCACCTGTAGCCAGTAGCATAGAATATGGCTTAACTATTATCGCCCATGATATTCAAGAAATACATGAAAACTATACACGCTTTTGGGTGTTAGGAAAAACGCGACCACAGTTAAATTTAGTGGCGGATACCCAAAAAATTACATTGGCTTTGACGCTACCAGATAATTTACCTGGTGCCCTGTATAAGGCCTTAAAAGTATTTGCTGATTTTGGTATTAATCTATCTAAAATAGAATCACGCCCATTAAAGACATTTCTTGGAGAATATTTCTTCTTAGTAGATGCTGTTTATTCTGGTGATTATCTTTATCTGCTAAATGCGCTTGAAAAACTTGGTGTCACGGTTAAACAATTAGGCAGATACAAAGTATATAAAATGTAACGCATCAAAAAAACTAATGACTATACTGAAATGTCATTAGTTTTTTTGACGATCACAATATGTTTGTCCCCAGTCAATTTTATGTTATACGTTATAGGGGGAGTCAGTGTCTGCTTAAGATTTTGTAAGCAAAGTATTAACCAGGTAAACCCTAGTCCATATCCAAGTATTTCAAAAGCCGTTAATGAAATATAATGAACACCCATGAATAAAACAATCAAGGCAACCATAGATCCTGCAAAGGTATAAGATAAGATTAAAAATTCTTTTGAGATATTCGGGACTAGATATTTTTGTAATAAAATGATGACTAACATCAGGACTACCATAGATTTTGCAGCAAAATTATGTGCAGTATGTAACCATGAATTAGCCACATTTTCAAATGTGCCAATTAAGCCAAGTGATAGACAAATTAAACCAAATAGGACTCTTAATATCGTCAACTTGGTATAAAGCTGTTTAGATAATTTATTTTTATCAATGATGTCACCAAAAATATAATCAGTTAGCGTTAACATCAAAAACGCGGAAAAGATGAGTGTCATGTTAAATTGCCACTTATTACCTGCATTTTGAGTACCTAGAAAGCTAAAATTGATCTGCCACCAGTTAGGATTGGTATTGGTGATCATTGATAAAAATAAACCACCAATTGTTGTCAATGAAAAAATGGTTGTAATTCGAGCAAATGTCAAACTCAAGGCTGAGTAGATCATACTATAATTACCAATCGCGACAATGATTAAGATCAACCAACTAGCAGTAAAGGCATCAAATTGTGCCCCAATAAAAGCAAAGTCGATGACATAAAAAAAGAGTGAGTAAAAGGCATAAAGTAGAATCGTATGTGCGGTAGTTAAGGTTATAAAGTTTCTAATACGTGTGAGTCGACCAGTTGAAAAACTAGCAATCCCTCGACTAAATGTTAACGTCACAATAAAACTTATCAAGCCTGAAATAACACCCAAAAAAGCACCAACTTCGCTAATGGAAAAAGTATCTGATACAAGTGGAACAAGTCGTATATGCTTCATAGCAAAAATAAGCCATGCTACAAGACCACTAATCAGTGCGGGTAATAAGGTCCATCGGATCGTTGTATTTTGATAGGTATTTGTGTTGTCTGTTGCTTTTATTACGAGAGTATCAGGTGATAAAACTGCGCCCATGTCATTATTACGCGCTAATTTATCATATAAATCGTCAGGTATCTGTAAATTGAGGTTCATAGCTATAGTATAGCATATCCTATAAAGCAACTCATCTATTAAGTCGATAGTTTTTTTAATGAAAACAGCAAAAATGGCTGAGCGACCATACAAAGTAGGCTAAATAAACTGTCTTACAAGACTGTAAGAAATGACATAAAGTCTGTAATAAAAAGACAACATCTTTATGAGATAATGAATAAGTATTAGCGTTGTCAGTTGATGACAGCAGCATTATTGAACTATAAAATTATTAAACCTACAGGAGAAATTTATCATGTTTTTACAAGTCAATCATCTAGAAAAAGTTTTTCAAACCCGTTTTTCAAAGGAAAAAACGACCGCACTATCTGATGTTAGTTTTACAGCAGAAGAAGGGGAATATATTGCAATTATGGGAGAAAGCGGTAGTGGTAAAACAACCTTACTTAATATCTTAGCCACCTTAGAAAAACCAAGTAATGGTGACGTTATTCTAGAAAATAAAAAGATTAGTGCTATAAAAGAAGCCCAGTTAGCAGAATTTAGACGTGATCATCTAGGGTTTGTTTTTCAAGATTTTAATTTGCTGGATACCTTGAGTATTCGCGATAATATTTTTCTACCTTTAGTACTAGCAAGACACCCCTATATAGAAATGGTAGAAAGACTCGAAGCGTTGGCACCTAAACTCAGTATTTCAGACTTATTGGATAAACAACCGTTTGAGTTGTCAGGCGGTCAAAAACAACGTGTTGCGATCGCACGCGCCTTAATTACACATCCCAAACTCATTTTAGCAGATGAGCCTACAGCAGCTTTAGACTCTAAAAACTCGGATGCATTACTTGAGCTATTTGAACATATTAATGCTGATGGTCAGACAGTGCTTATGGTCACACACTCCAGTTTAGCAGCGAGTCATGCAGGAAGAGTTTTATTTATCAAAGATGGTAAAATATTTCATCAACTTTACCGAGGCTCAAAAACACCAAGAGAGTTTAATCTTGATATTATGTCAACAATGACGACAATATTGGGAGGTAAATAATGTTTTATTTTAAACTTGCCATCCGAAATATCAAAAAATCCTTAGGTATTTTTGCACCATTTCTGTTAGCAACAACAGTGATGTTTGCCATGACATTTATCATCTCAAATATCAGTTTTTCTAAAGGAGTGGACAAACTACGAGGCGCACAATATGCGCAGTTCATGATGTTTGCAGGACTTTTTATTGTCATCGTATTTTCGGTGATCATCGTTAGCTATAGTTATCGATTTTTACTCAAACAAAGAACGAAAGAGTTTGGTTTATATAATATTTTAGGATTAAATAAACGTCAAATTTCAACAATTTCTTTCTGGGAGTTATTGATTGCTTTGATCATTACTGTGATTACGGGAGCAATTATTGGCATCATTTTATCTCAATTCCTATTTTTAGTATTTGTCAAAATTATTGGGGCAAACTATTTTAATTTAGGTATTTCTCCGATAGCAATTAGTCTTTCAGTAATCGTTTTTACTATTATTTTCTGCTTACTGATGGGATTTGCTTTGATCACGATTCGCAGACATTCTGCTATCAGTCTTTTAAAAGATAATAGTCGTAGTGAAAAAGAACCACGTGGTAGAGTCATCATATCTGTTTTGAGCTTGTTATTACTTGGTACTGCTTACTTTTTAGCACTGACAATTAAAAATCCATTAGTTGCATTCTTTATATTTTTCATAGCTGCGCTACTCGTTATCATCGGTACTTACTTACTTTATATGGGCGTAACTATCTTTGTTTTAAAACGTCAAAAGGCAAATAAAGCCTATTATTATAAACCTGAGCATTTCATCACGACAAGTAGTATGCTTTATCGAATGAAAACAAATGCAGTAGGACTTGCTAATATTACAATTTTAGTAACGATGACCTTTGTGACTATCGCAACTTCGCTAGCACTCTATATCGGTGTGCAAGATGTGGTCAAAGATTTATTTCCTAAAAACACAGATATTAAAACATATACAGGATCAATTTCAGAAAACAAGAATCGTTTAAATGCCTTTATCAAAGACAATAAATTAGAGAATCATGACCTATCAACATATTCTAATTTTTTGATCCAAACGACTTTTAATAGCGATACCGCAGATCATATTAACATATCATCTCAAAAAGCACCGGTAGATAATATGGCATCACTATTATTTGTTACGCGAGATGATATGGTAAAATTGGGCAATACTATTCCAGAATTAAAAGATAATCAACTAGTGATGTATCCTGTACTAGGTAAAGTAAATGCAAAATCAATGAGCTGGTATGGTGAAGACCTTTCTATCATAAAAGCATCATCCAAATTAAAAAATTTACCTAGTAATTATGCCATTACAACTTCACTCGTGTTTGTTGTGAAAAATGAACAAGAACTTATCAAATTAAATGAGTTGTTTAATGTTAATAATAAGTCAGAGATGTCTGATGGCGGTGCACAAAATGTTAAATCACCTATTAATACGGATAGTTTATTAAATATATCTGAAAAAAAACAACGTGATTTAGTCACTAAAAATACAGATAAGATTAACGTATCAACGAAAACTGAAGTTCAAGAGCTCATGAACGGGTTAACTGGTGGATTTCTATTTATAGGGTTTATACTTGGTATTACCTTCATCTTAGGTGCGGCTTTGATTATTTATTATAAACAAATTTCAGAAGGTGCAGAAGATAAAAGAAGTTATAGGATCTTACAAGAGATTGGTCTAACTAAAAATGAAGTCAAAAAGACGATTAATTCTCAAGTTCTGGTTGTTTTCTTTATGCCAATAATCGTTAGTATCATTCATTTTGCTGCTGCCTTTGTCATGATTTCAAAATTAATCAAACTTTTTGGCGTCACAAATATGTCCATTATTATAACTGTTAGTATCTCAACTATCATTATTATTACACTTATTTACTTCTTGATTTATCGCAAAACGTCAAAAATCTATTATCGGATTGTCGAAAGATAACGCACAAATGAAAAAACACTTGTTAAGGTGTTTTTTTGCATGTATATGATTCTAACAGACCGACTATTTACGACTCTATTATCGTTTTATATCATTATTTTGATAGAATAGTAGTATGTTAGATAAAGTATTTATAGTAGAAGATGACGCAACGATTGTTAAATTACTACATGATCGATTACAAGAAGAGTTCAAGGTCGCAGCAACTGAAAATTATCGTGCGGTCACATCAGAAATCCAGGAATACCAGCCTGATTTGATTTTAATGGATATCACTTTACCCTATTTTAACGGTTTTTATTGGACAACAGAAGTTCGTAAAACCAGTCAAGTACCGATTATTTTTATTTCAAGCGCGACTGATGAGATGAATGCGGTCATGGCAATGAATATGGGTGCTGATGATTTTATCAGTAAGCCTTTTTCAGTGGAAGTCTTGATAGCTAAAATCAATGCATTGCTAAGGCGCACTAAATTACAAACGGATCATATTTTGTATGAAAAATTTAAATTAGATTTGACGGGTATTTTTTCTGATGGTCAAAATGAAGTTACTTTAACTAGAACTGAGACAGTCATCCTAAAAATATTACTTGAGCAAGCAGGTAGTGTGGTAGATAAGCAAGTCATCGTAAAAAAATTATGGGAAAGTGATGACTATATAGATGCAAATACGCTGAACGTTAATATGAGTCGACTTAGAAAAAAATTAGCGCCACTACATTTTGATGCGATTCACACAATACAAGGTGTGGGGTATGTCGTGAAATGAGAAAACAATTAGGGTTATATTTTAAATTTTGTGCTGAACAAGCTAGCGAATTTATCTGCTTCTTTGTTTTAGAAGGCATGATTATCCTTATTTTTTTATTGCAAGGCTTAAATTTAGACTTTTTTTGGGTAGCTCTTTTTACACCCTTGCTTTTATTTTTGATGTTTCAATTAGCTGCGTTTGTTCGCTTCTTGCGTTTACATCAGTTCTTATCAACTGTGGAAGTAGAGATACTGCCAACCTTTACAGATACTCGTGTGATTAGTCAAGATTATCAAAAAATTATCGTGGCACTTGATCACTATCATCGCAATAACTATCAACAACTCGCGAGCTTTGATAAAAGTTTACTGGATTTAACCACTTTATGGACACATCAGATGAAAGTGCCATTATCAGCGTTAGATTTGATGGTACAAACAAATCGCCTAACAGCTTCTGATGTCGAAAATCAAGTATTAGAACTAGATAATTACCTAAACATCTTGTTAAGTTATTTAAGGCTACAACATACAGCGACAGATTTTCGATTTGAAACTTTTGATATGGCAGATATCATACATGTCATCATCAAAAAATATGCCAACCAATTTATTTTAAAAGACTTGTCAGTAACTGTGACAGGCTCTTATCAAGTAACTAGTGATAAAAAATGGTTAACGGTTGCGATTGAACAACTGATTAATAATGCGGTTAAATATACCAAAAAAGGTAGTGTTGCCATCGTTTTAGATCAAGGTATCCTGATTTCGGATACAGGTATAGGTATCTTGCCAGAAGATATACCACGCATTTTTGATCATGGATTTACTGGATTTAATGGCCGAAAAATGCAAAAATCAACTGGGTTAGGCCTGTACCTCACAAAAGATATTTTAAAGCAACTTAATTTTGATATTAAGATTACTAGTCAAATCGATCAAGGGACAGAGGTGACCATTACACCACACGATATAAAATAGTATAAGATAGCGATGGTCAAAGAGTGACACTCGCAAGACACGTCCCCTTTGTTGAAGAGCGATATAAAAACACGAGCTAGCTCACACTAGTTCGTGTTTTTATAAGGGCAAACCATAGTATCAGTTTAGCAGATATGCTATAATAATGAGAAGTAATAAAGTAATTAAAAAGGAAACTACTTATGTCTAATCATATAAATGTCATCGGAGCAGGTCTTGCTGGCTCTGAAGCAGCTTACCAAATTGCCAAACGTGGCATACCAGTCAAACTTTATGAAATGCGTGGTGTTAAGCCAACACCACAGCATAAAACAACTGATTTTGCAGAACTTGTGTGTTCGAATTCTCTACGTGGCGATGCAATTACGAATGCAGTCGGCCTCTTAAAAGAAGAGATGCGTCAGCTAGACAGTATCATCATCAATTCAGCTGATGAAACAAAAGTACCAGCAGGTGGGGCATTAGCCGTTGACCGCGAAGGATTTGCTGCAACTGTAACGCACAAGATTAGCAACCATCCATTAATTGAAGTCATTAGACAAGAAATAACTGAGCTACCTACAGACGAGATTACAATCATCGCCTCAGGCCCTTTAACATCAGATGCCTTAGCTGAAAAAATTCACGCCTTAAATGATGGTGATGGGTTTTATTTCTACGATGCAGCAGCGCCTATCGTTGACGTCAGTACGATCGATATGAGTAAAGTCTACCTTAAATCGCGTTATGATAAAGGTGAAGCAGCCTACTTAAATGCGCCGATGTCAAAAGCTGAGTTTACTGCATTTCAGGAAGCGCTGGTTAATGCTGAGGTTGCTGAGTTAAATGCTTTCGAAAAAGACAAATATTTTGAAGCCTGCATGCCGATAGAAGTTATGGCTGCTCGTGGCTATAAAACGATGTTGTTTGGTCCCATGAAACCTGTTGGTTTAGAGAATCCAAACGAAACTTATACTGTCACAAAACGAGATGGGACAACCTATGAAACAAATGTCCCCTATGCTGTCATTCAACTTCGTCAAGATGATGCTGCCGCAAGTCTATATAATATCGTCGGCTTCCAAACGCATCTTAAGTGGGGAGAACAAAAACGCATCTTTAGGATGATTCCAGGACTTGAGAATGCAGAATTTGTCAGATATGGTGTGATGCATCGTAATTCTTATATGGATTCACCAAACTTACTGACACAAACATTTAGATCTAAAAAACAAGATAATCTTTTCTTTGCAGGTCAAATGACAGGCGTAGAAGGCTATGTAGAATCAGCAGCATCAGGATTAGTTGCAGGGATTAATGCTGCTAAATTATTTAAATCAGAAGCAGAAGTCATCTTCCCTGAAACAACAGCTATCGGTGCACTACCTTACTATGTGACGCATGCTAATAGTAAAAATTTCCAACCGATGAATGTCAACTTTGGGATTATTAAGCAACTCGAAGGTGAGCGTATTCGAGATAAAAAAGAACGCTATACTGCAGTTGCTGATCGAGCACTTAAAGCATTGCAACCCTATTTATCTGTTTAATATGACATAATAAAAATTATGTAAACTACAGTGATCGTTAAGGAGAAATCATGAAATTACCTTTTGTTACACAAGAAAAACTTGAAGAAATCATCCAGGAATATCCGACCCCTTTTCACTTGTATGATGAAAAAGCCATTCGTGAAAAAGCTCGTGCATTAAACAATGCATTTAGTTGGAATGCGGGATTTAAAGAATTCTTTGCTGTGAAGGCAACGCCGACCCCAGCGATTTTAAAAATTTTACAAGAAGAGAACTGTGGTGTAGACTGTGCTTCTGAAATCGAGTTATTGATGTCACATAAACTTGGGTTTAAGGGTGAAGATATCATGTTTTCTTCAAATAATACACCTGCTCAAGAATTTCAATATGCTAGAGAAATAGGCGCAACGATTAACTTAGATGCTTATGAGCATGTCGCCTTTTTAAAAGATGTGACCAGTGTTCCAGAAACAATTTCATGCCGTTATAACCCAGGTGGTGTCTTCTCACTTGGTACTGACATCATGGATAATCCAGAAGAATCTAAGTTTGGCATGACAAAAGCGCAGTTGATTCAAGCTTTTAAAGACTTAAAAGTCTTAGGCGTGAAAAAGTTTGGTATCCATTCATTTTTAGCATCCAATACAGTGACTAATGATTATTATCCTGCACTTGCTAAAGAACTATTTGAGTTGGCTGTAGAAGTTGTTGCAGAGACTGGTGTCACACTCGATTTTATTAATTTATCAGGTGGTATCGGGGTAAATTACTTACCAGATCAAGTGGCAAATGATATTATGACGATCGGTGAAGGCGTTCGACAAGCATATGAGAGTATTTTAACACCTAACGGATTAGGAAACGTCAAATTATATACTGAGTTAGGTCGCTTTATGCTGGCTCCTCATGGTCATTTGATCACACGTGTCTTACACAAGAAAAAGACTTATCGTGATTATGTTGGTGTCGATGCCAGTGCTGTCAATCTTTTACGCCCTGCAATGTATGGCTCATATCATCATATTACTGTTTCAGGAAAAGAAACATTACCAGAGACTCATGTCTATGATGTTGTCGGTTCATTATGCGAAAATAATGATAAATTTGCCAAACAAAGACCGCTCCCAGAAGTTGAAGTTGGTGATCTGTTAGTCATTCATGATACTGGTGCACATGGGTTTTCTATGGGTTACCAATATAATGCAAAATTACGATCTGCTGAGATTTTGCTTCAAGAAGATGGGTCAACAAGACTGATTCGTCGTGCTGAGAAACCTGAAGATTATTTTGCAACCTTGTATGGGTTTGATTTCTAATCGAAAATAGACAGATTATGTAAAATTTGATATAATTAAGTGAATAAATAAAAGAAGAGAGATAAAAAATGCCAATCGTAGTTGCTATTTTATTAATTGTTATTGCTGCCATAGCTGGCTTTGCTGGTGGATTGTTCATGAGCCGTCGCCAAGTGAAACAAATGTTGATGGAAAACCCACCATTAAATGAAGACGCTGTTCGTACAATGATGAGTTCTATGGGACGTAAACCAAGCGAAACACAAGTACAACAAGTACTTCGTCAAATTCGTGCTGCTGCTAAGCAAGCTGATACTAAAAAATAAGTGTAGAATAAGGTATCTCTACTGACACATATCAGGACATGCACATCATAATTGGATGTGTGATTTTCCTAGAGGTATCTATAAAAAGCTGAGAGTGTCTCAGCTTTTGTTTTTGTGAGGTAATCTATATGGACAACCGCCCGATAGGATTTTTAGACTCAGGAGTTGGCGGCTTAACAGTTGTTAAGGAACTGATGCGACAACTACCTGATGAAGAAATCATTTTTGTAGGGGATTCACGCCGTGCCCCTTATGGGCCTAGACCTGCTGATCAAATACGCCTTTTTACGTGGGAATTAGTTAACTTTTTATTAGCTAAAGATGTTAAAATGATCGTATTTGCCTGTAATACAGCAACAGCAGTAGCATGGGAAGAGGTTAAAGCAAAGCTTGATATTCCTGTTTTAGGAGTGATACTTCCCGGTACTAGTGCAGCCATAAAAGCGACAACAGACGGAAAAATCGGTATTCTTGGCACAGAAATGACAATCCGATCTGATATCTACCAGAAAAAAATTCATTTATTATCTCCTAACTTAGTCGTTCATTCACTTGCTTGCCCTAAATTTGTGCCACTCGTCGAGTCAAATGAGATTAACTCTAGTGTTGCCAAAAAAGTTGTTTATGAGACGCTAACCCCTTTAGTAACTCAGGTAGATACGCTGGTGTTAGGCTGTACACATTATCCACTTTTAAAGCCGATTATCCAAAATGTGATGGGAAAATCAGTGAAATTGATAGATAGTGGGGCAGAATGTGTCAGAGATATCTCAGTATTGCTGAATTATTTTGAAATTAATCATGAACGTACCACTTTAGCTAAAGCCCACCAATTTTATACAACAGCAAGTGCACAATCATTTGATGCTATTGCAGAAAATTGGTTGCATATTCCAGTAAATTCAAGGACAATTAGATTATGACAAAACTCTATCAACATCCAACTAAACAATTATTTGCCTATGTACTTGAGGATAAGAGAGAGCTGATCATTGAAAATATTTTTGGTGATCCGCTTGAAATACCTATCTTTAGTTTGTTTTTTAAATACTTTCCTCATGATAAAGGATTGAAAGTGATTGCTGTTGATGACTCACCAGCAGAGGTGATTGACTTGTTCTTTCAAGTTTTGGTTGACATCACAACTGAACCGTATCACTACGAACTCACGCCGTCAGCATTGACTGTCGAATTGGCAGGCAAACAAATTCACTCTGAAACAATTAGCTTGCCACAGACTACTGAAAAAACGTTACTCATTGCAACGAGAAATGAAGGCAAAACAAAAGAATTTAAGGCATTGTTTAGCCCACTAGGCTATACTATAAAAAATCTTAATGATTTTCCAGACTTACCAGACGTAGCAGAAACAGGCATGACCTTTGAAGAAAATGCTAGATTAAAAGCTGAGACGATTGCTAAATTAACTGGTGAGATGGTGCTTGCAGATGATAGCGGTCTGATGGTCGATGTATTAGGAGGACTGCCTGGTGTTTGGTCAGCTAGATTTGCTGGTATTAACGCAACTGATGCAGCCAATAATGCAAAACTATTACATGAACTAGCAAGTACGGCAGTAACGCCAGAAAGACGGACAGCGAAGTTTCATACGACATTAGTCGTTGCTGAACCCGATAAACCCTCTTTAGTCGTAGAAGGGGAGTGGTTAGGGTCAATCGCAACCATACCAAAGGGTGAGAATGGATTTGGGTATGATCCATTGTTTGTCGATGATGAGACAGGTAAAACAGCTGCTCAATTAACATTGGAACAGAAAAACAAACGATCACATCGTGCAATTGCCCTACAAAACTTATTAAAAAAATTGCCAGAATGGCAAAATAGTTGAGGTTTTTATGATCATTATTATGAGCGATTCTCATGGAGAATCAGAAGCAATAGACAACATTAAAACAAAATATCAACATGATGCAAGTTTAATCATACATTGTGGGGATTCTGAATTTCCTGCTACAGATCCCATATGGCAAGGTGTGTCAGTTGTTAGAGGAAATTGTGATTTTGATAATGGGTTTCCAGAATCTACTGTCTTAACGGCAGATGGTATCTCTATTTTTGCTACACACGGTCATCTCTATAATGTCGGATTTACACTATCACACTTGGCACAAACTGCAACCGAAAACCATTGCCCAGTTGCAACCTTTGGTCATCTTCATACACCAATCGTGCGTGTCGAAGAAGGTGTCTTGTGTATCAATCCAGGCAGTGTGGCACAGCCTAGAGGACAATACCAAACTAAAATGTATGCTAAACTAGAGGTTACTCCTGATACGTAT
This sequence comes from Pseudolactococcus plantarum, assembly GCF_002441715.1. Lineage (GTDB taxonomy): Bacteria > Bacillota > Bacilli > Lactobacillales > Streptococcaceae > Pseudolactococcus > Pseudolactococcus plantarum. The sequence goes on from NZ_JXJX01000010.1 coordinate 37,992, forward strand.
GTCATTACTTACCTTGATTTAGCACATCAGCCAATAGACGGCTTAGCGTTTGAAGTACCGAGGGTAAACAAATGATTGACAAACATATCGAGTCTTTCTTGATGAAACAAAGCGATACATTTTTAAAACCTGCCAGTGAAGTCGCAGTTTTATTAAGTGAGCATAATGTATCTCATGCAAAGATTTTACTCAGCCAATATAAATATTCTAAAGTCCCTGTCGTCAACCAAGACCATGAGTTTGTTGGTATTTTAGGATGGACTGATATCATCAATTTTGAAATCCAGCACGATTTTTTCTATGAAAAATCAGATCGGACAAAGATTTCAGAAATTGTTGATAGAGATGTCGCGACAGTTCAGAAACTTTACGAATTAGAAGATATTTTACATCTATTAGTGAGTGAACCTTTTTTACCTGTTTTACAAGGTAGAGAATTCTATGGTATTATCCCACGTCAGGAAATACTAAAAGCTTTTAATGCGTTTGCACATACTTTTACAAAGGATTATGACATTGTTGAACGAAAAAAAGATTAATACTTTTATCAGTACTCGACAAACTGTATCTGAAAATACAAAGTTGGCTTATTTTTATGATTTGCGTGCTTTCGTCAAGTTCTTAGATGAACGGCCGCTGACACAAACTTTATTAACACTTTTTCAGATTGACTTACAAAAATTAGCACCAGCCTCACAGCATAGAAAAATTACACATATCAATCGCTTTCTAAAATATCTATATCAAAGTGGTGATATCGACCAATTCTTTGAATTACCAGTAACTATACAGGATGAACAACACATCACCCGCCAGACGAAACTGCCAGAGTTACTGGATTTTTCTAAATTTTATCAAAAACTGCAAACACCTGGAGAATTTATCTTGTTGTTAATCGTAGAATTTGGCTTGAAACCATCAGAAATTCAAGCACTCAGATGGCATGAATTTGATTGGGATTTCAAGATTTTGACAGTAAAAGATAAAGGACTGACCCGAGTATTGCCGATCAGAGATAGATTTGCCAGAATTGTACGACCACTCCAAAACGCTGATGAGTTATTCTCAAAATCTAGACAGTTTTTATACTATGAACTCAAAAAAACAACAGCATTAACTGCAAAAGACTTAAGAGAGCAGTATATACTGCAACGTGTTTCTGAACATATTTCCATCTATGAATTAGCTGAGCTTCTGGGATTAAAATCAATTCACACTCTTGATAAATACTACAGATAAGAGAGTTTACATAAAATGAATTATGTAAAAAACGAAATTAACATTAAAATACAGGACTTTGAAGGTCCTCTAGATTTATTACTTCACCTTGTCAACCAATATAAGGTTGATATTTATGAGGTACCTTTGGTTGACGTCATTACCCAATACTTATCATACTTAGATATGATGAAAGATCATGCGCTCGATCTTGCGTCTGAATACTTAGTCATTGCTAGTCAATTAGTCTTGATCAAATCGCGTAGACTTTTGCCAACTGTATCTGAATCATTCGAAGAAGAGACGATAGATTTGGAACAAGAAATTTTAACGCAGATTGATGAGTATCGTAAATATAAAGCTTTGAGTTTACAATTAGCAGACAAACATAGTGAACGTAGTCATTTTTATTCTAAAGCTAAGACTGAAATATTGGCGGAAAATGTCACGCTCTTAGCTGATAAAGATGCCCTAGATTTGTATTTTGCATTTTCAACGCTAATTCAGCGAAAAAAAGCAGAATTTCAAGATCATCATAATACGATTAACTCTGATGAATTTTCAGTTGAAGATAAGCTTAAAGAGATTCTGACTGTATTTGAGACCACTAGTAGCTGTGGGTTTTCATCTCTTTTTCACTCATCAAACTCTTTAGATGAAATCGTGACCACATTTTTGGCCATGTTGGAATTGATCAAAAATCAATTGCTTTTCTTTCATCAAACTGCAGCATTCGATGAGATTATGCTAACGAGGACAGAAATGGAGGTCAGTCATGAATAAAACTGCTGAACTTGAAGCGCTCCTTTTTGTGACTGGAGAAGAAGGACTATCACTTAGAGACTTATCTGGTCTATTAACGATCACGCCTAGTGCCGTCACACAACAATTAGATAAACTTTCAGAGAAATATCAAGAGGATCCCCTGTCTGCTCTGACGATCATAGAAACAGCAGGTAAATACCGATTAGCAACCAAAGCTGACTTTCAAACACTCTTACAACATTATGCTAAGACACCGATGAATCAGTCGCTTTCTAAGGCAGCCTTAGAGGTGTTAGCAATTATTGCCTATAAACAGCCCTTAACTCGTTTAGAGGTTGATCAGATTCGTGGTGTTAATTCATCTGGTACCATGACCACGCTTCAAGCATTTGATTTGATTGAAGTTGTGGGTAAAAAAGAAGTCATAGGTAATCCAAATATCTATGCGACAACAAGCCATTTCTTAGATTATATCGGCATTAACAGTCTTGACGCACTGCCTGAGATAAACGAAGAATCACTTATGAATATTGACGATGTCGATATTTTCAATGAAAAGGAATTAATGACCAATGAGAATCAATAAATATTTAGCACATGCAGGGGTTGCAAGTCGACGTAAAGCAGAAGAGCTGATCAAAGCAGGTGAGGTTACCGTTAATGGTGAACGCATGGTTGATCTATCTTATCAAGTCAAAGCAGGTGATACTGTAGAAGTCAAACAGGCACAGGTTTATAAAGAAGAACCAGTTTATTATGTCCTCAATAAACCTCGTGGTGTTATTTCTTCAGTTTCTGATGAAAAAGATCGTAAAACAGTCCTAGATTTCTTTCACCATATTCCTGAAAGAATCTATCCTGTAGGTCGACTAGACTGGGATACTAGCGGACTCATTCTACTAACAAATGATGGGGAATTCGCAAATCTGATGACACATCCACGCCATGAAATCGAAAAAGTGTATGTTGCTAAAGTAGAAGGTCAAGCGACTAAAGAAAACTTGCGCCCACTGACACAAGGGGTCAAAATAGATGGCCGTAAAACAAAACCAGCCGTTTATCAAATTATCAAGCAAGATATTAAATCTAAAAAATCTGTCGTGCAATTAACGATTCATGAAGGACGTAACCATCAAGTTAAAAAGATGTTTGAAGCAATTGGGTTACCTGTCCAAAAACTCTCTCGTATCCAATACGGGACATTAGGCCTAACTGGGTTACAACCTGGTGAATTCCGTAGACTATCAAAAAAAGAAGTGAGTCAACTTGTTAATGCAGCTAAAGGTAATTAAGTTTACATAAATTTAATTATGTATCTATATGAATAAATCAAAAGACTTGCAAATCAGCAGGTCTTTTGTTATAGTTAGAGTGTCTTCAGGGCGGGGGTCGTTTCCCCACTGGTGGTAAAGTCCATGAAGCTTAAGCTTAATTGCTTGAGCCCGAATCGGTGAGATTCCGATACCAACTGTTAAAGTCAGGATAAAGAGGAGACAAAAAACAGCCATAGTCATATGGTATTTTTAGTCTTCTAAAATAAAATTTAGGAGGTGCCCAAATGACAAATTCTACACGTACACGCAAACTGGTCATCGTTGCCATGCTTGCTGCTATCTCATTCATTTTAATGATTTTCCCGCAGTTTCCGTTAATCCCAACTGCAGATTTTCTTAAAGTGGAATTTTCAATTATCCCAATACTTGTTGGGCTCTATTTATTTGATTTACCTACAGCATTTGTAATTCTTATCTTACGTTCGATATTAAAATTATTATTAAATAATGAAGGTGTCACAACTTGGATAGGGTTACCGCTAAATATCGTTGCTGTTGGCGCATTTCTACTAATTTTTGCACTATTCTTCAAAAAAGAAGTTGCAACTAAAACATATATTATAGGTAGTGTGCTTGCAACAATAGCGATGACAGTTGCGATGTCAGTCGCTAATATCATCTATGCTATTCCTTTATATGCTGAATTTGCACATTTTGATATCAGCAAAATATTTGGAACTAGTAAGTATATACTGAAAATGGTCGTGCCATTTAACCTGTTACAAGGCGTGATATTTGCTGTCAGTTTTGCGATCATTTTTGTCGCATTAAAATCAATGCTAGAAAATATGTCTAAAAAAACGAAAATTAATTCATATAAAATAAAATAAGTACTTGTCAAGATAAAAAAACTCTGCTATAATAAAATAGTTGTGAAAACAACTTGACCGAAGACAGTTGGTGATGAAAATCGTAAATCCAACCGAGGACAACTATTTATTAGCTAATAATGAATTTTTGTACTCTCTATGTCTATGGTTGGCGTAGAGTTTTTTTATGCCATCAAATAATAGAGGAGGAAAAATAAACAATGAGTGAAGCTACAATCGCTAAAAAAGCTGAGTTAGTTGACGTTATTGCCCAAAAATTTGCAGATGCTTCTGGTATCGTCGTTGCAGATTCTCGTGGTCTTACAGTTGGACAAGATACTGAATTGCGTAAACAATTACGTGAAGCTGGTGTTGAATTCAAAGTCATCAAAAACTCAATCTTGCGTCGTGCTGCTGAAAAAGCTGGTTACTCTGATCTTACGGACCAATTCGTAGGACCATCTGCAATCGCCTTTTCAAACGAAGATGCAATTGCTCCAGCAAAAATCTTATCAGATTTCGCTAAAACAGCTGATGCACTCGAAGTTAAAGCTGGTGTTATCGAAGGCAAAGTTTCTTCAAAAGAAGAAATCGCTGCAATCGCATCACTACCAAGCCGCGAAGGATTGCTTTCAATGCTCCTTTCAGTACTTCAAGCACCAGTTCGCAATGTTGCATACGCTGTCAAAGCAGTTGCAGACAAAGCAGAAGAAGCAGCTTAATTATAAGTCGCTTAATTTATTACCCGAGCGAGCAAGTCGCTTCATAATTCTTGCATATTAAATTAAAAATTCTAAGGAGATTCCAACAATGGCATTGAACATTGAAAACATCGTTGCTGAACTTGAAACAGCAACTATTCTTGAACTTTCTGAGCTTGTAAAAGCAATCGAAGAAAAATTTGACGTATCTGCAGCTGCTCCTGTAGCAGTAGCAGGTCCTGGTGCTGCTGCAGCTGAAGAAAAATCTGAATTTGACGTTGAGTTAACTTCAGCAGGCGACAAAAAAGTTGCTACTATCAAAGCTGTTCGTGAAGCTACTGGTCTTGGACTTAAAGAAGCTAAAGATCTTGTTGACGGCGCTCCAGTTGTCATCAAAGAAGGTCTTCCAAAAGCTGAAGCTGAAGCTATCGTTGAAGCTATCGCAGCTGCTGGTGGTTCTGCTGAACTTAAATAATCTATCGATTGTTTAAATAGATTAAAAGCAAAATACGAAATTCTTTCGTGCTTTGCTTTTTTTTATCAAATCATAATAAGAGAGAATTAATGGAAAAAAAATTAAAAATTAGTGATTATATCCTTATTGCTTCCATGCTTTTTGGCTTATTTTTTGGTGCGGGGAATTTGATATTTCCGCTGCATATGGGTCAAGAAGCAGGCGCCTCAATTTTTCAAGCAAATTTAGGATTTTTAACAACAGGGATTGGTCTACCATTCTTAGGGATTATAGCAGTTGGGTTGTCTCAGACCTCTGGTGTATTCGAGATGGCTTCACGGATTAACCGAAAATATGCCTATATATTTACAGTCTTACTTTATCTAGTGATTGGGCCTTTGTTTGCCTTACCACGTTTAGCAACAACGTCATTTGAAATCGGATTTGCAGAAGTATTACCAAGCAGTTCACTAAAGCCTGCATTAGCAATATTTAGTATTTTGTTTTTCTTTAGTGCTTGGTGGTTTGCGCGTAAACCTTCTAAGATACTAGACTACATCGGCAAATTTTTAAATCCAATCTTTTTGATTTTACTTGGGTTTTTATTAATTATTGCCTTTATTCGACCAATGGGGTCAAGTTCTGATGCCGTAGTAGGTCAAGCGTTTCAAACCTCACCTTATTTTGTTGGTTTTACACAAGGCTATAATACATTAGATGCATTAGCAGCTTTAGCATTTGGGATTATTATCGTAACGACGATTCGTCAACGTGGTGTCACAAACCCAAAAGTCATCGCAATTGACACAATCAAATCAGGTGTTATTAGTGTGTTACTCATGGGTGTTATCTACACATGTCTGTCGTATCTTGGTGCGATGAGTGTTGCTAAATTCAAAATGAGTGCTAATGGTGGTATTGCGTTGTCACAAATTGCCCATTATTATTTGGGTACATTTGGCATGGTTATTTTAGCCTTAATCATCGTAGTGGCCTGTTTAAAAACAGCAGTAGGCTTGATTACAGCATTTTCAGAAACATTTGTAGGGCTATTTCCTAGCCGGTCTTACCTGTTTTTTGCAACAACTGTAAGTATTTTACCTTGTTTGTTTGCAAACATCGGGCTAACAAAGCTCATTACTTTATCTATACCCGTATTGATGTTTATCTATCCATTAGCCATCACGTTAATCTTATTATCACTTGTTAGTCCATTATTTAAACATGATCAAGTGGTTTACCAAGTTACAACTCTCTTTACTTTGATTGCTGCTATCTTTGATGGCTTAAATGCCATTCAATTTACAGGTCAATCACCGCAATTGATCACAGTGTTAATCAACTTTGCTAAAACGTATATTCCTTTCTTTACGATTGGTATGGGCTGGGTCGTACCAGCACTGATTGGTTTTGTTATCGGTCTTATTTGGTCTTTCGTAAGCAAACGATTGATACATCAGAAAGGCTAACATATCCTTAAAAACAACATTTCATACTAAATGAAGTGGTTGTTTTTTTTTACGAATAAAGTTGTGGTAAATCTTTTCAATCATACCAGGTTATCGTTGACAATGGTAGTCATTTTAGGTACAATGACCTTGTATAGCAAGCGCTTTCTTTTTATTGTTTTTTTGGATAAATTGACAACGTTAGACAAATAAGGGGGAAATACTGATGAAACAAGAAGAGTGGTGGAAAAAATCTGTCGTTTATCAAATTTATCCAAAAAGTTTTCAAGATGATAATCACGATGGCGTAGGTGATCTTAGAGGGATTATTAATCGCTTACCTTATCTAGAAAAATTAGGTGTCACAGTTATATGGCTTAGCCCGTGCTACCAATCCCCAATGGATGATGGTGGCTATGACATTTCTGATTATTATGAGATTGACCCGATCTTTGGTAGCATGGCTGACATGGATGAATTAATTGCGACTGCTAAACAACATGGCATCAAGCTATTAATGGATTTAGTTATCAACCATACAAGCGATGAGCATACATGGTTCAAACAAGCTTTAGCTGATCCCAAAAGCAAATATCGACAGTATTACATTTTTCGTGAAGGCAAAAATGGTCAAGCGCCAAATAATTGGCGAGGGTATTTTGGTGGTTCATCATGGGAAAAAGTCCCTAATGAAGCTAATATGTACTACCTTCATGCCTTTTCTAGACGGCAACCAGATCTTAATTGGGAAAATGCCGAGATGCGTGAAGCGATTATTGACATGATCAACTGGTGGCTTGAAAAAGGCCTTGGTGGTTTCCGGATTGATGCGATTTTAAATCTTAAAAAACCGACTAATTTCTACAAATCATATCCAGCTGATGCAGAAGATGGCTTATCGTCCATTGCAAAGTCCATCGCTAATCAACCAGGGATACTTGAGTGGTTACATGAATTAGATGATAGATGTTTTAAAAAATATAATGCATTTACAGTTTCAGAAGCGGATGTGCCAGATCGTGACTTAATTGATTACGTTGGTCCTAACGGTGTCTTTAGAACAACTTTTGACTTTTCTTATTCAGATATTGCGCTCCCATCAAATGGCGCATGGTATTCACTTCGTGACTGGAGCGTTGCGGAGTTGAGAAAACGTATCTACCATCATCAATTAAAAGCACAACAACTGGGATGGGGTGTGCAATACTTAGAAAACCATGACCAGCCACGTTCTATAAGTAAATACATTCCAGAAGCAGATCGTAATGATACGACCAAAAAGCTCTTGGCTACCTTATTTATGATGCTACACGGCACACCATTTATCTATCAAGGTCAAGAAATTGGCATGGAAAATATTACCACCCTAAATCTGGATGACTATGATGATATTGCGACTTTTGAGATGTACGATCGCGCACTAATAGCAGGTCTTTCAAAACAAGAAGCGTTTGATGCAGTAGTCAAACGTAGCCGAGATAATTCACGTACACCTATGCAATGGAGTAGTGAGCCACATGCAGGGTTTTCAACAGCACAGCAAACATGGTTAAAAATTAATCCTAACTACACCACAATCAACGTTGCCTCACAAGAACAGGATACATCGTCAGTTTTATCCTATTATAAAAAACTCATCGACTTGCGCAAAGCAGCTAATCCTTACTCTGAGGTCACTATATTTGGTGAGTTTGTTCCAGTAAATGATACTCACGACAACTTAATTGCTTATCAGCGTGTCCTTGGAGATCAAGCTCTCTTTGTATTGATCAATTTTTCAAATGAGCCATTAGGTGTTGATATTGATAAAACGTTTAAACATATCGTACTTGATACCCTTGCACCCAGTAAGCTTGATGATGGTATATTGACTTTAAAATCTTATCAAAGTATTATTTTAGCCAACTACAACTGATGATAGATCTAAAGCCTATTGATTAATAGCCTGTACACATGTATTAAACGTGTGTCAAGTACAATCTTGCTTAGGTTTCTTAAACTCTATTATATTTAGTGCATCGTTAGTTGCGCTGTAAAAAAGGAGAAAACATGAAATTAAAAAATGAAGTGATGTTAATCACTTATGCAGATAGTCTAGGTAAAAACATGACCGACCTATCTCAAGTGTTAGATAAACATTTAAAAGGTGTCGTTGGTGGGGTTCATCTGTTACCATTTTTCCCGTCCACAGGAGATAGAGGATTTGCGCCAAGTGATTACACTGTAGTAGACGAAGCTCTCGGTAGCTGGGAAGGTGTTCAAAAACTTGGCGAAAACTACTATCTCATGTTTGATTTCATGATTAATCACATTTCTCGTGAAAGTAAATTCTTTCAAGAGTTCAAAAAAAATGGCTTGAATGCCAAATATAAAGAGATGTTTATATTGATTTCTGAGTTTTTTCCAGAAAACCGCCCTACTCAAGAAGATATCGATTTGATTTATAAACGTAAAGACAAAGCACCATTTCAAGAGGTCATCTTTTCTGATGGTGGTAAAGAGGCAGTATGGAACACGTTTGGCGAAGAACAAATTGATTTAGATGTCACAAAAGATATCGTTAAATCTTTTATAGCTGAAACCATAAAAGATATGGCAAGTCACGGTTGTTCGCTGATTCGTCTGGATGCATTTGCTTATGCAATTAAAAAGTTAGATACCACTGATTTTTTTGTCGAACCAGATATCTGGGAGTTGTTAAACGAAGTTCGTGATGTAGCAGCTCAATATGATGTTGACTTGCTACCAGAAATTCATGAGCATTATAGTATCCAAAAGAAAATCTCAGATCATGATTATTTTATTTATGATTTTGCACTACCTATGGTAACACTTTATTCACTCTATAGCGGTAAGAGTAATCGCCTAGCCAACTGGTTAAAAATAAGCCCTATGAAACAGTTCACAACTCTTGATACACATGATGGCATCGGCGTGGTAGATGCGAGAGATTTATTAACGGATGATGAATTGACTTATACAAGCGAAGCATTGTACAAAGTTGGGGCTAATGTTAAGAAAACTTATTCTAGTGCTAACTATAATAATCTAGATATCTATCAGATTAACAGTACTTATTATTCTGCTCTTGGGGACAATGACAGAAGCTACCTACTGGCTAGAGCAATCCAAGTCTTTGCACCTGGTATCCCACAAGTTTATTATGTTGGGTTATTAGCAGGGAAAAATGATATTGAGCTACTTGAAGCGACAAAAGAAGGGCGTAATATCAATCGACATTACTATACAACATCCGAAATTGAGTCAGAGGTCACACGAGCAGTTGTCAAAGATCTTTTCACATTACTACGCTTTAGAAATACATCAGCATCATTTGATTTAACTGGTAGTATCACAATCTCAACACCATCTGAGGAAAGCATTGAGATCATTCGAATGGATAAACAAAAGCAGACCGTTTCAAAACTAGTGGCTAATCTAAAAACAAAAAGTTTTGTTGTCACTGAAGATGATAAACTCATTATCAAACAATAAAATGAAAACCTGTTATAAGACAACAAAACGATGCCTCTAATTAAAGGAATATAACATGGTAACGATAAAAGATGTGGCAGAGCGTACTGGATACGCTATCAAAACGATTTCACGTGCAATGAACGATGAGCCAAACGTTTCCCAAAAAGCAAAAACAATTATTCGTCAAGCCATGCTAGAAATGGACTATTATCCCAACAGTGTGGCACAACAAATGCGGGGTAAAGCAACAAAAATGATCGGCGTTGTCATTTCCTACATCACCAATCCATTTTTTGCATATTTAGTTGATGCTATAGAAGAAACTGCAAATCAAAAAGGCTATCATGTCGTTGTTTTCCAAACAAAAGATAAACCTAAAAATCAAATGCGGTTTTTAGAAATGCTGAAAAGTAAACAGCTTGATGGGTTGATCTTAGCTTATATAGAAGAAGAAACTGATGACATCACAGATCTAATTGAAACTGGAAAAGTAGTCGTATGTAATCATCGTTCGCCACATTCTACACTTCCTGGTGTTTTTATTGATGAAAAGAAAGCGACATATGAAGCGATTACATTTTTGATAGAACAGGGCTATCGTAAAATTGCTTATTGTTCAGGCGGCAAGTATGATCCGGATAATTTAAGATTTTCTGGATTTATCCAAGCTTTAAAAGCACATCAAATCCCTTTTGATGACACCTATCATTTTGAACATAAGTGGGATGTGTTTGGTGGGCAGCAAGTCTTACGTGAAATGATGAAGATGCCAGAAGTAGATAGACCACAGGCAATTTTTGCAAATGGAGATTTACTTGCTTCAGGGATTTTAAGTGAATGTCTCACACAAGGGATTAAAGTACCCGAAACACTGGCAATCATGGGGTTCGATGATCAGCCTGTTGCACAAATTTTGACACCTAAGTTAACAACAGTGCAGCAGCCCATCAAAAAAATGGGGGAATTAAGTACCGAAATATTAATCGCAAACCTGCGTGGGGAAACACCCCCAGACTATGAGGTGCTAGCAACCATGTTAATGATTCGTGAAACGACTTAAAAAAACGGGCAAGTTATCAAGACACCACACATGTTTCAAACAAAAGTCAGTAGATACAGTAAAGCCTTTGATTTTTTTAAATCAATGACAACACCTACTGACTTTTCATCTCATAACATCTTTCCGAAAAACTATAATTTTCTTGACAAATGTTGCCCTATACCCTATACTAGTATTATGAAGAGAGAACGCTTAATTGAGAATATTGAAGATTTAAAAGAGGTCATGCCAGATTTTGTACTTGCCTACTATCGGTCAAAATCTGCTGTGCCCTATTCACTCACAACTTTATATGAATATCTGAAAGAATACCAACGTTTTTTTTCATGGTTAATTGATGCTGATATTTCAAGTGCGACATCAACAAATACCATATCTCTTGATACACTAGAACATCTGACAAAATCAGATTTAGAAACGTATATTTTATATCTACGTGAACGACCTAGATTAAATACAGCTGCAACAAAATATGGGATCTCTCAAACCACGATAAATCGAACCTTATCAGCACTTTCTAGTTTATATAAGTATTTAACTGAGGAGGTTGAAGATGAACATGGTGAGCCCTACTTCTACCGTAATGTCATGAAAAAAGTCAGTACGCAAAAAAAGAAAGAAACACTTGCTGCTAGAGCTGAAAATATTAAGAATAAACTATTTTTAGGCGACGAAACACAAGGATTTTTAGACTTTATAGATCATGATTACGAATTAGACTTATCCAACCGTGCTAAATCGTCTTTTTATAAAAACAAAGAACGTGATCTTGCAATCATTGCGCTGATTTTAGCGTCTGGCATCCGATTATCAGAAACTGTCAATATCGATCTGAATGATTTAAATTTAAAGACACTGGTTGTAGAGATTATGCGTAAAGGTGGCAAACAAGACGCCGTTAATATCGCAGGCTTTGCCAAATCGTATTTAGTCAATTATTTAGAAATCCGAGATAAACGCTACGGTGCACAAAAACAAGATACTGCTTTGTTCTTAACGACATATAAGTCAAAAGTTAACCGAATCGACAACTCTAGTATAGAAAAGATGGTTGCCAAATACTCTAAAGCGTTTAAAGTCCGTGTTACACCTCATAAACTCAGACATACGTTGGCGACACGACTCTACGCACAAACAAATTCGCAAGTTTTAGTCAGTCATCAACTTGGTCATGCCTCTACACAGGTCACAGACCTATATACCCATATCGTCAGTGATGAACAAAAAGATGCACTCGATAAGTTATAGTCACTACTTCTCTCACGTGTATATAAATACCCCTCCTATTTGAAATAGGAGGGGTATTTTGTACTACAACTTCATCACTTGTTTTTTGGCTTGTTTAGATTTAAAACGATTATAACTTTGATTAAACAATTTTGAAAACAGTTTTTGGAAAGTGACTGAGTAAAAACACAAGGCGACAAGCAAAATCAAATTAATATAGCTGATATTACCTAGACTTAATAGATTTTTGCCGATAATTAAGGCGATAAAATAAATCGTATGAGTTACGATAAAAACAATGGATCTATAAGATGTTTTTGTTGGATAGATATTTCTTTGCACAATCAGATAATTCCATGCTGTATATAGAATAGCCATGATTGACAGCGCACGAGGACTACTACCAAATATATGCCCTAAGTTAATGATTAACAGACTGCCTACTGCAATAGATAAACCAGCTGGAAAAGCTTTTTTAAATAATGTCGGCAAAAATTCACTTTTGACGCGATTAAAATCTAATTCAAAATTAAGTAAGAAGGTAGGTATACCAACAAAACAAGCATTCAATACTGTGAGTTGAATGGGTTCAAATGGATATTTAAACCCTACGATTAATGTACCAGCTGTTAGTAAAATAGAATAAACGACCTGAATTAATACTAAAGAGCCGGCTCTTGTAATATTGTTAATGACACGGCGTCCTTCATTTAAAATCGTAGGGATTGCCTCAAATTGATTATCTAATAAAACAATATCAGAAGCTTGTCTTGCTGCATCAACTCCTGACGCCATAGCGATCGAACAATTGGCTTCTTTAAGTGCTAAAACATCATTAACACCGTCGCCTGTCATGGCAACTGTATGACCTAATGCTTTAAGCGTAATCACGATTTGTTTCTTTTGTTGCGGACTGACACGACCAAAAATTTGATAATTTTCTACAATATCTTCTAAATCTTCATCAGCAACTTCCGACATATCGATATATTTCTCTGCTCCAGGTAAGTTAACTCGCTGTGCGATTTGAGATACTGTGGTTGGATCATCTCCAGAAATAATCTTACAATTAACATGTTGTCTATTGAAAAATGCTAACGTTTCAATAACATTTTCTCTTATCGTATCCGTAATTAAAAACATGGCGATAGGTTGGATATCTTTAATCTGGTCAAAAGCTTGTGTGCTATCACTATACCCTAAAGTTAGGACACGGTAGCCAAGTTTCGAGTGTTTTTTATCTAATTTAAGTATGTCCTGTTCTTTTGAGGGATCTAGCTTCATAAAAGCACTAGCACCCAAGAAATAGGTGCCATCACCTTCAAAGCTAACACAACTAAACTTACGATCTGAAGAAAATGGAACTACAGTAGTCGCCACTCGACTTGAACTTTCAGGAAATCCTTCTCGAAGAGCTAGAGCTGTCGGATTTTTATCAGGTAGCACAGCCATCATGTTGCCAATAATCGACGCAACATCACATGCGTCATCGATTTTGATAAGATCTTCAACGATCATCTGTCCTTTTGTTATCGTACCAGTCTTATCTAAGCATAGTGTATCTACCCTAGCGAGCGCATCAATACAATTTAATTCTTGGACAAGTACTCTTTTTCTAGATAGATAAACAGCACTAATCGTTAACGCAACACTTGTCAATAAGTACAGTCCTTCAGGAAACATCCCTACTGCTGCTGCAACTGTAGAGAGTATGGCACGGTTAATTGCTACACCTGACCAAAAGTATTGTTTGACAAATAGCAGGACACATAATGGGACTAAGACAATCGTAATGCCCTTAATAATTTTATTTAAGCTATCTTGAATCAGATAACTCTGTTTTTTAATAGCTTTAGCTTCTCTAGTTATCTTTTGGATATAATTATCTTCACCGACATGAATCACCTGACAGATCGCTTGACCTGATGTGACAAAACTACCTGAGAATAACTCACTTTGAGGTGTTTTATAGACATTATCAACTTCACCAGTAAGTAACGATTCATTAATCTCTAAACTGCCTTCAATGACCTTTGCGTCTGAAGGGACTTGATCACCATTTTCTAATAAAAGTAAATCATCAATGACAATCTTGTCTATCGGTAAGGTTACTAATTGATGATCACGGTAGACTTTTGTTTTGGAAACGGTTAAGATCGCTAACTTATCTAACGTACGTTTTGATCGAATCTCCTGAAAGAGATTAATCACGATATTACTAAAGATAACTAAGATAAACAGGCCATTATAATAGGATCCAGTCAAATAAACGAGGTAAAATAAAACAATGTTTATAAGATTGAAAAATGTAAACACATTTACAAAAAATATCTTAGCATATGACCGGCTAGATGTTTTTTTGATATGATTTGTTTGTCCGTTTTGTTCTCTTTCTTTGACTTCATCTGAGTTGAGACCACTCTGAGTGGATTTAATCATCCTACTCTCCTTTTTTAAACGATTTACTACCATCATATAACAATTCATAGTCTTTGTCATCCGTCCTCAGGACTAAATTTCTTACATTTTTGTTATTTTACTAGCTAAAACAAGCATTAATTTGGTTTTTTGACATAAAAAAAGAGTTATTGATCAAAATGAAAGGGTATTTGGTATAAAAAAATTGCATGCGTTTCATCATGCAATTTGTAGTGTATTAGTCAGTCATTAATCAGAGTGATACTGGATAAATCCAACCATCTGGTGCAGGTACATCACCTTTTTGGATGCCAACAAGTTCATCATATAACTTGTGCGTAATTGGTCCTACTTCTGTTTCACTGTAGAAGACATGATACTCATCTGCGTTTTGGATACCCGCGATTGGTGAAATAACGGCAGCAGTACCACAAGCACCAGCTTCAGCAAAACGATCTAACTTATCAATTTCAACATCGCCTTCTATCGCTTTAAGACCAAGTCTTTTTTCTGCTAAATAAAGCAAAGAATATTTAGTGATAGATGGTAAGATTGATGGGCTAAGTGGTGTCACAAATTCATTATCTTTTGTAATCCCAAAGAAGTTAGCTGATCCGACCTCTTCGATTTTTGTATGCGTTGCTGGATCAAGATAGATAACATCAGAATATCCCGCATGATGTGCGTTTTGACCTGGTAAAAGGCTACCCGCGTAGTTACCACCAACTTTTGCTGCACCTGTACCGTGTGGGGCAGCACGATCATAGTCACGTGATACGATGAACTTGGTAGGCGTTAAGCCACCTTTAAAATAGCTACCAACAGGCATTGCAAAAACAGTAAAAATATATTCTTGGGCTGGTTGTACGCCTATGATATCTCCAACACCGATTAGCAATGGACGTAAATAAAGGCTCCCACCACTTTCATACGGTGGCACATACTCATGGTTTGCTTTCACAACTGATTTGACGGCATCGATGAAAAAATCAGTTGGGACTTGAGGCATTAATAAACGATCTGCTGTTTTTTGCAACCGTTCAGCATTTTGATCAGGTCTAAATAATTGAATGTCACCTGACTTAGTCCGGTACGCTTTTAGTCCTTCAAAGGCTTGTTGACCGTAATGCAAGGCTGGTGATGACTCAGATAGATGTAGTGTTGCATCTTCAGTCAATTCTCCTTTTTCCCACTGACCATTTTTATAATGTGCAATAAAACGGTAAGGTAATTTCATATATGAAAAACCAAGATTTTCCCAATCAATATTAATAGACATAAAATATCCTCAACTCTAAGGGTTATAAAAACCCATCTTTTCTAAAAATTTGTTATACTTATTTTAGTACTTTTTACCTGTTTTTGCAAGAATTTACCACAATTTTCTGAAAATTGTTAATTTGGAGATCCCCTTTGAAATTTCTACACCTTGAACCATATTTTGACAGTGCTATAGAAAAAATTATTTTATTAGTCCTAGCTACTGTTTTATTTTATATATTTTATCGGATTATCAAACGTATCGTTAAGCATCTATTTGACAATTACAGCCATCTTAATCTGATGGATAATGCACGAATCTTAACTTTATCCAGACTCATCCTCTCTATCGCCCAATATTTTACCATCTTCCTCTATATCTATACTATTTTAGGTATTTTTGGCTTACCTATTGGTAGATTGTTAACTGGTGCTGGTATTATTGGTGTCGCACTTGGTTTTGCTGGTCGTGATCTGATGAGTGATGTCATTAATGGGTTTTTTATCATCTTCGAACATCAAGTTAATATTGGTGATACTGTATATTTCCAAAATTTAGATATTACAGGTAAAGTCAGTGCAATCTCTATTAGGTCATTAACTTTAACTAGCGCTAGTAATGGTATCACCTTCATCCCAAATCGAAATATTATCGCACTATCAAATTTATCCAGAACGACTACTAGCTTATTTGTGGATGTACCCGTTACGCTGGATACTGTAACGTCACTCAAAAAACGTGTTTTATCTGTTAATGAAACCTATGATAATGTTGAATTTATAGGAATGGTAACACTTGAAGATACGATATATCTCAGAAGTAAGATAAGTGGTCACTACGAGGATATCTCTAGTGAACAAACTAATCTACTTGCAGCCTATTACGAAAAAAATGACTAAGTTACTTAGTCATTTTTCATTGATTTAATGGGTTCAAATGAACGTCTATGGATATCTATGACGCCTTGTTCAACAAGTGCTTGCAGATGTTTTTTTGTCCCATAACCTGCATTATGTGCAAAATCATAACCGGGGTACTGTTTATCATACTCAGCCATTAACTTGTCTCGCGTGACTTTAGCGACGATAGACGCAGCTGCAATTGACATCGACTTGGCATCGCCTTTGATAAGAGATGTTTGAGGGATATCAACTGCTAACTGCATTGCATCTATTAATAGATGTTGTGGTTTGATAGTAAGCTGATCTATAGCTTGTAACATGGCGAGTTTCGTCGCCTCATAGATATTTACCTGATCAATCACTTGATGATCGATACAGCCGATACCTACTGCAAGTGCTTGCGCGATTACCTCATCATACACTTTCTGATGTTGTGATTTAGAGATTTGTTTACTATCATTTAATCCTGCTATTTTACAATTCTCAGGTAAAATAACTGCTGCTGCAACAACTGGACCAGCTAACGGACCTCGACCAACCTCATCTATCCCAGCAATTAACATAATATTATTTATGTAAAGTTCTCGTTCATGAATAAGTAATGTTTCAAGACGTTTGGCTTCAGCTATGTTAGCCAACAGTTGGCGTTTACGTTTAGCTATGAGTTTTTGAACACCTAATCTCCCGTCTTGCTCAAGTAACTCAAACAAAGGATCAGACAGTTCTACGACTGATGCTAACTGTTCCCCGATAGCTTTAATCGTCGCCATGAATCTCATCCTCATCTTCAAGTTCGCCTACAATGTCTAGCGTATAAGTGCCTAACTTACCATCTCTAACGTCTTTGATGAATAAATCGTAAAACCGATCATAATCATCTCTAAAACCATACTTTTTCGTTAATAAGACGATTAAGTCAACAGCTGGCATACTTAACTCAGCATCACCCAACTTATAACGTGACTGCAATTCATTTGGGAAATGCTTGCTAAAAAAGTCAAGGCCAAAAATCGTTATCTCATCTTTCGGGATTAACTCATCTTTGATTGCACCTGTTAATGCAAGTTTTAAACCAATCGTTTGGTCTTCAAATTTAGGCCAAAGAATCCCTGGTGTATCAAGAATTTCAAGTGCTTCATTGGTCTTCAACCACTGTTGCCCTTTCGTCACGCCTGGTTTATTACCTGTGATGGCACTTTTGCGACCGGCTAAACGGTTCATTAAGGTTGACTTACCTACATTAGGAATCCCAATAATCATCGTTCTGATGGCTTTATTTTGGATACCACGTGACTCTGCACGTTCTAGCTTATCAGCTAACACTTCCTTTGCTGCCTTAGTCAATTTTTTGACTGTTTGTTGCTCTTTGGCATTAATTTTAACGGCTAAAATACCTTGTTTTTCAAAATAATGAACCCATTTTTGCGTTTCTAACTCATTTCCTAGATCCTTTTTGTTAATAATCACTAGGCGAGGTTTAGTCCCGATAATTTTATCTAACATGGGATTACGACTTGATAACGGTAATCTCGCATCTACTAGCTCCATTACCAAATCCACATGCTTTAAATTTTCTTGAACCTGTCTACGTGCTTTAGACATATGTCCAGGAAACCACTGAATTACTACCATTTTTACTAACTCCTTATATGACAAAGAAAGCTGATTTCTTTGTTGTCTGATGACGTATTGTTACCTTTATTCTACCATAGTTTTGGTGTATTTTTTAGCGGGGTCAAAAATATGATAGAAAGTATCTCTATATTCACTTCTTCATACAAAAAATCATAGCATATAGGAGCGCTTAGCAGCCTCATACGCTATGATTGATTAGTAAATGTGTATATACTCCTTAGTGACAAAATAGTTAAGGCATATATCATTGAATATTATGACACGTTAAGCTATCGCTATCTCTGTTCCTTCTGTAATCTCGGGGATTTCTTTTGCTTCTAAATATAAAGTTCCTGGTAAGTTAGCAGTGCTATCACCTGTAAATGACATTGTAATATGTCCTAATTGATTCAGATTTTTTGTCACAAGATTTCCTACTGCCGTGATTACAAAGCTTGTTTGACAAATGCTTAACACCATATCTGTCGTGATATCTTCTTTAGCTTGATTCATGATAATTTGGTAAGCATAATCTTTTAATCCTTCTGGTGCATTATCACCAAATAAAATCAACATATTATCTTCTTTAAATAATGCTGCTTCTGAGCCGATTGCTTGTACTTTTGTTTCAAAAACTGACATCTTTTTCTCCTCTATTTTACACAACTCTACTTATCTATATAAGCCAAAACTTGCTAACCATGCGACAACAACTCGAGGTAAACCATTTAAAAATCTTGAATATAAGACAGCAGGTACACCCACTTCAACTGTTTCGGTTTCTGCATCCATCAATCCTAGTGAAACAGGGATAAAATCACACCCATTTTGTGTGTTGATGGCGAAGAGTGCTGGCAAAGCAAATTGTGGTGGAATATTTCCCTTACCAATCTCTACACCAATTAGCGATCCGATGAGCTGACTAATGACCGCTCCAGGTCCTAAAAGCGGAGATAAGAAGGGTAAACTACAGATAAATCCAATCAACATCAATCCCCAGATATTACCTGCAAGTGGTGCCAATGTATTGGCTAATAATTTCCCAATACCACTACCTTGAATAATACCAATCAGTAATGACACAAATGCCATAAAAGGAATAACAGTATTTAGCATCGTTTGAACTGACTCACGTGCTGCTTGATTAAAAATCGCAACAACTTTACCTGCTCCCATACCAATTTTTGCAATGATTGATCCATTTGCTGCACGTTGCTCAGTAATTTTTTTACTCGTATCAAAGGTTGCGTTACTTGTGTTAGCTTGTGTTTCAACGGCTACTTCTTGATAATCAGGACCTTTGGCTCCTTCGTACAAGGTAATATTTTTCTCCGTCACAGCTGAAACATAAATTGTTTCATTAATGTATTGTGCTAATGGGCCAGATTTACCAGTCGCAACGATATTAATTGTCGGTATCCCTTTTTTAGGATAAAGACCACAACGTAGTGTTCCGCCACAATCAACAATTGCCAATGCAACCTCAGCATCTGGAATAGACGTTTTGAAGGCATTAACACTTTCCATACCCGTTAATGCTTCTATTTTGTCAACAATAGCAGGGCGTTCCCCACCACCAGTCACATAGATAAACTTATGCTTTTCCTCAGTTGGTTTAATCACTAAAGGACCACCATAGCCACCTTGCCCTTTATGAACAATAATACTTTTATAATCAGTCATAACTCTCTCCTCATTCACTTACTCGTCAATTTTTACTGTTTTACTTAAGGTAACACCTTGCTGTTTACTAACATAAGTCACCATGAAATCCGTTACCCATCCGCCTATAAAATTCATGACAAGTCCAACTAGTAAATAACGAATTGCCAAATCCATTTGGTTAAGTCCTAGTGTTTTAATACCTGAAGCAATCCCAAGCCATACAAACAACTCTCCTGGATTAATATGTGGGAAGACACCATTACTTGTATGGTTGAATTGCATAATACTTGCAGAAAATCCTGGTTTATAAAACTCTGGTAAAAAACGACCCATTGTATGACTCATCGGATTCCCAAGCATAAAAGCTGAAAGAAATGGAACAAGCATATATCTGCCTAAAGGATTTTTTGACGCTTTTTGTGCAACAATCGCAATCTTATCCTCTCCAATTAAAGCTATCAAAGCGTTCATAGCGACTAAAAGCATGAGAACAACCGGAACAATACCTGTCATCCATGAAATAAATGTTTCTCCACCAACTTGAAACAGATGCATAAACCCATCTGCTAGTTTAATAATTACCTTCATTTTATTCCTCCTAATGTCTAAAACGCTTGCGTTTTAGCTCTTTTTAAATATTCCCGACAACTGAGCACGTATCATTGTAAATGGGCTTAAAGGTGTCGGTTCGTGGTAGGTTTTACTTGCTACTGCAAGATATAAGTTTCTTGCATCAATTATTGCTTGTTGCGTTAATTTATTTTCTTTTTGAACTTTTTCATGTGTTTCAGTTAAATGATTAATATTCTCACCGATGTAGGTTTCTTTATCTTTGAATTTAGCTAATACCGTAACACCTTGCATGAGTTTAGCATCTAAAATATCACCGCTTGCGTTGATCGCAAACATTGCAATCGTTCCTGATTTTACTTTTCCTGGTCTTCTACCAATCGCTACTTTGCCTTGTTTTCTTAAACAAGCATAAATTTGATTAAAGTGTTTAATCTGCTTAAGAGCTAATAATATTTGGCAAACATAGGCAATGGTAATTAAGCCGCCAATCAATAGATAAGTATTCATCCAACAGTTCCTCCTTTATTTAAAAAGTCGACTAAGTCTGTCAGACTTTCTATGTTTAATAAGCTATTTCTTAAGTGACTATGACGCATCAAATTAAACACCATATCATAAATAGCCAAAGTCATCTTTTCAGTTCTCGGGGACATAGTACTTGGGACAGCGAGTAGAAAAATAATATAAATTTTTTCGTCTTCAAGCACGATTCCTTCCTTTGAAGTTGCTATAGATAGTATAGGCTCAGTCAAACGTGTATTTGTTGCATGTGGGAAAACAATGCCATTTTCAACAAAATAATTATGGTGTACTTGACTGATAAATGTGTCATCGATTAACTGATCTAACAACAAAGTATCTAGGATTAACGACATATTTTCTTGATAAGAAAGGCCAACCTGCAACTCCTGTTGATAAATAATCTCTTCATCAAAGAACATATGATTACCATATTGAAAATCTAACCAAACTTTTGATAACCGTTCTTCATCAAATAGGTGACTGATGCGAACGATAATCGCATCTATAGTTGTAACATCTAGATAAACTGTTGAAAAAATCACATCGTAACAATTCAAATCTGTTTGCTTCGCAGCCTGCTCAGTCAAGGTTGTGATTTGCGTTTTACTGCCAACAATATCAGCTATTCGCTGCTTAATCATGGTTTGAATGGCAAGGCTACCATTTGATACAATCGCAATATGATGATAGCTCTGTTGATTTCGTTCTTGTAATAATAATTCAAAATGTACGGTTAAATAGCCTAATTCAGCTACCTCTATAGGTGTTTGTAACAGGTTAGAGAGACTATTTAATGCAACTCTTGCCATTTTTGACGCTACAGGAAAACTCGTTTCAATTTCACCGATAAAGATATCTGATGGTTTGACATGAAATACGATACGATTTAACATGGTAATCAGATGTGTATTTATTTTTTCTAAAAATAATGGTTGATCAATCTTAATTAAGAACTGCTTTTCAACTTCTGATATCATCTCCTGAAAAACAGTTTCTAAAACTTTTTCATCCTTGTCATCTAAGGCAATTTCAGTTAACTGATTAAAATAAACATAAACAGGGAACTGAATAAATTCTTTTTCATAATAACTGAGTGTTAAGCCGATCTCAGTCTCAACTTTCTCAAATAAACTTTCTAATTCCTGATTGAGTAATACCTTATTATAATAATAAGGATAAGAGTTGATACCGTGCAGTTTTGATAGTCGATATAGAGAAACAGCTAGCGCTTTTTCTAACAGATCATGACTCTTTTTCTCGATGTTTTTAACCATAGCATAATGATCTACAGCAGTTTGAATCTTAGGCGATAACCTAAAATCATCTGGTAAATAATCGATAACATGGTGGATCAATACTAAACGAATTTGACTTTCTTCTCCACTTAATTGTAGACCTCGATTAGGTCTACCAGATAATACGAGTTGGAAATTTGCTAGTACGTCTCTTAATTGACGAAGATCTTTTGTCAGTGTTGTATCAGCCACTTGCATCACATCAGATAAATGGCTTTTTAATGTATAGGGCTCATCAACTAAGCATTTTAAAATATAAGCTTTACGTTTACCCGAAGAATTAAAATCACTAAGCGCGTGAAACTTGCCTGAAAACAACCGATCAAATCTTTCATGATTTAAAATGTTCAGTCGATAACCTAGTCCTATTGACGTAATAGTTGCTTCTTGTTTTAAGAGTTGATTGAGCTCTGCAATTTTATTTTTAATAATATGAGCTGAAAAAGTCGTTTTTTGTGCCAACTCAGCAAGTGTCATGTCTCCATATTGTAGTAAAGTACTTACGATGACATATTTTTTACTGTCACTCATCCAACCAACTCCTAATCATTCTTACCCTCTAGATTTTCCGCCGGCTATATTTGTTGTAATTCCAGTTATATAGCTAGAGCGATCACTTAAATAATAACAAACTAAATCTGCAACTTCTGAAAGTTTACCACTACGACCAAGTGGGGTCGCACTCGTATTGGCATATCCTTTTCTTAATTCTTCAACTGTTTTTCCTCTTGTGTAACTTAGTGCTTCTTCATAAGCTAATGTACGTAGCCCAGTTTCTTCCATGATACCTGGTGCGATTCCTACTACTCTGACGTTATATTTACCGAGTTCTTTAGCCCAAGAACGCGTGTAGCCAATTACAGCAGCTTTTGTTCCTGAATAAGCACCTTGCCCTTCAGAACCTTCGAGCCCTGCTTCACTTGCCATATTAATGATGACACCTGATTTTTTTGCGACCAATATCCGTCCAACTGTTTGTGCAACTAAAAATAGTCCTTTTTGATTAATACTGGTCATTTTATCAAAGCTATCATCTGATAATTCATATTTTCCATGTGTGTCTTGTGGATCAACTAAAAGTGCTGGTATATTGATCCCAGCGTTGTTGACAACACCATCTATTGTACCAAATTTATCTACTACCACCTCGACTGCTGTTTCTACTGCTTGGCGATTTGTCACGTCAGTTTGAATAAAAAGATAGTTTTTATCAGTTATCTCACTGTCTTGAATATCAAGATTAATGACAGTCGTTTCTTCTTGTAACAAAGCCTCTACAATCGCTTTACCGATACCAGATGATCCTCCTGTCACTAGGTAAATCTTTCCTTTGATTCCTAACCAATCCTTCATTTCTTATACTTCCTTTCTTTTGATAACTTAAGTATAAACGAGAGCGTTTACAAAATTAAGACGCATATTTTTTCTATCATAAAAAATTTGATACCTGAATTGATTATCTCATGTCTCTTTGGATCGTTACGCTAAGCTATCGAAAAGAAAAAAACACGCAAATGAGCAACTCATCAGCATGTTTTTTTAGCATATGGTGATTTTCTTTATTCAGCGGTATTTAGGGCTAATAATTGTTCACCAACACCCACTGTTTGTCTAAATGATGGAATTGTTTTAATACTAGAATAATTCAAGGTATTTGTCACAATGACCATAACAGTAGGATCAAGTTGTTCAGATTTGATGCCAGCGATGTCAAATGTACCCAGTAAGTCACCTTTCTTAACTTGTTGTGCAGCATGTACTTTGACATCAAAATGTTTGCCACCAAGTGAGACCGTATCGATACCGATATGAATCAAAATTTCGCCACCGTCTCGCGTTTCTATCCCATAAGCATGACCTGTTTCAGCAACAAGACTCAACGTGCCATCAGCTGGTGCATAAACACGTCCTTCAGCAGGTAAAATTGCTGCACCCTTACCCATCATTTCACTAGAAAATACTGGATCATTAACAGATGTTAAGTCAAGCACTTGGCCTGAGATTGGCGAAAAGACAACCTCATCTTTTAAGTCACGGACTTCTGTTTTAGCTTCTTCGATTTCAGCAGCAATAATAGATTCCGGTACAAGTACTTCATCAGGAATGGCAAATATACTCGTTAATACAAAACAAAGTGCGACAGAACCAGCAGCTACGACTGCATAAACGATAAATTGATGAGCACTATAGATGTACATCAAGAAGGATGGGATAACAGCTAAACCATAAGAATTAGATTGGATATGAAAAGCAGATAAGACAGCGCCACCTAAACCAGAGGTGAAAAGCACACAAAGGAGTGGTTTTAAATTCCAACGAATTAACAGACCAAACAAGACCGGTTCACTCACACCAAACAACTGAGATAACATGGCACCAATTGCGGTTGATTTTACTTTTTGATTTTTTGAACGCATACTGAAAGCTAAACAACTTCCCACATTTGCAAATCCGTACATAGCACAAATCGTGATCAACGCGTTAAACCCAGTATTGGCTAAGAGTGATGTTTCTACCATCGTTAAGGTATGGTGGATACCGATGATTACCATAAGTGGATAGGCAACCCCAATCGCAAATCCCCCAACGCCAAATGGTAGGGTAACTAACCATTCGACAACACCGACCATGCCATTTTCTACTGTATGCAAGACTGGCCCAATACCAAGAATCATGATTAGGAAGGTAACAAGCATCGTCACAAATGGTGTGAAAATCACATCCAGTACATTTGGCATTTTTTTGCGAAGGAACAGTTCAATCTTAGCACCGATGATACCTGCTGCAATTGCTGAAAGTACTGAGCCTTGTGCACCTACGACTGGAATGAACCCAAAAGCCATGATCGCTTTAACGCCTGATGCTGGATTTGCCACAGCATAGGCATTCGGTAAAATAGGAGAGACTAACATCAACCCAATCACGATACCAATAACAGGTGTCGCCTTGAATGCTTTAAAGGTTGACCAGACGATTAATGCTGGTAAAAAACCAAAAACTGTATCCGTAATCACTGAGGTGATTTGTTGTAGACTCTGAGGAATATCAGAAACTGATGCGCCAAATAAGTGCAAGAAAGTATCGTTAAAGAGGACACCCTTTAACCCTAGAAATAAACCTGTTGCTGCGATAACTGGGACGATCGGGATAAAGATTTCACTTAAAATCCGCATCACCTTTTTCATGCCAGTTTCATTTTCTTTCAGATATTCTTTTTGTTCAGCTTTTGAAACAGATTTTATCCCAATGTTTTCGATTTCGTTATAAACTTTATTAACGATTCCAGTGCCTAGAATGATTTGATATTGACCACCATTAAAGAAAACACCTTTAACTAAGTCAAGCTGTTCAAGTGCTTTATCATCACTGGCAGATCTATCTTTTAAGACAAAACGAAGTCTAGTTTGACAATGCGTAGCTGAAATGATGTTATCTTTCCCAACAATATCAACGATTTTCTGAGCAGTTGCTCTGTAGTCTTGCGTCATATTACTCTCCTAATTCTTCTATTAAGATACCACTAAAGGGCTTTAGTGTTACTGTGTTATCAGTTAGTATAGCACCTGTTTCTCGCGTCGTAAGCAGAACATGAGGATGATATACCTTGAGTGGTTCACACACCTCAGTCTCTCCTAAATTAAAGTAACCATAAATCCGTTTCCCATCACTTATCCGTTGATAGGCAATAACAGTGTCACTTATCGGGGTTATTGGCTTAAAGTCACCATATATCAAAACGTCATGACTTTGACGGATATGAATCATTTTTTGATAAAAATAATATAAACTATCAGGGTTTTGTAATGCTTGTGCTGCGTTTATTTTATCGTAATTCTCTGTGCTTGCTAACCAAGGTGTGACAGTTGAAAACCCACCGTTTACATCACTTGTCCATGGGAAAGGGGTACGTGAATTATCTCGACTTCTTAAATTAATGATCTCCAAAGCTTCTTGTGCACTCAAGCCTTCATCTATTGCCCGATAGTATTGATCAATACTTGAAATATCGTCAAATTCATCGATTGACTGGCGTTTAAAATTAGTCATACCAAGTTCTTGACCTTGATAGATAAAAGGTGTGCCTCTAAGATAAAAATACATAGCGCCAAGTGTTTTAATCGCATCACTATTTGTTTCAGCAGCTTTTAAATATTTTGAGGTTGATCTGGGCTGATCATGATTCTCGATAAAGTTTGCAGACCATCCAGCAGCTTGCATGGCTAGTTGTTGCTTGACAATCAACTCTCGTAAATCAGCAATAGACCAATCGTTTCGTTTAAACCACTCACTGCCTGATTTGATATCAAGATCGGCCCATTTAAAATCAAAAATCATGTCAAAATAGCCCGTCTCACCGATAAACTCCGGTAAATTAGGATAATCAACTCCGGCCGCTTCAGCGACAGTCACAACATCAAATCCTTCAAAGGCTTCTTGCTTGAGTTCATTTAAAAAGTTTTCCATGCCTGGCATATTTCGACCTGCTTTGGTCACTTTAGCTAGGCCATCTATACCATCTGCAGGTAGATTAGTCCAAGTTTGATCTTTCTTGATGAAGTTTATCGCATCTACTCTAAACCCTGCAATGCCTTTGTTTAACCAAAAACGAATCATTTGATAAATGTCTTTGCGCATCTTAGGATTTTCCCAATTTAAATCAGGTTGCTTTTTATGAAATGAGTGAAAATAATAGGTATTCGGTTCACCATTTGGTAATGGTTCCCATACATTGCCACCAAAGTTTGATCGCCAATTCGTTGGCGCCTGATCAGCTTGTTTCAAGATATAATAATCTCTATAAGGACTGTCGGGATTAGCCAGCAAATTTTTAAACCAAGCATGTTCATCAGAAGTATGATTCACAACTAGGTCTAAAATAATTTTAATCTGACGTTTTTTGGCTTCTGAGACTAATAAATCAAAGTCTTCCATGGTGCCGAACTCATCAGCTATGCCATAATAATCGGAAATATCATAGCCATTATCTGCCATGGGTGAAGGATACATGGGACTCAACCAAATCAAGGTAATCCCTAAATTTTTAAGATAATCTAAATGCTCGATAATCCCTTTCAAGTCACCGATACCATCTTGATTGGCATCCGCAAAACTTCGAGGATAAATCTGATAGGCGACCTCGCCCATCCACCAGTGTTTTTTCATGTTGTCTACTTTCTATTTTGATTAATTTAAATATGGTATCGATACCATGTTTGCTATAAATAAATCAGGCAGATTCTCTTTTAACTAACGTTAAAGTCAAATCTTCTGAGTTCATTTTATATGGTTTTGCATTAATTGCTGCGATGAAACATCGAAACGTTTCTCGACCTAATGCTTGTACGGGTTGATTTACCGTAGTTAATGGCTTTGCGACTAAGGCAGCAAATGGCTGATTATCATAGCCTAGTACTGCTATATCTTCTGGCACTTTGACACCAGCTTCTAAAAATTGGGCAATCATGCCACTTGCAATCTCATCACCACTAGTGAATACAGCTGTTGGTAGATGTGTTAGATCCATCAACTGTTTAGCTACTTTTCTACCATCTGCAACAGTGTGAACCTGACGAAAGATAAGATTGTTATCTACGCTTAGATTAGACTCGGACATCGCTTTTTGAAATCCTTTATTTCTTGCTTGACCATGATTGCCACCTTCATAATCACCCCCTGTACAGTAAGCAATCGTTTGATGTCCTTGCTCGATCAAGTACTTAGTACCAAGATAGGCACCTTGAGTTTGATCAAGTGCTACATTTGGCAATTTTGACCCTTTGAACACTTCATTACATAGGATAATCACACCAAACTGTCGATAAGGTTCAATCAAGGCAATGTCATTTTCAACAGAGCACATGATGATACCATCTACCTGTCCATTTTTAAGCATATCTAAGAACCTTAGCTCTTCACTTTTATCACTGCGACTTTGGAAAAAAATTAACCGATAACCTTTTTTCACAGCCTCTTGCTCGATAGCATCTACTAAAGACGTAAAGAATGGATTGGTAATCCGAGAGACAATGACGCCAACAATCTGACTACTTTGTCCTCTTAATTTTTTAGCAGCAATGCTAGGCACATAGTTCAATTCTGCCATAGCAGCTTCAACCTTTTCCCGATTCATATCAGAAACATAAGGATGATCATTCAGTACCCTAGATACAGTTGTCTTGCCAACACCTGCTAACTTTGCAACATCAGATATGGTCGCCATTTTAAATACCTCGTTGATGTGAAATCGATTCCATATATGTATAATAGCGCTTTCAATCAATCTTGTCAACACTTATTTTAAAAAATAGTCATTTATTTGTTTTTGTTTTATGTATCCAGTATGAAACATCTGTATTTTTTAAATATTTGAAACACCAATTACTGAGACTTTCTTTGTATCAGCCAGATCATAACACTTATACTTACCATAAATAGAGACACAATCAGGACTATTAAATTGTCACTTCGTCCATTTATAAAATAAATAACTAGAGCGAGCAATGATAGACAAATTATCGATGCACTAAAAAGATAGCCGTTTTTCGTTTTTAATATGTCGACTTGCTATACCTATATAAATACAAACTAGTACTCGCAGTTCTCTATTTGTTAAGAAAAAAATAGAACCATCTTTCTTCAAAATAGATAAAGAAAAACCTAATAAGGGAAAGAAAAATGTGAGTATATCATAAAATAACAAAGCTTTAAGTTTTTTCAAAATTATCAAAATTTTATATCCCATACAAAATTACCAGCTCCAATATAACTCTTACGGTTACTGAAGCTTCCACTACCACCACGAGACTTCAAATTTTTATATACCTGAATACCACCGTCAGCATAAGTCATTTCTTCTTCTGTCATTTCAACATATTTTCTAGGCACTCTCATGTTCATGTTCTCCTTTAATTTCTTAAGTCCTTTAATTTTCAAAGTATATTGTTTTATGTATTTTATCCTACATCAAAACAATAACGTAAAATAAAAATATATTACTTTAATTCAAGACTCCTATATATAATAAACCGATACATTAATAAACTAGGAATGGTATAGAATATCAAGTTTGTGCCTAAATTCGTTGTTATACCATTTAGCATTCCTTTTTCAAACTGCGGTGTACATAAATAAATTTCTAATGTTAGTATTATCTCAGCCATATGCCAAAAACTTTTAATTTTTACATGCATAATATCTACGTTATAAGTTTTTTTGAAACTTTTTAGCACATAAATTTTTCTAGCTACCAAAAAAATAAACGTGAAACCAATGATCGGAGAAGAGTAGTCGTAATTACTGCTCATCAATTTATATACTAAATTAGCAGATAGAATGATAATAATGATCCAGTTATTAAAGTTTGTTTTTTTAAACATCTAAACTCGAATAGTCCTAACCCAACTTACTAATGGCATGTTTACGCCAATGGGAATAAATAATTTACCATTAGTTAACATTTTATTAATCTCATAATCAAGTTCTGCCGGTTGAATTTGATCTAATGAGTTGACTACTACGTTAACTAACTTTAATCGCTTACCCTCTTGAATTTCTATTTTACTCATATCTTCTCCACATTTTTTTAAAGTAATAAGGTAAAATTTCTAACCATTACTTAGTTCATAACTTATCTTTTAATTTATATTTTGATTATATATTACCTCAATTTCATTTTTAAAAAAAGACCAGTTTAGATAACTGGTCAAAAATAGGTATTAAGTGGTCTCATATGCTAGTGGTATTTAGTAAACTAGTTTATTAGTCAAAAGCTAACTACTGATCCAACAAAATTTTTTTTAATTTTGTAAATTCCCGTCTAGATAATGATATACTGAAATCTTTAAATTCAACTTCTTTTGTTTCATTATTTAAGCACACAATTTCTTTCAGATTAATGATGTGCAGTCTAGATTCACTATAAAATAATGGATAATTCGCTAAATAATCTCGCCAATATTTCAAACGTTTGTTATCTACAAAACAACTATTATCTACAAAATAAAATTCGGATTGCTTCTCTATTGCCTCAACATAAATAATCTCATTTAACCATACCCTTCGGATTTGTTTCTGTTCAAAACATAAAGAAATCTGGTGCTCAGATTGAAACCTTAAAAATGTTGCTAATGCTTCTTTGAGATCATCATATTGTAACGGCTTTGATAAGAAACGAAAGGCATGGTGCCGCAAGCTATCTTGACTTAGCGTCAACTCACTAGATACATAGATAATTTTAAGATAATTATGCTGATTTACTAGAGAATCAGCTAGCTTAAACGCATGAGTTTCTGATAAGGTTGTGTCTAAAAAAATTAAATCAAATCCTTCTTTTGCCTCTAACAATGTATTAGCACAACAAAACAGTTTAATACTGAAGTTGTAAATTTTCATATCTCTTAAAATCATCGATATAAGATTTTGTTGTCTAATTAAACTTACTGCTTCATCATGGCAAAGTGCTATTTTTATTTGCGTGTCCAATACACTATCCTCCCTTTAATTATATTGATATTTTTATTATAACACCTTTATTAATAATTACAAATATTTCATCGTTAAATACTATTTTGTATCGACCTACTGTGATGCACATAAAAAAAAGACCGAAGTCTCTATTTACCATATATTTCCAAAATTATAAGGACTTACCAAGCTATTCTATCTCAATTTTGTTTTGATAACCCGAATACACCAATAAGTAAGATAGCCTACACAAGATACAATCAATATATAAGCTAATAAATTATCTATTTGCCATGATATATCAAACATCTCACTCCCAATCGTGATCATCATATAAATCACAAAGAATAGACCAACTAACTTTATTGCATTGATATTTTTATGTCTAACATAGCCTACGATTAAAAATAGTATCGCAATATCCCAAATATCTCTTACAGGCTGAAGGGAATAAAAACTATCATTATTACTGATGATCGACCGGATGATATCTAACAAAAAAATAAAAGAAACTGTTGCAAAAAAATCTCTAATCATACGGTTTTGGTGCTGGTTCATTATGATATCTCCTTTGAACTGATCACTATCAAGTTATTTTCTATAAAAGTAACTACCCAAATCATGCAGCAACACTGACTAGATATTTTCTTTTTTATTTATCATATATTACACATTATTATATAATTAATATGATATTTACACATAATATCACTTAATCTATAATTTTAGTATAACATATAGCGTTAGTTATTTGAAACATTTAACCTATAACCAGACTTTGTATTCATTTATTAACATAACAATAAAAAAAGACCAAGGCCTTTTTCTCAATTAACTCAATTAACTCAATTAACTCAATTAAAAGTCAAACTTATAGCATCACTTCATCTTTAAAAATCCCCATAAAGAGGCTATCATGATATCTGCCATTAGCGTAAAATTGTTGTCTCATAACGCCTTCTTTAACAAAGCCAACGCCTTCATAGATATGAATACCCACTTGGTTATCGACATCAACATAGAGATAAACCTTATGCATATTTAACATATT
Source organism: Pseudolactococcus plantarum (assembly GCF_002441715.1). GTDB lineage: Bacteria > Bacillota > Bacilli > Lactobacillales > Streptococcaceae > Pseudolactococcus > Pseudolactococcus plantarum. The sequence goes on from NZ_JXJX01000010.1 coordinate 70,249, forward strand.
AAATGCATAATCCAGTCCTTCACGTATTGCTTTTTTTGCCAGTCCTCGACCTTGATATTTTTTTCTAACAATAATCTGAATTTCTGTGGTTCGATGGATATAATCTATCTCAACTAATTCGATAACACCTGCAAAATCGCCATCTAAATCGATGACAAAACGACGTTCTGTATTATCGTGAATATGTTTATCGTAGAGACTAGTTAACTCATCTATAGACTCATAGGGTTCTTCAAACCAAAGTGCCATCGTCTGTTTATGGTTATCAAGTTGGTGTATAAAGGGTAAATCATTTCTTTCTAATGGGCGTATCTTCATTTTCTTCTTCCTGTCCTTTTGTTTACATAATAAAAATTACGTAAACTAATGCTTTTAACAGCGTTTATATTAACGGTATCATCACCTATCAGGTTTAATCAGGTTATGACCACCATAACTTGATTAATGCCTGTGTGCCTTCATCTTCATAGCCTGCTTCAGCTAATTGGTCATAGAGTGTTAACGCATTTTGTGTAGCTGGCAACGTTAATCCCATCTTTTGTGCCTCATCTAATGCAATTTTTAAATCCTTAATAAAATGTTTGACAAAAAAACCTGGTGAATAGTCGGCTTTTAAGATCCTTGGCCCATAATTAGTTAGCGACCAAGTATTAGCACCTCCAGCAGATAAGGTGTCGAGTACATCTGGTAAGGGTAATCCGGCAGCTTTTGCATAAACTAATAGTTCGGTTAGTGCTGTCATTGTCCCTGCGATACCGATTTGGTTTGCCATTTTAACATGTTGACCACTACCTGCAGAACCAAAGTACTGCCATTTTTTAGCGATATGACTAAATACATCAGCTACTTGATCAAAAGCGAGTTGATCTCCGCCAGCCATGACGGTTAGCGTTCTATTTTTAGCACCGATATCACCACCACTAACAGGTGCATCAAGAGCAAGAACGCTTAATGTATTAGCTTTTTCAGCTATTTTCTTAGCTAAAGTTGGTGTAGAGGTGGTCATATCAATCACAATTTTTCCAGCTGAAATTCCAGAAAAGATACCCGTTTCTTGATCAAAATAAACACTTTCTACATCAGTTGGGTAGCCGACCATCGTCATGATTATATCACTTTGTTGTGCGACTTCTCTTGGTGTTGAGGCATAAATAGCGCCTTTAGCAACCAAGTCGTCGGCTTTTTTTGCAGTTCGGTTATAGACGACTAGAGAAACCCCATCTGTCAGTAAATTATCTGCAATTGCATGTCCCATGACACCCAATCCGATAAATCCAATCATTTTATTTTCTATCATGTGTATACCTCCACTCAAATTTTAACATAAAATATGGTAAAATAGTGTCATGACATTTAAAACGCATTTAGCGATTTTCGCTGGAAAATCGAGCCAATTTATACTTAAAAAACTGTTTAAACGTGGCTCTACGTTCCCAGGAAGACTCGCACTTAAAATAGACCCCAAAATACTTGATAAACTCGCACGTGATTATGAAATCGTGGTTGTAACAGGGACAAATGGTAAAACACTGACAACTGCTTTGACTGTAGGTATCCTTGAAAATGCCTTTGGGCATATCGTCACGAATACAACTGGTGCAAACATGATAACAGGGATTGTCTCTACTTTTTTATCAAGTAAGCAAAAGAAAACAGGTCGAAATATCGCTGTACTTGAAATAGATGAAGCGAGCCTTCCTGCTGTCACAAACTATATCACACCAAGCCTCTTTGTCTTTACAAATATCTTTCGTGACCAGATGGACCGTTACGGTGAAATCTATACGACTTATGACTTTATTATAAAAGGTGCTGCTAATGCCCCTAAAGCGACTGTTTTGTTAAACGGAGATAGTCCATTATTTAATACCAAAACATTAGTCAATCCCGTGCAATACTATGGATTTGATCACGAGAGTCATGAGCCACGTCGTGCCCACTACAATACTGAAGGGGTTTTGTGTCCAAATTGTAAGCATATATTAGATTTTAAGATGAATACCTATGCTAATTTAGGGGATTATATCTGCCAAAATTGTGGTTTCCATCGTCCTAACTTAACGTATTGCTTGTCACAGTTAACAGCTATTACAAATACGTCATCAGAGTTTGTGATTGATGGAGCTGATTATAAGATAAATGTTGGTGGACTTTATAATATCTATAATGCCCTTTCTGCTGTATCTGTTGCCGAATATTTTGGTCTTGACGCAACACTCATCAAACAAGGATTTCAACATTCACATGCTGTTTTTGGTCGCCAAGAAACATTTAACGTTGGCGATAAACGTTGCACACTTGTTTTGATTAAAAATCCAGTCGGTGCCAATCAAGTCTTAGATATGATGAAACTAGCACCTTATGACTTTTCTCTTGTCGCACTACTCAATGCTAACTATGCTGATGGTATCGATACAAGTTGGATCTGGGATGCTAATTTTGAGCTTATCAATCAACTCCCTGTTACTCAGGTTATTACAGGTGGTGTTAGACATAGTGAGATGGCCAGACGTATCCGTGTTGCTGGTTTTGATAAAGATAAGATTACTGAATCAGAAAAACTTAGTGATGTGATCAGTTTGATCGAACAACAAGATACGCAACATGTTTATATCCTTGCAACTTATACCGCTATGCTAGAAATGCGTGAGATACTCGCAACAAGACACTATGTGAATGGAGAAATGAAATGACCTATACTTCTATCAAGTCTGATGGCACTTTCCCACATGCACTTCGCGTTGCTCATCTTTATGGCGATCTGATGAATACCTACGGTGATAACGGTAACATTTTGATGTTGAAATATGTCGGTGAAAAACTAGGTGCTCAAATGACTTTTGATATCGTGTCACTTGAGGATGACTTTAACGCAGATGACTATGATTTAGTTTTCTTTGGTGGCGGCCAGGACTACGAGCAAGTCATCGTCAGCGAAGACTTACCATCGAAAGCTGTTGAACTCAAACGCTTCATCGAAAACGATGGCGTCATGCTTGCTATTTGTGGTGGCTTCCAGTTTTTGGGACAATACTATACAGATGCGAGTGGTCAAAAAATTAAAGGCATTGGTGCCATGGACCACTACACGTTGAGTCAAGAAAACAATCGTTTTATAGGTGATATCGAAATCTATAATGAAGCGTTTGATGAAACGTATTATGGCTTTGAAAATCACCAAGGCAGAACTTTCTTAGCTTCAACTCAAAATCCTCTAGGGAAAGTCATCTCTGGTCAAGGTAATAATGGTGAAGATGGTACTGAAGGACTACACTATAAAAACGTCTTTGGCTCATACTTTCATGGCCCTATTTTATCTCGTAATGCAAGACTTGCTTACCGCATCATCCGTCAAGCTTTGCTAGAAAAATACGAGACGATTGACCTGCCGCTTTTTGAGGATATTCTATCAGATGAAGCTAAAGGCCAACAAATTACAGATAGCAAAAGAAAAGTTGAGCATTAATCTGTAGCTAGTATTTATTTGTCACTCATCTATGAACAAAATCCCCCTTATCGCAAAAGGGGGATTTTGTTTTAAATTAGCTCAGTCATCCAAACTGATGAGTGATATCGTTACTCATGGGCGTTTTGAATCAACTGGTGTAAACTCTGATTAAAGGTATCTTGTTCATCGCCAAGTGCTGCAAAAAACGAGTCATCAACGCTCTCGACAATTTTTAAAGCTTGTGTTAATACCTGCTTGCCTGCTACAGTTATTGACAAGATCTTTGCACGTGTATCACGTATTGAGTTTTGGCGATAAAGTAAGTCGCCTTTTTCTAAGTTTCTAACTATCGTAGAGCAAGTCATCACATCCATATCTGCACTAGCTGCGACATCAATTTGTTTCACTTCATCTTGATGTGAAGCAAGATAACCAAGTGCTGCAAGAACGACAAACTGTGGATGTGTTAATCCGATATCCAGCAACTCTTTTTTTATTTTTCTATGCCAAATATTATATGCTTTAATAAAGGAAAAACCGATTGATTTTGTTGAATCATCAGCATATTTAGACTCAAATACCATCAGCTTTTTACCGATGCCTTAGCTAACGAAAAGATGGCTTGAGGCACATCAGAAAATACTTGTGTTAAAAAAGATAACTGCTTTTCTTCCTCATTATCAGCTATACATACTAACTCAACACTGTGTTTAATGACTGTTCCTTGAACAGTAGGGATAAGTTCGTGATTAAAGTATAAGGACCCTATACCTGGAATTTTAGTTACATCACAAAAACTGCGATGATCTAGCACCTCTACCAACTCAAATGCTAGTGGTGGCATACCTTCTAATGTCATTTCACCAAAAACACCTGTTTGAAACGGACCATCCAACTTAATATCTAAAAGATCGGCTTCCCAAATAAACCATTTTTGCACATCTGAATAATTATGCCAAATTTCCTCTGGTGTTGCTTTTGTTGTCATTTCAAAACTATATTTCATCCTAATCTCCTTATATTTTTAATAAGTACACTTATTATATTAACACTTATTATAAATTGAGTCAATAAAAAAACAATCTTTTGATTAGATTGTTTTTTCTTTTACTATTCAACTGTAACTGATTTAGCTAAATTACGTGGTTTATCTACATCTAGACCACGATGTAGGCTTGCATAATACGCAATCAGTTGTGTTGGAATAACCATAGAAATGCTTGATAGATACGGATGAACATTATTAATGATGATATCATCTTCTGTTGTAGCCGCTTCTTGCTCAACGATTGTAATCACATGGGCACCACGTGCAACAACTTCAGAGACATTACCACGTGTGTGCGCAGCGACTTTTGGATTATTTGAAATCAATGCGATCACTGGTGTGCCTTCTTCAATCAAAGCGATTGTACCATGTTTTAACTCACCAGCTGCAAATCCTTCACACTGAATGTATGAAATTTCTTTTAATTTCAAACTTGCTTCCATAGATACATAGTAGTCTTGTCCACGACCGATATAAAAAGCGTTACGTGTATCAGAAAGTAACCCTGCTACCTTACTTTCAATCAACTCTTTTTCAGACAGCGTAGCTTCGATAGACTGAGCGACAAGAGATAACTCATGCACAATATCAAATGCGGCTGCTGCTTCATTACCTATTGCTTGTCCGACTGCTTTGGCTAAAAAGGAAAGGGCTGCTATTTGTGCAGTATATGCTTTAGTTGAGGCAACTGCAATCTCAGGGCCAGCATGTAATAACATCGTGAAACTTGCTTCACGTGATAAGGTTGATCCAGGCACATTCGTTACAGTTAGGCTTGGAATACCCAACTCATTTGTTTTCACTAGGACTTGACGACTATCTGCAGTTTCACCAGATTGTGATAAAAAGATGAAGAATGGTTTTTCAGACAGTCTTGGCATATTATAGCCCCACTCTGATGCAATCCCCAACTCAACTGGTTTTTCTGTTAAAGTTTCTAAAACATACTTACTCGCATATCCGGCATTATAAGAAGTACCGGCTGCAATGATATAGATACGGTCTGCTTGACCTAAAGCATCAATAATCGCATGATCTACTGTCACATTACCTGCATCATCTGTGTAAAGTTGGCTGAGTTTACGCATGACAGCAGGCTGTTCATCAATCTCTTTGAGCATATAAAACGGATATGTCCCTTTACCAATATCAGAGATATCTAATTCTGCAGTATAAGGCTCACGTGACATCTTATTACCAGCTGCATCTTGGATGAGCACACCATCTTTTGTGAGCGTTACAAGTTCTTTATCATGGATTTCCATAAATTCACTTGTTTCTCGAATCATAGCCATGGCATCTGAACAGACCATATTGTACCCATCACCAAGCCCAATCAAGAGTGGTGATTTGTTTTTTGCAACATAAATCACGTCAGGTTCTAAGACATTCATCAAAGCAAAAGCATAAGAACCTTCTATAATATTAAGTGCTGCTTTAAATGCATCAGCTGTACTTAGATTTTTTTCTTTAGCCAGTTTTGCGATCAAGTGAACAGCAATTTCTGTATCTGTTTCACCAGTAAAATGATCATCAGCCAAGTATTCTCTTTTGATCTCAAGATAGTTCTCAATCACACCATTATGTACTAAAACAAATTGTTCATCCGCAGACTGGTGTGGATGTGCATTACTTTCGCTTGGTTTACCATGTGTTGCCCATCTGGTATGACCAATACCTGAAGTACCTGTCACCTCCATACCGATTTTTTCTCTTAAATCCGCAATTCGACCAACTGATTTAACTAAATGAGCAGCTTGTGCTTCATTAGTAACAAAGATACCTGCACTATCATACCCACGATATTCTAGCTTCTCTAAGCCTTGCATCAAAATATCACGTGCATTTCTACTCCCTACAACTCCTACAATGCCACACATATTATTTCCTCTTCTTAAAATTGGTATAGGTCATTATCTGAATATAAAAACCCGATATATGTATCATATACAAAAGAAAATGAAATGTCAATGATTAAATTATAAATATTGGTATACTTATTTTTAAACCTCTACCGGATAAAAGTTACCGATGATTTTACCAACGATTCTAGGTGACTCATCGAAAGGTGCAAACTTATCTTGATATTTCTCATTCAGTGATACCAGACGCAAGCCTTCTGATTCTTTATAAACTTTTTTAATGTAAGTTTGCCCTTCCCAGTCGATAGCATAAATCGCACCATCATAGTCAAATGTTGTATCTTTAATTAAGGCAACAGACCCATCAGCATATACCGGTTCCATAGAATCTCCATACACCCAACTGGCGAAGTCGTAGTCCATCTCAGCATCAAAATAAACGGTATCATAACTACCATCATCCATATAAGAAAATCCTGTTCCAGCTGATAATTTTTCATATACTTTATATGGATAAAGGGTAACGACCTTATCTTGATCGTGATTATCTTGTTCCTGGATAACTTGATCTTGGTTAGCTTGAACTTGCGTGCTTAATTGTTCTTTAGTATAGCGCATCACATTCCTCTGTCTACTATCAGAGAGTTGCTTAAACATGGTTAACAACTCTGAGCTTTCATCTTTTAATAACACTTCTGGTGTCACCTTTAATAGACGTGCTAGCTTTTCCATATTCTCTTGTTTTGGTCGCGTTTTCCCTTGTTCCCAAGCAAAATAAGAGGTATTGGCAACACCTAAACGTTTAGCTAATTCACGTTGTGATAGGTTTTGAGCTTGTCTCAAACGCTTTAAATTTTCATGAAATGGCATCCATCATCTCTTCTTTCTTTTGTTAGTTTTTAAAACTAACACTAGTATATATTTTTTAGATGCTAATGTCAAACAATCATTTTTTTGTTATAATATAGAAATGACAACGACATTATTATTAATTATCGCCTATCTACTAGGGTCAATTCCTTCTGGATTATGGATTGGCAAAGTTTTTTTTCACAAGAATCTACAAGATTATGGATCTGGTAATATTGGGACAACCAATACCTTTCGCATTTTAGGGACAAAAGCTGGCATTGTTGTATTTATACTTGATTGCCTAAAAGGGACATTAGCGACTATCTTACCGTCATTATTAGGTATCCATACGATTAGCCCTGCTTTATTTGGGTTGATTGCTGTGCTTGGCCATACGTTTTCTATCTTTAATCACTTTAAAGGTGGTAAAGCAGTCGCAACTGCAGCTGGGCTTTTCCTAGGGTATAGTCCTTGGTTTGTGGTGATATTAGGAATTCTTTTCTTACTCACATTCTACTTAACCAGCATGGTCTCATTTTCTAGTATCGTCTGTGCCGCTACTGCTGCTATTTTAATTTTAGTCTTACCATTTTTTCATATTATTTTTGTTTCCTATGACTGGTTATTTACGATTACTATTTTGTTTATTGCGTCGTTTATTATCATTAGACATCGAGAAAATATAGTCAGAATACGCAATAAGACAGAAAATATTTTTAATTTCGGTTTAAATCTTACACACCAAAAACACAATATATAGTGTGTTTTTTTCTGTCTAAGCACATGATATAGTATTTTATTATTGACGGAAACTTTTTTTCTTGCTAAAATAAGAGAATAAATTCTTTTAAAGGGGAAGCAATATGGTAACAGTATTTTCAAAAAATAATTGCATGCAATGCCACATGGTCAAAAAATGGTTAGTTGACAAAGCAGTGCAATTTCAAGAAATAAATATTGACGAACAACCACAATATATCGATCAAGTTAGAGAGATGGGATTCATGGCTGCACCTATTATCGTCAAAGATACCCTATCATTTTCTGGTTTCCGTCCAACTGAGCTGGCTAAATTGATATGAACATTGCCTATTATAGTGTGACAAGGCAAGTATCACGTTTTGTTAAAAAACTAAATTTATCAGATGAGCACGTAGCTGAAATCTCTAGTACACTTAGCTTATCTGAACCGTTTATCCTAATAATCCCAACCTATGAAAAAGATGTTCTTCAAGAGGTTTGGGATTTTATGTCGGAAAATGCGGCACTTTGCCAAGGTATTATCGCCAGCGGCAACCGAAATTTCGCTGATTTATATATCTATACAGCCAAAGATATCTCAGCAGAATTTCACGTGCCTATCTTGTATGATTTTGAGTTCAATGGTACGACTGAAGATGTCGACGCCGTTAATAATATCTTAGAAAGTTATTAATCTATGTCTCTTAAAACTTTGACTGACGTGACTTATTTCCGTCTCAATAATGAAATTAATATTCCTGTTGATGGACAAATTCCATTGCATAAGGACCACGAAGCACTACTTGCCTTCTTTGAGGAAAATGTCAAACCTAACCTCAAAAAATTTGCAACAGTTGCCGATAAAATTGACTACTTATTAGCCAATGATTATCTGGAAACAGCTTTTATCAAAAAATATAGTATTGCCTTTATTACTGAGTTATCTGATTGGTTATATGCACAAAACTTCCAATTCAAATCGTTCATGGCAGCCTATAAGTTCTATCAACAATATGCCCTCAAAACAAATGATGGTGAGTATTATTTAGAAAACATCGAAGATCGTATCTTGATGAACGCCCTCTACTTTGCTGATGGCGATACAGAACTTGCTAAATCACTTGCAGATGAGTTGATTAACCAACGGTATCAACCAGCTACACCAAGTTTTTTAAATGCTGGTCGTTCTCGTCGTGGTGAGCTTGTGTCGTGTTTCTTAATTCAAGCTACTGATGATATGAACAGTATCGGTCGCTCAGTCAACTCAGCACTTCAACTCTCTCGTATCGGTGGTGGTGTTGGGATTAACTTATCTAACCTACGTGAAGCTGGTGCACCGATTAAAGGTATCGAAAATGCTGCTAGTGGCGTTGTGCCTGTTATGAAACTCTACGAAGATAGTTTTTCATATTCTAATCAACTTGGCCAACGTCAAGGAGCTGGTGTCACGTATTTAAGCGTTTTTCACCCAGATATCATGGCTTTCTTATCAACTAAGAAAGAAAATGCAGATGAAAAAGTTCGTGTCAAAACCTTATCACTTGGTATCACAGTACCGGATAAATATTACGAACTTGTGCGTCAAAATGCAGATATGTTCTTGTTTAGTCCTTATGATGTAGAGCGTTTATATGGTCAACCATTTAGCTATATCGATATCACGAAAGAATACGATAACTTAGTTGCTAATGACGACATCAAGAAATATCGTATCCGTGCGCGTGATTTAGAACAAGAAATCGCAAAACTACAACAAGAGTCAGGCTACCCTTATATCATCAATATTGATGTGGCAAATCGTGCTAATCCAGTAGCAGGTAAAATTGTCATGAGTAACTTATGTTCTGAAATCTTGCAGGTACAAACACCTTCTGTGATTAATGATGACCAAAGTTACCAAACAATGGGGACTGATATCTCATGTAATTTAGGCTCGACTAACGTCGTGAATCTCATGCAAACAACTGATTTTGAAAAATCAATCGATAGCATGGTCAAAGCCTTAACGTTTGTAACGGATAACTCTGATATTGATGCTGTTCCAACAATCAGAAATGGTAACCAAAAAGCACATACGATTGGGCTGGGTGCGATGGGACTTCATTCATACTTAGCCAAACAACATATCGCTTATGGTTCTCCTGAATCAATCGAATTTACCGATGTTTACTTTATGTTGTTGAATTTCTATACATTAAAATCATCTATGAATATCGCGCGTAACTTGAACAAAACCTTTGATGGGTTTGAGAACTCAAAATACGCTGATGGCACTTACTTCGATCAATATATCGAAGATAAAGACTTATCTGAAAAAATAGCACCTTTATTTGCACATATCGCAGTGCCTACTGCACAAGACTGGCGTGAGCTGAAACAAGACGTGATGACACACGGTCTCTACCATCAAAATCGTCTTGCTGTCGCACCAAACGGCTCTATTTCATATATCAACGATGTTTCTGCAAGTATTCATCCGATTACACAACGTATCGAAGAACGTCAAGAGAAGAAAACAGGTAAGATTTACTATCCTGCGCGTGACTTAGCAACTGATACGATCCCTTATTATACAAGTGCCTATGACTTAGATATGCGCCGTGTGATTGATGTCTATGCTGCTGCTACTAAACACGTCGATCAAGGCTTATCTTTAACCTTATTCTTAAGAAGCGAGATGCCTGAGGGACTTTACGAGTGGAAAACAGACAGTAAACAAACCACACGTGATCTCAATATCTTACGTAACTATGCACATCACAAAGGTGTCAAATCAATTTACTATATCCGTACGTTTACAGATAATGGTGATGAGGTTGGCGCTAACCAATGTGAATCATGTGTGATTTAATCACGTACTAAGACGCGTTAATACGTAACTCATCAAACTTATACAGCTAAAATAATTGACGGTATCGTCAAACTCTTAGAAAGTTTAAACTATGACAAATCCAAATTATACCAAAGCCATTAACTGGAATAATATCGAAGATGTAATCGATAAATCAACTTGGGAAAAGTTGACAGAACAGTTCTGGTTGGATACTCGGATCCCACTATCAAATGATTTAGATGACTGGCGTAGCCTCTCAGATGTCGAGCGTGACTTAGTCAGTCATGTTTTTGGTGGCCTCACACTACTTGATACCGTTCAATCTGATACAGGTATGGACTCACTTCGTGCTGATGCTAGAACACAACATGAAGAGGCTGTTTTAAACAACATTCAATTTATGGAATCTGTCCATGCTAAATCATATTCTTCTATTTTCTCTACACTTAATACAAAGACAGAGATAGATGAAATTTTTGCTTGGATCGATGCCAATGAAAATCTGCAATATAAAGCACAAACCGTTAACAATATCTATCAAAATGGTAGCCCACTTGAGAAAAAAATCGCTTCTGTATTTTTAGAAACATTTCTTTTCTATAGCGGTTTCTTCACACCACTCTACTACCTAGGTAATAATAAACTAGCTAACGTTGCTGAAATCATTAAACTCATCATTCGTGATGAGTCTGTGCATGGTACTTATATCGGCTATAAATTCCAAATCGGCTTTGACGAGCTACCAAGTGAAGAACAAGAAAAACTTAAGTCTTGGGCTTATGAACTCTTATATGATTTGTATGCCAATGAAGAAATCTACACAGATGATCTCTATGGTACACTTGGTTGGGCTGAGGATGTGAAAACATTCTTACGCTATAACGCAAATAAAGCCTTGATGAACTTAGGGTTTGATCCACTCTTTCCTGATACTGCAGCAGACGTTAATCCGATCGTGATGAATGGTTTGTCTACAGGGACAACCAACCACGACTTCTTCTCCCAAGTAGGTAATGGCTACCTACTTGGTCAGGTCGAAGCGATGAGTGATGATGACTATATCTTTGATTAATATAAAAAAACTTCATACATGATGTGTGAAGTTTTTTTGTCTTATGAGGCATCGTGTGCAAAAATTTTTCTGTCATTCAGTGGTTGTACTTCACGATTGTTATGGTCATAAAGTTTTTTAAATGATGTCAGTTGTGATTTAGAAATTTCAACTGGCGTTTTCATGACATACCACTCAACATTCTCAGTTAAAGGTGGTGTTGTTAATGACCCTAAGTAATGATAATACCCCTTGTTTTCAGGCAACATTTGATCGATATCTTGGATCGGTTGATTTTGATGAGAAGCAACATCAGCTAAGACTTCTTTAAAGCCATTATTTTCAGCTCCTTCGACAAAGAACACTGCAATAACAGCAAGTCTACCATCTTGTGAGGTATTAACGAAATGTGCTTCCATTGGGTAGTGTTTACCATCTATCGTGTGTTCACTTGCCGCATGAAAATGAAACTGTGTCAATTTAAAATGTCGGCCATTAATCATGGATTGTCCACCATCTGTTACTTGTATACTATGGCCATTATTTTCTACCTTTTTGATAGTTTGATCATATGTTAAGGTGAGCTTCCCATCATCTGGCGTCATAGCAGCAACTTGACTTGTCTTAATATCGATAGGAGACTGCATCTTACCAGAGACAAAGTCCCATTTTTTCTGATCTTCATAGTCAATCTTCTCATGTGCCGGTTTACTTGTCACACTTGTTTTTTGATCAGCATTTTTGTGTCCTGTTTGTTTGGTTTGACAACCAGCCAAACACCCCATGGTGATGACGACAAGGCCTAATGTTAACATTTTTTTCATGTTTTACTTCCTTCTTTTAATGATTAGCCAATTAAGGCTATGCGATTTATTTAAATAAAAATTGCTAGTATACTGGATACTAACAATTCACTATTTAGCTTAACTTATAATAAAGCTGATACACATTAATGATTAATCAGCTAGCCAGATACTAGTATCAGGTCCTAACGGGATAATGGGTTTGGCATTATCTTTGCGATGATTAAGCCAAAATCCTTTTCTAATCGCTTCAAAATTCGTTGTCTCACGAAAAGCCGGTATCTGATATAGTCTTTTAGCATATGGCCAAAGATTTTTAAAATCGATCAGGCGATTGCGATTAGCGAGATTGAGACTATAATACGCGATGTCAAATCTGACTAAGCAAACAAATAATCTAATATCTGCTTCAGTTAACTGATCACCGAATAGATAATCTTGATCAGCTACTCTCGCATCCAACTCGTCTAAGCGATTAAAGAGTGTGTGGTAGTTTGTTTCATATACTTCTTGTGTGTCAGCAGCACCCATACGATTGATGGCACCGATCACTTCATCTAACACAACTGCATTTAGTGCATCGATGTCTTGACGAAGATGTTCAGGATACAGCTCCGGCGCGTCTGCCTTAGCTACCTCTTTAAAATTCAAGGCTAACTGTCTCATGAGGTCATGTGATTCGTTATTGACAATTTTTTGCGTTGTCAAATCGATGATGACCGGTACCGTGGCACGACCTGGATAATTTGGATCAGTCTTGAGATAACTCTCCATCATATATCTCGTCCCAAGTATAGGATCATGGTTACCCTCATCTAGTGAAAACTCCCAGCCTTTTTCAGTGATAACCGGGTTCAATTTGCCTTCACTGATCACCTCAGTCAAACCCATCAGGTGGCGAACAATCGCAAAACGGTGACTCCAAGGGCATACCTCAGTCCAGATAAAGCGATAACGACCAGCCTCTACGGGAAATTCTTCACTACCTAACACACCTTTAAATAGCTCTGCTTTTGTCATCTTTCCTCCAATATTAGTCTAATAGTTTGATAGTCACTATTTATTAAAAATCTTTGGTCCTTTTCTCATATGTTTACGGTCATTTTTAGTTGGTGTTTGTTGTGCTGAACGCCCACCACCTTGTTTTGCTTTTATGATTTCTAACATCTTGTCTTTAGTTGATTGATCCACTTATACTGCCTCTTTTCTTGATTTATGATGCTAAAGTTCTTAATTTGAGGTATAAGTTCCTAAAATAAACCCTACGCTTCAACACTTTAAACATCATACACTTCTTATTATAACAGAAATAGTAAGCAAGTTATACAGCATTTGGTAACTAAAGATAGCTAGCTTATATTAGTATCAGCCAATGCTTTAGTGTTAAACAGTATTTTCCCAACTAGGCATGATACTACTAGTTTGACTAAATAAATCATCAGCAAGTATAGATGAGTCTAGCCTTGTTACCGAAGCTCTAGTATCAAAGCTTGCCATTGCCTGAATAATTTGATCAGTTTGTGACAGCAATACCGCATTCATCTGTCCCGTATCAGATACTGCGTTTGCTTCGCTAAAAGCAAGAATATCTTGTTGTAACGACCGACTACTCTTTTGCTTTTTAGTTACTGATACAACCGGTGCGAAACCAATCTGATTATTCTGATAAGTCATTTTTTGTTGGCTACCATCGGAGAAGGATAAGACATAGTTCTGATAAGCACTACTATATCGGTAATCAGATAAGATAAGTTGATCTTGTGTCACTTTGATTCGTAGGATGATATCATAATTAGCACCAGTCGTCGCTTCTAAATCAGATAGGCGCAAGTCTCCTGTAAATCGGATGGTATTCACACCTTGTGTATCTTGGATAGTATCTATGCCGTATCCACGACCAAAGATGTAAGTATCATCGCCTGCACCGCCATCGAGATAGTCATTACCCGTACCACCATCTAAGATATCATCCCCAGCTTCGCCGAAGAGTTGGTCGTTACCTTCACCACCGTAAAGTCTGTCATTACCAGCATTACCGTAAAGACAGTCATTACCAGCATCCCCGTATAGCTGGTCATCATGAATAGAACCTTTGAGTGTATCATTACCACCTAAACCATGGATTGTCGTCTGATCTAAAACTGCGGTCAAGTAATCACCACTATCTGATCCAAACATATGTCTAAATGGACTATTTTTAGCACCTACCGCAAAAAAAGTACCATCCGAAAAGGCAAGTTCAAAATTTCGGTAAGCGTCATCATAACGGAACCAGTCAAGTATCAGCGTATCATTTGTACCACGAATCGTGATTTTTAATCCATCATAGCCACCATCTGAAAAAGCGAGATCTGATTGTGAGATACCTGCACCAAACTGAATTCGATTAATCCCTTGGCTATCTTTGATAGTGTCATAGCCATAACCACGACCAAAGATATAGGTATCATTGCCAGCACCCCCTTCTAGATAGTCAGTACCTGATCCACCATCTAAGATATCGTTTCCAGCATTTCCATAAAGATAGTCATTACCATCATAGCCTCTGAGTTCAGCATTATTGGGGTAGAAAGCAGTGAGGCTATCATTACCATTTGTTCCCTCATACTGATTAAAAGGGCTTCTTGGATCACTCATATGCATGACTGTGCCATCCGAAAATGCTAGATTGAAGTTACGATAATTCGGACTACTATGATGTGAGACGATCGTTAGAAAGTCTGTGGTACCTTTGATTCCTATCGTCATGTTTCCACCAGTAACCAGCACTACAGCAAGATCACTAGGTTTGATATTTCCTTGAAACCGAATGGTGTTTAACCCTTGATAATCAAAGATAGTGTCGTGACCGTATCCACGAGCAAAGATATAAGTATCATCGCCAGCGCCACCCTCTAATCTATCATTACCAATACCGCCGTCTAGAAAGTCATTACCATCTCCTCCGCTAAGATAATCATTCCCAGCGCCACCATCCAGTGTATCATTGCCTCCAGCTCCATAGAGCTGATCATTACCACCATGAGCGATCATACGTGTATCCATGTCATAAAACGCTTTCAAAACATTATCTTCGCTATCACCGATCATGTTTCTAAGTGGGCTAGTCGCATCCTTGACATGAATCAGTGTACCATCTCTAAAGGAGAGTCTCAGATTTCGATTACCAGCATAGCCACAAAATGAATCGACAACCAACATATCTTTGGTACCTCGGACTTTAAAGACCAAATCTCCTGTAGCAGTATAAACAACGGATAAATCAGGTAGTCGCAGTTGACCAATAAATCGGATCATGTTACTCCCTTGGTCATCGATGATGCGATCTATCCCATACCCTCGGCCAAAGATATAGATATCATCTCCTTCACCACCATATAGTCTATCATTACCAGTACCGCCGTTTAAGATATCATTGTCACCTTTACCATAGAGACTATCATTACCGGAACCGCCGTTTAGGATATTTGATCTGTCATCTCCGTACATGACATCATCTCCATAGCCACCGTTTGATGTGCCATGTGTTTCTATATATACCTTATTATTATAAACCTCACCAAGTGCATCAGCTAGGTTTTTCCCCCACGAACTTCCAATTACCGCAGCACCTATCCCAACTGTTAAGCCAATCGCGATGCCGACTGGTCCCGTACAGATACCAGCCAATAGTGCTGTTGTCACACTGCTTGCTGCACTGCCTAATAACCAGGCACCCGCCGAACTCGCGCCCCAATCTTTAAGATATTCTAAAGCTTGGGCATTATCCCCATCTAAACTAGCATTTAGGGCATCTTTTGCAACAAATCCAAGCTCTATAATATCCGCAAGTGCCCCAGCAACCGTTAAAATCTTAGCGGACGTCGAGAGATTACCAAACTTCTTCCAGTATCCTGTTTTCTCTAAGGCATCAGATACTTGATCATATGCTCTAGCAAAATCAGTGCCTGCTATCTTGTTTGATCCTGTACCAACAGGCCTATCTAGCCAAGCGATACTGATAGAGCCCGATTCATTGTTAACGATATTCTTAACTTTATTTAAGGTATGATCTGAGATATAAAGTTTTTCAAAACTCATATCAGCCTTGGTCCAGCCATTTTTAGTCAATGTTTTTTGATAGTTTTTTTGATAGTTAGTGTACTCAATCAACTCTATCTTTTTACCTACCGTCGTTTCAAGATCTAGCGCCCAAGCACTGGTATGTGTCGTGACGGACGCTAATTCATGAGAAAATGCCTGTGCCAGATCTTCTGCTCGCTGACCTGTTTCAAAGATATCCTTACTATGACCTCTGATCGATTCAAGTAAAGTATCAAACCACTTCATCTCAAAATATGACTTGTTGGCAGGTAGGTTAGCCATCCCTTTTTGCCACTCTCTTTCAAACCATATTTTGGGTTTACCGTTTATCGATGTAACAAGCGGATTTTCTAAGATCTTTGGCATCTCAACCATGGCCCATGTCCGATCTAATCCCGCATTAGGCACGATGTTATAGACACTGCCTTTTGTATTTTGGGCAAAGTGCTTAGAAGCCTCAGCCCATGGTCCTGTCGTGCCCCTACTCTCACCACCGTAGAGGTAGGCGCCTATCGCACCTTCTAGTCTATCTAGTGTAATATCTGGATAGGTGTTCATATAGGCAACTTCAAGTGCTCTTTTATATTCAGTACTTAAAAGAAATTGCCCAACATGAGTTCGATCCATGACTCTGACATCAGCTCTCTGGCCCATTTTTTGAATGATGTCATTACTATGAACATCTGGCTTAACCATCCCACTATATAGGACAGTCGTCGCATCAGAATTAGCCGATGGATCTACTATCGATATCTGACTAACTAACTGCTCCAAATCAGTTAAAGTGTAAGAACTACTATATTCAACAACCTTTTTTAAGTTTACTAAGGCTTCATCATAAGTTAAAATCAATAGACTTTACCCTCCGCCCTAATTTGGATATGAGGGAGAGGGGGGTCTAATTTTTCATACCCCTTTGTTCCAATCCCCTTACGACCGTGAACGACCATAGCTGATTTGAAATCTTGTAAAATTTGTTCTTGATTTGTTTCTAGTTCTTCTGGAAGATGGATACCGTATGCATATATTAATCCTGGATAAGTCATTAATCGGTTAAATTCCCACGCTTTTAGATAACCTCCTACCCAAATCTGCCTCGTGTTTACAGAGAATAGATGACCATGCCAAAAATAATAAAATTCTATCTCCTGTGGGTCATCATGATTTACACGTTTTGTAGCAACAAAGATTGATTGATCTTCATTGACTGTTAAGCCATTCCATGTTCGATAGTCTCCTGTAAATCCACCTTCTGTTCCATATTTGTCATCAAAATACTCAGCCCACTTAACTGCCTCTTCTTTTTCTAAAATTACATTTTTAAATGCCATTTGCTTCCTTCTTTCTTCATTCTGCTACATCGTATCATCACGATTACTTTGAGTGTCCAACTCAGTCGACTCTCTCTCCTTTCTCGTGTTTAGTATCTAAACACTTATGACTACTTTGAGAATTAAAGTAATCATAACTATTTAAAAATGAGTAACTTCATCTCAGAAGATGTAACAAGCGGATTTTCACTGCCTTCTGTATTTTGGGCAAAGCGCTTAGAAGCCTCAGCCCATGGTCCTGTCGTCCCCCTACTCTCACCACCATAGAGGTAGGCGCCTATGGCTGATTCTAGTTTACTTGGGGAAACATCTAGATAGGTATTTATATAAGCAGCCTCAAGTGCTATTTCATACTCTGGACTTAAAAGAAATTGTCCGATATGGGTTCGATCAATAACTCTTACATCTGATCTATTATAGATTTCCTGAATAATTTTATTACTATGTACACCTGGCTTAACCATCCCACTATAAAGAACCGTTGTCGCATTTCCATTAGCGATAGGATCATCAATAGAAATTTGTCTGATTAATTGTTCCAAATCAGTTAAAGTATAGGAGTTACTATTTTTGACAATAAGTTTTAATTTTTGTAAGGCTTCATCATAGGTTAACATCAATAGACTTTATCCCCCACTCTGATTTGAATATGAGGAAGTGGAGGATCTAATTTTTCATATCCTGATATCCCAATTCCCTTACGTCCATAAGTTACCATAGCAGTTTTAAAGTCTTGTAAAATCTGTTCCTTATCTTTTATCAACTCCTCAGGTAGATGAATACCAGACGAATAGTTGAATCTTGGATATGACATTAACCTAGAAAACTCCCAAGCTTCTAAATCATCATCCCCCCATACTTGCCTGACATCCACAGAAAATAGATAACCATGCCAAAAATAGTATAATTCTATCTCATTTGGGTCTTCATGATTTACCCATTTTTTTCTAATAAACATTGATTTATCTTTATTTACTGTCATGCCTCCCCATGTTCGATAGTCTCCTGTAGCTCCTCCATGATCTCCATATTTTTCATCAAAATACTCAGCCCACTTAACTGCCTCTTCTTTTTCTAAAATTACATTCTTAAACACCATCTGTTTCCTTCTTTCTGTTTTTTGCTCCATCGTATCATCACGATTACTTAGAGTGTCCAACTCAGCCGATCATCTCTCCTTTCTCGTGCTTAGTATCTAAACACTTATGACTACATTGAGTATTAAAGTAATCATAACTATTTAAAAATGATTAACTTCATCTATCAACATCAATAGACTTTGCCCTCCACCCTGATTTGAATATGCGGAAGTGGTGGATCTAATTTTTCATACCCTGCTACTCCAATACCTTTACGACCGTATACAATCATGGCAGCTTTAAAATCTTGTAAAATCTGTTCTTGAAATTGCGTTAGTTCTTCAGATAAATTAAGAATATTAACATAATCTAAAGTAGGATAAGCTATTAAATATTTTAAATCCCAAGCTTCTAGACCATTTTCCCCCCAAATTTGTCTCGCCTTGACAGAAAATAGATAACCATGCCAAAAATAAAATAGATCTATATCATGTGGATCTTCACGATTTACATGCGCTACTTTAACAAATATTGTTTGTTCAGTATTAATAGTCATACCAGTCCATCTGACCATTTGACCCAATCTTATTTTATGGTCTGGATATTTTTTAACGAAGTAAGTTCCCCACTTGCTCGCTTCTTCTTCTTCTAAAAATACATTTTTGAATTTCATTACTTTCTTCTTTCTGTTTTTTGCTACATCGTATCATCACGATGACTTTAAGTTTCCAACTCAGTCGACAGTTTCTCCTTTCTCGTGTTTAGTATCTAAACACTTATAACTACTTTAGCTAGTAAAGTAATCATAACTATCTCCCAAACATTTTTCGTAACACCATTCACTGTCATCGCACCTGTATAAGGGATGACAGTGGCATTACTACGACTCGCTGGTAATTCATAGCCCATGCGATCGATACAGTCATAGGTAAAGTTAATTAACTGGCTACGCTGAGCAGATGTTAGGGCTTGCCCTTCCGGAATACCGATATTGTTTCTCCAGTTAGTCAGCTCTCCTGCTATACTCTTTATATTTAATTTGATATCCGTCATGGCTAATCCTGCCTTCTCTGGATACAATCATCTGCAAAGACAAGATGCTGATCATCTCCAAGTGTCCCTCTTGCTTCATACTCAACAAATGTCGTCCAGCCCTTTTCGATCATCTCGCGTAACTCTTCATCACTATAGGACACCCCAGCAGGTATATAGGCATGCTCCACATAGTAGGTGAACATCCCTAATTCAGATGATTTACGGAACATTTGATAGTAACTAAATAACTCCAACCTGATGACCGTGCCATCTTTAAATCCTAGGACATAAAAGGCCGGGCGTTCTTCTGGAATTTTACGGCCTGGACCATTAAGGTAAGTCAGAAATATACCGTGTTCCCGATCGATAGCCCATTTGCTTTGTGTAAACTTACTAGCGCCTGAGTAGGGATCCTCAAAATTAAAGCGATCAAACCAAGCACGATCCGCACCTTCTGGAATATTTTCTCCGATAAAATTAACTATCATATTTTACTTCTTTCTATTTTTTCTCTACTAATTTTTAGGTGAACACTCACTTTTTCTGTTGACATCACGTTTTGCGACTCGTTACGCTAAGGTTTACGTTGCATACATCTCTCCTTATCTCTAACGTGATTTGAACGTTTCATCTAAATATTTTGTGACTGGTTCGAAAAAGAAATCGATGATACGTCGTTTACCGATTTCGATATCTGCAGTGACGGTCATGCCAACACCTACTTGCTTAGGATCTGATTTAAACTTAGTCTGTTTTTTAGCTAAACTGACTTTGGCTTTATACATCATCTGCCCATCTTTTTGTCTTTCAGACTCTGGACTAATATAAGTCACTTTTCCTGTTAAGACACCTTTCTTTTGAAAGGGGAAAGCAGCTACTTTTATCGACACGTTTTGTCCGATATGAATATAGCTGATATCTTGATTTTTGATTAAGATATCAAAGTATAGGGACGCATCCTTAGGCACGATCGTTAAGACTTCTTGAGCCTGACCTAAGGTTTTACCTAGTTCAACAGTTTTAATCTCACCTACTGTCCCTGAAATAGGTGCCAAAACAGTTTGATTAGCTGCTATCTTCTCGCCTTTATCAACAGCAGACTGATATTGCGTAATTTCTTTAGTTTTGTCTAAGACCATGTTTGACAATTTTGCTTTTTCAGTTGCCTGTGCTTGGTCAATCTGTAAAGTAAGCGCCGACACTTTTGCTTGGTAAATCTGAATCGTTTCTTCTTGGCTAGCTAGATTACTCATGAGTTGTTCAACAGTTGCCTCATAAGTCTCAACCTGACTCTCTATCTCTTTTGAGGCATCAAGCATCTCTGCTTTTTTGATAGCAACTTGTCGTTCATCACTCTCGCGATCTTTTTTAGCATTCTCCCAGTAACTTTTATAGCTAGCATTCTTTTGCATCTCTTGATAATATTTGTCTTCACTAGCTTTTTTATCAGCAACTTGTTGTTCAAGTTTTGCTAATTCTTGCTTGGCAACAGACTGTGTTTTCTTTTGTGTTAGATAAGCTATTTTACTTTGAGTTGCTTTAATTTCTGAGTTGATACCTGTTTTTTGCTTTTCATACATGGTGACGTAATGCGCTTGTTGCGACCGCTCATTTTCTAGTAAGTTGATCGTTGACTGATTCGTTGCGATTAAGCTAGTGTAGTATGCTTTGATCTCTGGATACCGGTCGATTTCTGATGGTTTGAGTACATCAGTTAAGGCACGACCTTCAGATACAGCGCATAAGACTTGTTTTTCCAACTTAAGTTGCGTTAATATTTTTTCAGTTGATTGATTATCCACTTGAATCTGCTGATCATCATCAAATAAAAACAAAACACTTCCCCTTTTGACTTGTTTGCCTTCCGTTACTTTCATAGCAGTTATGGTACTTGTTTTTGGCATTTGGACATGAACGACATCTCCGATAGTTTTAGCGACTCCTGTACCAGTTGAGACAACAGCTAACTCTCCGACATAAGCGAAAACAAAAAGTAAACAAATGACCAAACAAATCGTTTTCAGGATCAATCGAGCTGCTGGCGATACTGGTTGTTCTAGTAATGCAACGACATCAGGTCTAAACTCATTTAATATGCGTAATTCTTTTCTGTTTTGCCTGTCTATCTTTTTTTGATGTTTCAGTTGACTATCTGGCTTGTTTTTATCTATTTTCATGATGTTCCTTTCAACATATTTTCTTGCTGGTCATACAAACTTTTAAAAATGCCAGTTGGCTGAGCGAGAAGCTCGTCGATACTCCCAACTTCTTTTAATTCACCATCTTCTAAGGCAAAAATCATATCTGCATCTTTAATTGTTGTCAATCTATGTGCAATGATGAGCACTGTCCGATTTTCAGCTATTTTCTTCAGGTTTTTTTGAATCACTTGTTCTGACTCAACATCTAAAGCAGAGGTCGCCTCATCAAAAATCAAAATTTTGGGGTTCGTCATCAAGGCACGCGCAATCGCAACACGCTGTTTTTGACCACCTGAGAGCCCAACACCCTGCTCGCCTACTTCAGTATCATAACCATTTGGAAATGAGGCGATAAACTCATGCGCACCAGCTGCTTTTGCTGCATCAATCACCGCCTCAATCGAAGCACTTGGATAATTAATAGCAATATTTTCTCTTATAGTCCGATTAAATAGAAAATTTTCCTGTAAAACGACACCAATCTGACTGCGCAACCACACGGTATCAGTGACAGAGATATTGACCCCATCTATATAAATATCCCCTGATTCTGGCACATAAAGCCTTTGAATTAATTTGGTTAACGTACTTTTTCCTGATCCACTGCGGCCAACAATCCCTACCGTTTTGCCTGCTGGTATCTCAAATGACATCTCCTTAATAGCAGGCGAACGATGACTATCATAACGAAAGCTAACCTGTTGAAACTTGATATCTCCCTTTAATGCTTGCATTCTAGTCTTATTCTCACTCGATGATTCTATCTTGCTATTAAAAATATCCCCTATCCGATCAATCGAGACACTCGTTTGTTGGACATCTTGCCAAATTTGAACAATCCGTAAAATAGGGCCACTCACTTTACTGGCTAACATACGAAAGGCAATTAACTGACCAACTGTTAATTTACCGTCCAATACCGCTTTTGCACCCAACCATAAAATCAGCAAATCAGAAACTTTCTGAATGAACTGCCCGATTGCACTAATATCGCCAGACAAAATGGCACCTTTAAAACTTGCCTTTGTATAACCTGCTTCGAGTTCACCCCATTGTTCTCTCATCTTAGGTTCTAAGGCTAATGACTTTATCGTATGGACACCTGACACACTCTCAACTAAAAACGATTGGGCTCTTGCGCCTGTAGCAAACCGCTCTTCTAATCTTTGTTTAAATAGCGGTGTGGTCAAAATAGATAGACCGATAAATAAGGGAATGGTTAATAAAACAATCCAAGTTAAGGATAAAGAATAAAAACATAAGATGATAATATACAGTACTAGAAAGAAACAGTCTAATATGGCATTAAGTGGGGTACCCGTCAAAAAATTACGGATTGTTTCAAGTTCTCGGATTCGTGCAACTGTATCTCCAACTCGTCGATTTTCAAAATAGCGTAAGGGTAACCTTAAGAGGTGTTCATAGAGCTTAACACTCAACAGCATATCGATTTTATTTGTCGTATTTGCAAAGACATGATTTTTGGCAACACTTAAAATCATCTCTAAAATAAATGAAATCAATAATCCTGTCCCTAGTACTGTTAACGTAGCTAGACTATTATGGGAAAGGACTTTATCGATGACGACTTGAATAAAAATCGGTACAGAGATACCAAATAATTGGATGAAAAAAGAAGCAAGCATAACTTCTATTAGCAAATACTTAAATTTACTCAGGACTGGTAAAAACCATTTGAGACCAAACTTCTGATGGTTTCGTTTGATAACTTGATGCTTTAATAATATGACCGTTTCTACTGATAAGGCATCCAGTTCTGCAAAAGATAACGCTTTAGGCCTTTCTTCTTTAGGAAAATAGACCAATACTTGCGTTTCACTAGCCTGAAGCAATACATAATAGCTTCCTTTGACATCTACTAGTAAACAAGGTATAGGGTAACGATTTGACAAGGTTATTTTAAACTGTCTTGCCTTAGCACGGTACCCAATAAATTTTGCTATCTTAAGCATCTGATCTGGGCTTACATCATCTGTTTCTGTCATATTTAATTTGTGAAATAGTTGTAATGGATCCATCGGGACGCCATGTAATTCACTTACCACTAATAAACTCAATAACCAATCTTTCTTCACACACTACTCCTTCTTTTTAGCCTTTATAAGCTGGCCAGCATCTTTTAGTTTTATATCTCTTTTTCTTACTTATCTAAAAATTTAAGTAATTTGATTATTTTTAATTATACTATCTTTTTAACTTTATAACAATTCCCGTCTTTTTTATTTTAAAACATATTTTTATATACAAAAAAACACATAGAGATCCTATTCTCTCTATGTGTTTTCATACGATTAACGTTATCATTCGCTCAAGTTTAAACTGGTTTATTTACCCTGTTTAGTCAAGAAAGATTCTAAAAAATACTGGGCTAAGCTATTTGGTTTGATAGCTTGTCTGGCTTCATCTAACCCAAACCATTGGGCTTTATCTACTTCATCTGTTAAAGCAATATCCTCTTGTTGGGCGATACAAGAATAGTTTAAAATCAACGTGTTCGAAGGCGCATAAAACTGAGATTGATTCGGACTTATATGTGAAATCTCTAAGCCAACTTCTTCTGACACTTCTCTAGCGACAGCATCCTCAGCGCGTTCTCCTTGATTAATATAACCTGCAACCAAAATATTGTCTTTTTTCTGATATTGCTGGATCAACAGCACTTTATCTAAAGGTTGATTTAAGATGAGCATACTGACTGCAGCATTAAACACTGGAAACCGAAATGTATCACAGTTGCTACAAAACGGGATATCACCCTCATTTTTTAAAAAACGTTTTTCTAGTTTACACCCACATACTGAACAATAATTCATTTGACTACCTCATCACACTATCTACTCATTTTTTTAACATTACTATCACTTAGTTATATCCTTAAGTATACACCTTATCATGATGATGTGCCAATGATGACCATCAAGCTATAGTTGTGTTAGCAGTCATTGCTCAGCTAGCTACCTGACGAGCTTCACTCTTTTTCAGACGGATAATAAAATCCCCATTCTTTTCGCACTGCAGTCATCAAGTTCATGACATCTATCGTATAGGCTAAGGCACCATCCAAATCTTGATTGTCTATAAACCGTTTGACATCAGCCACTTCATAGGCAAGTGCTTTAGCTGAGGACCCTTTAGCGATTTCTGTTTTCTGTCCTGTAGCTGTCTCGACAAATACCGCCTTATCGCCTCTTGGATAATCATATACTTCGATATAGCCTTTATCGCCAGAGATGAGTGCACGTTTTGGTTGTTTAGCCTGCATGGTTAAGGTGATAGAGGCCATCTCGCCTTCTTTGTTTTTCAACACAATAACCGATTCCTCATCCACACCTGTTTCGAAGTAATTGACTGTAGTCAACAATTGATTAGGCTGGCTTTTCATAAATAAACGTGCAACGCTCAACGCATACCCACCAATATCTAGTAACGCACCGCCTGCTAACTCAGGATTAAAGAATCTATTGGTCACATCGTATGCTTTATGGCTTCCAAAATTAATTTGGATCATTTTGACATTACCAACAAGTCCATCATCAACGGATTTTTTCAAGTATTGCCATATCGGCATATGTAACACGGTCATCGCTTCCATCAATATTAAGTTTTTTTGTCTAGCTAACGCAGCAAGTGACGTTAATTCATCACTATTGATGGTAATGGCTTTTTCAGAAACCACATGCTTACCTGCTTCTAGTGCTTGACGGATGAGCTTGGCATGCAGATGATGAGGAGTTGCGACATAGACGATGTCAACTGCTTCATCTGCTAATAAATCGGCTACTGATGCAAACTGGTGCTTAACAGGATACTGCTTAGCAAACTGCTCAAGTTCCTCCGTTCTTCTTGTTGTCACACCATAGATCTCGCCTTTTTCATCAGTCAGTGTTTGTGCCATTTCTCCAGCAATCCAACCTGTTCCGATAATGCCCCAATTATATGTTGTCATAATATCCACTCCTTTATTTGTTTCTTGTTAATCTTGAAACCGTCCCTTGTCTACTGTCACCTAATAAGATGTCAGTCACCTCACGCATAAATAAACTATGAGAGACGATACCGATTGTTTGATCTAAAATCTGTGCAATCATCTCAACGCTATCAGTTTGATGCCAGCTAATGTCAACTAAATAATTGCCATGTGGTGTTTTCTCAAATGCCTGGTCCTGCTGTCTTAATACCCCTTTTACCTGATGCGTGCGCTCAAGCTGTCGTAAGACGGGTAGCGCATCTGGTAGTAGCTCGCAACAAATTGGTAGGCTAAAGGATAAGTTTGCTTGATACTTTTCTTCTGTTGCGAGTAACACATAGTGGTGGGATATCTGTGCTAAGAGTTTTTCCTGTGTTTGGATACCCCCTTTGGTCTTGAGCGCGTGAAACTGTTCATCCACTAAATCACACCCATCAAATGTCCAATCAATGACGTCAACCTCTGAAAAATCAGTTAAAGCTAGGCCAACTTCCTGACAGACTTGACGTGTCGCGTCAGACAGAGCGACCACTTTAAGATGTTTGGTTTGACTTTTTGACAAGGCAGTCGCAATCTGTGCCACTGTTGAGCCCCCACCTAAGCCGATGACTTGATGCTCATCAATTAAATTCAGAACATAGTTCGCTATCGTTTGTTTCATAATACTTGCCTTTCAACAAATTCGCTTTCACAAAAAGTATAGCACAAGAAATTTATTTTTACAATAGATGACACTCAAGAAATAGTTTTTCATTTGCATATGTTATAATGACCTATAGAGATAAGACAATCAAAAATCGCAAGATACAATGACGATTATATCTTATGTTTCTTATCATAATACGGAGTAAACCTGATGAATATATTAGATCATATACAACAAAATTATCCTACTTTATTTGAGAGTGAAAAGAAAATTGCTGACTATATTTTAGCCAATGCTGCTCAGGTCATTAATATGCCGATCGCAGTCTTAGCTAAACACGCAAAAGTCAGTGAAGCAAGTATCTCTAGATTTTGCAAAAAAATAAACTTAACTGGTTTCCACCAATTAAAAATAGAGCTGGCAAAAATTCAAGAAGATCGTCCTGCCCAACTGAGTGAACACAGTACGCTTAGTGATCAACTACGCACCATCGCACAAACAAAAGCTGATGAGCTCAACATCTCTACTGAAAATTTGGATGAAGCCCAATTAGTTCAGGTATTGAAAGCCCTAACTGACTGCCGACTCGTGCAGTTTGTCGCTATTGGTAACACCACACCCGTTGCCAAAGATGCTGCTTATCGGTTTAACCAACTAGGCATCACGTCAGTTGCCTTTGATGACTGGCAAGTGCAAGCAGCTTTTACGCTAAATATGACTGCCGACGATCTTTTCGTCGTCATCTCAAATTCTGGTGAATCAACATCGCTTTTAAAATTAATTGACGAAGTCAAAGCAAAGGGTATCAAAGTGATTGCGGTTACCAATCACCCAGAATCTCCTATCTCTTTAGTTGCTGATTTCCATCTAACAAGTTTTAGTCGGGATGCCTTCTTCCATAAAGATTATTATTTTTCTAGACTATCAGCCATGTATCTCATGGAATTGTTATTCTTAATTCTTTCCCAAGATCCCGCACGTCTGTCACATATCAAAGCACATGAAGATGTTATTTCTAGTGACAAAATTTGAAAAAGCAAGCTAACAGCAGACTAGTACGCCTATCATCTTTTATCTATCTTAAATGACTTTAAGATAGATAATGAACTAACTATCAAAAAAAGAGGACAGGAACCCTCTTTTTTTTAGATGCATTTATAATGTGTTTTTTATTCATTTCCTTTAAGTGCTTGAACCATATCAAGATGTTTGATTCTTCTGCTAATAAATAATGTGGTGCTCATCGCACATACAACGACAATGATAGTAGACAACAAAATGTTGTGCCAAGTGACATATGGTGTATAAGCTAATTTTATCGTACTAAATGTTTGTACATAAGTATCTAAAAACCAAAACCCAAGAGGCAGACCTAAACACCAACCGATAGCTGTCGTACCAATATTTTCAAGCATCGTAATTTGTCTTAGTTCCTGTTTTTTAAAGCCAAGAACACTGAGTGTAGCATAATCTCTACTTCGCTCAACAAAGTTTAACGACCCTAAATTATATAACACAACGACAACTAAAAGAATTGCAAATCCCACAATCATTAAAAAGATACTCATCAAACTGGCTACAAAATCATTAGCGTTTTTTTCTTGATCCTGCATTTTTATAGATGAAACGACAGCTTGATCACTTTCAATATCATGATCGTAGTCACCTTTTCTAACCAATAATGTACTAGGAGAAAAACGACCGTTAGCTTTTTCAAATGCTTTTTGCGTCAAATATGCGCCTTGGTTTGTCTCACTTGTAATGATCCCTTTTATATCAAACTGATACTGTTTACCATCTAGGTAAGGTGTAACCTTAAGCGTTTGTCCAACAGTTAAGTTAGCACGCTTTGCAAAATCTTTAGTGACATAGATGCCATCTGACTTAACCGACTTTCCTGATTCAGTTTTGATGTTTACATAATCTCCATCACTCATCACGATTAACAAACGATTATAGCCATCATCTGGTGTAAACTGTGCTTGTTTGATATCAACCCACTGCCCTTTGGGATAGTTATTTTTTACAGTATCATAATTTGGCATATGTAGGCGAATATCATAGTTAAAATCCTTATGATAGGCCTTATCCACCAAATGATTGATAGATTGTGGCATACCAATACCAGCTATGAGTAGCATCATACCAAATGCAACCCCAATGATCCCCATTAACAGTCTAACTTTATTGGATAACGCATCTCGAATTGCCCAACGCTGTTCAAAACGTAATACTTGCCATAAGGATGTCACACGTTCTAAGAGGACCTTTCTACCAGCTTTTTGCTTGTTTCCTCTTAAGAATTCTGCCGGCAGGCCTTTGATAGCACCACGGCTAGCGAGATAAGAGGCTAAAATACAAACTGATAAGACCAGAATGATGACACAGGCAGAACTTAGTGAATAAGCGATTGTCCAAGAGGGAAGTGAGAACATTTCTTGTTGTGTGCCCAGTACAAACCAAGACATAACAGGGGATATCATAGCACCTAAGACTGCACCTGTTCCGCCAACTAGTAAACCAAAACTGGTGTAATGCCAGCCTATTTTCCAGTTTGAAAAGCCTAGCGCCTTCAAAATCGCGATTTCTTTTTCCTGCGTTTCAATCATCCTACGAATGGTTGTATACATGGCTAAAATCGCTAGTAAGATAAAAATGAAAGAAAAAAGATAAGATAGATTTCGAATCTGACCGACACGATCAAGGGCATCAGACACATCTACCAAAGTATGGCGATCGTTATAGGCTAGTAATCGACTGCCTAGTATTGTGCTTAACTTTTCACGTATTTGTTTAGGTTGTCCTTTGAGTTCTAACATATTTGCTTTGCCTTGATAGCCAAGATCTTCTATTAGTGTCGGCTGTGAGAGATATCCATAACCATAGTCTGAATGGTTTGGAGAGATGAACTCTTCTGTTCCTGTAAAATAAATACGATCCGCAGACTGAACGAGCCCAAGCACTGTTAGAAAAACATCCTTGCCTTGAAAGCTAAAACGCCTACTATCACCAACTTTAATCTTATTTGCTTTAGCATATTCGATATTTAACCAGATACCGTGCTTATTCTCTTGTAACTGCTCACCTTTTACGATGTGAGGCTTAGTTAATTTAGCATCAAATGTATCTAGATATAACTGTTTTTCTTTTTTAGTTCCACGCGCAGCTTGTAACTGTACTCTAGTTGATTTACCTGTCTGTTTAATGCCTTTTATTGCATTAATTTGTTCTATGTCTTGCTTGTTAAATCCGGTACTCATCACCCATGAATCTGCTAGGTCTGAATCATTTATATAGCGATTCAAACTGACTTCTAGCCCGTGCCAAGCACCTTGTAAGCCGACAAAAATCAAAATACTGAGAAAGGCCATTAGAAAGACTGAGAAAAACTGTGTCCAATTCCTCCGAAAGTCTCTTCTTAATTTTAAATTTAAGAATTTCACTAGATGTTCACCTCCGATAAACTCGCTGGTTTTGGATTCATCTCTATTGCTGCTACTTCACCATCATGAAGGCGGATCACTTTATGCGCTAATTTTGCAAATTCTGCATTATGCGTCACCATGACAACTGCTGTTTGACTATTTTCAGAAGCTTTACGTAGAATATCTATAATTTTCAATCCAGTGACAGAATCTAATGCACCTGTTGGTTCATCACATAAAAGCAACTTTGGTTTTTTAGCTAATGCTCTCGCAATTGATACACGTTGCATCTCACCACCAGATAACTGTGCTGGAAAGTTATTTTTTCTGTGTGCAAGTCCGACACTTTCTATAAAGGTTTCTGCTAGGTCTTGATGGTTCGTGAGCTGTGCTGCAATCCCAACATTTTCAAGTGCTGTCAAACTAGGAATTAGATTATAAAATTGGAAAACAAAGCCAACAATATCACGTCTATAATCAGATAACTTAGCTTCTGTAAATGTATCAATTGCCAAATCATCAAATAAGAATTGACCACTTGTTGGTTTATCTATCCCACCAAGTATATTTAATGCAGTACTCTTTCCTGAACCAGATGGCCCTAAAATAACTGTAAATTCTCCCTGTTCAATATCAAAACTTACATTTTCTAGTGCTTTAACTTCTTGGTCACCGACCTTATATGTTTTATTTATATTTTTAAACCTAATCATAACAGCCTCCTAATATGTTGATATAATTTTTATTTTTTCTTTTAGTGTCGGTTCCGTATATTGTTCAATTATTTTTTTAGCAACAGCTTCCCGACTTTTATTAATCTTAAGTTCTGCCAGTTCTAGTGCCTCCTCAATTGGCATTACAACTGGTAAATCATACGTATCAATAATTAATTTTAAACGCTCTAATTGTGTTCCCTTTACAATTGTTGGTCGCAACCCAATCTCTGAAAAGGCATCTTGTAGCGCAAGATCTGAAAGGGTTCTATATTTTTCAGAAACTGGTCGATGGCCATCAGGTGACATCTCAAATTCAATCGGCAAATGAACAGCATCTGTATACCACTGTTTTGCATGTAAATTGGCGACTTGACCATAAGCATTCAGATAACTTTTAAAAAATGACTTAGCCGGTATGCCTAAAATAGCCTTGCTACTCTATGGAAAAATTTTGATCCTGGATTTATCCCTACTTTCATTCGTACCGTACCATAAACCCATTCATTAAGTACTGAGCCATCTGATATAAAACTACTATAATCCTTGTATAGCACTGTCTCTTCTCGCACACGCTCTTCAAACCTTTTCAAACCCAATGCCATCAGCTCAGTTGCATTCATATCCTCAAAACGTCGACCAGGGTATAACTCTGTCAATATTTCCCTAGCTGATTGGGCATTGATCAAAGGAATCCCTGTGGCGATAGATAGTGCAGTCGTCGTTGTCGTTTTACCTGTCGAATAGGTACCTGAGATGACTAAGCGAATTTCCTTTTTAGACATTATCTATTGTCTCCTCTCTCTTTTGGTATCTTATGTGCAATATTTCCGCTAAACATCACATCTTCATCTATCGTCCCACCCTGCAACTCTAATATACGCCATTCATCTGCACCTCTTTTTAAACTTGTACTTTTGACAATTTCACCCATTAGCATTATGGGCGTCACATCCTGAAAAGGCTTCTTAATTTTAGCTTTTATTGTTCTCATCCAAAGTGTGTCACTATCACATCGATCGATGTCATCAAAATTATAAGCCATCACTTGGGCGAACTGTGAAACGATAATTAACCATTCTAAAATAGAAATCGTGTGACTATGATCACTTGCAAGGCCCTGATATGAGGCATCATGAATAACTTCTCTAACAACATCACAGATGGCATATTTTTCAGACAATAGATCGATATTGACTAAATCATGCGTCGAATTCTTTAAATGGTTAGCTGTGTAATTGATTGATCCAACTGAATTTAAACTAGATGGAGTCGTATCATACGCTGTTAAAGATAAACTTATCTTCATACCTAATATAGTTACTTTTGCCAGATAACGATTTTGATCTTCGCTTATTGTCTTTAACCTAATCGGGATATGTGTTAAATCCTCTATTGGTGTTGCACCTGCTTTGATTTCAAAACTATCATTGAACAGTGATGCAATAGGATGTGGTGAATTCACTATCTCTAGATATTTTTCAACGATACCTATTGCAAGGATAATCCCATCCAGACTACTCAGATGAGGTGTTAACGCAATATTTTTCTTTTTTGACCAACCCAACTTCTGAGTTAAGGCAATATACCCTAAATAGCCAGCCTCATCTTCCTTAAAGTCAAAAATATCTGAATAAGTTGTTTGTTTATGTCCATTACCAAAATAACGTTCATCATACCGACCTAGTATTTTATCAACTAACATATTTCCCTTTTCCTTCTTAAATTGCTTAGCCTATCTTAAATAGACTCACTACTCAATCATAACTTGTGATATAAAAAAAAACATCCGTATGTTCCGAATGTTTTTTTGCGGTACACCGCAAGCGATCTAAATTATACCAGTCGTAATTTCAAACTTTCCCTAACAGCGCCAATACGGGAGTTTACACCAAGCTTTCGACAAATATTTGAAACATGTGTTTCTACCGTACGTCGGCTGATAAATAAAGCCTTGGCAATTTTTTCATTTGTATATTCTTCAACTAACAATCTTAAAACGTCAAGTTCAATTTCAGATAGTAACACTTGTTGCTGAGGTGCTACTAAAAAATCAGGAATGATATGGTTACCATTCGCAACATTTATAATACAACCAATCAATTCCTCATAGCTGACTTCTTTTCTTAAAAATGCTTTGACACCTAATGTTAACGCACGTTTATGGAGCAGCTCTTCATAGAAGCCAGAAATTAAAATAATTTTTAAGTCTGTATACCCCATAGCATGTATCTGATTGATCAACTCAAAGCCATGTATTTCTTTAAGCATTAAATCCATAATCACAACATCGATAGGCTTATGTTTTAAACAGAGTAAAAACTGCTCAACATTATCATAGCTGCCAACCACATTAAATTTATCAACTGATTGTAATTTTTCTTCAAGACCATGCAGCACTAGCTGGTGATCATCAATTAGGGCTAAATTGATTGTCATGTCGTCATCTCTTTCATTACTGGAATCTTAAACTTAATACAAGTCCCTTTTTCTGTGTGAATGTGTAATTCACCGTTTAGTAACTTTAACTTTTCTTTAATAATATCTAGTCCAAAATGATTAGCATCTGTGGCTGAGTTCTCTTTGGTAACAAATTTACCATCATCTTTGATCTCGAACAGGTAATAGCCATCGTTTTCTGTGATAGAGACAATAATTGTTTTAGCTTCACCATGAAAAATACTGTTATGGATTAACTCTTTAATTGATCTAAGCACAAAATTACTCATCTTTTCCGATAACTGTAGCATAGCTACTTCTATCTTTATCGTAATCAAGACAGGATATTTCTTTTGGAGTTGGTTGACCATATTGTCTAATGCATTTTTTAAGCCTAATTCTTGAATCATTAAAGGGTAGACATCAGCACATAATTCTCTTAAGAGATAAATCGTTTCCTCTAGCATATCAACTGCTTCTGGTATGTCAGGAACGTTATCTTTTTCTTTTAATTTTCGAGTGAAAAATACGATATCTTGGATGATTGTATCATGAATATGTAGAGATATTTTTTCACGCTCTTCTTCAGCAACAAAAAATGAGGTCAAATTATCACTTTCATCTCTGTCTTTTCTGATGACAGATACCATCTCACCGATAATCATTAATAAGGCATAATAGAGTAAAAACGCATAAGTACATAGTAGTGGAAATGGCACATAATGACTCAATGCAATGAGTAAAATCATCACAATCGTTACAATTACTGTAATAGCCAAATACAAAACTTGCTGATGAATTCTATAGCGAAACAGAAAACTTTTGGATAGGGTTAACCTATGAAATAGGGCAATGAGTGGCAAGCCTAAAAAAGGGATCACGATAGAAAAAGGAGTTGACCAACCTAACTGTAGGAAATAACAAAAGAAAAAAGGAAGGATACTTAGTAAGCTAAGTAAAACTAGATTTGCATCACTCTTGTTATGATGATGATTAAAAATATGCCCTATACCAATCACAAAGATGGATAAGAACAAGCTGTAAAAAATGCCCTTATCTAAATAATTGATCACGTGCATCGGCATGTCTGTCATCAAATTAGCCAATAGTAAAAGCGTGTTACAGATGAATACGACAAAACAAAATAATGCTGTCCGATTATGCTTAGCTTGTTCTTTTAAGAGATAAGTTTTATAAGAAAATACACTAATCAACAAAGGCAATAAAGAGATCATGATAATCAGAATGCTACGACCGACAGTGTTACCAATACTAGAGGGGACGATAGATAATAAAGTAAAGATGATACTAACTAAAAAATAGTAGAAATAAGTACTTCTTTTACTAATAATTTGTCTTTGACTATACCAAGCTAAGAAGAGTAACAAGATTACGACAAGGACCAAAAATTCATAGAATCGATAGATATTGACTTTATTTTTTTTAAAGGTATAAGAAAATGACTTCCCATCTCTCTCTACAGTTATCTGTTTGGCTTGTTCCACCAGTAACCATTTTCTAATCCCTTGGTTTTCTCCTGGTGCTGTGCCATCAACAGACAAAATTTTATCTTCGATTAAAAGACCTGTTCGTTCAGCCGCACCATCTTTTTGAATTTTTGTAATTTCCCAACTATTGTCATGTTGTATGACGCCAATCCCCAGATAGGTAGGGCTGTGCATAGTTGAGTAGTAAAAAACAGCTAGGCAAGCCACAATCAGGTAAACGACTATACTTTGGTAGACATAATGATTTTTGGTCTTATTTCTCTTCACGTCAAGTCTTCTCCTATCTATTCTTATAATCTTTACCTCTCAAACTTGTGATAAGTAGCAAGTTTAATCTCTAGCACGACTCATCTAAATCACTTGGTAAAAAACCTTTAGGTACTACTATAGCATAGATTATAAAAATTTCAAATTTCAATATAATAGCTAGTTGCATCAAAAAAAAAATAAAAGCATTAAGCTAAACATTAATGAAGACAAACAAGAACACGCCAACTATAGTGGCACCTCATATAAAAAGTGATTGATACTTTGGTTATCTATCACTTTCATATTGATTTAATTGACCAAACTAATTGGGTAAAGTTATGGGTTAAGGTGCACACATCTCTCTGACAAGTTCATCTTTAATGACGATATTTTCTGTCTTAAGCTCGTCTATGGCTGCTTTAAACCGCGGTAAGTATCGTTCATGTGCGATAAAGAGCTCATTCATGACTTGCTTAGCTGTGTCACCTGACTGAATCAACGGATTAATCGTGAAGGCTTGTAGGGCTGTGGCATAGTCTCCAGTAACAGCCGCTTCGATCGTCAGTAACTCCATGGCTTTCATCACTTGTAACCAGCCTTTTTCAGCAGTTGGTAATTCTCCAAATGCGACATTTCTAGCACCTTGAGCCCCGATATAGGCTGTCACTTCGACAACACAGTCTGCTGGGAGATCAGGAATGGCTCCGTCATTTTTTGTTGATACCACGATTTCGGTATTTTTATTGCCATAGATAGAGGCGATCGTTTCACATGCAGCATCTGAATAATAAGCCCCTCCACGTTCTTCTAACTGTTTAGGTTTGTAATCTAACTCAGGATCTTTGTACAACTCGAATAATTCATGCTCGATCTGTTTGACCTGCTGGGCCCTAGTCCCTACAGTCGCATATTCTTCCAAGCCGTGTTTTAACATTTCCTCTGCACGATAATAATAGCGATGATAGCCACATGGAATCATCTTCATCTGTATTAACTGCTCTTTATAAAAATCGGCATCAAAGATATTTTTAGGTAAGCCACTATTTTCCTCATATAATTTATCGATCAAGTCTAAGGTGATGTCTTCTCCATCTTTATTCGCTACTTTATGCCAATGAAAATGATTGACCCCAGCAAACTTATAGATCAGGTCTTCCTTAGGCACACCTAAAGTTTCAGATTCTCCCATTTTTGCCATGACAGGGACATTGCACAGTCCAACTACTTTATCCCATTTACCATATCTGATGATAGCCTCTGTCACCATACCACTAGGATTGGCGAAATTAATTAACCAGGCTTTGGGACATAGTGCTTTCATATCCTCGACAATATCCAAGATCACAGGAATTGTTCTAAATGCTTTAAACATCCCACCAGCACCATTGGTTTCCTGGCCTAAAAAGCCATAGGAGAAAGGAATGCGTTCGTCCTTGATACGTGCGTTCAACTGCCCAACACGAAACTGCGTCGTCACAAAATCGGCATCTTTTAAAGCAAGTTTTCTGTCCAATGTTGTGTGAATCTTAACATCATAGGGTGTCGCATCCCACATTCTTTGCGCCATCTTGCCAACAATTTCTTGTTTGTCTTTACCCTCTTCGACATCTACAAGCCATATCTCTTTTATCGGCAACTCATCATAGCGTTTGATAAATCCTTCCATCAGCTCAGGCGTATAACTACTCCCACCACCGATGGTTGCAATCTTGACTTTTTTCTTCATGGTCTATCTCCTTTACTTTTTTACAACTTTAGTGTATCATAAAGAAAATTAAATTTGCAGTTTTTTACATATTATAAAAGTTATTATACAAAAATAGCTTAAAAATAGCCTTTTAATTCGAATTTTTTAGTCAAACGCATGATTATCAGTAACTTTAGTTGTCAAAAAATAGACTCATTATGAAAAAGGACGTGTCAGATGTTAATCAAAGAGCAACTACAAACTTATCATTTTTCATCAGCAGAACAAGTGACTGTCGATTTTTTATTAGCCCATCCAGAAGAGATACAAGCCTTAACCATCCAAACCTTAGCTAAAAAAACATTTACCCAACCCTCTACGATTGTACGTATTGCTAAAAAGTTAAATTTTCGTGGTTGGAAAGAGTTAAAACTAGCTTATTTGGCAGAATGGGATTATTTGAAACGGCATTTCACCAAAACCGATGCGAATCTGCCATTTAGTCAAACTGATTCAATCATGACAGTAACAAAAAAGATCGCTGATCTTGAACAATCAGCAATCTCAGATATCCACTCCTTGCTAGAACATGACAGTTTGTCAGCGATCAAAAGACAACTCGTTGATGCCAATAACATCCGCATCTTTGCCCAAAATGCTAACTTACTAATCTCCAAAGATTTTGCTTTAAAAATGAATCGCATCGGTAAACACGTCAGCCACTCAGAGATTAAAGGTGAAGCTCTTTACGAAGCCTATAACCTGACAGATCAAGACTGTGCCATCTTAATTTCGTATTCTGGTGAAAATGTCAGTTTACTAGCTATCAATGACGTCCTTAAACACGCAAACGTGCCGACGATCGCCATTACCAGTATCGGCGATAACCAATTATCTAGAGACTGTACCCACTTTTTGCCTATCACAACAAGAGAAAAACTTTATTCTAAAATTGGTAACTTCACGACAAATATCTCGATCATCTGTTTATTAGATATTCTTTATTCCCTAGTCTTTTCAGAGCACTATGATCAAAACCTCAAACAGCTCAGAGATAAAGGACACGCTATCGATAAACGGGTGATTAATACAGATATAATGCGGGAGAATGATTAAAGCAAAAACACCCGACTATTAAACAAAAAACATCTTAGAAAAAGACCTTGTCATCCTCACAAGTAGTCTTTGGGTCTTAAATTAGGTTAAAACACATAATAACTATCGTGTGTTATTATCCAGTAGCGAGTTTTATGAAAAAATTGAGAAGTTTATATGTGAGATCGTAATTCGTGCCTTTGATAACCTCTCCTATATTATTTCTTTTCAAGCATACCTACTCTGATTTAATTTTAAAAATTTTTTGAAACATAAATGCATTCTATACTATTTTAAAGTTAGATTGTAAATACATTATTCAACACTTCTTTTTATATGATTACCTTTACTGTTTTTTATAGTATATTTTTTAGCATTTTTTTTGATTTTACTTCTTATAATTTCATTAACATTTAAATCTAAATCATCAGCTAGCATCAAACAATAAATCATTACATCAGCTATTTCGTCCTTAATATTTTCTATATCATCAGTAATTGCTTCCTCACTTGACCGCCATTGAAAGTTTTCTAATAATTCCGAAGCTTCAAGAGATACTGATATTGCCAAATCTTTAGCATTATGAAATTGTCTCCAATTTCGATCATCTCTAAATTGGTTTAATTCTTTTATTAACTCATCCATTTATGCACCTCTTATAGCCCCACTCGTTCCTTAAATAATTTTTCTACACTCTTGTCTTCAAAATAAACAGCACAACCATCAATCCCTCTTGAAAGCAATACATAATAAATATTTAATATATATTCTGTTAATTCCGATAGGTTAAACCCATCTTTTAAAGGTATTCCACCAATATCTTTATAATTTTCTAAAACAGCCACAATTTTTTGGTTTTTTACTGTCAAATCATTACCTATAATGACTCCTGAATAATTTAAATCATATCCTTGAATAGCATGAATTGAACCAATTTCATTTTCTGAATTTGGTTTTTTTACCCAATCTACATCCGTTGAATTCCATCTTTTTAAAACATTACCTACATGCCAGTCATATGGTAATTCCTCATATTTTTTACCTTTATTTATTTTCTTTTTTCTGTTAGATACCCATTCTCTGCAATAACCAGCGATTACTCTATTAGTTGTTTTGGGATAGGCATGAGAATAATCATCTACATAATCAACGACCTCTTTCAGCGTATCTACAATTCTGAAATACTCACCTTTAAAAACATCGGAATTAAAATTTCTATCATCTGACAATTGCAAACCATATAATATACCATTTAAAAAATCTTCTCCTGTAAAACTACTATTTCCTCCAATTCTAAACTGTTGCATCAACTGCATGTTTACATAGTTTTTTGTTAGTTTTCTAATTTCTGAAGGACTGATATTTTGAGGTTTTATACCCTGATATGGGTCATATAATAAAACTAACCCGTCAGTGATTTTTTCAAGGAGAGAGATTTCCTCATCACCTTCTCTTAAATGCCTCCTTGCATTTGGTTGTCCTTTAGGATAATATTTCTTTAATTTATGCGCTTCATCTACAATAATAATATCAAATCTTTTATTATTTTTTCGAGCATCCATTATGATCTGAGAACCTGTTTGAGCTTTTAATTTTTTACTTAAACCTATTGATTTGAAAATCAAATTAAACTGCTTAGTTAAATTCCCAGTAGTAATTAATCCTATGCTTAAATTAGAATTACTTTCGGCTAACGAAAACGCTAAATTAGTAAAAATCACAGACTTTCCAGAACCAGCTGGAGCCTCTATCAAGAATTTATCCGTTTTATTCTTTTCAATTTCATCTATAATTATTTTTTGTTTTGATGACAATTGCTTGAATGGAGAATACTTAAATAAAAGTCTTTCTCTTAATTCTTCAATTTTAGGGTTATGAACTAGTCCTAATCCATATAATTCATTTTTCCAAAGTTTATAAAAAACTACCGTTAATATTTCTTCTTTATTTTTGTATACTAATTCAGTCTGTCCATTATTCCCATTAGCAAATATAAATTTTGTTAAATCAGATTCAGCAATCATATAATTTAATATCAGAGATTCCAAGTCTAAAATAGACGATGTATCAAATAAACTGGAGTATATAACTAAACAATTTGTATAACTTTTATAATCCACTTTTGGATTAATTTCATTCAGATGTTCATTATGCCTTCTTAAAAAACCATTAGTCTCTCCAACATAAATATTTTTATGATTTTGACGTTAAGTCAATTTATTAGAGT
>NZ_JXJX01000011.1 GCF_002441715.1 Pseudolactococcus plantarum
GTTTGATTTTCAAACTTCGCAACAGAACCTTTTTAATTAACTAATCTTAAACAAATAAATAAATAAAAGTGCCGCAAGTGTTTGAACTAGGCCGACGAGTACCCCATAAGTTAAAAAGCTAAGCCCTTCTTTCATGAATTTTTTGAAATCCAGTCTCAAGCCAATCGCAGCCAATGCGATTGTTTCAAACCATGTACCAATTTGATGTGCACCATCATTGAAAAAATGTGGTAGTTTGACACCACTATTTAGGATACAAACAATTAAAAATGCGATAACATACCAGGGAATCGAGACTTTTTTTAGATTTTTAACTTGCATCGTCCCTTTCTTTTTCGCCCGTTGTTGAAACACAAAAACAACAACAACTAAAAATAGTATTCGAGTGATTTTAAATAACATGGCATAACTAACTGTTTCTTGGTTGACTAAACTGGCACCTGCAACAACTTGTCCAACAGATTGTAAAGTGCCTCCCAATAAGGCACTATTCGCTAATAAGTGATTCCCATATAGCATTGCCCCCAACAATGGTAAAGTCAGCATCATGACCGTTCCTAACAAATTAACAAGTGTAATGACTTGGCCTTTTTCTTCATCTTTTGCACCAATACTTGGGGCAATGGCACCAATTGCTGAAGACCCACAGACGGCGTTCCCACCAGCCATCATCGTTGACATATTGTCAGAAAAACCTAAACGTTTGCCAATTAAAATGGCCGAAATAATTACAGTTGCCATCATCGCCATAATATAGCCTAAACCATTCAATCCCAAACGACTAATTGTTTGAAAAGTTACAGTAAAGCCTAACAAGACGACTGAATATTCTAGCAAAACGCTCTCAGAAAATTTCGTCCCAACTTCTAAAACTTCTTGCTTAAAAAAAATATTACCTAATACAATGCCGAAAAGAATCGCAAGCGTTGCGCCACCTAAATCTGGTAAAAAAATAGCACATATTTTGGCAATGATTGCTACTAAGATGGATAAGCCTAATCCTGGTAGAATTGTTTTATATTGATGTAATAACTCATGTCTCATCATATTTTTTCTCCTTCTGTTCCGATAAATAATTAATTTCTATTACTATTATAAAACAATACTTCCATTATTTTGATTAATTGATATAATAGCTTTAATCAAAAAAAATGATGGGAGCGGATCAATGTTCAAAAAATTATCAACTTTTAAGGTAGTTTATGAAACAAAAAATTTCTCCAAAGCCGCTGAGCTCTTATTCGTCGTACAGCCTACGGTTTCTGCGCAAATTAAACAATTAGAGAATGAATTAGGAACGACACTTTTCATACGTAATGGCAGAAAAGAAGTCTTAGCGACGCCACAAGCTGATTTACTATATCAGAAAACAGGAAATCTATTAGATGATTGGGAAGACTTAAAATTCGAGATACAAAATCGAAAAGATAAACTAACAAATTGTAACATCGCTGCATCTCATACATTTTCTATTTATTTATTACCCGATTTAATCATCAATTTAAAACAGTGCTTTCCAAACATTTCTTTTAGTATTAAAATGATGAACTCACTAGAGGTTCTAAATGCACTAGAACATCATGACATTGACTTTGGTTTTATTGAAAAGCCCT
This sequence comes from Pseudolactococcus plantarum, assembly GCF_002441715.1. GTDB lineage: Bacteria > Bacillota > Bacilli > Lactobacillales > Streptococcaceae > Pseudolactococcus > Pseudolactococcus plantarum. The sequence goes on from NZ_JXJX01000011.1 coordinate 1,614, forward strand.
TATCGGCCAAAAATATACGTCGATTGCCTTTGTTTAACGATCAGCTCGTCTTAGCAGGCAATCCTTCGATAGGACCTTGGCTTATCCGAGAAAAAACATCTGGTGTCTACTATTACACACAACGGTACTTAGAAGAAAACGATATTCAAAAAGAAACCATGACCGTCCAAAATAATGAAATCATTATTGCACTTCTTAAAAAAGGGTTTGGCTGTTCTATTATCTCTCAACGTGCAGCTAAAGGGCTAGTTTATCAAAAACTATCAGAAAAATATAGTCGTCAGTTTTATTTAATCACCCGAGAACAGGATGCCTCCTCAGAATTAACAAGCGTCACGCGATGGATTCAAAAAAAATCTGATTTTAAAACAAAAAGCAGCAAACATATTTCTAAAGCTGATACCGCTTTGGGTAATAATAGGAACTGATGATGTGCGATAATAAAAGTAGTTGATACAAAAATCATCTATCATCAAAAAGAAAAGCAAGCCATTCAATTAATTTGCTTGAATAGCTTGGCAAATTGCAAGTCCAAGTTAGCCACCCAGATAAACCTGTATCGGCGTGCTGTAATTAAACATTTTTCTTGGATAGTTATTCATCCAAATTTCAATTTGAGCGACCTCTTTCGTGGTCGTTTTTATTGTGCCTTTAGGCAAAAATCTACGAATCATGCGATTGTGATTCTCGTTAGTTCCTCTTTCCCAACTAGAATAGGCATGAGCATAGTAAATATCACAATTAACTGCCTCAGATAAACGAGCAAATTCAGTACCATTATCAGCTGTAATGGACTTAAATTGAAAATTTTGAGTTAATGCCTTAAGCTCAGAATTAACTGCCTCAGAAGATTTATCAGCGATTATTCTGATAATCTCCAAACGACTTTTTCGCTCTGTCAAAGTCAATAAAACCTTGTTTTTAGCCCTTGTTAAGACGACAGTATCAATTTCCCAATGCCCTAACTCATTGCGCCTGTTTATATCTTCAGGACGTTCTTCAATGGATTTACCGTAAACTCTAGGATTAGCTGAAACCGTCTTGATAACTTTTGTCTTATGTGGATAAAGCATATCTTTACGTTTCAAGCCTAATTTGCCATTATAAATCCAGTTGTAAATGCTTGAGTAGCTGATTTGACCATTGAATTTAGCTTTAGCGATCACTTCTGGAGAGACCTTAGCCTTGATGTAATGGACAATTTTTTCCAATACCAGCTTATCAAGCTTTGTGTTTTTAATAGACTTTTTTCGTTGCTTATGGTACTGTTGATGCGCATACTCGCTACTATAGACGATATGATACGCTCTAAAGGTATCCATTTGTTGGACTTGTCCTCGCTTGACTTCATTATTGATTGTTTGATGGCTACGACCTAATAACTTAGCAATCTGACGTCGACTCATCCCTTCTTTAAACCATTTTTCGATAAGTTGTCGTTCAGCTAGTGACAAATGGTTATAAGTTGTGGTATAATTTTCTTGCATCTCAAAGCTCCTATGACTGGTATCTGTTTAATTACAGCATAGCATCTTTGAGGTGTTTTTTAGTGGGAAAATTTTTTCCCTGAGGTGGCTAACTTCATTTTACAATTTGGGTTCTTTATTCAACTAAGCAATGGTGTGAACTTTTAGTATTAGTTAGCTCAATTCACGTATTTTTAAGGTAAAATTCACACCATTCAGTTGAAACTAATTGAAATCAATTGAAATTACTAAAATTGAAAATTCAGGAGAACCATGATTTTCAAGCTCTTTGAAAATTATATAAGCGAGTGTTTTTGAAAGCAGGTCTTAAGATACCCTGTAATACATCTTTTGAATAAAAAATAAAGTCTACCAGTTTTTTTCATGCTGCTAGACTTTATTTTTTATTCAACTAATGATTTTTGAATTGCTTGGTTAGTTTTTTGGTTAGTTTCGTATTTTCAGTAAAATATATTTTAAAAGACCCATTATAGACACCGATTTTCAAAGAGAAAATGTTATAATTAAATTAATTCAAAATCTTTTTTTGAGAAAAGAATATCACCAGAAATACTTGAAATACCTAGGTTAGAAATCTTAATCCAACAAGCATAAAAGATACTCAATTATTTTTCAGTGTATCAACGGATTATCTATTAATAAAAACAATCGTTACATTTATATCAATGATGTGTTCAAAAAAATCACTAGGAAGTTACTCAACATATAAATTCAATTTGCATGATTATACTGATGTCTTAAGGAGGAGATGTGAAATTTTTTTTGATTAAATCTTGGTGAATTACCCGACAGATAACTTTCAGTTTTGCTTTAGTCATCCTGATTGGAAGCGTTCTTTTATCTTTGCCTATTTCCCAATATCAAAATAACTATCATACTACCTATCTTGATAATCTTTTTAATGTCATTTCTATGGTTTGTGTAACAGGGCTTTCAATTGCACCAATTTCAGAAATTTACAACGGCATCGGTCAAACTATTTCAATTATTTTGATGCAGATAGGTGGTCTAGGATTAATTACTTTGATTGCCTTTGGTGTATTTGCTCTTCAAAAAAAAATGAATTTCGCAGGTCATACCCTCTTACAATCTGCACTTAATCGAAAAGATAGTAAAAATCTCAAAGAATATCTATTTTTTGCATATAAAACAACGATAATCATTGAGTCTCTATTTGGGATTATTATCATGACTGATTTTATTCCACGGTTTGGAATAAAACATGGCATTTTTAACAGTATATTTTTAACTGTTTCTGCTTTTTGTAATGCTGGATTTGATAATTTTGGCTCATCAAGTTTAAATACTTTTGTTTTAAACCCCACCATTAATTTTTCAGTCTCAGCATTAATAATATTTGGCGGGATTGGTTTTGCAGTTTGGGACGATGTCATTGCAAATCTAAAACGACTCTTTTTTTCTAAACCAGTAGGTCATGGTGTTTTTTATAAAAAATTATCCAACCAAACTCGTTTGATACTGCAAACAACAGTTATTATTTTATTTTTAGGTACACTATTAACATGGTACTTAGAGAAAGATAACCCCAAAACAATTAGTAATTATACCTTTCCCCAACAAATAATGGTCAGCTTTTTTCAGACTGTAACTATGCGTACTGCAGGATTTTCAACTATTTCATTTAAAGACACATTCGCACCTACAAATTTCATTTATATGTTTCAAATGATTATTGGTGGGGGACCTGGTGGAACTGCTGGCGGAATTAAAGTAACGACCTTTGCAATTGCTTTTCTTCTTATAAAATCGGAACTCGTTGGGCAATCATTGGTAACTTTTAGTCACCGTGTTATTGCTAGTAAAACAGTTAAACAAACCATATCGGTATTGCTTTTCTTCTTTACTATTGTTGTTATTGGTTATACCTTATTGTTAAGCTTTGAACCTAACTTAGATCCCTTTTCTTTGCTTTTCGAAACTATTTCGGCTATGAATACTGTTGGCGTTACAATGGATTTGACTTCAAAATTGTCGACACAGGGAAGGATAATCATTATGTTACTGATGTTTATTGGTCGTGTAGGCCCTATAACATTCCTGTTTAGTTTGATTCAAAAGAAGGAAAAGAACATTAATTATGCTGAAACTGATATTTTAGTCGGATAAGGAGATTTTAATATGAAAAAAAAATTGGTGGGAGTTTTAGGTCTAGGAATTTTTGGGCGTGCTGTTGCTAGACAGCTTAGTCAATTTGATCAAGATGTCATTGCCGTTGACATGAAAGAAAATATTGTTAATGAATTTGGAAATATTGTCACCAAAGCTGTAATCGGAGATATAACTGATAAAAATTTTCTGTTAGCTGTCGGACTTGACCATTGTGAAACAGTAGTTGTTGCAACTGGGAATAACTTGGAGTCTTCTGTTCTTGCGATTCTTAATTGTAAAAAAATTGGAATTCCTATAATTATAGCCAAAGCCAAGAACAAAATTTATGAAGAAGTATTATATGGCATTGGTGCAACGGATGTCATTTCTCCTGAAAGAGATTCTGGAAAACAAGTTGCATCAAATATACTTAAACATCATATCGAAAATATCATCTATTTAGAAAATCATGTTTCTATCATTAATTTTAAGATCCCCGAATCTTGGGTAGGGAAAAATTTAGCAGAATTGAGTATCCGTCAAAAATATGAACTAAATATTATCGGCACAAGACTCCATAAAGGAGGTCATTTAAAACTTAATGTTGACCCTAATACCCCTCTACCTCCTAATATCATTTTAGTTGGTATTGCTAATGACCATACTTTCGAAAAATTTGATTACCTTGGTTATCTCAAATAAATAATTGAAACAATATTTTCATCTAATCTAACATACTAAGACAAGAAATTATCTTGTCTTAGTAGTACTCCCGATAACTTGGACTAAATATCCAAAATATGGGGAGTTTTATTAAAATATGTCATACATAAAAAAGAATTTCGAGCATAGTTTATCCCGAAATTCTTTTTTATCATCTTATATGAAATATGGGTTCTAATACTATATTTTATGTGTATTAGTCATAGCATTGTTCTAATTAATCTATCACCTATAGATCATTTCTTGATAATCATTTTAATTGCTTGTTCTATTTTAATGTCCTTATCAGACGAGTCATCGAGTAAACAAGACTTAAGATTCTCTGCAACAATTACTCCAATCAAACTATCAAGACTTGAACGAACAGCAGAAAGCTGTGTAATAACATCAACACACTCCCTATCTTCCTCCATCATCCGCAAGATACCTTGAAGTTGACCTGTAGCACGTTTAATTCGATTTTCCATTTTGTTATTATAACTATTCATATAAAAATTATACACTCTTCTTAACTTCCAAACTCAACAATAATCTCTTGAATTGAGCATTTGATTACAATTCTTCTATTTTTCACTTCTTTTCCAATTTCTTGACTCGTCAGGTTGACATACCTTCAATATTAATAGCAAATGGTGTATTGAAATTTTCATCTACGGTTAGTTTGCAATTTAACCGTAGATTCAGACAACTCCCCAACAAGTCCTTGCAAGATGTGAAAGTATTATCGCCGATATACAATTATTTATATAAATAATTGCATGTTAGCTTCTTCACTGTCTCCAATAAATGTTGCAACACCGCCATACTCTACCCAATCAAAAAGTTCTACTTTATCAATTCCCATAATGTCCATGCTCATAGTACAAGCAACAAATTTTACTCCCAATTGATGAGCTTTTTCAATCATGATAGGTAAAGCATCAACATTTTTTTGTTTCATCACTTCTTTAATCATCGCAGATCCCATGCCTGCCATGTTCATTTTAGAAATCGGCATTTGATTAGCTTGGCTCGGCAACATTATATCAAAAAGCTTTGCTATACCTTTTTTCTTAATTTTGACATTCTTTTTAAGCAAATTTAAGCCCCAGAAGGTGCAAAAAATGGTTACCTCTTTACCAAATGAAGCTGCACCTGTTGCAATAATCATACTAGCAAGTGCCTTATCGAGATCACCAGAAAAAAGAACAATTGTTGCTCCTTTTGGAGTCGTGGTCATTGTACCTTCAGATATCTTTGATAATGCCTTTAAGACTTCATCGGGATTTTCTTTTCCCTTTAAAACAGTTGCAACAATTTTATTGCCTTCAATTTCGTTTTTGATAACTGTATTACCTGTTGCTTTTGCCCAATTTTCAATATCCGCAGCGAAACCAAAGTCACTCGCCTTAATATTCAAACGTTGACCTAATTCCATTTTGTCGATATTTTCTTTGACCTTTAATATTGGGCCTGGACACTGGAGACCGCAAGCATCAAGTTCTATATCTTCACCATTAAAAGTTTGCGAAGTTTTTGGCTTATCAAGATTTTCAGACTTGAATGTAATATTCCGAAGTTGATATTTACTATTTTTATAAGTTTTATATCCACCATCAAGATTTTTCACTTCAAATCCTTCTTGCATAAGAATTCTTGCTGCATTGTAGCCACGTGCCCCGACTTGACAATACACATATATCGTTTGATCTTTTGGCAATTCGTTGAGACGATCTCGAAGTTGGTTCAATGGTATTTGAATGCCACCTTCAATAAAGCCAGTAGCTAACTCAAAATCTTCCCGCACATCAAGGAAATATGCACCAGCTGCTTTCAAATCCGAAATTTCTGACCATTGAAAAGTTGAGACTTTCTCACGCATCATATTATCCGCTGTATACCCTAACATATTGACCGGATCTTTGGCGGATGAATAAGGAGGTGCATAAGATAATTCAATTTTTGCTAAATCTGGTGCTTTCGCGCCAAATTTCATCGCAGTCGCTATTACATCAATACGCTTTTCAACGCCTTCTACCCCGACAGCTTGAGCCCCAAAAATCTTACCATCTTTTCTTCCAAACAAGAGCTTCAGTGCTATAGGAGAAGCACCTGGATAATATCCTGCGTGTGAATTTGGATGAATATGAATTACTTCATACTCAATCCCTTGACTCTTGAGTAAACGCTCTGAATTGCCTGTTCCCGCTACTGTGAGCTCAAAAACTTTTGCAACAGAAGTCCCTTGCGTTCCTGTATATTCAGCTTCCATTCCGTTGATGACATCTGCTACCAAACGCCCTTGACGGTTTGCAGGCCATGCTAGTGGAATATTGGTAGGAAGGCCAGAAACCGCATCTTCAACTTCAATCACATCACCAATAGCATATATATCAGCGTAATTTGTTCTCATTTGCCGGTCAACTTTGATAGCCCCTTTAAAACCAAGCTCAATATTCGCATCTTTTGCAAGTGAATTTTCGGGAACTACACCGATTGATAAAATCGTCATATCGGTATCTAATATTTGTCCATCATTGAGTTCAATTTTCATGCCATTATCATGAAAAGACTTTAACCCATTGTTAAGAAGGAGTTTTACACCATGCATATTAATCTGACTATGGAGCATTTGAGCAAGTTCTATATCAATATTAGGCATGACTTGTGGTGACATTTCAATAAGTTGAACATTAAGTCCAAGTTCAACAAGATTCTCCATCATCTCAAGACCAATAAAACCACCCCCAATAACGGTTGCAGTTTTAATATTAAATTTAGATATATGTGCTTTAATCTTATCCATATCCGGAATATTTCGCAAAGTGAACACATTCTTTGCATTAGAAAGACCTGGAATCTGAGGTATAATTGCTTTTGCACCTGTTGATATAATTAATTTATCAAAGTTTTCTTCATAAGTTTCGCCAGTTTCCTGATTTTTAACAATTATTTTATGATCCTCAGGATGAACTTCTAACACTTCACTGAGTACTCGAATATCAAGATTATACTGTGCACTCATCCCTTCTGGTGTTTGAAGCAATAAATCCTCTCGTTCTTTAATAACTTTCCCAACATGATAAGGCAAACCACAATTAGCGAAAGAAATATATGGTCCTTTTTCAAAGAGAACTATCTCGTCTTCTTCTGATAATCGACGTAAACGGGTTGCAGCAGTAGCACCACCAGCAACACCACCAATAATTACAATTTTTTTAGACATTTTTTAACTTTCCTATTTAGTTATTTTTAATTTTTTTGTGTTGGTTTTTCTATCAGCTCTTGTGTGGCTTTGCTGTATAGACCGTAAGCACCATCAAGATTTTTTACATCAAAGCCTTCTTGCTTCATAATTCGTTCTGCATTGTAGCTTCGCAATCCTGATTGGCAACTCACAATATAGGATTTTGTTTTATCAAGTTCCCCTAGTCTTGAACGTAATTCATCAAGAGGAATATTTACTGAATGGACAAATTTTCCTCTTGCTATCTCATCAGGGTTTCTAACATCAAGTAATATTTTTCCTTGAAGCAATTCTTTTGCAAGCTCATGCCATTGAATGTTGGATGATTGCCCAAGCGCAATATTCATTGCAGCATAGCCAACCATATTGACAGGATCTTTAGCTGAACCAAATGGTGGTGCATAAGTGAACTCTAATTCAGGTAAATCAAAGATTGTCAATCCTGCTTTTATCGCAGTTGAAAGAATGTCTATGCGCTTGTCAATACCTTTTTGACCAACTGCTTGAGCACCATATATTTCGCCATTATCAGGGTTAAATATGAGTTTCAATGTAATTGCACTCGCCCCTGGATAATACCCTGCATGATCATTCGCAGTAATATGAATTGCTTTATAAGTTAAATTTGATAATTGAACTTGACGCTCCGACAAGCCTGTACTTGCAGCCTGTAAATTAAATACACGTACGATTGCTGTACCTTGTGAACCTTTATTTTTAGATGATAATCCCGAAATAATATCAGCTACTTGTCTTCCTTGACGATTTGCTGGACTAGCAAGTGAGATTAATGAATCTTGACCAATTTGATTTTTTACAACAATTGCATCTCCAACTGCATAAATATCTTTGATAGAAGTTTCGTATTGTTCATCAACAACAATACCATCTCGGAACCCGAGTTTAATACCAGCAAGTTTTGCAAGCGATGTTTCGGGCTTAATACCTACTGATAGGATTGTTAAATCTGATACTATCACTTCACCGCTATCAAGTAAAATCTCATTACCCGAAAATTTAACAGCTTCTGCATTCGTCAAAACCTTAACACTATTTTTTGTAAGTTCTTCATTGACAAAAGCTGCCATCTCAGCATCAATCGGTGGTAAGACATGAGGAGCTTTTTCTACAATTGTTACTTGTAATCCACGATTTGCTAGATTTTCAGCCATTTCAAGGCCTATAAAGCCTGCCCCAATAATTGTCGCCCTTTTAGGATTATTCATCTTTATGAACTCAACAATCCTATCAACATCAGGAATATTGCGTAACGTAAAAATGTTTTCAGAGTCATTCAAACCAATAATATCGGGCAAAAATGGTCTTGCTCCAGGAGATAAAATTAATTTGTCATAGCTTTCGATGTATTCTTCTCCTTCTGAAAGGACTGTCACTGTTTTTGTTTCGCTATCAATTTTTACAACTTCAGATTTTTCACGAACATCAATGTTAAATCGTTTTTTCAAGGCTGTAGCCGATTGAACTATGAGTCCTTCACGCTCTTTTATTTCTCCGCTTACATAATAAGGCAAACCACAGTTTGCAAATGAGACATAAGGCCCTTTCTCAAATACAATTATTTCAGCATCTTCATTTAATCGACGCAAACGGGTTGCTGCAGACATCCCACCGGCAACTCCACCGATAATCAAAAATCTCTTTGTCATTTAGTTTACCATTTTTCCTTTCCATGCCATCATGCCACCATTTACATTTACAACATCCAACCCCTTTTTTTTCAAAATTTTATAAGCTCGACGAGATCGCATACCAGACTGACAAATCACTGCAACTCTCACCCCTTTAGGGGCTGTAAATGAGCTAATCTGACCTAAAGGAATGTTTCTAGAGCCTTTGATATGTCCAGAAGCATACTCGCTTGTTTCTCGTACATCAATCAACTGCATCTTTTTCGTTTTCAAAGCTACAGACAAATCAGAAGTTGAGATAGCATCTATTTTCTTAAACCAATTAAACATTAATATTCTAACACTCCTCTGAATGATGATGTTCCGCCTTGAACATTAGTAATAGTTAACCCTTGCATTTCAAGCCATTGACAGACATTTGTTGAACGCGCACCAGATTGACAAATAATGTAGTCTCCTTCTTTTATTTCGCTTACGCGCCCTTCTATTTCACTCATCGGGATATTAATCGCACCTGGAACATGTCCATTACTGTATTCGTAGCCTTCACGCACATCAATCACTCGAATATTCTCCGAAAGCTTAGTTTTAAGTTCTTCTGCTGTTATATTTTTCACCTTACAACCTCCAATATATTTATATACTCATTATATACCCATAAGGGTATATTTGCAACTAATTAGAATCAGTTATAGATTGTCTTATGTTCACTTCAATCTGGCATTATACATTTAGGTCACCTCTAATAACATTATTTCTGATAAATTTGGTTCAACTCCTTATCATGAGTCAGATTATTTCTATGAGTAAATAAAAAACGATTAGATTTTTCTATCTATCGTTTTTTTAAATCATTTACTAGATTGTTCATTTTCATCATGTATCAACGACTGAAATTTCATCTCTTTTATCTCAGCAACATTTGAAAAATGTTTAACACCCATTTCAACAGCCATGTATAGAAATAAAGTATATCCTAAACTCAAAACAAGAATCGTCAATCTCATAGATAAAGAAAATTCTACATATCCACCGAAAAGTTCCCCAGTTACAAAGAAAAATGAAATTGCACCAATAACATTAATGACTATCAATATTATATTAAAAATACTAAAAAAATCAACTATATTTTTAGATTTTGTGTCTAAAAATTCAGTATTTTTTTGTTCAATTTCAACTATGTTCTTTTTTCTTTCCTCATATTTTTCAATCGCTTCCTGAGTAATTTTCTCATGACAATATTCACAATAATCCTCATTTGGACTTGTAAATCTTCCACAGTTACTACATTCAATCATAATATTCCCTGCACATAAACTATATCATGATTTGCACTCACAACTCAATTTTTAAGATTCTTTGTTTCTAGCAAATCCATAATTAAAAATATAATTCCTAAACTAGTTGACAGCCAGAATCCGATTCCATAAAATTGTAGATAAACCTTACCTCCTGCTATAATAGAAGGTGAAAGTTGTAATAAAGAAAACCATATGAAACTTGTTAATAGGATGATATTACCATATTGTCTGTATTTTTTTATAAAAAATCTTAAAATAATATAGCTAATAATGGATAGAACAAGTAAGATTAGCGTTAGCCATTCCTTATCATTGAATGGCGACTTAACAACTGTTTGAAAAGCATTATAAGAGGTAAATTTAAAATGACTCTCTGCACTTGGATATTTGGTATATGTCAAAAATAAGCTAAGAAAATATACCAGTAAGACATAATTAGATTTTTTCATATAATTCACCTCATCCAAATGACCACGCAGTATTATTTAACACAACATTCCAAGTAGAAGAATTCCGTATTAAATTAACAGTGTAAACAGCTCCACCTACAGTAGCCCCCTGTTGCTCATATGGAAAAGAAACACTTCTACTCCATGAGTTTGAGGTACCTAATTCATATTTTGCTGAATACCCCCCCAAACCTGCTTGGTTAATAGAAATATTTGAAGAAGTTACTCGAATACTTTGATCCCCAATAGTATAGTTTCCAGATACACTTGTTATTTTTTTGTTGTACCACTTTTTAACCAGTTGATTGTTGTGGAGATTTTAACTCCTATTGTTGAATCCCATTTGCTACCTGTAGTAGAGTTTGCAAAGACTTTTTTACCAACAATAAAGCCAAAGACATCTAGATTGTTAATAACATTATCATTTTCGATGTCTTTTACTTCATTAAGGAAAGTCACGTAATTTGTTACACCTGAAACCTCTTCTTTACTTTTTGATATAATTTTTTCATCAACTATAACTGGAGCAACCAACTCCTGTGTACCAGATGATAAATATGCTCCATTGCTAATTTTATATTTAACATGTTTGCTATCATCTACAAAAATTTTTTGAGCAGAGTCAGGTATCTCTAAAACATCATCAGCGTAAGAAATACTAGTGTTTACAAAAATTAAAGAAGCCATAATTGTAATTAGTACAAATAATCTTTTTTTCATATAATGCACCTTTCGTGTAAGAAAATTTTGAATATACTATTCATCAGCAAAATAAGTAGATTCAAAACTAGAGGCAGAAAATAAAAGAATAATTATGTTACACCTACATTGTAACATAGTTATATAAAAAATATTATATGGAAATTATTATATATAAATTGAAATAATATAAGATAAATTGTTAAATGAAGTTAGCCATACATAACCATATAAATTTGGTACTTATAATTTATCATTCGTGAATCTATGAAAATGCTATATGAAAAATACGACTTCACTACAGACACAAATTACCAACAAATCATAGATAATTTAAATCTTCCCTATAATTTAGACGGTATTATAATTGATGAATTTAATAACATTATTTCTGATAAACTTGGTTTAACTCCTTATCATGAGTCAGATTGTTTCTATGAATAACATCTTTTGAATACAAAATAAAGTCTATCAGTTTTTTTCTTGCTGATAGACTTTATTTTGTATTCAACTAATGATTTTTCGATTGCTTGGTTAGTTTCTTGGTTAATTTACATTAATTTTCAAGCATTAAACAAACAGAGCTTGAATCTACAACACTTTTAAGTAAGAAGATGTTATAATTAAATTATAACATATTTAAAAGGAGGATTTCGGCATGAACAAATTTGGTAAAGGTATCATTACAGGTGTTGTTGCAACGATTGCGACAACTGCTGCTGGTGTATTTGCAGTTAAGAAAACAATTATTGACCCTGAACTTAAAAAAGAAGAATTCGTAAACGAGAACCGTCGCAAAGCAGCACGCAAACGTATTTCTCACTAAGCATTATCGAACGATTCACTTATTTAATCCATAAAAAAAGGCCTATCAGTTGATAGCCTTTTTTTATCGCTATGTTTACTTGTTCAGTAACTCATGACCTTTATCCTCAACTTTGTCAGCAACTTCAACAACTTTTTCTGATGTTTCTTCAACTACATCAGCAGCTTGATCTAACAAATCTTCACCTTCTAACTCAAGGATAAAGTCTTCTTCTTCAGTATCACTCTCAGCATAACCTGATTTAAACTCGTTGACTTTATCAGCCAACTTATCTTTAGTCACTGTCAAAAAATCGATTACTTTATCTTTTGATAATTCTCCTGAATCAATCTTCGCTTTGATCTCTGTCTTTTTAGACAATAAGTAGGCTTTAGCTTTTTCCGCAGAAATTTCACCATTGTCATATTTTTCTTTGATATCATTAAATTTTTCTGTCGAAAAATCAACGATTTGTCCAGATTTTTCATCATAGAAATTTAAGGCAGAATCTTTCACTTCATTGATTTTACCTTTAGGATCTTCTTTATAATCCTGATAAAAATCTTTCACATCTTTGCGAAATCTTCTTCCTTCTTTTGGAGCTGTAACTAACGCTGCAACTGCACCACCAATAACACCTAAAATAGCACCTACTACAAAACCTGTTTTCTTAGCCATTCTTTTTCTCCTTTAAACTTTCAACATCATATGTTAACTTTTATCCATTAACATATCATTCATACGATTACGTCTCATTACCTAATGATATTTAGCGACTGACATAGTAGCTGTCATCATTTTTTTTCTTTTTATCTTTTTTACGGAATAACTTTCCAGCCCCTCGACCTAATGTCACCATAGCTGTTGCTTTGCCAACGTTGGAAGCTTTATTTTTCATCCGTGTAGCAAAATTATTTCCCGTATCATTTAGCTTAGATACCGTACCAGATAAATCTGCAACAGCAGTAAAGAGAGGATCTATAGTTGCCACTTTACCGTTAATATCCTCTAATAAAGTGTTTGTTTTCCCCATCAATGTGTCTGCTTGTTTCAACAATATATCGGTATCTTGTGTGACAACACTAATTGTCCGATTAATTTCATCCACAGTTTTCATTAGCTTAACGATTAAAACAATTAAAAAAATAACTAAAATTGAAATAGCAATAGCTATAATCATAAGTGCTATTTTACCCATAAGTACCTCTTTCTATACGCTACATAAGTTTTTATCCTGATACAACATTGTCATCAAACAGATACTATGCCTTAAATTAAATTATAACAAATTACTGGTTCTTAAGGAAATATTTATGTTTCAGATGATTGTGGCTGCATAAGATGACTCCTACTATCACCAAAACGACTGATAAGAGTTGTGAGACTCGAATGTTACCAAACATCAAACTATCTGTTCTCATTCCCTCAATCACAAAACGTCCGACACCATACCACATCAGGTAAAACGCAAAGATATCTCCTGATTTAAGGTGTTTTAAGCGATGTCTAAACACCATAACGATGGTGAAGCCTATCAAATTCCAGATAGACTCATATAAAAAAGTGGGGGTGCGATAATGATTATCTATAAACATTTGTTTTTGAATAAAATGAGGTAAAAAATTTAAAGACTGGACGATTTTCCCATAAGCTTCTTGGTTAAAGAAATTCCCCCATCGTCCCATAGACTGAGCAACTAAGACACCTGGTACAGCAATATCTAAAAAATCCAGTGGCGCAATCATCTTATAATATGAAAAGACCATCAAGGTAATTGCACCCGCAATTAACCCACCATAAATAGCTATCCCACCATGCCAGACTGCGATGATTTCACTTGGATTCTTACTATAATACCCTAAATCAAATAAGACATAGTAAAGTCTAGCACCGATAATCGCTATAGGAAAAGCAATTAAAATAAAATCTAAAATATCATCTGGTTTAATTTTCTTACTAGGGGCTTCACGCATAGCTAACCATACCGCTAAGATGACACCTGATACGATACAAAGCGCATACCATCTGATTTCAAATGGCCCCAGTTTTAAAGCAATCGGATTGATTGCAGATACTATATTTATCATCTTATGAATTTCTCTCAATCAAGGCCGATAGTCGATCTTCAAACATTTTTGTTGCATCAAATCCCATATTTTTTGCCCTGAAATTCATGACTGCAGCTTCTATAATAACAGATACATTTCGGCCTGTTGTAACTGGTATTTTAATTTGTGGTACTGCAACATCAGAAAACATGACCGTTGTTTCACCATTACCTAATCGATCATAGGTATTACTTTTTTCATAATTTTCTAAGTTCACTGTTAAGTCTATCTGTGCATAGTCCATTACTGCTCCTGCTCCAAAAAGACTCATTACATCAATGATCCCTACGCCTCGAAGTTCAATAAGATGACGCAAAATTTCAGCAGGTTCACCCATCAATGTAAATTCATCTTTTTGATACACATCAACTCTGTCATCGGCTACTAGACGATGCCCCCGTTTGATTAACTCTAAACCAGTCTCAGATTTACCGATACCTGATGAGCCTTGAATCAGCACACCAACACCAAATATATCCATCAAGACACCATGCACTGTCGTTCTAATCGCTAACTTTTCATCTAAAAAGGATGTGATTGCACCATTTAAACGACTTGTTGGTTCACTAGACTGCAATAACACAGTGTCTCTTTTTTTAGCAACATGGATCATTTCATCTGGAATTGAAAGACCTCTTGCAATAATAATCGCAGGCGTTTCTTCGGTTACAATGTTTTTCAACAAATCATAGCGATTATCACCAATGACATTATGTGCATACGACCACTCTTTCATCCCAAAAAGTTGAATCCGTTCGGGTGTATAATACTCTAAGTAACCCGTCATTTCAAGTCCTGGTCGCGTGACATCTGAGGTCGTGATTTCTTTTTTTAGAGCTGTTTCAGAGGAATAAATGACATCAAATTTAATTTTTTTAAGCAAGTCTGCAACTGTTACTACCATATTTTCTCACTTTCTTTTTTGAGTGGTACACCAAGCTTTTAGTAATCATAAAACACGACTATCTCACCCTGACTACTGAGCCTTACTGATACATTTTAGTATAATACACTTTAACCTTTTACTTATGATTTTATAGTCACGATCACCAATAACAGTTAAGTCATACTTGCTATCATTATAACAAAAAAACGAAAAAAACGCTTTGTCATGAGCATGACTAGCGTTTTACTTTATCGATTAATTAAAATTGTGACCATTCATCGTTGTCATCAAAAGGCGTGACATCTTTTCTTTTTTTTGCTTTATTTTGCTGATCACCAGGCCATTGTGAAAAGTTAGAGAAATCCTGTTTAGTTCCGCTATTTTCACGTGGCGCTTCTGGTAAAATAATTGATATCACAAAATAAATTAAAATGAGTGATCCAAAACTCGTCAATGCCAAGATGGCATAAACAATTCGTATGATCGTCACAACATCCTCAGGCCAACCATAGTAGTCAGCAAGTCCACCGATGACACCTGATATTTTCTTATTTGTCCTTGATTTTGTCAACCTCTTACTTGACATCTATATCCCCTTTATTATACTCGACAATCTTAGTAGCTCAAGCATCTGATTGTACATTATGATCAGAATTTTCAGCTTCATCAGATTTTTCAATTTCATCAGATTTTTCAATTTCACCAGATTTTTCAATTTCATCAGATTTTTCAATTTCACCAGATTTTTCAGTTTTATCTTCCGTTGTATTGACAGTATCTGTTACATCATTCTCAGTTACAGGTGTTGTTGCTTCTGGCTCAACTGCTAGACCATCTTTTAGCCAAATGCTACCCGTATTTGTTGAGATATCTAATGTTAAGCTGTTAACTGCTTTTCTGACTAGCGCTGCACCATTCTTAGTAATTTCTAACGGTGTATCTAAGGCAACACGTGTTTTATAGCTACCAAACGTTGTCTTGATATAGCCTACCAACCCTATATTTTCAGGTACTGAAATCTTGATATCGCCGTTTACATTTTTGACTTTAAGATTTTCACCATCAAGGGATGTTGTTGTCACAAGAATCTCACCATTCACGTTTGTAATATCAGCTGTCTCAAAATTTGCGACTACACGGACTTCTCCATTAACAGATTTAACATATAGTGCACCTAAATGACAGCGTTGAACAGTCAAATCACCGTTGACTTTTTTAATGTTAAGCTCCTGTGCTGTCAACTCTTCTAGTGTCATTGTACCATTTACGACATCAAGTTTAGCTGTTTTTAATGCATTAAGTGGCAATGTTACTGTCACATCGACAACAATTCGCTTACTTTTTACTGCGACTAATAATTCATCTTGTTGTAACTCAATGCTGACATTATCTTGTATAAATTCATCAAGTAATGCTTCTGAGATACCACCATATACTTTATAACTTACTTCCACAATCGTTTTTTTGACATCTTTAGTTTTAACCGTAACATCTCCTGTTGTTGCTGTCACTGTTAAGTTATTGATTGGTCCTTCAAACGCTTTGAAATCAGATTTGCTAAGATATTTTAGACTAGGAAAACCATTACTAAAATCAACATTATCATTCACAGATTTTTTTGCAGAATGAAGCATATTTTTCATAAAAGAGCCTGCTTGGTTCATAAACTGTTTGAACGCTTCTGATGAATCTGTTTGATAACCATCTTTATCTCTCGCTTGAGATGTTTCATCACCTTCGTAAGTTTCCTGACCAGCATCACCTGATAAACCTGACTTCTCAAGTAGCTCAATCGCTTCATTTTCTGTTATAATGCCCTTGCGCATCAAATCTAAAATTCTTTCTTTTTGATTGCTCATATATATCACACTTTCTTTTTTAAGTTGATTTAAAATCCATTTTTCATTAAAACTGGATATGTAGTACATTAACTTTCTTGCCTACAAGTTTATTATCCCATGTTTGAATTAAAAAAAAATCAGGCCTAAGTCTGATTTTTTTTTGCTTATGCGTTAATATCAAATCCTTCAGTCGCAATTTCTGGGAATGATTGATCAACGATACTTGCACAATTGTTACAAAGTGCTTCATAGTGAGCATTAGCATGAGTACCGACCGTTTCATCAATACGACGACAACGTTGACAAACCTCACCTGTCGCATGGACAACTAAAATATCATTATCCGCTACAGTAAGTGTTTTTTCAGTTAATGGTTGAGTTGTGATCGTAAATTGCGAAACAATCAACAATGTAGCCAAGTCTTCTTCCTGAGCAATACGAGCTAACAAGGCATTAGTTACCTCATCTGGCTTGACAGATACACTTGCTTCAAGAGATTTTCCGATGACTTTTTCATCCCGTGCAATTTCTAATGCCTTATGGACACTAGTCCGGAACTCTAAGAAGGCCGTCCAGACATCTATAATTTCATCTGCATTTTGCATGCTATCAGCTTTTGGCATTTCTGTCAGATAAGCATAAGCTTCCTCTTCTTGTTCAAGATATGACCAAATTTCTTCTGCTGTATGTGGGATAATAGGTACCAAAAGTTTTGTCAATTTGACTAAAATTTCATACATCACCGTTTGCATACGTCTACGTTCCAAACTATTTTCAGATTGAATATAAACAACGTCTTTTGCAAAATCAAGATAGAAAGCTGACAAATCATTTGTTAAGAAGTTAAAGATCGTACGATAAACATCCATAAAGCTGTAACGATCGTATGCTTCACAAACCGATTGAATCACTTGATTCAATCTAACAAGCATATATTTATCTGAGCCATGTAAATCATCTATCGCCACAGTATCTTTAGTTTTATCAAAGTCTGATGTATTGGCAATCAAAAAGCGTAGTGTATTTCTAATTTTACGGTAAGCTTCTGAAGTTTGACCAATTAAATCCATAGACACACGAACATCTGATGTACTATCAACACTGGCAACCCATAATCTCAAAATGTCTGCACCATACTGTCTTGTGACATCTTTTGGTGCAATACCATTACCTAAAGATTTAGAGAATTTACGACCTTTAGCATCCTGTACAAAGCCTTGTGATAAGACTGCTTTATAAGGTGCTATGCCATTAACAGCGACTGATGTTGTGATAGATGAATTGAACCAACCACGATACTGGTCAGATCCTTCTAAATAAAGATCTGCTGGATAACTTAGTTCGTCACGTTGATTTAATACACCATTCCATGATGACCCTGAATCAAACCAAACATCCATAATATCAGTTTCCTTGGTAAATAGACCATTAGGAGAACCTGGATGAGAGAATCCTTGTGGCAACAACTCGCTCGCATCCCGTTCCCACCAAATGATTGACCCATGTTCAGCAAAAAGTTGGGCAATATGTTCTGTCGTTTCTGGTGTGATGATTGCAGTGCCATCTTCAGCATAAAAGATTGGTAATGGCACTCCCCAAGCACGCTGACGACTGATTACCCAGTCACCACGATCTCGAATCATATTATAGAGACGAGTTTTACCCCAAGGAATTACCCAATCTACTTTTTCCACTTCAGATAAAATGTTGTCTCGGAATTTATCAATAGATGCAAACCATTGCGGTGTTGCGCGATAGATAACTGGTTTTTTCGTACGCCAGTCATGTGGATAACTATGCGTAAAGAAATCAAGTTTTAATAAAGCATCCTTTTCTTCTAGGAGTTCGCTTACTTTTTTATTACCTTCATCGTAGAATAGACCTTCAAATCCAGGCGCTTCGTCTGTATAATAGCCACGATCATCGATTGGTGACACAACAGGCAATTTATATTTTCTACTGTAGATATAGTCATCCTCACCATGACCAGGAGCAGCGTGTACTAATCCTGTTCCTGAGTCTAGTGTGACATAATCAGCATTCATCACAAGACTATCACGATCATAAAATGGATGTTTCGCAACCATACCATCTAGTTCAGACCCTTTAATTGTTTGAATGACTTGGTAATCTTCCCATGCTAATTTTTCAGCAACAGTCGCTAACAACTCTGAGGCAATTACAAATTTACGGTCATTTACTGCAACTAAAACATAATCATAGTCTGGATGTGTAAAAATACCTTGGTTTGATGGAATTGTCCATGGTGTTGTTGTCCAAATAACGAATTCCGTATCAGCAGGTAAAAGTCCTTTAGTATCGCTTGCTTTAAAGGCAATATAAATAGATGCTGAGCGTACATCTTGATACTCTATTTCAGCTTCAGCAAGTGAACTTTCAGAAGATGGTGACCAGTAGATTGGTTTAGCACCTTTATAGATATAGTTCTTTTCTGCCATCTTACCAAACACACGGATTTGAGCAGCTTCATATTCTGGTTTTAAGGTAACATATGGATTTTCCCAATTTCCTAAAACCCCGAGTGATTTAAAGCCTTTACGTTGCAAATCAACTTGTGTTAAGGCATATTCTTGACACATTCTTAGATAGTCTGCACGATCAAGTTCTTTACGCTTCACACCTTTTTTAGTCAAAACTTGTTCGATTGGCAGACCATGCGTATCCCATCCTGGTACATATGGTGCACAAAATCCTGCCATATTTTTATAACGGATAATGATATCTTTAGAAATTTTGTTTAAGGCATGACCAACATGAATATCACCATTTGCATACGGAGGGCCATCATGTAAAGTAAACGAAGGTTTTCCTTTATTTTCCTTCAGACGGTTATCATAAAGCTTAGCTTCATCCCAAGATTCCTGCATTTTAGGTTCTTTATTTGGTAATCCTGCACGCATTGGAAAGGCTGTTTTCCCAAGGTTCAATGTATCTTTAATTTTCATAATTAATTGTAAGATGACAATAGCATCATCTCAACCCTCACTTTTCTTATAATTTTGTTTTATATTAGCTAGATAACAAGCTAAGCATAGCGTGTTCATCATTAGTATACGTTTACAACCATGGCTTTAGAGCTTATGTTTATCGAAAAAATAAAAAAAGGCTCTTCGAAAGGGACGAAAAGCCGTGGTACCACCCTAATTCGCTTGACTTGCAAGCCTCAATAGTCTTGTAAAGGAGACCACTCTATGACCATATCCTTTGTTTTAAATCATATCTTCATATCTATTAAAACAAAGAGTAAACAAGTTGATAGCCATTAATTAAGGGATTGCAAGACTTCCACCATCTCTTGCTCGCTGATAATATTAATTAACGACATAGGCTTGTTTATGCTTCAGTTTCTGTATCTTTTTTATCAGTATCTACATCAACATCAGCTGTTACAGGCTCTGCAACAGGTGCTGCTGCTTCTTGAGCATCAAGTATCGCAGAAACTTCGTTGACAGTCTGACTAATCTGAACTGTATTACCTTCATGAGTATCTATAATTTCTTTAAGTTTTTCTACACCATCTCCAATGTATGTTGTCGTTGGTTTTAGAATTTCTTCCCACTCATGAGATTTAATACCTTCTAATTGAGATTCAACCATCAAAGCCATACGTTGGTGATAAATTCTCATTTTACGTTTTAGTTCTTCTGTCTCTTTGACCAATTGACGTGCATCATCAGAAGCAGAATTCAAAATCACACCAGCTTCTTTTTTAGCAGCTTCTAAAATGTATTGGGCTTTTTGGCCTGCCTCAACCGTAATCGCATTTGCTTCATTTATAGCATGCTCTTTCAAGTTGTCTGCAGCACTTTGTGCCACTACAATCGACTTATTTAAAGAGTCTTTCATGCCTTCATATGACTCAACACGCTCACGTAAACTTTTTAGTTCGCGATCTTGATCTTTGATTTTTTCTGCAAATTCATCATAATCTCTAATGATCAAATCTAGAAAATCATCAACATCTACTTTATTGTAGCCTCGCACTTTTGTTGCAAAGGTTTTATTTTGAACATCTAAACTATTTAAACTCATAAGATTCCCTTTCTTAATGCTACTTACTTGATATAATTTGAACTTCAACTCTGATTTTATTTTTTTTCGTAAGACCTAAGTTATGAAGTAATTTTACTCTACCAAATCCACGAATACTAATCAAATCTGTTTCAAAAAGTTCAAAATCATTTCGTAATACTTCTGCGTAATTAACCTTAACTTTATTTGACTGAATTAATTTTTGCGCTTGACTACGAGAGTAATTAAATATACTAGCAATTACTTTATCCAAACGCAAACTAGATAAGCTCACCGTTTTGTAATCTAGTTGATCAGGGACTTTAACGTATTGTTCTGGTTTAATTTCACTGATTTTTACACCACTACGTGCTATTTTCTGTATTTTTTCGATAAATACTGACACCATTTTTTGATCTACAAATACCTGTGCAAATGATGGATGGACAGTAATGTCTCCTATTTTTGCTCGGTCAACTCCTGTTTCACCAAGTAATGTCCCTAATATTTGTGAATGCTTAAGTGTGACGAATTTACTTGCAAACCCTATTTGTAAACAAGATAACTCAAAATCAGAAAGAGACAATTGGTAATAATCCGGCGCTATAATCAGCTTCACATATTCTGTTTCAGCAATCATAGTGCTAGAATAAAGGTGAATATCTTGTTGCTTAGCTTGATTCAGCACAGTTTGTAAGATATAGCATTCTCTAGGATTTAAAAAATCTGTCGTCACAATACTATAAGTAGCTGAAACTTTATCAATCCAATCCGTCACCTTATCGATGAATAAGCGCTCACTTGGGCGGAAGTGCTGATATATGTCGTTAGCCATTATGCAATGATCAGCAACAAGCGTTGGATACAATTTAAAGCAATAATTGCAACGACCACTGTAAAATCAATACCCGCAAATTGAAGTGGTAATGGATCAAAAATAGATAGGAAAGGTCTTGAAACAGATTCAATCAGTTTACCAATTTGATTATTTCTTAACCCTGGCACCCAGCTCATTAACGCATAAGCAATCAAGATCCACTCATAGAATGTGATCAAATGATACAAGAAGTAAATAATCATTGGAAATTATCCATTCCTTCAAAATTTCGACCTGACAGAATACTCATTTCCTTTTCAGCATCAACTGTCATGCCATTTGGTGTAAGTAAGAAGATTTGTCCACCGACATTTTGAATATCACCGTCAAGTGTAAAGACAACCCCTGTCAAAAAGTCGATCGAACGACGAGCTTGTTGATCACCCATATTTTTAAAGTTGACCAATACGCTCTCTCCATTTCGGACAATACGTGCTGATTCCATAATATTATCATACGCAGCAGGCTCTTTAATGGCGATAGTTGGTATAATACTTGAAGCTGTAGACGTTTGACGTTGCTGACTTGAAGCTCTTTTATTATTATGATTCAAGTTTTCTGTTTGACGAGATGCTTTACGTTCATAGTTAAAATCTGATTCTTGACTCGTAGGCTTCTGTACTGCTTGCAATGTCGATTGACTTTTCACCTGACTCTGAACCACTTGTGGTTGGGGACGTGAAGGAGTTGACATCTCCTCTTCTTCTCCCAAATTAAAATACTCTTTTGCTTTTTCAATATACTCTTTTAAAGCCATTAATTTCTACCTACTTACTCTATCTCATCTCTAATATTGAGAGCTATTATTTATTTAAAAAATTCACTGCCAATTCTAACAAAAGTAGCACCATGCTTGATTGCTTGTGGATAATCTTGACTCATCCCCATAGACAACTCCGTACACGGCATATTTAGTATTTTTTGACTTGAAATATTTTCTTGTATCGCTTTCGCTTCTGCAAAAATACTATTTTTTTCATCTTCTGTCGCTTCTCGTGGTGTCATGGTCATGATCCCAACAACTGCTATATTTTCTAGCTTGGCAAGTTCTGGTAAGACCTGCTTTAACTCAGCAATAGAGAAACCATGTTTACTTGTTTCCCCTGAAATATTAACCTGTAAAAAACAGTTAATCACATGGTCAGCTCGTTTATTTATTTCTTTAGCTAGTTTAACAGAATCTAAAGCATGAAAATAATCAACATAATTGATTACCTCTTTGACTTTTCTACGCTGTAATGTGCCGATGAGATGCCAAGTAATTGGCATCTCATGCAATTGATGGTATTTGTCTAAAAATAGTTCTACTCTATTTTCGCCTATATGTGTGATACCAGCTTCTACAAGTGCTTTAGCTTGATTAGCATCTACATATTTAGTAACCCCTACGATGGTGGTTGGACGAGCTAAGTTAGATAGTTTATTTTTATCTTCAATCGCTACACGGCTCATCACCTCTGAAACATTTTCAATTAGTGTCATTGTTTAACGTTTTAAGAATGGTGGGATATCTAAATCATCATTATTTGTTGATGTCGTTGTACCACCAAATGTGTTGACGCTTTGAGTAGGAGTTGATTCAGATGGTGTTTGACGAACAGGATTTTCTTTACGAATATCCCAGCTACCAAATGCAGACTCTGGTGATGTGCTTACTGGTGCTTGTGTGGGTTGGTTCCCTGAAAAATGATCTTTTGTCGTATCGACGTTTGATGACCCAAGCACACGACGTCTTGGTTGTTCAGTTACTGTATTTGCAACTGCTTGACGTGGGACAACTCTTTGCACTTCTTCTTCAGAAACTCCTGTAGCAACAACTGTTACACGAATTTCATCTTTAAGTGTGTCATCGATTGATGTGCCTAAAAGAATATTTACGTCATTACCTGCAGCTTGGATAACAAGTTCTGAAGCATCTTGTGCCTCTGTTAAACTCATGTCCATACCACCTGTAACATTTAGCAGGACATTTTCTGCACCTTCAATAGTTGTTTCCAAAAGAGGTGAATAGATTGCTTTACGTGTTGCTTCAATCACACGATCTTCGCCACTAGCAATCCCGATACCCATCAATGCATCACCTTTATTTGCCATGACAGTTTTAACATCAGCAAAGTCAAGATTAATCATACCTGGGTTAGTGATGAGGTCAGTTACACCTTGAACACCTTGACGTAATACGTTATCAGCTTCTTGCAAAGCTTCTTTTAAAGGTGTTTTCTTGTCAACGATTTCTAGTAAGTTATTGTTTGAAATAATCAGTAGTGTATCTACCGATGATTTCAATAATTCAATACCTTCTGAGGCAAAGTACCCTCTTTTAGACCCTTCAAAACCAAACGGACGTGTTACGACACCAACTGTCAATGCGCCTAATTCACGAGAAATTTGAGCAATCACTGGTGCAGCACCTGTACCAGTACCTCCGCCCATACCTGCTGTGATAAAGACCATATCTGCACCTTGAAGTACTTGTTCAATTGTTTCTGCAGATTCTTCAGCAGCTTTTTGACCAACTTCTGGTTTTGACCCTGCGCCTAATCCACGAGTTAATTTTGGTCCAAGTTGGATTACTGTATCAGCTTGCGATGCACGCAAAGCTTGCACATCAGTATTTGCGGCAATAAATTCAACGCCTGAAACACCTTCTTCAACCATACGGTTGATCGCGTTTCCACCGGCTCCACCGACACCAATAACTTTTATAACAGCTCCTTGTGTGAGCGTTTCATCAAAGGAAAATTCCATTATTTTATATCTCCAAATTCATTTTTATCGCAACAATTAAAGTATCACATCACTGATAACCTAATCTAGTCATGTTAAACCTGCTTTAACTGTCTTATTTTAGTCAAACATACTACCAAATACATTACGGACTTTGTCTACAATGCTTTCTTTTGGTTCTTTATCTTGTTTTGGCGTGCTAACTTGTGGTGCTTGTGTCATGTAAGTTGTATCATCTACTGATGATGCATAACTAGAGTCGGCAAACATCTCAGTTGCTGGTTCACGATAGATAGCAGAAGTCTCTACAATTGGTTCACTAAATAATGTATTACCAGCGGCAGCTTGTGTCACTAGATTTTCAATATCAGAACGACTACCTACATAATCAACGATTGATATGACCTGAGCAAAAGTTGGATTACGAAGTCCCATCTCAGTTGGTACATATAATCTGACGTTTGTACCAATTATCTCAGTAGCAAGTTCAGCAACACCAGGCATTGCTGCAGCACCACCTAAAAGGATAATACCTCCTGGCAACGATAAGCCACGTGAACGTTCTAAATCTTGACGTACGCGTGAGAAAATTTGACTTAAACGTGCTTCAATAATCTCTGACAAGTAATATTCAGTAATTTCAACTGGTTCAGTATGTCCAACGACAGATACTGGGAAACGTTCATCTTTACTTGCTCGTGCAGTAGAAGCCTCACCATAGTTTAGTTTGACATTATCTGCTTGATCTGTAGAGGTATTTAGAATAGTAGAAATATCTTTAGTGATATAATCTCCACCCTCAGCAATCACATGAGCAAATTGTAATTCTTGATCACGAATTGCCATAACAGTTGTTTGACCAGCACCAAGATCTACGACAACAGTGCCGAACTCTCGTTCACTTTCATTTAAAACATGATGTGCAATAGCCAATGGTGCGATGACTATATTTTCAACTGCAAGTCCTGCACGCTCTATCGCCCGACGGATATTGTGCACTAAAGTTTTAGGGCCTGTGTAAACAAGTCCCTTCATTTCAAGGCGAACACCAAACATGCCTCTAGGATCAGAGATACCAGAAAATCCATCCACAGTAAATTCTTTAGGTTCTACTGCGATGATTTCACGTTCTGGCATCATACCACGCATGAGTGCACTCGCGACAACTTGACTAATATCAGATTCTACAACTTCTTTAGATTCGCTGTTGACTGTCACCATACCTTGACAAGCATCAACTTCAAGACGATTAGCTGGAACAGCAACATTTACCCCTGTAATTTGGATGCCTGCGCGTTCTTCTGCTGCATTTACAGCCTTGCGAATTGCTTGAGATACTTTTTCAATATCTACAATTGTTCCATTTTTTAAACCGTCAGATTTTGCATTTCCGACACCAATTATATTCATTTCACCAGAGACATATTCAGCAACTAATACTTTTATCGTATTCGTGCCAATATCTAGTCCCGTATAAAGTCCACTTTTGGCCATTAAAGCGACTCCTTCCATTATCCATTCATCATTTTAAGGTTAATTATTTAAAAAGTTTCTAATGCTACTTTCAGCATAAACACTCTTTTTTATTTTAACACAAAATCACAGCAAAACAAGAAATTTACTGTGATTTTTGACATTTATTCTTAATTTTTTAATTTCGATTCGTTTCGGCAATATAAAATACTGCTATTGTTCCCGAACCGGTATGTGCGACAATCGTTGGCCCTAAAGGTGTCACTATCACTTCTTGAACTAAATCAGAAGCCAATAAGGTATTTTTTAATTTTTCTGCAACACTAACATCCCCAGAATAGCCAATCATCACTTTAGGATAGTTGCTATCTAATTCTGCTAAAACAGCGGCAACGACTGATGTAATCGCCTTTTTCTTACCTCTAATTTTACCAGCTGGTCTTAGTTTACCTTCTGGATCAACATCAATAATGGGTTTTAAATTCACTAAAGTGCCGACAGTTGCTGCAGTTTTTGAAACACGGCCACCTCTAGACAAATGAAATAGATCATCCGCCATGACCCAACTCCGTAAACGTGGAACAAGGCTTTCTAAAACAGTGACAACTTCTGGCACTGTTTTTCCTGCATCACGAAGTTTAACCGCTTCTCTAACCAAATATCCTTCTCCCGAAGCAGCAGCTAAGGTATCGATAATTGTGATTTTTGCAGTTGGTGTTTCAGAAAGTATCATTTCTTGTGCCATTTTTGCACTTTGTAAGGTACCTGAAAGCCCTGAAGAAAATCCGATATAGAGCACTTCCACCCCTTCTGATACTATAGGTTTAAATGCATCTAAAAATTGCCCCACATTAACCTGAGATGTGACCGGTTTTGCCCCTTCACTCATTTTTTTCAATAAAACATCACTTGTCAAATGTCCCTGACCTGTTGTCTGATAGGTGACATCTTCCAGTGTTACCGTCACCCCTAACATCACAATATCATGTTCAGCCGCATAGCTATCTGATAAGTCTGTAGTTGAATCTGTGACAATTTTATAAGTCATATCCACTCCTTCTAACTGGTTAACTTAGTTTTTGAGCTATCGCACACCGATATGTGATATGTGTGCCTCGATCACTCATATATCTGTACTATCAGACAAACTTACTTGAAGTTTCTAGCCCACTCATACATCAAAATACCCGCAGCAACACCTGCATTTAGACTTTGTACGTGGCCTTTCATAGGAATTGTCACCATCTCATCTACTTGTTTCTTAATATTTTGAGTGATCCCTGTCCCTTCAGCACCAATAATTAAAGCAAGTTTTCCTTGTGTCTGCCAATTATAGCAAGGTGTGCCGTTCATATCTGTCCCAAAAATCCAGAATCCTGCTGCTTTTAGTTTATCCAGTGTTTGGGATAAATTAGTCACACGAGTGATTGGAATATGGTTGACTGCACCTGTAGATGTTTTGACAACAACTGGCGTTACTCCTACAGAACGATGTTTAGGAATGATAATTCCAGATACCCCTGTCGCATCTGCAGTCCTTAAAATACTCCCCAAATTATGCGGGTCAGTTAACCCATCAATGATAATTAAAAGTGGATTATCAAGATCTTCTGTTATCTCTAGAATATCTGATAATTCCCGGTAAGCATAAGCACTGGTTTTTAATACAAACCCTTGGTGAACGCCACCATCGCTCATCTCTTTTAATTTTTCTTTGCTAACAAATGACATACCTACTTTTTTTTCACTTGCCAGTTGTTTCAGTTTATCGACATTTTTACCACGTATATCATCCTGAATATAGAGTTTATTGCCTACATTCTCTCTCAGGGCATCCGCGACTGCATGTACACCATAGACGGTATCATTAGCATCTTCTGCAACCTGATTCTTATTCTCATACGTTTTTTTGTCGTGACGATTATCAAGATTTTTTTTCATAATAGTATTATAACATAGTCTTTCATCAGAGTTAGTCAATCCAAAAATTAGCAATAGGTTGGTCATCTCATACAGACCAACTGTACGATAAAAATCCTCGCCATACACGTATCGGTATCGCGAGGACTTATGTATGATGACAAGCATTAGCCTTAGTGTTTATGAGTCCATAGATAGGGGTTAGCTAATCACCCAAACATCAGCACAATCAGTTAGCAACTAAGCTCTCAAATACTATTTTCAGTAGTTTAGCTTACATCACATGAAATTTTGGGGTTCATTGTCAATCATGATTCTTAAGGCTTTATTTTCACGCGCTTGTGTCATGTCTAAAACAGTATTCAATGCCTTCTCAAGCCCAGGCTCAAATCTATACTTAATCAACAATTGATAGTGATAAAGATTATGCGTGCGTGAGATAGGTTTAGGAATCGGACCTAAGAGACGTGCTTGATCAGACAATTGCTCCTGCAACAGAGCCATCACTTCATATGATTTTTTAACCGCAACTGCTTCATCCTGATGCGATATGACCAATTGCACCGTGAAAAAGTATGGTGGATAATTGAGCTTTCTCCTAAACTCCATCTCTTGCTTATAAAACGCCTCGTAATTTTGCGTCCCAGCCAACTGAATCGCATAATGATCTGGATTAAAAGTTTGAATTAACACTTCACCTTTTTTTTGGGCTCTACCTGCTCTACCCGCCACCTGAGTCAGCAGTTGAAAAGTTCGTTCAGATGATCTAAAATCAGGCAAATTCAGTGCCGTGTCAGCATTGATCACACCGACTAGCGTGACATTAGGAAAATCGAGTCCTTTAGCTATCATCTGCGTACCTAGCAGAATATCTGCCTCTCCAGAACCAAATGCCGATAAAATACGCTCATGAGCACCCTTCTTTTTAGTCGTATCTACATCCATCCGTAAGATACGCGCATCAGGAAATAAGTCTAGCAACTCTGCTTCCACTTTTTGGGTACCGCTCCCATAATAGCGAATTTGACTACTCTCACAGTTGGGACAGCGATAAGGTATGGGTTGAGTACGTCCACAATAATGACAATTTAATGTTTTGGTATCCATATGTAGCGTCAAAGAAATATCACAATTTGGACAATCTGGGACAAACCCACAATCTCTACACATGATAAATGACGAGTAGCCTCTACGATTTAGCATCAAGACAACCTGCTCATGTTTTGCTAGTTTTTCTGAAATCTTATCTAACATCAGTTTTGAAAACGAGCCAGATTGATCAGTTAAATGTTGCCGCATATCTAATAGTTTAATAACCGGCAGTTGTGCATCTGAGTTAGCACGATGTGTCAAACGCAGCAGTTGATAAACACCTTTTTGTGCACGTGCACGGGTCTCTAGACTTGGTGTGGCAGATCCTAAAACTAAACTCGCACCATGGTATTTTGCACGCCAAATCGCCACATCTCTAGCATGATAACGTGGATTGCTATCTTGTTTATAACTCGTCTCATGCTCTTCATCTATGATAATTATCCCAATATTTTTTAGGGGTGCAAATATTGCAGATCTTGCACCCACTACAACTTTTGCTTGACCAGCAACTATTTTGCGCCATTCATCATATTTTTCGCCATCTGAAAGTCCCGAGTGCATAATCGCAACATGATCACCGAACCGTGCGATAAACCGATTTGTCATTAGCGGCGTTAACGATATTTCAGGCACCAACATAATTGCTGTTTTTCCCTGAGAAATGGCATGTGCAATCACTTGTAGATAGATTTCTGTTTTACCTGACCCCGTTACACCTTCTAAAAGAAACGTTTTGTCTTGAGATTGTGTAATTGCCTGGTATGCAACCATCTGTTCAGGATTTAGCACTTTATGGTCATCTGGCGTCACTTTTTCAAAATAATCTTTAGCACGTGATACTTCAATCTCAGTCAGTTTCAAAATATTTTTAGAGATAAAAAACTTAATAACCTCTCTAGAAAACATCGCAACCAACTCAGTATAAGACCAGTCATCGCCAGCTAAATGCGCTTGTAAAAACTGTTTTAATTCAAGTCTTTTTGTGGCTCTAGCGGTTAATTCCAAATCATTTAACAGATCAATATCAACTAAAGACACACGTTTGACAACTTTAATAGCTGCTTTGGATTCTGCGATATAGCTTAACTTAATTTTGCCATCACGATGTAATTTCATCATCAGTGCTTGCGCTTGTTTATCTAAACTTGAAAACCGTTTTCCTTTTTTCCCATCAAAATAACGGTTTGCGATGGTTAGATCGGTTGTCGTCAAAACTTTATCATAAGACGAATTCAGTAAATTAGGTAACATGGCTTTCAAAATAGAAATTTTATAGGCAAAAACTGTTTGACGCATAGCGCCAGCCAGCTCCAGCTGTTCGTCGTTAAGGACTGGTTCAAAATCTAAAACTTCAGAAATCGACTTTAATGTTTTGACAGCTATTTCATCTTGACCTATATGTGCATCTGTTATTGACACAATATCTACAATAAACCCTTGCATCAATCGATTACTTTTACCAAAAGGGACGTGCACACGCATACCAATACCTACTAGGGAGGCGAACTCATTTGGAATTAAATATGAAAAAGGTTTATCTGTTTGCATTGTAGGGACATCAACAACAACCTTGGCAATCATTTCACACATCATCACTCACTTCCATCCTATCTAACCCCTCATCCATCATTTAGATAGCTACCACCTAATGATTGGTTAAGCCAAAAGTTATATAGCACTAAATTTTAAAGAAAAAAACTGCATCAGCAGTTTTTTTACTAACCTTCAACAACACTAGGATCAGATAAATCTGTTACTCCTAATCCATCTGTTACAACAACAGGTGTTACCCCTTTATCTTTACGTTGTTTTGCTTCTTCTTCAGCTTGCTCTTTTGCTATCTGCTCTTTGATCTTACGTTCTTCTTCAATTTTTAGCAAACGTTCAAGTTCACGTTTTTCTTTTAACGCTAATCTTTTTGCCTCTGGTGCTGGATGAATCGTTACGTTGCCATCAGCTAATTCTTCTAATGCCTGTAAAGTTGGTTTTACAGATGAAAAACTTTGCGTTGCAGCCTCACCATCGCGCAATTCATGCGCACGTTTAGCTTCTAACACTACCAAAGAATATTTTGAATCGACTTTGTCCAACAAGACGTCGATAGACGGTTTTAACATCATAATTTATGATACCTCTTACTATTTTTAACTTTTATTTTAAGACAATAGGTTGTGATTACCTTTATAGTCTTGCCGATACTTTAAGCAACAGCTTACTCACAATGCGCATTCGCATCATTTTCGCTGGCATAAGTAGTCATCTCTACCATATTTTGATAACGACCAATCACACGGTCTACTCTAAAATGCTCTGCTTCAACTATCTTTTTAACACGTTCAACAGCTAAATGAACCTCGTCATTTACGACAGCATAGTCATACTCGCTCATGAGTTTGATCTCTTCACGCGCTTTCTCCATACGTTCATTAATCACGTCTAGCGAATCAGTGCCACGACCACTTAGTCTACCACGTAGTTCAGCTAAGTCCGGAGGTGTCAAGAAGATAAACACACCATCTGGTACTTTTTCTTTTACTTGTAAAGCACCTTGTACTTCGATTTCAAGAAATACGTCCTTACCTTCATCAAGTGTTCGGTTAACATATTCTAACGGTGTACCGTAATAGTTACCAACATATTCGGCATATTCAAGCATCTGACCTGCTTTGATTTTTTCTTCAAATGCCTCTCGTGTAGTGAAAAAATAATCTTTTCCATCTACTTCACCTGGACGTTGTTGACGTGTCGT
Organism: Pseudolactococcus plantarum; assembly: GCF_002441715.1. Taxonomy (GTDB): domain Bacteria; phylum Bacillota; class Bacilli; order Lactobacillales; family Streptococcaceae; genus Pseudolactococcus; species Pseudolactococcus plantarum. The sequence continues at coordinate 33,770 of NZ_JXJX01000011.1, forward strand.
CATCGACACTGAATAATCAAATTGGTGCTGGCTAGATTCAAATATAGCAGCTCTTACTGTTCCTTTTCCGACTCCAGAAGGTCCAGAAAAAACAATTAGTAATCCACGTTCTGGCATGCTCACGCTCTTTCTCTTGGGGTGCCATGAAAAGCAAAAGTCTTTTCATAGATTTATTAGTTATTGTTTCTATTCTATCACAATCTCTTTAATTTGAAAAGATGATTGGCAAAGTAAATACTATCACATTAAACTGTGTAATACAGATACCTCTCACCAAAATAAAAATCCGAACTAACACAGTTGTTTAGTTCAGATCTTTATGAATTATTTAGCGTAATCAATCACACGTGTTTCACGGATAACCGTCACTTTGATATTTCCTGGATAGTCCATATCATTTTCAATTTTTTCTTTGATATCATGCGCTAAGACAGTCATCTTATTATCAGATAATTTCGCTGGATTAACCATGACACGAATTTCTCGACCTGCTTGTAAAGCAAACGATGTTTCAACACCTTCAAATCCATTAGAGATTTCTTCAAGATTTTGCAGACGTTTGATATAGTTATCGATCGATTCACGACGCGCTCCAGGACGTGCCGCAGATAAGGCATCCGCTGCTGCAACTAAAACAGAGATATTATGTGTTGGTTCAGTATCTCCATGGTGACTTGCGATTGCATTAATGACTACAGGATTTTCCTTATACTTCTTAGCAAGTTCTGTCCCAATCTCAACGTGGCTACCTTCGATCTCATGATCTAAAGCCTTACCAATATCATGTAAGAATCCTGCACGTCTAGCAAGCGATACATTTTCACCCATCTCGCCAGCAAGATTACCAGCAAGATTTGCAACCTCAATCGAATGATTCAAGACGTTTTGTCCATAAGACGTTCTAAAATGTAGTCTTCCCATAATCTTCATCAGATCAGGATGTAGCGTATGTGCACCAACTTCAAATGCAGCTTGTTCACCGTATTCTCTGATTTTTCGATCAATATCTTTACGATTTTTCTCGACTAATTCTTCGATACGTGCAGGATGAATCCGACCATCTTGTACTAATTGTTCCAATGTCGTTCTAGCAATTTCTCGACGAATCGGATCAAATCCTGATAAAATAACCGCTTCAGGTGTATCATCAATAATGACATCAATCCCAGTCAAAGCTTCAAACGTACGGATATTACGCCCTTCACGTCCAATAATCCGACCTTTCATCGCATCATCTGGTAATGTGACAACACTAACAGTTTGCTCACTAACAAAATCGCCTGATATACGTTGCATGGCAAGCGTAATAATATCTTTTGCTTTTTTATCAGCTTCTGCTGTTGCTTTTTCTTCACTAGTGCGGATAAGCTGAGCCATTTCTTTGGATAATGATGCTTTTGTTTGGCTCAAAATAATATCTTTTGCTTCTTCGTGGCTTAAACTTGCTATTCTTGCTAGTTCAGCCGTCTTTTCAGCTTCAATTTGCGACAATGCTTCTTCGCGCTTGTTGAGCGTGTTAGTTTTATTTGATAGATTTTCTTCTTTTGAATCTAAAGATTGTTCTTTACGAGTTAATGTATCATCCTTACGATCAAGGATTTCTTCACGCTGTTTCAAGCGATTTTCAGATGCTTTTAACTCCGTTCTCGTTTCTAAAAATTCTTTTTCTATCGACTCACGACGTCTTTGACCTTCTTCTTTCAGTGCTAAAATCTTCTCTTTTTCAAGATTCTCAGATTCTTTTTTAAGAATTTCAGCTTCAACTTTCGCCTGTTTTGTGAGCTCACTTGCTTTGCGTTCTGCTTGTTCAATTAAGCTCTGTGTATCTGATTGAGCATTTTTTAACTGAACATTTCGAAAAACAAAACCAACTCCTAATCCAATCAACAAGGCAATGATGCCAGCAATAAGTGCTCCAATCATTGTTTCCCTCATCTATATTCTATTATCAAGTTCCACTCAAAAGCACGACTTGACTACTATATCAAATTTAAAATTTCTTGTCTCTTTTTTAGTTAGCTAGATCAAACCGTTATAAAAGGCTTTTGGCCTCAAATCTTATGGATCATTAACCACAATTATTTATTAGAGATACCTGCCATAACGACTTAACAACTAATATATCTTACCAATTTGAGATAGTTCATTTTCATCATACTTTTTTTGGAAACTTAAAAAAATTCGCACCCATTAGCATTAGCCAACAGACACGAATTAATTATAACACATTATCATATATTTCACAAAAGTGAACGTAAAACTTCCACTTTGTCTAACTTTTCCCAAGGCAACTCAACATCTGTTCTACCAAAGTGACCATATGCCGCTGTTTGGCGATAGATAGGTCGTTTCAAGTCTAACATCTTGATAATACCAGCTGGACGAAGATCAAAATTATCGCGAATTGCTTCGATCAACTGTTCTGTTGAAACTTTACCAGTACCAAATGTCTCAACGTGAATTGAAATTGGTTGTGCCACACCAATCGCATAACTTAATTGGATTTCTGCTTTTTCAGCTAATCCAGCAGCCACAATATTTTTAGCGATATATCTAGCTGCATAAGATGCTGAACGGTCAACTTTTGTGGCATCTTTACCTGAGAATGCACCACCACCATGATGCGCATAGCCACCGTAAGTATCTACAATGATTTTACGACCAGTCAAGCCTGAATCTCCTTGAGGACCGCCAATTACAAAACGACCAGTTGGGTTGATAAAGTATTTAGTCTGTTCATCTAGTAAGTCAGCTGGAATAACAGCTTTGATGACTTTTTCAATCACATCTGTTTGGATTTGATCATTTGTCGCTTCTGGTGCATGTTGCGTTGAAATCACGATTGTATCGATACGTTTGGCATTACCCTGTTCATCGTACTCAACTGTCACTTGACTTTTAGCATCTGGTCGTAAGTAAGCAACCTCACCTGATTTACGTAAATCAGCTAATTTTTTAACCAGTTTGTGAGATAGTGAGATTGCAAGTGGCATAAATTCTGGTGTTTCCTTACTTGCAAACCCAAACATCAACCCTTGGTCACCTGCACCAATCAAATCAAGCGCATCTTGCGTCGCGTTTCCTCTAACTTCAATCGCTTCATTGACACCTTGTGCAATATCAGCAGATTGCTCTACGATAGAAGGATGGACACCTACTGTTTTGTAATCAAAACCAAAACTTGCATCTGTATACCCGATTTCTTTAATCGTTTGTCTAACGATTTCATCAATATTCACATATGCGCTAGTCGAAATTTCACCAAAGACATGGACAGACCCAGTGTAAACTACAGTTTCTGCAGCCACGTGAGCGTCTGGATCTTGACTTAAAATTGCATCTAAAATCGCATCAGAAATCTGATCTGCAATCTTATCTGGATGTCCTTCAGAGACACTTTCGCTTGTAAATAAATTCTTTTCTGACATTTTTTCCCCTACTTTTCTTTATTTTTCGGTTACAGGAAACGGCTTTATGGAAAAGTTAAAACCACCTTCGGAAAGTAACACTATCATTCTACCACTTCACTATTATTTTCGCCATCTTTTATCGTTATTTTCATGATATAATTTAATTATGATAGATATTAAAGACATACTTGCGCAAAATACTTGGTTGATTGAGGGCTCAGTCGCAAAAACAAGTGCATCGACACAGCTTGATGCAAAAGAAAATCTTGGTGATAAAAAACTATTTATCGCCGATATGCAAACAGCTGCTCGTGGCCGATTTGGCAGACAATATGTTACCGAACAAGGTAAAGGCATTTACATGTCTTTATCACTCAAACCGTCGACAGATATCAAAAACTATACTATTTTGACAGCAGCAGCTATTACGGCAGCTATCGAAACCTTAACATCAAAAAAACCGCAAATTAAATGGGTTAATGACATCTACTTAGACAACAAAAAAATAGCCGGTGTACTCGTCGAACATCTACTCTCTAGCGATTACATTATTATAGGGATTGGCTTAAATTTCAATCAACTCAATTTCCCGCTTGATTTACGTGATAAGGCAGGGTCGTTATTCAACGAAGAGACGCCACCTATTACACGTACCCAGTTAATTGCTGAAATATGGCGCCAATTCTACAAGTTACAAGCTGATGAAACATTTTTCGATATATATCGTGCTCACTCTTTTATTCTTGGTAAAACAGTAGAATTTGAAGAGCAAGGTGAAACTATCATTGCAACTGCAGTTGATTTGACTGAACACGGCGAGTTGATTGTGAATACTGGTGGCTTAATAAAAGTCATCTCATCTGGTGAAGTTTCCCTAAAAAAATGGCTCTGAGCACATCACTCAGAGTCGTTTCCATTAGATAATACCACACTTGAGAGGCACGTAACCCAAGTCTAGCGAGTTTAATTTTTTATGTTGAGTCGAATCCATCTATCAGCTTTATAAGCGATCCAGCCTTTGCGGATTAGCAACAGACTCCAAAATAACACTAGACCATAGTGGCCTGTGAATAAGGCATCTGCAAAAAACCAAGCATAAATAAGTGTACCTAACATAAAGATATAAAATTGTTGTTTAATCATATACCTATAGTGTAACAAATTACAGCAGAATTTCAATCAAAGCTTACCATAACCGTTTGTTTCAATTTTTGCTATTGTGCTTTACCTTCAAAATATCTGATGTTTAAAAAAGATGTCGCGCTATAGCAACATCTTTTTTCGACACTTACACTGTCACTTTATCTTCCTCTTCTGCTAACCAGTGCTCCAGCAATTCGGCAAAATTTTCATACATAATATGCTTAGTCTGGGCAATCTCAGCACGATGAAATTCTTTTTTATCAATAAAAATTTCAGCTATTTTTTCTTGATTGTGTCCAAGTTGTTGTAGCTTATAGATCATTTGTGATTTATCCATGTGACGTCTCCCTTATTTTCAACTCAAAACCGAAAGCGCTTACTATAAAATTATTATAACATAAAAACGTTCAAAAGAACGTTTAAAGTATATCTACCAAATCTTTTGCGATATTTTCTGGTTTTTTAGCTGAACCGTAACGTTTCACAACTTGCCCTGTCTTATCCACAAGAAATTTTGTAAAATTCCATTTGATGTCGGATGTTAACTTACCAGGTTGTGCTGCTTTAAGGTAGGTAAACAATGGCTCTTCCTCAACGCCATTGACATCTATCTTTGCAAATTGCGGGAAAGTTGTATGATATTTGAGTTCACAAAAGTCTGCGATTTCGGACGCACTACCAGGAGCTTGGTTACCAAACTGGTTACACGGAAAATCTAAAATCGTAAACCCTTGTGGGCCATACGTCTCATAAAGTGATTGCAACGCTTTATATTGTGGTGTGAACCCACATCCCGTAGCAGTATTGACAATCAGTAAAACCTGCCCTTTAAAGGTTGATAAGGAGACTTGTTCTCCTTTATTATTTTTAACTGTATAATCGTATATATTCATACACTTATTATACACTTATTTTGTTAGATCAATACGTTTTGAAAGTTGATAAATTATCACACTACCTATTAGTAATGAAATTAATTCGCCTACTCCTGTTGTTAACCAGGTTAAGAAAAATGGCAAGCCAAACAAAACACTTAATTCTGCAGCAATTGTAAACATTGTAAATGAAAAGAATAAAGAGAAATAGATGAAGGCTCTAGTTGTCAAACCACCCAATACATCTTGCGACATATATTTTTCAAATAAGTAGACACCTAATGTGACAAAGATTAGAGTTGACAGACTACCGACAACAACATCTACAATACCACTAGAAATATAGTTTGAAATCACACATCCTATCGTGACTGACCAAATATATTTCTTATTATAGAAAGCTAAAAAATTAAATAGCTCAGATAACCTGAACTGAATAGCTCCAGATCCGAACGGCCCTAACACAACCGTTACGACGACATACAATGCAGCAACAATTGCTATCTGCACCAAATCAACGACTTTTATTTTATTCAATTAAATCTCCTTTATCGCTAACGCGATTATAATATGCTCCGTCAAAGTGAGAAAGTACGAAGGGCTTTTTACAAGCAAGAACTAGTATAGCAAATTTTAATTAAAAATGATATACTTTTAAAATGAAAACTCTTATCAAAAAAATTGCAACTGATCAGATTTTTAAGTATCTAGTTGCTGGTGTTAGTGCAACAATTATATTTTTCATTGTCAAAATGGTTGTGTTCAACCTCACAAATTCTGGTGTCATCTCAGAGATTATGGCTCAAGTTATCTCAATTTTATTTGCCTTTTTTACAAATAAACTCTGGGTATTTGAAAAAACAACGAATCCATTCCTGCATGAATTTATCAAATTTATTGTTAGTCGTTTGTTTGTGTTGCTGATTTCTATTGTTGCCAATTGGTATTTAGTAGATACACACCCACAAATACTTACTGGGCTATTACATCTATCGTTAAAACCAAGTGTCTTTGTTCTAACTCTCTTTTTACAAGTTTTGACGATTATACTTAATTATATCTTTTCTAAGTTTTTAATTTTCACAACCAAATAAGAAGATAAGAAAAAACCAGCTCACTCTGAGCTGGTTTTTTCTTCGTTTATTTTGCTATTCACATTTTTAATAATGTCTTTAATTTCACCACGTCTGTTTTCAATCTTATTATTTCGCTTCAAATAAACTGCATTTAAAATTGCACCGAATATCAGTACTTTGGCAATAAAGATGAACCATAGCATAAGTCCGAATATAACCAAACTCCCAACAATTTTAAAGTCTTTCATTGCCTCTGTTGACCGGCCTATATACTTACCAAAAATATTGGTTAAGAAGGTTAATACAAAAGTTGAAAATAACGCACCTGGCAAGACATATTTGATGGATCTAATTTTTACGTTTGGCATGATAAAATATAGCAATGCTAACGCACAGAAGATAGTAAACGCAACTGCCGGTAGCGTCATATTATGCAATGTGACATACAGATGTTCGTCAAATTTGATATATTGATAAAGTTTTTCAAGTACTAATTGTCCAAAAGTAGCTAAGAGGACTGCAATGAACAAAAACAAAATAATCACTAGACTAGCGATTAGTGAAAAAAATTGCCCCACTAAAAAATCTCTATGATCTTTTACACCATATGCTTTATTGATTGCCATCTGTAGACTAGTCATTGCTTTGGAAAATGTCCAGAAGGCAGTAATAAATGACACCGATAGCAAACCTGCACTGGGTTTAGATAAGACGTTTTCCACAATAGTCGTGACTGTTTCATGTAATTGTGACGGCAGATTATCGCGTAAAAAATTCATGATGACAGCTGTATCTAAATGTAAAAACGGTAATATATTCCCCACTATCATAACCAACGGAAAAAGTGATAACAACAAATAGTAGGCGACGGCGACACTTGATAAACTCATCTCAGCTGATTTGTAAAAACCAAGAAAGAAATTAAGTCGTTCAGATGCTAAAACTTTTTTGATCATTTTTTTCAAGTCAATACACCTCCTCCTGTGATCTCTAATCGTTAATAACTACCTTCCTCACCTTGACTTGTCAGTATGACTGGCCCATCTTTAGTGATCACAAACTGGTGTTCATATTGGCATGATAAACTGCCATCAAGTGTTGTATAGCCACGTTCATTTGATGGATGATCAATCTCCCAACCACCGGTATTAATCATAGGTTCAATCGTTAATACCATGCCTTCTCGCAAACGAAGTCCTTTTCCTGGCGTACCATAATGTGGCACCATCGGTTCCTCATGCATCGTAGGGCCTACACCGTGACCAACAAGATCGCGAACAACGCCATAACCAAAACTTTCAGCATAAGTTTGAATCGCATGACCAATATCCCCAATGCGATTACCTACTTGTGCCATCTCAATGCCTCGGTATAAACTTTCTTTAGTAACTGACATCAACTGTGCAACCTCATCCGAGACCTCACCAACCGCATAGGCCCAACAAGAATCTGCCACACCACCAGTAAATTTATCAGCCAAGGCTTTCATGGCCATACCATCATCAAAATTAGCCTTGCTCATATCGATACCACCACCTGTACCAATTACCATATCAACTTTGATTAGGTCTCCTGACTTAAGCTTATAACCTTTTCTAGGAAAGCTATGTGCAACCTCATCATTTAAACAACAACAAGTCGCATAAGGATAAGGATTGACATTACCTTCATCTACACCAATCTGTAAAGGAATCGCGTTTTTTTCTTTACAAACACGGCGTACATAAGTCTCGATTTCCCACATATCAATACCTGGTTTGATGATATCACGTAACCCAATATGAATACCAGCTAAGACATCTGAAGCATCTTGCATCATTGCGATTTCTCTTGGAGATTTTAAAGTAATCATTTTTTAAATTTTTCCTCTGTTTTTTTTAGTCTATTTCTATTTTATCAAATTTAGCTATCATTTAGTGAACTTCTTTTCATTAAAATCTAGCTTTAATACAAAAAGTAGTTACTCGTATGCGTTGATATCTAAAACTGGTATCAATACCTGTTTATTTATCGTAAACAGTAAGCAGAAAATTTGATTTTTTAAGTAATTTTGGTATAATTTTCTTAATATAAAATTAAAAATTGGAGATTATAATGCCTTTAGCTAAAATTGTATATGCTAGTATGACAGGAAATACCGAAGAAATTGCTGATGTCGTAGCAGAAAAACTAGAATCACTTGGTCTTGATGTTGATTTAGATGAATGTACTGCTGTTGATGCGTCAGATTTCCAAGAAGCTGATATCGTTATTGTCGCATCATATACTTACGGAGATGGTGAATTACCTGATGAAATCGTTGATTTTTATGACGATTTACAAGATTTAGACCTAACAGGTAAAGTCTTTGGTGTTATCGGATCAGGAGATACATTTTACGATGAATTCTGTAAATCTGTAGATGACTTTGAAGCTGCTTTTACTAAAACATCTGCAACAAAAGGTGCTGATAGCGTAAAAGTTGACTTAGCTGCAGAAGAAGAAGATATTGCAAAACTAGAAGCTTTTGCTGAAACTCTAGCCGCTAAAGTAAATTAATCAAAACGAAAAAATCATGATGTTGTCATGATTTTTTTAGTTTAAACTAACTAGCTAATACAAACAAAAAAAGCCCTAAGGCTTTTTTATCTGGGTCAATTAAAAGTTTGGATCAACTTTGATACCAGGACCGAAAGTTGTTGTTAATGTCAAGCTTTCGATATAAGTTCCTTTTGCAGTAGCTGGTTTAGCAGCAGCGATAACTGCGTTGATCGCTTTAAAGTTTTCAACTAATTTATCAGCTTCAAATGATACTTTACCAATCGCAACGTGTACGATACCGGCTTTTTCAGCACGGTAAGTTACTTTACCAGCTTTAACTTCTTCAACTGCTTTAGTAACATCCATCGTTACAGTACCAGTTTTAGGGTTAGGCATAAGGTTACGTGGTCCAAGTACGCGACCAAGACGTCCTACAACAGCCATCATATCAGGTGTTGCAACAACAACGTCAAAGTCAAACCAACCACCGTTGATTTTTTCAACGTATTCCATTTCACCAACGTAGTCAGCACCAGCAGCTTTTGCTTCTTCAGCTTTTTCACCTTTAGCGAAAACCAAAACTTTAGCTGTTTTACCAGTTCCGTTAGGTAATACCATAGCGCCACGGATTTGTTGGTCAGCTTTTTTAACGTCAATGTTAAGGTTGTAAGCAACCTCAACTGTTGCGTCGAATTTAGCAAAGTTAGTTTCTTGTGCTAGAGCGACAGCTTCTTGAGCTGTGTATACTTTTGTTGTGTCTACTTTTTCTAAAGCAGCACGCAATTGTTTGCTTTTTTTAGCCATTATTCTTTCTCCTTGTGGTATTAACGGTTGCAAGCAACCTTCCACCGCTTTATCATATGTCGATTGGGTGGTTTTCCATTATTCAGATCTCGATCTGAAAAGTGTCATCTTTAATCTGCGGATATATGCCTGAAATCATGCACATGCAGATATAAAAATTAACCTTCGACAGTGAATCCCATAGAACGTGCTGTACCTTCGATCATGCGCATAGCAGATTCAACAGATGAAGCGTTAAGGTCTTCCATTTTAGTTTCAGCGATTTGTTGTACTTGTGCTTTAGTAACACTTGCCACTTTTACGGTGTTTGGTGTACCAGAACCTTTTTCAACGCCTGCTGCTTTTTTAAGTAAAATAGCTGCAGGAGGTGTTTTTGTAACGAAAGTAAATGACTTATCTTCGTATACTGAGATAACAACTGGGATGATCATGCCAGCTTGATCAGCTGTACGTGCATTAAATTCTTTTGTGAAGCCCATGATGTTGATACCAGCTTGACCAAGTGCTGGTCCTACTGGTGGAGCTGGTGTTGCTTTTCCGGCTGGAATTTGCAATTTGACAATGTTTTGTACTTCTTTAGCCACGATAATTTCCTCCTATTAATGATTTCTTACGAAATCTCTTCTCGTGATGTGGTTTAATGGGTCAATGCCCTCCCACGCAATATACCTTTATTTCAAGCATACCGTATAATTATACTACTACTTGCTATCTTTGTCAATAACTTTTATCTACACCTGACTTATTTAGCTCTTATTATTTTAAAGTTAGCGAAAAAAGTCATGACATGCAATCTAGTTTTTAACACCGTAAGATTAAGTGAGTTGTTTATCTTGCCTTACAAGCCTGATTGTTAACTTCAAAATTTAATAAATTCAGTCATATTTTCATATAAAAAAAGCCATATCGGCTTTTAAATGATGCGTTAATCGGTTTTCGTGCCTTTAGTTTGCTAGATATTGCTCCCAGATTTCATCAAAAAGGGATAAATTAAAAGCAAAGTTGGCATGTGTTTCTAGATAAGTTGAAATCTCATCAAAATCTGATGACTGTTTTGGAAAGGTTGAATCCTCATAAACTAAATTTGCTAACTTTGTGATGTCATCTACTTCTTTATAAGCACGATACTTCATCAAAAAGGTGTAAAAACTCATGCATCACCCCATTGTTTTTTTAGAAAATCATGGCGAGTCTTGGCACTTGAGGCATATCTAGCAGGATTTTTCTTATAAAATCCTTGATGATAGTCTTCTGCCGGCCAAAATGTTTGGCTAGGCTCTATTGTCACGACGATATCTTTATCAAACAAAGCTGAGGCTTGCAATTTGGCTTTACTAGCTGTCGCAATTTCCTGTTGTGCCAAATTATCAAAATAGATAACAGGACGATAGTTATCACCACGATCATTAAATTGACCAAAAGCATCTGTCGGGTCTGTTAATGTCCAATATAAGTCAACTAAGTCGGCATAACTCACTAAGCTATTATCAAAAATAATCTCTACTGCTTCAGTATGCCCTGTTTGATGTGATAAGACCTCTTCATAAGTTGGATTCTCAGTCGTCCCACCCGTATATCCACTAGTCACACTCAAAATACCTGGCATATCTTCAAACGGTTGTACCATGCACCAAAAACAACCACCTGCAAAAATCGCTCTTTCTTGACTCATAATAATGTCGTCCCCGTTTCATCTTGTTTTATTTTCTTTTGCTTCATTAATCCACCAAGCGCCTTTTTAAATTGACCTTTAGAGATAGCAAAAGTTGCCATAATATCAGCAGGTGCTGATTTGTCATAAAGTGGCATATGACCACCTTGTTGCTCAAGATAAGTCAAAATTAGCTGAGCATCTGCATCTAACATCTCATAAGCACGTGGTTTAACACTGAGATTGAGTGTTCTATCGATTTCTCTGTACCCAATAACACGTGCTTCTAATACTTGACCTAGTCTAGGCTCAGAAAATCGTTCATTTGGATGAATAAAACCAAGCATATTATGATCTGGAAGATAGACAAAGCTACCAGATAATTTATTGCGATAAACAATCGCTTTGACATTTTGGTTTTGCATATTGTCATACGCTTTACCTGACATGTCAACAAAAGTTTCAGGATAAGCAATCTCACCCCAGATTCTATCTTTGTTATCTACCACTAATTTGACATATAGCTGATCACCTTTTTTAGGCCATAGCTCTTTCATCTCTGGTAGCACATCAAGCGATACAACTACATCTTTATCAGGTATATTCACATCAACAAAGACACCTAGATCTTTTCTGACGTCAGTGACTGTTCCCCAACCATACTGATCTCTTGTAGCTGTAGGTGTTAATAGGGTTAGACACTGTTTACCTGCTTTGTCTGTATAGGCAAAGCCTGTTACCTCATCTCCGATTTGGTACGTTAACTCATCCTTTGGTAATCTAAAAATAAGTCCTTGTGCTTGAATATAGTAATTACCGTCGTTTTCATCCGTAATTTTTCCAGTTACCATCGTTGCGATTAGCTGATTTAATTCTGACATAGTTTCCTCTTTATATTTGCTCTATAGTTGTAATCAATATTTTTCCTTATTATACCATAAATAAATATTTGGTTGATGAGATTTATTTATAGGACGACTTCTCTAACATATGCACGACTACTCTCGCTACATATTAAAAAAAGCACACCTAACCTGTCATGTTAGGGCACTTTTCATCTCTTTATACTGTTAGCAATTCTTCTTCTTTGTTTGCTGTATGTTGATCAATTTCTTTAACAGCATCATCTGTTACTTTTTGGATCTCTTTTTCAAGACCTTTAAGTTCATCTTCAGTAATTTCTTTTGCTTTTTCAGATTTCTTCGCATCGTTCATCGCATCTTTTCGGATATTACGAACGGCTACTTTACCGCCTTCAGCTGTCTTTTTAACTTCTTTAGCTAATTCTTTACGGCGTTCTTCTGTCAAGGCTGGGATTACTAAACGGATCACATTACCATCTGATTGAGGATTAATCCCTAAATCACTTGCATTTAAAGCAGCTTCGATATCTTTAATCACTGTCTTATCAAAAGGTGTAATTAAAAGCACACGTGCTTCTGGTACAGAAATACCTGCTAATTGGTTTAAAGGAGTCGGTGCGCCGTAATAATCAACAGTAATTCTGTCTAATAGACTCGCATTAGCACGACCTGCTCTAATACTACCAAATTCACGTTGTAAGCTTTCAATAGATTGTCTCATGCGAGTACTTGCATGTGTTACGATTTCATTTGCCATTATATCATTCCTTTTTACTTTTTATTAATCAGCTTAGTTAGAGACTGTTGTCCCAATGTTTTCACCAAGTACAACACGCTTGATATTACCAGTTTCATTTAAATTAAAGACAACAAGATCAATATTGTTATCCATTGATAAACTTGATGCTGTTGAATCCATAATCTTCAAGCCTTGTTTCAATACGTCAAGATGAGTTAACTCTTCAAACTTAATCGCTGCGGTATTCGTTCTAGGATCATCATTATAGACACCATCAACACCATTTTTAGCCATCAAGATTGCATCTGCACCGATTTCTGCTGCTCTAAGCGCGGCAGTTGTATCTGTTGAAAAGTAAGGTGATCCAGTTCCTGCTGCAAATATAACGATACGATCTTTCTCAAGATGACGCAAAGCACGCCCACGTACATATGGCTCAGCCAATTGTTGCATATTAATTGCAGTTTGTACACGTGTGATGACACCCTCGCGTTCAAGCGCATCTGCCATAACAAGTGCATTCATGACAGTTCCTAACATCCCTGTATAGTCAGCTGGTACACGTTCCATACCGGCTGCTGCTGCCGCTTCACCTCTCCAAAGATTGCCACCACCAATAACTAAGGCAATCTCTATCCCTAGATCATGAACCTCTTTTAACTCCTTGGCGATTTCTTGAACCGTGGCAATATCGATACCAACGCCTCGTTCTCCAGCAAGTGCTTCGCCGGAAAGTTTAATAAGTACTCGTTTATATTTTACTTGAGACATAATTCACCTTTCAATCATTACTATTGCTTTTAAACATTATCTTACCTATTTTACCATAATTTCTCCTGTTTTTTAAATGGTCCTACTGCTTTTCTTTATTTATTTGGCATATTTTTTTAGTAGATAGATAGGCTACTTAGCAAATCTGATTTCCCCTAACCATAAAAAAACTATCTAGAAAACAGCAACTAGATAGTCTCAATAGTACAGTCATTATTTAAATTTATCTACATCACGTACAATGACTAACTCCTCATCCGTTGGGATAACAAGTACTTTCACTTTGGCATTTGGTGTAGAAATGACACCATCAGCGCCTACAACGTTTTTACTTTCGTCAATATCTAATCCAAACCATGATAAACCAGATACGATAGCATCTCGAACCTCTACTGAATTTTCACCAATACCGGCAGTGAAAATAAGCGCATCCGCACCATTTAAAACAGCAAGATACTGACCAATATATTTTTGGATACGATTAACAAACATATCAAAAGCAAGTGTCGCCTTAGCATCACCAGCTGCACGACCTTTGATGATATCGCGCATATCAGATGAAATCTCTGAGATACCAGCTAAACCTGATTTTTTATTGAAGATATCAATCACTTCAGCTACATCTGAAATACCTGTTTTAGCCATAATGTGCGGAATAACAGATGCATCTAATTCACCAGTACGTGTCCCCATCATGACACCAGCAAGTGGTGTAAAGCCCATAGAGGTATCAACTGATTTGCCACCATCAACCGCAGTTAAACTGACACCATTACCGATATGAGCAGTGATGAGTTTTAGTGATTCAGGTGCTTGACCAAGATACTCGGCTGCTTTTTGTGCGACGTACATATGACTTGTCCCATGTGCACCATATTTACGAACAGCATATTTTTCATAATAATCGTTTGGTACTGGGTAACGAAAGGCAACAGGCGGCATTGTTGTGTGAAAAGCCGTATCAAATACAGCAACGTGTGTCGCATTAGGTAAGAGCGCACGAAATGCATGAATCCCTGCGACATTCGCAGGATTATGTAGCGGTGCAAGATCACTCAACTCTTCTACTTGCTTAGCAATTTCATCAGTAATTAAAACAGAAGATTTGAAAAGTTCTCCACCAGCAACGACACGATGACCTGTCCCAGATATTTCGGAAAAATGTTCTATAATTTTCAAAGATTTCAAATCATTCATCAAAATAGAAACAGCTTCTGTATGATTATGAATATCTTTTACGACAACGTGCTTATCACCTTCAAAACTAACTGTAGATACAGAATCTGAAAGGCCGATACGCTCGATCAGCCCTTTGGCAATCACTACCTCTTCAGGCATTTCATATAATTGCCATTTTAAACTTGAGCTACCAGCATTTATCGCGATTGTTTTTGACATGTTTCTTTCTCCTGACTTACTCTTACTCATTTACAGTAACATTTTTTGAAAACGTTTTCTTCTAAATTATACCATATTTAATCTAAATTGTTCCATAAAAGCTTTCACAACTAACGGATCTGTTAGACTAACTAGTGGAAAGACGAATGGCGCTTTACCCTGTGCACATTTTTGTAAAATAAAAATTGCTTTTTGATTATTAGCTGTAAAGATATCCTCAGGCAAGGTAATCACAGCAGCTACACGAGCATAATCTTTTAACCAGCTCTTTAACAAATCTGATTGATCACTAGATAATAAATTACTTGGTGCAATAAAGATCGCATATGCATCTGATTTTAGATATTTAACACCTTGTGCCATCAACAAATGGTGCGCATAAGTATGCTCAACCTGACTAGCAAGTATTGAACGACTGGCAATGGCATCATCTGGATAATACCCTATTGGTAAATCTGATACTAATAAATCCACTGGATCGATCACTTGCGGGCGAACGGCATCTATCTGTAGAAATTTTGCATTCGTTTGCATCACATCTGCGATACTTGCTGCTAGATCAATCATCAAATCATCAACTTCAAAACCAGTGTAAGCTATCGTTTTGTCCTGAATGCCAGTTAGGATTGTCTCAGCCAAATTTCCAGTACCAGACCCCAGCTCCAAGATAGAAAGCTCAGGAGCCGTATATAGCGTTTCAATCATAAAATTGACGATATAACCAATCGCATCTGGTGTTAATTGGTGGTTTACCTGGAGGTGCATCTCTTTTGCACCCTTAATGAGTGCAAACTGGTATACTTTTTGCCATTCTTGTTTCGTCAAGTGCAAGTCACGTAATGCCTCTTGATCAAGTGCCAAATCAGGAAAGGCATTGTTGCCTGTATAGCTAGCATTTTGTTCAATAAGTGCTTCATAAAAATGTGTCGCCAGATGGCTTTCTAATGCATGTACATGGCTTAGCACGATACCAAAAGCTTTTTCAATTTTTTCCATATTCATAGCTTTATTATAACATACCCTTTTCATTATTTGTGTCATGTCTCATCGTTTATGTTGCTATATCAACGATAGATAGCCGCCAAAGAATGGAGAAAATAACTAAATTTGAATCTGTCAGTAGCTCTATATTTTTGAGGTAAGTTAAACTCTTTGAAAATAAAAAATGTGTATGACATCACGCTAATTGTTTTATATTTTCAAAGATACAATCAACTCCTCTCCATACACGGGCAGGTATCTGTCGCATGCTTCAAACAAACTAATAGCCTATAAAAAAATTTTAACTTAAATTTTGCTACGATGCGATTAGTTTCATAGGAGCATGATCTCATGGGCAGAGCCTGGGAAATACACGTCGCAATTCAATTAATCTAAAACTAAACTCATCAAATTAGAAAATAATAAATTCATTTTTTTGTCATTTTATATTTATTTTATGTTTGAGTTAAGCTTTATTGTTTATACTACATTTATTCCTTAAATATTTTTCATAATTACTCCGAAAAACGCATCAGCTATAGCA
This sequence comes from Pseudolactococcus plantarum, assembly GCF_002441715.1. GTDB lineage: Bacteria > Bacillota > Bacilli > Lactobacillales > Streptococcaceae > Pseudolactococcus > Pseudolactococcus plantarum. Next base: position 50,545 of record NZ_JXJX01000011.1, read on the forward strand.
GCTGATGCGTTTTTTTAATCTTTAGTGTCCCACACCATCTCATACCATACACCGCCACCATAAGTAGAAGCCGATAACCCCTGATTTGTGAAACCATTTTTTTCATAATAGCCAATCAAGTAATCGTGACAAGTTAAGGTAATGCCATCACGGCCTTGTTTCTTGGCTAATGCTTTTAAGGCGATAATCAACTGCTTACCGACAGATTGATCTTGAAATTGTGCTGCTACTGATAAACTAGTCACAGCAATATAGCCGCCAGTCGCTGGATTTTTAGCAACTGTTTTAAACAAATCATCTGTCAAATGTTTAGACCCAATAACTGGTCCCTCGATATATCCAGCTACTTGCCCATCTATTTCAGCTACTAAGAAGGTATCTGGCGTTTCTGATATCCTGAGCTTAATGGCATCATAGCCCGCTACTTCAGCTTCAGAAAAATTATCTGTTTCTATTTGAAAGATAATAGGCAAATCACTTAACTGAACTTGTCTTATTTTCATATTTCCCCCTTTTAAATAACTCACTTACTTATAAAAAAAGGCCTTAGAGACCTCTTCTTTATCATTACTGCACATTATTTGTTAATTGTGAAAGCAGTGTTTCAAAGGCATATTCATATTTTTGAATATCTCCTGCACCCATAAAGACATAGACTGCATTGTCGTGATCAAGTAATGGTGATACATTATCAACTGTGATCACTTGAGTTGGTTTGGCAATCTTAACAGCTAGATCTTCAACCTTAACATCACCATGGTCTACTTCACGCGCAGAGCCATATATTTGTGCCAAATAAACCGCATCTGCTTGATTTAGACTAGTCGCAAACTCATCAATTAGCGCAATCGTTCTAGTAAAGGTATGCGGTTGGAACACAGCAACGATTTCTTTATTCGGATATTTTTGACGTGCTGCATCGACAGTAGCTTCTATTTCTGTTGGATGATGTGCAAAATCATCAATGATCACCTGCTCACCAATCAATTTTTCAGTAAATCTACGTTTAACACCTGCAAAAGTTGCCATATTTTCTGCAACTACTTTGTCGTCGAAACCATTTTGATGAGTGACTGCAACAACAGCTAAAGCATTTAAGACATTATGTTTACCGTAAGTTGGGACCATAAAGTCACCAATTTTCTCATCATGAAAATAAGCTGAAAATTGAGAACCAGATGTTGTTCTAGTCACGTTTTTAGCAATATAATCATCTTGATCTGTAAACCCATAGCGATAGATCGGTGCCTTAGCAGTTAGTTTTTGCAAGTACTTATCATCCCCATAAATAAAGATGCCTTTAGTCACTTGATTCGCATATTCTTGAAACGCATCAAATACATCATCAACACTTGTAAAGTAATCTGGATGATCAAAATCGACATTAGTAATAATCGTATATTCTGGATGATACGGTAAAAAATGACGTTCATATTCATCGGATTCAAAGACAAACAAATTAGACTTTTCAGACCCACGTCCAGTTCCGTCACCGATTAGATATGATGTATCTGTGATGTGACTCATCACATGAGCAAGTAAGCCAGTTGTTGACGTCTTACCATGCGCACCAGCAACACCAATAGATGTAAAGTTTCTCATAAACTTTCCAAGAAACTCATGATATCTCGAGTAGGCATAGCCATTTTTATCCGCATAAGCGATCTCAATGTTATTATCCTCACGAAATGCATTCCCTGCAATAATCTCAACATCAGGTGTAATATTTTTAACATCAAAAGGCAGTAGTTCAATACCAGCAAGCTCTAAACCACGTTGGGTAAAGTAATAATCAGTTGTATCTGACCCTTGCACTTTATGCCCCATTTGATGAAGCATTAAGGCAAGTGCTGACATACCTGACCCTTTTATTCCTATGAAATGGTAAGTTTTTTGTGACATAATTTGTTCAAATTAAGTTAGTAAAAGCAGGCGCAACATCAGATGTCACATCTAGTCATACTAACTTAACTCTAATCCTTTCTATTACTCATAAGCAATTAACTGTGTTAATAACGTATTTCACTACTCATGCTGTTATTGCGTCGTATCAACCTGTTCATGTTGTTGATGTTTACTTGCAAAATAATCCTCATCAGTTGCTTTAGACAAGGTATCACGTCCAGTTTTACTTAAATCAGTATTAGTTTGTCCTAACGAATGTTGCGTGTTAGCAACTTTTTTATTAGCTAAACCTTTAATACCCAATTCGTCTGAATCCGTTCTTTCTAACGGACTAACATATGCTTTGATTGGTTTAGGTTGGACGGCATTTTCACGCGCACGTTTTCTAGCATCCTCTACCACTGTAGATTTACGTTTTATATTAAAATCGAGGTTAGTCCGACTTGTTTTACCAAGTGGACGTTTCCCTTCAGTAGTAGGCATTTGACGTCGTGTTTCAAATGTATCTTGCGCGCTCATGTCTTCGCTGATATCAGAATAGCTCTGTGATACTGTATCTGTATGAACTGATCGTTGATCAGTTGATATCCCAGGATTATTCGTCAATAGTTCTTGATTCGTCATGATCACACGATTGTCTGGTGTTAATACCTGGTCATCAGCTATAATAGGAAATTCGATTTTGTTTCTTTTATTTGGATTTTGCATAATAGGCCTAACTTTCATTTTAAACAAAGTAGTCTGTTACTATCGATCTCATCTAGGTGAGTCATCGTATGACTTGATAAGTTAAATTTATCATTTCGTGCTGCTTCTAGCAGTCACGTCAGGTGCAATTCATATCATTTATTAGACTTGCAACCTTCTTTATATTGTACCAAAAAAGATTAAAATAATCTGCTTTTTTTCTCATCAAATCCCTAAAATAGTCTTCATCTCATCTCTAGAAATTGTATTATCTACACCACCACCATCTAGCACTGTTGAGACCATATCACGCTTACTATCTTGTAACATCATGATTTTTTCTTCTATTGTACCTCGAGTAATTAAGCGGATTACCTCTACAGTTTTGGTCTGTCCCATACGATGTGCTCTTGAAATAGCTTGTTCTTCAACTGATGGGTTCCACCATAAATCAATCAAAATCACAACATCAGCAGATGTTAAATTTAAACCTGTCCCACCAGCTTTCAAAGAAATTAAGAAGGCATCACGTGAGCCGGCATTAAAGGCTTTAACCATCTTAATCCGGTCTTTAACTGGTGTTGAACCTGTCAGTTGGTAACTAGAGATTCCTGCTGATTGAAGTTGTTTTTCAATATGTGGAAACATTTTTCGGAATTGAGAAAAGATTAACGGTCTGTGACCTGAATCTTTGATTTGTTGTAAAAGTTCTGATAAGCTTTTTAATTTACCAGAAGTACCAGCATAATCACTCATAAATAATGCTGGTGTATCGCATATCTGACGTAGCCGGGTGATACCTGCTAAAATCTCAATTTTTGAACGTGAAAATTCATAATCATCCATATCTCTGACTCGATTTTGGATGGCCTCAAGTTGGGCTAAATAAATAATTTTTTGTGCTTCTTCTAGCTCACTATATTGGATCATTTCAAGTTTTTCAGGTAGTTCAAGTAATACATCTTGTTTACGACGGCGCATGACAAAGGGTTGAATCATGCGTGATATCGCCTCGTATTTTAGTTTTCTAAATTGCTTTCTTTCACCTAAAATACCTGGCATGATGATTTGAAAAATCGCCCAAATTTCGTCTACCCTATTTTCGATAGGCGTTCCAGATAGCGCAAACGTATGTCTTGCATGTAATTGAGATAGAGCTTTATTGGTCTTAGAATTAAAGTTTTTAACAGTTTGTGCTTCATCAATCAACAAATAAGTTAAGTCGCGTTTTTGATAAATACTAACATCTTTTAGGAAACTACCATAGCTTGTAATAAAAATTTGTGTCTCTTTTTGTGACAACAATACATTACGCTCTTGTTTGGTACCATTGACGACGACAACGTTTATTGACTCAGCAAATTTAGCAAATTCGCTCGACCAATTATAAATCAAACTAGAAGGCGCGACAATCAAGCCGACTTCACCTGCTTTAAGATTACTTGCAAGATAAGTGATAGACTGTAAGGTTTTACCTAATCCCATATCATCAGCTAACACGCCACCCATATTATAAGCGCTTAACATATTCATCCAACGCACACCATCTTCTTGGTAAGTTCTAAGTGTTGCATCAACTTGCTCAGGTTTGCTATAAGGAAAAGTTTCTGGTTCTGTTAAATGGTGATAAAGCGTTTCAAATTTTTTCGTGAAGCTAATGCCCGTATAATTATCAAAAATTTTAGACAGTTGAAATGCTTTAAAGACTGGTACTGAAATTTTTCCTTGTTCAACTGTTAACATCTCTGGCATATCACTTAAGACATGTTTCACAGCATCAAACTTATCATCTAAGAGGACTAACTTACCAGATTCTGTCACATAGTAACCTGCATTAGCCTGTATCCTAGCCACAAGTTTAGAAAACTCCGTATCAGAAACTTGTGGTAGTTTGAAGCTAATATCTAATAACCCACCATTTTGATCAACATCAATATCAATCGGATCAGTTAATTGTAGTGATTTGACTGAATCAGATAGTATCACCTCACCAATCTTAGAAAATTCAGGCAATAGCTGTGTAAAAAACGTATAGATATCTTGCCCTTGAGGTCGATCAATCTTGGTATCAAAGCCGATTGAAAAACCATATGCTTTTAATAAGTCAAAAATACGTTGTTCCAGACGTAAATTACGTGAAAAATCAACCGTATCTAACGCTTTGAAGCTCGTAATTTGAAAGTCACCATAATCAAATATAACTTGCAAATTTAAAAATCGATCCACGTCAAACAAAAACTTTGGTTTGAACGCGCGAATCTTAAACGCTTCTGGTGTGTCAACATACCCAATCGTCTCAAATACTTGGAGTGCTTGAGCTAATCTATCCTTATCATCATAATCCAAATGGAGCATTCTTGCCCCATCTGAGGAAGCTTGTAAAGTTGACAGCAACTTAATGATGTGACGTTGCGCTGTATTTAACGTATAAAAAACGTGATCATAGTAGATCATCTCACCCTCAAATAACGGATAGTGAGCCACTTCTTTCACAATTAACTCAATGACATCATCCAACGGTTTAATTTCAAAATGATATAATTCACCTTCATCGCTTAAAGGAAGGACACTAAAATAAGTGACCGGTCTGTCTAACAGTTTTAGGGTATACTCCATCTCAGCGCAGAGATTAAGAAGATCTGGTACTAATCCTGCATGAGGTACAAAATATCTGCCCAATTTTCTATATAGGTTAGTCATCGCGATATCATCTTGATTCGGCGTGACTTTCAGTAAATAACTTAGAAAGTGACGACTTACCGTATCAAAACTTTCCATCAATAATGTGACCATACGCGTGCCACCAATTAGATAGTCTCCTGATTGTTTCAACAGGGCAATAAAATGCGGAATATCCTTGATAATATACGCTCTGCTCGTATTCGGTAACTTAATTTTTAATGTAAAAACTAAAAATTCTCCAGCATGATAATGGAATAATTCAGTTAATTGTGCATCGGTAATCTCTAAACATATTTTGATTTTACCAACGACACTAGCGTGTTTATCATCATTTATTTTTGAGAGAAAATCAGAAGACGCTAATAACTCTTTAGATTTTTCAACTTCAGCTGCAAACGCCTTTTTTTCCTCTTTAACCGCTGTTGCATCCGATTTTTTCAGATATTCTTCTACTGCAGCAATATGTTTACAATATCGTTTATTTTTTTGAAAAACATCACAAAAACACAAGTCATTTTGACCATCTAGATCATAAACAACTTGTTCTCCATCAACATCTGCCGATAGCTTCATATCTTTGATAGAGACATCTACCATCAATCCTTGTTCAAATATTTCCATACCATCAGCACGAACTCTTGCTGGCATCATACGACTCATCTGTTTTGTCCTGTCTTTATATCTCTTTTGGTATAGGCAGTGCTAACTGAACATCAATAGCACTATCGTAACCAATCATCGAAGTTTTCAACATCAGCGCCTAGGCCCTAAAGTAAAGCGGTAACTATAACCTTTTGTCGTCAACATGTTGGGATTACTTCCTTTAAAAATAGCTTCAAATTTCCGATTATTATACCATATTTTCTTGAAAATTTCATCTATTTTCTAATATTTGCATTGCCTTGACAAATGAGTTGATTAATAAGTTTCTATCCGTAATCCAACCTGGTCGATCATCTTTTAGATGAACCCGATTAGATAGAAAAATAACTGCTTGCTGCGTTTTTAGATTGATCATCACAAACGTACCAGTATAGCCTGTATGTAATAACCATTGAGAGGTTACATCACGCTTATTTGCTTCATCACCTTTAAGGATATCCCAGCTGATACTTCTCATATCTTGAGTCAAACTATAGTCCTTAAGTAGTGCCAGATACCGGTCATCTTCAAAATATGCTTGTGAAAAGTTAACTAAATCATCTAAGGTAGAAAACAATCCTGCGGAACCGGTATGATTCCCGAGCACACGTGCTTTAGGATCATGAACGACACCTTTTGGCAACTCCCATGCTGTCGACACTGTATGTTCTGGCGCGATAAATCCAGTATGGGTCATGTTAAATGGCTTGAAAACTTGATCCTGTAAAATAGCCGATAAGTCTTTGTGATACATCGCCTCCAACATAAATCCTAATAAAATAAAATTCACATCTGAATAATGAAACACTTTGTCTAAACTTGCATCTACTCGGTTAAGCGCTGCTCTTAGTTCACTATAGGATAAGTCATTTCTATTTTTGATAAAAGGATTAATCCCTGAGGTGTGTGTCACTAATTGACGAATGGTTAAACTCTCTGCACCTTGTCCTTCAAACTCAGGATAATAGTCTGTTAACAACGCATCAAGTGCGACTTGCCCAGACAAAATCAAGTCTATCAAAACAGTTCCTGTCCCAACTACTTTGGATACACTTGCTAGATCATATGCCATATCCGGTTTTAAGCTCACGATTTCTGGCTTCAATCTATCATTACCAAACGTGTGTTTACTTATCTTTCCCTTATCTACAAAAGCAAAAGAAGCACCTGGAAAAACTCCAGATGCAATATATGCTTTAATGATTTGAATAGGCTCTAGTAGCGCAATGGTCATTTAGCAAACCAGATTTCTGTATTTTGCGCATCACTTAAGGTTAAAACCTTAGCTTTTGGATCTACATAATAAGCTAAAGATAAGTCATCTAACTGTTCTGCAATCTGCTTAAGATCAACTGTCTTAGCTACCTTAAATTCAATAATCTCTAAATCCCATACTTCTTCTGGTTTAGACATCAAATCAGGACCTTGAGCTTGTGTATAACTGATCGTACCAAAAGGTAGGAATATACGATTATCTTGTTGTTTGAGACCAAACCCTTCTGTATAAAAAGCCAAACTTTCAGCAAGATTAGCAGTTGACAACTCAATATCACGTATCTTAAGCTCATCAGATGTCGACGCACTAGGGACTACTTCAAAGACATCACCTTCGGGAGAGGTTTTCTCAAAACCTTCTGTAAATTCTGGACTTTCGAGAACGATTTTTCTTAATTTTTTAACACCATTTACAGCGCGTGTTCTCATGCTAGGTGACTCTTCTATAATAAGCACTGCGTCATCTATTGTTTTAGCAGTCTTACCGCCTAAAATCGCCAAAGCATTTTCTTCAGAAATAACTTTGAGGCCTAATGCTTCTTTATAAAATGTTAAGTTTAATTCTCTATTATTAACACGAATCACAGGTACCATGCCGCTAACATTTTCAAATATCGTCTTCATCTATTCAATCTCAATTCTTTCAGTGGTTTTTTGTCTCTAACTATTATAAGCGACAATTACAAATATTACAAAAATTTTGTATGTATTTTATTGTTTTATTATTTTTTTCACACGATATGTTAATTTAAGTTTCAAATTGACATCACTGGATGATTTTGTCACTATTTTTTAGACATCGGTAACAAAATATGTTATTTTATATTTATGGATTATTTTGAAAAAACAGAACTCGAAGTCACAAAAAAAACACCACTGCCACCTCACAAAGCCTCCAAACAAACATGGGTATCTAGGCTCAGTATCCTATGGTTACTTATCCTTTGGCAAGTTTCACAAAATGCCGTCATTATCCCAATGAACAAACATGGGCAATTTAGCTTATGGAAGATTGGCTTATTCTTAATCATCTTTGCCATTTGTGTCATCCTATCTTACCAATGGGCAAGAAAGTACCACTTAATCCCAGCGATCCAATGGCGCTACTTCCAATTCGGTAAAATTGCTATGGGATTTGGACTTATGTTTGCAGTTGCACTCATCTCAGGCTTGATTATGCACCTAACTGGTACGAAAAGTACCGCAAACCAGGATGTTGTTGATGCAATTGGCAAGATGTTACCTCCCGTCATATTCTTCATCATGACAACTTCTGCTGGTTTCTTTGAAGAATTGATTTTTAGAGTCTCGTCATTTGAACTTATATTCAACAAATGGCCTAAGATAGCTGCCCTTTTTGCTTGGGGACTCTTTACACTGGCACATAACCCAACTAACATTGCTAGTTTTGTGACCTATGGTCTCATGAGTTTAGTACTTACCGGTCTCTACATCAAATATAGAAACTTTTATCTTAATCTGTCAGTTCATTTTCTATGGAATGCCTTTGGCATGATTGTCTTTTTTATGGCTAAATGAATGAGCCTTAGTATTAACTGTAACCCTAGTAACATACAAAAGCACCTTGGTTATGATAACCAAGGTGCTTTTGTATGTGTATCATGAGGCGTTGCTTATAAGAAAATAATCTTAAAGAGTGCAACCGCGCAAAGACCAGCTAAAATAGGTGCTGCAACTGGTACCCAAGAATACCACCATTTTGAATCACTTTTAGCTTCGCCAAGAATTGATTTAGGCAAAATAGCATGTAACATACGAGGTCCTAAATCACGGGCAGGATTAAGTCCTGGACCTGTTGGGCCACCAAGTGCTGCAACAAGTGCCAATACTAAGAACCCAAGTGCAATATGAGCAACTGCAAGAGAACCAGCATTACCACTTGTTAACCCAGTAATCCCTTGTTGAATTTTTGTTGGCATATCCATATCTGCAACTTTTGCAGCTTTACCACCTTGAGCCAATAACTTTTCAATTCCTGGTACAATTTCAGCACCAAAGAAGTTTTTAGTTAACCCTAATGCAGCAAAGAAAAGTACAAACGAACCAATAAATTCATTTAGGAAACCATTAATCGTAGCAGACCGACGGCTCTCTTTTGACCCGTTATCTAAACTATCGATTGTTGAGAAAGTCCCAAGAATATGGTTTGGATTGTTTGTATTCAAATAGAATGGGCGATAAACCATTACAATAATCGCTTGACCAACCATAGCACCTAATACTTGTGCGATGATGTATTGTGCCACATGCGCCCAAGGAAATAATCCTGATGCTGCAAGTCCTAATGTAAACGCAGGGTTGATGTGGTTACCTGAAACATTACCAAACATCAAAGCAGGGATCATAACCCCACAACCATATCCCCATGCGATAGTCATCCATCCTGAACCGTAGCCTTTAGTCCCTTTAAGGTCAACGTTTGCTACTGCACCATTACCAAGAATAATTAGAATCGCTGTGCCGAGAAACTCAGCGAGGTATTTTGTCATCCATGTTACGTCCATTTTTGTTCGTAATCTCCTTTAGTATAATTGTTGTACTGATTGAGTTGAGAAGCAAAACTCATACTCAAAAAAAATTAATAAATTGCTATTGTTAATACTATATAAGTTTATCAGAAAACACATACCATGTAAAGCGTAAGAAAGCGTTTACATTCCAAATCAGTTTAATTTAAGCTATAAATTAAACCAAGTCTTATAAAAATAAAGCAATTGGCTATCTCTAGCCCTATCTAATCCAAACTTACTTTGTGTCATGATGTCTTTTTTTCAGTCACAAATGTTTTTTGAGTAGCATTTACGACGATATAGTGACTATTTTGTTATAATTTAAACAATTGCTTGATGATAGCGTCACGACACAACTATTTTTCATCGTATCAATCTTAGTTTTTTAAGGAGGTAACATGCACTTCAATCACTTTTCTATTATTGACAAATCCCCTGCACAACAACTTGTAGACTTATCCGAACTAGGCTTTGCTTTTAATACTGACTTAGCTGCCAAGTCACAATTCAAACACTTTTTAAACTCATCTCCTATTGACTTAACGACTCTAGCTACTAGTCAAACACAAACACTACTTGATTTTTTTAAAGCAGATACCCCTTTAACGTGGGACATTTTCTATGGTGTTGGCTTGCAGTTACTTGGGTTCGTTGCTAATTTTGACTTCCAGTTTACTGATGCGTTATCATTTGCACGACGTATTCAGCTGCCACTAGTCGATATAACAGCTAATATTTGTGATAGCTCAGTTTTGATTCATGCAATTTATTTACTCTTAAACACCAGACAAAAACATGGTATGACATTAGTTGAACATCTGGTGTCAGAAGGACTGATACCTATTGATAATTGTTATCATTTTTTTAACGATAAATCTCTTGCCACTTTTGATACACAAAACTTAAGTCGTGAAGTTGTGTATATTGAGAGTCCAGTTGATACGCTAGATACAGGTAGCTATGATCTCATAAAAGTCCAGATTATTCGCCCGCATTTTGCAGGTAAATTACCTGTTGTCATGACTGCAAGTCCCTATCATCTCGGCATTAATGAACTTGCAAATGATGCTCAACTGCATGATATGACACAGGCGTTAACGCAAAAAACACCTCACATGATCGATCTTTCAACTCGTAATCACAAATTGCCTAACTATGATAAAACAGCTGGACAACCTGCCAATCAGAACCTGGAGTTAGAACACTTCACGCACAGTTGGACTTATTCACTGAATGATTACTTGTTAGCACGTGGCTTTGCCTCAGTCTATGTCGCAGGAGTTGGGACTCTAGGATCTGATGGTTTTCAAACATCTGGTGACTATCAGCAGATTTTAAGTGTAACTGCAGTCATTGACTGGTTAAATGGTCGAGCACGTGGCTTTACCTCACGTCAAAAAACACACACGACAACAGCTGATTGGGCTAACGGTCATGTTGCGATGACTGGTAAATCTTACCTAGGCACACTCGCTTATGGTGCTGCAACGACAGGCGTCGACGGTCTTGATGTTATCCTTGCTGAAGCAGGTATTACAAACTGGTATGATTACTATCGTGAAAATGGGTTAGTTCGCAGTCCTGGTGGTTTTCCTGGAGAAGACTTAGATGTTTTAGCAGCATTAACCTACTCTAAAAATCTAGATGCAGCAGACTTTGCCAAAAATAATTTAGCGTATAAACATAATTTAGACGAGATGACCAAACACTTGGACCGTGATTCAGGTAATTATAACAAGTTTTGGCACGACCGCAACTACTTACCAAACGCTCACAAAGTCAAGGCGGATGTCCTGATTGTCCACGGACTGCAAGATTTTAATGTCACCACTTCTCATGCGTTTAATTTCTGGCATAGCCTTCCTGAACAGGTCAATAAACATGCTTTTCTACACCAAGGTAGTCATATTTATATGAACAATTGGCAATCAATTGATTTTTCAGAGACGATCAATGCCTATTTTACTGCAAAATTGTTATCACGAGAGCTGACGCTAACACTTCCACCTGTCATCTGGCAACAAAATAGTGTCAACCAAAGCTTTCTAGATTTGCCAGGTTTTGGTGCTCAACACATTGAAACGATCCAACTCGGTTATCAGGGCGAGCTGGAACACTTTGATAATCACTATCCTGATGCATGCTTTAAGGCATATGCTAGTGACTTTAAACAGTTCAAATCTGACTTGTTTTTAGGTAAGGCAAATGCGACAATCATCGACATCCATATGCCTGAAAACCTAAGAATAAACGGTCAGATTGTCTTAACCCTTAACATCAAGCTAAATGATAACAAAGGCATCTTGTCAGCTCAAATTTTAGACTTTGGCAACAAAAAACGATTTACTGACACGAGTCGCCTATTAGCTAGTAAAGTCATCGATCGTGGTCGTAACTTTATGCTAGATGACTTACGTGAGCTCAGTTTAGTAGACTCACCTTATCAAGTTGTCACAAAAGGCTTTATGAATCTTCAAAACCGCCAGAAATTAACCGAAATCAACTCTGTGATCCCTGATGAATGGATGAGAGTTGAGATGCGTTTACAGCCTACTATCTATGAGTTTGAAGCAAACGATACATTACGCTTAGTCATTTATAGTACCGATTTCGAACATACCATACGCGATAATCGTGAGGTCACGTATGACATTAATCTAGAAAAATCACGACTATATATTCCGAAAGAGAGTTAAGCTATGACAACTATTGGCATTATTGGGTCACAATTTCTAAGTACACCTGAATTCCCTTTCCACCAATTTCCTGTCACATATACACGCACAGCATTTATAGATGCTTTGCAAAGCGTTGGTGCACAAGTGATTATCATCCCTATTGATAAAGCGTTGCGCAACCTCCCTCACTACATCAGTTTAGTAGATAAAGTCCTTTTAACTGGCGGAGAAGACGTCTCACCTCAGTTTTACGGACAAGATCCCCATAACCTGTTGGGTAGTACAAATCCTGATCGTGACAGGTTTGAATTAGCTGTGATTCAAGAAGTGATCAAACAAGAGAAAGCGTTACTAGGGGTATGTCGTGGTCATCAACTGCTTAATGTGGCACTCGGAGGGACTTTATATCAGGATTTATCTCTGATGCAGACACCAACGATCAAGCATCTACAAGCACCAACAAAATCACACTTCACAACACATACTGTAGAGATTGATCCCAACTCTAGCCTAAATTTTTTACCTGCTGCTTATCACGTGAATTCTTATCATCACCAAATGATAGATCGATTAGCAGATGACCTAGTCAGCATCGCTCATGCAAGCGACGGTGTCATCGAAGCAGTTGAACATAAAACCAAGCGTTTGATGGGTATCCAGTGGCATCCCGAAGGGACTTGGGACAGTATTCGTGACGAACGTGACATATTTGATTTTTTTGTGAATCACCTTTAAATCAACGCCTATCACGACGATATATGACGATATATGACGATATATAAGAGAACAAATCTGATTTGTTCTCTTTTTGAGTTTTGTGATTTATGTAGCTATTTAGTCTATGAATTGTGCGAGATGACTAACAGCTTTTGCTTTACCTAATAGATAAATCGTATCTGGTAGCTCTGGTCCGTGCATTTCACCTGATACAGCAATTCTAATCGGCATAAATAAGTTTTTGCCTTTGATACCTGTTTCTTTTTGAACAGCTTTGATTAAAGGGAAGATGTTGTCTTTAACATAATCAGCTTCTGATAAGTTTTCTAACTTTTCTTTAAAGCTTTTCAAAACGACTGGCGCAGTTTCAGTTGCTAACACCTCTTTCGCTTCATCTGTCAGTTCAGGGAAGTCAGCATAAAACAAATCTGTTAGTGGCACAATTTCATCTATTGATTTTAATTGTGGTTGATATAACGCCACTAAATGTTTTGATTTATCATCAAAGCGATCTGCTGCTTTTAAGAATGGTGTCGCTAAATCAAATATCGTCTCTAACTCACTATTTTTGATATAGTCGTTATCTAACCAATCTAATTTCTTTTGATCAAATGCAGCAGGAGATTTTGATAAACGTTTTTCATCAAATAACTCAATGAGTTGTGCTTGTGAGAAGATTTCTTTTTCTCCACCAGGATTCCAACCTAATAGCGAGATAAAGTTAAAGACTGCTTCAGGTAAATAGCCTTTTTTACGATAATCTTCGATAAATTGTAAGGTATTAGTATCTCGTTTTGATAATTTTTTACCGGTCTCTGAGTTAATAATCAACGTCATATGACCAAATTCAGGGACATCCCAGCCTAGTGCTTCATAAATCATTAGCTGTTTAGGTGTGTTTGAGATATGATCATCTCCACGAATAACGTGAGAAATTTGCATATCGTGATCATCTACTACTACCGCAAAATTATAGGTTGGATAGCCATCTCGTTTTTGAATGACCCAGTCACCACCAAGATTTTTACCTTCAAATTCGATATCTCCTTTAACGATATCGTGCCATTTATAGATCGCATCAGTTGGCACTTTGATACGCACTGTTGGCTCGATACCAGCTGCTTTACGCTCAGCAATATAAGCCTCAACTTCAGCATCGCTCAAACCAGCATACTCACTGATATAAACTGGCGGTAGACCTTTAGCTTCTTGTGCTTCACGATCTGCTGCAATCTCATCTTCTGTCTTATAAGAATGATAGGCATGACCAGATGTCAATAATGCATCAATATAGGTTTGATAAAGTGACAAGCGTTCAGACTGACGGTAACGCTCATGCGTTTCTGGCGACTCATCCCAATCCATCCCCAACCAGCGTAAGTTATCTAGTTGAGAGCGCTCGCCATCCTCAACATGGCGTTTACGGTCAGTATCTTCGATACGTATGATAAAGTCTCCGCCATGATGACGCGCATATAAATAATTAAATAGCGCTGTTCTAGCATTGCCGATATGTAAAAGTCCTGTAGGTGATGGTGCATAACGCACACGAATTTTATTTGTCATTTCTTCTCCTTAAAATAGTCATTCCTATTCTACCAAAATATCAAAAAAAGCGCCAATATGGTTACTGACGTCTTTTTTAAACAAATGAGATAAACTTCCCATCTGATCGTATCTTTTTTGTCTTACCAACCTGACCTATCAACATCACTGATGGACAAGTAATACAACAGCTTCACAAGCCATACCCTCTTTACGACCTACAAACCCTAACTTTTCTGTTGTCGTCGCTTTAATATTAACACTTGCAACATCTGTATGTAAAATCAAAGCAATATTAGCCTTCATTTGCTGTAAATGAGGGGCCATCTTAGGTGCTTCAGCTAGGATTGTCGCATCAATATTACCGATAGCATACCTTTTTTCTCGCATCATATCATAGATATCAGCCAAGATTTTTGTAGAGGCAATCCCTTGTGTCTCAGGATTAGTATCTGGAAACGCATGACCAATATCACCTAGACCTAAGGCACCAATAATGGCATCAGTGATAGCATGTAACAACACATCAGCATCAGAATGACCCAACAAGCCTTTATCATAAGGTATCGTCACGCCACCAATGACCAAATCACGCTCTTCAACAAGTTGATGAACATCATACCCTTGTCCAATTTTAAATGAATGCATCTAGTTCCTTTACCTCGTCTCTAACTTATCACAACTTTCTTGTTTTATTCGATGTGTCAAAATTGCTTCTCCGAAGATAAGGTCTTCTGGTGTTGTGATTTTAATATTCTCATAAGATCCGCTAACAATTGCCACAGCATCAGTCGCATATGCTTCTACTAAGCTAGCATCATCAGTTCCTAAAAACTGTTCTAACTTAGCTGTATCATGCATTTTTTTAATCAATGTAGTCTCAAAAAACTGAGGCGTCTGCGCTGCCCAAAGTGCGTCTCTCGGCACTGTTTGATTAATCTGATGATCTGATGCGACTTGTTTGATTGTATCCTTAACAGGTACAGCCAAAATCGCATTGTCATGTGCTTTAAGTAGGCTCAAGAGCGGTAAAGTCACAAACGGTCTTGCACCGTCGTGGATCATTACATAGTCGCTCGTCACCTCAGCTAAAGCATGTCTGACTGAATCTTGTCTTTCAGCACCACCTGAGACAAATCTGACGGTGTCAGACAAAAAGCTAGAAAAATAAGCTTGCTCCTCTGGTTTTCCTACAAGCAGGATAGATTGACAGTCTGGGTCAGATAAAAACAACTCTAGAGAGTACTCAAAAATGGCTTTTTCGCCTAATTTCAAAAATATTTTATTCTGATCTGCAGCCATTCGACGACCTGAACCAGCAGCTAAGATGATAGCACTATAGTTTTTTTTCCGTTCTTGTCTCATCTTACAAGCTCACCAAAAATCATGCGACCAGCAGATGTTTGCAATGATTTCGTTACTTCAACAGTTACTGTTTTATCTAACATATCTGCAGTATCTTCAACCACAATCATCGTCCCATCTGGTAGATAACCGATCCCTTGACGTCTTTCAGTCCCTTTCTTAACAATCGTAAGCGATAGTGTGTCTCCGACAATCAACTGAGGTTTGACAGCATTTGCTAAATCATTAATGTTTAAGACTTTTACGCCCTGAATTTCTGCAACCTTGTTTAGATTAAAATCATTTGTAACCAAAGCCGCCCCTGTTTCAGATGCAAAGCGTAAGAGTTTTGTATCAACTTCATGGATATCTTGATAATCCTTAGCAGACACAGTCACATTCGCAACCTCTTTCATATCGTTTACTAAATCAAGTCCCCGACGGCCTTTAGCACGCTTCAGATTATCATTACTATCAGATAATAGCTGTAATTCTAGTAATACGAAATTAGGCACGATAATATCGCCATCTAAAAATCCAGTTTTTAGAATATCTAGGATACGTCCATCTATCAAGACACTCGTATCTAATAATTTGGCATACCCTTTAACTTTACGTTTATCTCTTCTATCTATTTTATCCGTTTTAACTGCAAGAGATGTTTTCTTTTTACTAAAAAAATTCAGAATATCAGTTTCTCTTTTTGTAGACACGCTGTAACCGACATAAACTGCCAACATCATCAGTAAAAAGGGAATAATGGTTGATAAAATTGGGATGCGTAATATCCACAATGGAATACTTGCAATCGCACCAATAACCAACCCTAAAACGCCTCCCATAAACCCTAAGGTAATCTTTGGGATATTGATCGTTGCAACAATTTTATCAATTTGTTCAACAAAGTTAAGTAATAGTCTAATAAATAAAATAGAAAAAATCAGAAAAATAATTGCGCCGATTAAACTGTTAACTACTACATTGTTTTGAAACTGTCTTTGATTAATTAATGTCCAAAATTCAGGCAAAAATGCATCGCCAATCGTTGCACCAACGATGACCATCAAGACATGAATAATAATACGCTTCATGTGCCTCTCCTTTATTGATTATGACCTAAAAACGGTGGCATCATAATCTATTTTTGTATTACCATCGATACGAGTTAGCCAACATCATACTCACATATGCTGTCGAAATGTTTACACTTTTTAATTTTAACACATTTTTCTTAAAATTACCGACATAATCTCTTATGAGTTAAAAACCTTTTGTAAAACTTCAGCTAATGTTGCGACGCCTATGACTTCTATACCGGTTGGCATTGTTACACCTGACACCGAATTTTGCGGGACATAAATTTTTTTGAAGCCTAGTTTAGCTGCTTCATTAATCCGGCTTTCGATGCGGTTGACGCGTCGAATCTCTCCTGTCAACCCGATTTCTCCTATAAATGCAACATCAGCAGGCGTCGTTTTTTCTTTATAGCTAGACACGATAGCTACTGCGATTGCTAAGTCAATCGCCGGCTCATCTAACTTGACACCACCTGCCGATTTTAGATAGGCATCTTGATTTTGTAAGAGTAGATTTGCTCGCTTTTCTAATACCGCTAAAATCAAACTAACACGGTTAAAATCCAGACCAGATGTCGTTCGTCTAGCATTACCAAAAACAGTCGGGGTGATTAAAGATTGAATTTCAACTAAGATAGGTCTGGTCCCTTCCATCGATACAACGATGGCCGATCCTGTCGCCCCTTCAAGACGTTCTTCTAAAAATAGTTCACTTGGATTCGTGACCTCTACTAGACCTTGAGACTGCATTTCAAAAATACCGATTTCATTGGTTGATCCGAAACGATTTTTGACGGCTCTTAAAATTCTAAATGTATGTTGACGTTCACCTTCAAAGTAGAGTACAGTATCTACCATGTGTTCCAACATCCTAGGACCTGCAAGGCTACCTTCTTTGGTAACATGACCAACAATGAAAGTCGCTATATTATTAGTTTTAGCGATTTGAAGCAACTCAGCTGTCACCTCACGTACTTGACTAACTGATCCTTGTACCCCTGTGATTTCTGGACTCATGACCGTTTGAATCGAATCTATTACCAAAAAGTCAGGTTGTAATTTTTCAATCTCACTTCTGATATGTTGCATATTATTTTCAGCATAAAGATAAAAATCAGAGTCTAAATCGCCTAAGCGTTCAGCTCGCATCTTTATTTGCTGGGCAGATTCTTCACCAGAAACGTAAAGCACTCGACCTAGATGTGCTAACTGTACTGATACCTGTAATAGAATCGTAGATTTACCGATACCTGGATCTCCACCAATTAATATCAAGCTACCAGGAACAACCCCACCACCTAGGACACGATTGAACTCTCCCATATCTGTAAGCACACGAGGTGTATCCAAGCTCTCCACCTCACCCAGTTTCACAGGTCTAGCCTTTTCACCGGTCAGTGTGACACGCGCATTTTTAACGGTTTTAGTCTCTACCTCTTCAACAAAAGCGCTCCAAGCCCCACAGTTTGGACAGCGGCCAAGATATTTAGGGGATTGATACCCACAAGATTGACAAATAAATGTTGATTTGTTTTTAGCCACTGTCCTATCTCTTCCTATTCTTTATATCGTTTATTTTCAAAATCCTTATCACATCAGTCTACTATGTTTTCTAACACGACAGCATCCTACTAGAAAATTAGCTTCCAGTACTGCCAAATCCGCCTACACGTACACCTGAGGCATCATCATCATCTGCAATTAGAAATGGCATGAAGACACCTTGGATAATACGCTCACCTTTAGTAACGGTCACTGTTTTATCTGTAATATTTAAGCATTGGCTAAAAATATGACCTTCGTTATTAGGATTATCATAGTAATCACTATCAATCACCCCTACACTGTTAGCAAGGACCAACCCTTTTTTTCGCGGTGTTGATGAGCGATCATAGAGATATAATACCTCTCCAGTTTGCATATAAGCCTTGATACCAGTTGGAATCAGTTTTATCTCACCAGGTGCAATCTCTACAGTCTCCGCTGCAGCAAAATCATATCCAGCAGCATGCGCTGTGCCTCGAACTGGTGTTTCAATCCCTTTATCTTTGTATGCTGTGATTACTTCAAATCCACGTGTTTTCATTCTTTTTCTCCAATACTTTAAGATATACTAAGTTCATTATACGAAAAAATCCGAGAAAAATCTCAGACTTGATCGTTCATGATGATAACAAACTTGTAAGCTAAGACACAAGTCAGTTAAGCAAAAGCTAATGCATCGACCATAACTATCGCTTTACTGTGCAAACTGAGCTTGTTGTAACTTAAAGTAATACCCTTGTTTTTTCATCAGCTCATCATGGCTACCAATCTCTACGATTTGACCTTGATTTAAAACAAGAATTTTATCAGCATTTTTTATTGTTGATAATCTGTGTGCAATGATGAAACTTGTATGACCGGTCATCATGCTCATAAATGCCTGTTGAATTTTTTGTTCAGTTAAAGTATCAACTGCGCTAGTCGCCTCATCAAGAATCAACATGCTCGGTTCACTAATCATCGTTCTAGCAATCGTTAATAATTGCCGTTGTCCTTCTGAAATCTTCAGCGCTTGTGCACCTATTTGCGTCTCTAGTTTGTCAGGTAAACGTTTCACAAAGTCGTACATATAGACAGCTTTTAAAGCTTTATAGATGTCTTCATCGGTTGCCGACTGCCTACCATATCTTAGATTTTCTCTTAAAGAGCTACCAAACAGCCAAGTATCTTGCAAAACCATCCCAAAACTTTGTCTTAAACTATCTCGTGTGATGTGTCTAATATCTATGCCATCCACTAAGATTGCCCCTTTATCCACATCATAGAACCGCATTAATAAATTAATCAAGGTTGATTTTCCTGCGCCAGTTTGCCCTACTATGGCAATCATTTGGCCTGGTGCTACTTTTAGTGAAAAATCAGAAATTAAGGTTTGACCAGGATTATAGCCAAAACTAACATCACGAAACTCTATCTCACCTCTTGGATGACTCAAGACGCTTGCATCCACAGAATCTGCTTGCTCAATAGGTTGATTTAGCAATTCTTGTGTCCGTCTTAACCCAGCAAAAGCTGTTTGAATTTGTACGGTTATCCCTGAAATCTCTATAAAGGGTTTCGTAAATTGGCTTGCATATATGGTAAAACTAGAGATGATGCCTATTGTAACAGTTGTTGAGCCATTTAACACTAAGAGACCACCCACACAGCCTACCGCTAAATAAGCCAAATGATCGACAAACCGTGATAAAGGATTGGTTAAAGCAGATGAAAACTGTGCTTTTTGTCCTTTTACATAGAGTTCTTGATTCATCGTTTCAAATTCTGATTGATTGATCAGTTCACGTTGAAATGCTTTTACCGTTTTTTGATTCCCAATCATTTCTGTGATAAAACCAGACACTTGACCGATAATGCGTTGCTGACTGATAAAATCTTGTTGAGATGCACGCGCGACAAGCCAAGACACTAGAAAAATAATAGGCGTCGAAATTAAGACGACAAGTGTTAACATCGGGCTTAAGTAGAGCATAAATACCAGTGCAATCACCACAATGGTCACCCCTGAAAACACTTGGTTAAATACAGCAGCACTAGCTGATGAGATATTATCCATATCATTAGTAAAGCGACTGACAATATCGCCATGAGCTGTCTGATCATAATATCTCAGAGGTAATTTATTGAGATGCGTAAATGCATCTTTTCGCAACACCGCGACTGACCGATAGGCAAGGCGATTACTCAAGCGCTGTAAGATCCACTGACTGAGGACTGTGATGATTAAAACACCAATAAACAAGGTTAAAATATGCTTAATCGCAGTAAAATCAACTTGCCCCTCTTGTGTCATTTGATCAACACTAATCCCGATGTAATAAGTCATCAAAACGACTGTAACACCACTGGCAAGACCACAAACAATGGATAAAATAATCTCTATAGGAAACCCTTTTAGATAAGAGAGAAAAAAACGTAGTGAATGATTATTTTGTTGCTTATTCATGTGTTTCCTCCTGAGATTTGACGATGGCTCTATACTCTGGTGAGTTTTCTAATAAGGCTTCATGACTGCCTTTTCCGACTAAACGACCATTTTCTAACACGAGAATCTGTTTGGCGTGCTGGATGGAGCGGACACGTTGAGAAATGATGATGACAGCACTTGCTAAATCACGTGAAAGCGCTTGTCGTAGGGCTAAATCCGTCTGGTAATCTAGGGCGGAGAGAGAATCATCTAAAATCAACAGCCGTGGCTTACGAATCAAAGCACGCGCAATACTCAACCGCTGTTTTTGACCGCCTGAAAAGTTTTTGCCACCTTCCATCACCATGGTATCTAAACCGTCTGGTAACTTTTCTACAAATTCGCGACACTGAGCTGTTGTGAGGGCTTGCCAACAAGCCTCATCTGTTGCACCAGGATTCCCCCACTGTAAATTATCACGAATCGTCCCATGAAATAAAACTGACGTCTGCGGGACGAAGCCCATTTGTTGACGCAAATGCGTTAACTCCCATTCTCGAACATCTAAGCCATTGACCAATACACGACCCGCTGCAACGTCATAAAAACGCGGGATGAGTTGTGTCAGAGTAGTCTTACCGCTACCTGTTGCACCTGTAATACCCAAAAATTCACCTGAATTCAAGGAAAAGCTGATATCTTCTAGTGCAAGACCTGCTTTTGCTTCGTATCGAAAATCCACCTTGTCAAACCTGACAAACTCCACTTGATCTGGTGCAGTTTTAGCGTTTTCAGGCTGATGCAACGCTGTTTTTTGATCCAAGACTTCATTTACTCGAGCGGCAGATGCTGCTGCACGCGTAAAGATCACGACTAAGTTTGACACGACAATCAAGGCTAATAGCATCTGATTCATATAGTTAATCAAGGCTAATACTTCACCAGGTGTGAGACGTCCCGTATTAACTTTTATCCCACCAATAAAAATCAAGGCAACAATGCCTAGATTCATGACAAGTGTTGTGGCTGGAGATAATAGGGCTGATAAATTTGTCACCCGTTGATAGACATGTGCCAAATCATCAGATGCCTCGTTAAATTGCACGACATCTCGTTTGCGCCTTGCAAATGCACGAATCACACGAACACCACTTAAATTTTGGTTGACTAATTCATTAAGTTCATCTAATTTTTTTTGCACACGTTGATACAAAGGCACACTATAGCGAACAATAAAGTAGAGAATCACACAAAATATTGGCAATAAAATCAGATAAAGCAAGCCAGTTTGCCAATCAATATAAAAAGCCATGATCACAGAACCGACACTTAGAAAAGGTGCTCTCACAACCAAGCGAATTAACATGGCAATAGCCAACTGTAATTGGTTGATATCACTGGTTAACCGCGTGATTAACGTATCTGTCCCAAAAAGATTTAATTCTTGGTGAGACAACCGATTAATCTGCTTCATCAATTGATTGCGAAGGACAGTACCGAATCCTTGTGAAGCGATTGAGGCATAGTATTGACAGACGAGAGCACAACCCATACCGATGACTGACATGGCGATCATCCAGCCAACCGTTTGCCAAAGTACTACTTTGTTATCAGCACGTATCCCTTTATCGATCAATCTTGCCATTAATAAAGGCAGAACTAATTCAAATACTGCCTCTAAAAATTTAAAAAAAGGTCCTAAGATAATTTGTTTACGATAATCTCGTGCATATTTTAATAAACGCCTCACGAAACCCCTCCATTTTCCATATACTCATAGTACATCCATTGTAGCTCAAATACTGAGCGATAGCAAAAATTGATCATGAAAATAAAACAATCACATCCTAAAATGTGATTGTTTATTAATGGAAAATATGACTTTTGTGTGCAGCTTCTGAGATTTTTTTAGACGTTGGCTCAATATGTGGAAACAGCCAGATACCGCCTACTAAAAATACAACGCCAACTGACACCAAGATCAAAATAGCAGACCAGGCATTTGGCCAATAAATGCCACCAGCGGATTCCCTTAGTAAGTTGACCGCATGCGTAAATGGCAGAAACGGATTAATGAATTGGAAGAATTTACCAGATACTTGGATGGGATAATTACCACCACCACCTGAAATGGATAGGACAAGGATGATAATGGCAATCCCTTTACCGATGTTACCAAATAAACCAACCAATACATAGACCATAATCATAAAGATAATGGCAATCAGTTCCGCAAACAAAACACTATAGACTGGATTATGAACAGATACACCTAGACCGAAGTAGTTACCTAATGTGACGATAAGCGCTTGACCAATTCCCATCACGATAAAGGTCAACATCCGTGCAGAAAACTGCTCGCGTTTCGAGTAACGCCCCCTATCCTTATCTTTAATATACACTTCAGTCACAGCTAAACTAGAAAAGAGAACTGCCCCTACCCATAAACATAGGGCTGTATAAAATGGTGTACTTGCTGACCCATTGTTTGCAATAGGATAAATCGCATTTTCTTGGATATCGACAGGTTTGGTTAAGAAATCACTTTCTTTGGTCGCATCCAGTTTGAGGAGCTTGACGATATTGCCCAGGTCAACTTCTTTCTCCCCTTTTCGAATGGCATCTGCAGCCTTTTGAACACCCGCTTTGATACTTGGCCAGTCATTAGCAATCAAGTCATTGGCTTGATTCAAAGCCGATTCTAACTCTGGCATTTTTTGATTTACTGTCCCCAATGTATCTGTGAGATCTTTTCGAATACTTGGATAATCATTTTTGACAAAATCAGCAGCTTGGTCTAGTTTTTGTGAGACAACTGGCAGTTCATTTTGGTACAATGATGCACCTTTGTTAATCCCATCCACGATGGCCGTCATATTTCCATTTAACATGGTATTGGCGTCATGGACTTCTTGTTGGATAGCAGGCATCTCTTTTTGATACTTTTCAAGTATGGCAATCGCATTCGTTACCGTTTGACTTGTCGCATTAAGAAGGGAATCAAAATCAATACTTTGTGCTTGAGTTAATAGTCCCTTTGCCTCAGTTACAGTTTTGATAAATTGCTCTAACTGGTTTTTAACACTTGTGCTAATACTTGATACATCAATTTGTCCAACCAAGGCTGAAATATTTTGTGATAAAATATTGATTTGATCTAACACTGCTTCAACAGCAGCTATATCATCATTTTGTATGAAGCCGTTAACTTGACCGATTTTTTCGCTAACTTGACCTAGTACGGTACTTAAAGCTTCCAATCGAGAAATTGCAGGATCAAGATCATGATTACCAGCATTGGTTTCGACCTGCTTCATCAAGTCAACAAGATTTTTGATCGCCGTTTGTTGCGTGGTAATATTAGCTTGGGCAGCTTGAATTAACTGATTAATCTGTGCTTTTTCATCTGGTGTCAGCTTATCATCAGCAATTGCTTGTTCAACCGTCGTAACGATTGAACTCGTCGAATCAGCAACTGTTTTAAGTGACTGCAGTGTCACTTGGACACTATTTGTGATCGTTGGGAGTGCATCTTTTAATTGAGTTGCACCAGAAAGGCTAACATCTGCTAATTTAGTCGCATCATTACCAAGTTTTTTAATATCTGGCAAAGCAGTCTGTACCTGATGAATAATCGTTAGGCCTTGCTTGGCTTCTTGAATCCCATTCGTCATCGTTTGTTGTACGCCCGCAAAATCTTGATCAATCATGGCAAGTTGCTTACCAGCATTTTGAATCTCTGGTATTTTACCTTGCAGGGTCATGATAACTGACAGTTGATTTTTAATGGTTGGCATATTATTGTCAAGTTTGACAATTTTATCGCCTAAGTCATCCACTTGTGGTAGATAATTAGCGAATTGATTTGCCTTATCCAGTTTACCTTTTAATTCAGGGAGTTTTCCGTGAAGGGCAACAACTTGCTGTGTATATTGGTCAATCGTTGCCAAATTATCATTCGTCGATAAAATCATGCTTTTCACTTTTTGGATACTGACCATATTTTTATCCAAATCGTAACCAATCGTATTGAAGGTGTTAAAAAGTGTCCGACTTGCTGTATTGATAAATTCTTCAGAAATCTGACTCTGTAAAGACGAGGCCCCTTTTGATGTAATTTTTGGTGCGATTGCATTTATTTTTTCATTAATCGAATACACGATTTCTGGTTTCTTGATATCGCCAGTCGTAAAGCTAAGTAGATTTTTAGAAAAGTCAGATGGCAGATAAATCCCAGCATAATACTTTCCTGATTTGACACCTTTATCTAAAGTTGCTTTTGAGTCAACAAATTGCCAGCCAAGTTGCTTATTTTTTTTGAGATTTTTTAAGACATCCTCACCGATATTAATCGATTTATCTTGAAATTTTTGCGTTTTATCAGCACTATAGACAGCGATAGGCAGTTGTGAGGTATTTGCATAGGGATCCCAAAGCGCTTTGATATTAAACCAAGCATATAATGATGGAATAAACATTAAGGCAACCATTAAAAAGATGGCAATCGGATTTTTAAAAATCCGTTGCCAATCAATCATAAATAGTTGCCACGTATTTTTGATGTGTTTCACTTACTCTCCTTTATTTCATAACTAACACAATAAACATCACTGCTGCACGTCAGGTTTATTAACCAGTAACATCAGTAAACTTGCGATTTGTTCTGGTGACTCCTTACGTTTGCGATCAATCCAAGTTTGTGTCAAGCCAAAAATAGCATTGGCATAGTAAGTCGTCGCATAAATATCAGCTAAGTCGTCTAACTGCTCTAACTTATGTCTCTCATGTAATTCTGAGCGATCTAAGATAAGTTTTAATTGATTTTGCATAAATTGCTGGCTTTCTTGGTTTCCATTTTTAGAAAATAAAGCAGCATACAAATCGTTGGTATAAAGTAATTCATAAGTTTCTAACATCGTTTGTTTGAGAAACCCTTTGTTTTTTTCAAAAATATATTCAATTTTATTAAATAGCGCTTTTTGATACTCATCGATCATATCTCGCTTATCTTTGTAATGTGTGTAGAACCCACTGCGACTTATTTTTGCAACCTTTACCAACTCAGTCGTCGTAATTTGATCAAATGCTTTTTCTTGTAAAAGCTGTGACATGGCATCACGAAGCATGACTTTAGTTTGTTCTTTTCTGTCTATCACGATTACCCCTCAATTTCATCTATACATACTGTCCAAAATAAGTTGAACAAATTATCTTCAAGCAATATATGTCTGTGTTCACTAACTGATAATTATTATAACTAATTTTAGACACATTGTCTAATCAAAACATATTCATGATAAGATAAACCCCTACGACTGAGTCTTGGCGTGTTGTTTTAGCCATTCCTTTTTTAACAAAGCATACTGATACGTATTTTCATATTTTGGTTGTCCATCTACTGTCACAAAAGAAATAAACTCTAAAAATAAACCTTCTCTTCTCATCCCTAACTTTTCAGCTAAGTTTTGAGACGGATAGTTATCATCTTCGATGTAGGCACTTAGCCGTCTAGCCTTTTGAGTTGTAAATAAGTCATGAATCATGGCACTAGCACTTTCTGTTGCATAGCCTTTCCCTTCATAATTCGGATTAAAGTGCCAACCAATAAAATACGTATCCGGCTCGTTAAATTCACAAAATAGTTCCCCGATAACCTTCTGACCATCTTTTAATACCACAGCTATTTTCGAGTCATCTTTACTTTTCTTAAGGGCCTCTTTTTGCGCTGCATCCAAAGTTGTCAATTTTTCATCTTTAAAACAGTTAACTTTAGGATCTGCCAAATACCCTAAAATATCCTCAGCATCCATTGCTTTGAAAGGTCTTAGACTTAATCTATCTGTATCTATCCGCATATTAATACTCCTTTTTATGTATTGATAGCTGTATATCTTCATTCTAACATTAATCAAATTAAATTGTCATTAAAATATTGGATTCAAGCAGTTGACATTTAAATTACCGTTCACTATAATTGAGAAGACTTCACTACCCTGATAGGAGATATCATGCCATTATCCAGTCGTTTCACTATTGCTTTACATATCTTGTCGCTCCTTGGCACAAAAGATAAGGAAAAAATGACCAGCCAACTGATGGCCGCCTCTATTGGTGTCAACCCAGTTGTCGTGCGTAAAGTACTAGGCCATCTCAAAACAGCTGATATTATCACTGTTAAACGTGGGCAAGGTGGTGCTAGTATTGCTAAAACACCAGAGAACATTACTTATTTTGATGTCTATCGTGCTGTTGAGGTCGTGCCAAAAGCAGGACTTTTCAATTTCCATAATAACCCTAATCCAGCCTGTGTTGTGGGCAAAAATATCCATGCGATTTTAGATGATGATTTAGCCCATGCCCAAGAGACGTTCGAGAGCTTTCTAAAAACGAAAACGATCGCACAGCTATTAGACAAAACAAACCAATATATACAGGACTAATACTTGTCAAACTGGACAAGCATTAGTCTTTTTATTATCTCGAGTGTTTAAAATTGACAGTACCTGTTTTCTTTGTTATCATATGGGTAAATAGTTGTAACTAAAAAAGTTACAACCAAACAATAAAGGAGATTAACAATGACTTATTTACTTACTGGCGTGACAGGTGGACTTGGTAATGGTATCTTAACTGAATTATCTAAAACAATCCCGCATCAAGATATCTCAGTTCTCGTGCGTTCAAAAACAAAGGGTGAGCCTTTTGCAGCAGCGGGTTATGATGTACGTATCGGTGACTATGCTGATGAACAAAGTTTAGTTAAGGCATTTTCAGGTATTGAGACACTCATGTTTGTATCTGGTGCACCAGGACAGGCAGTGAGCCGTGACGTGCAGCATAAACAAGTCATTGAAGCCGCAAAACAAGCTGGCATCAAACAACTTGTTTATACGAGTTTAGCCAATGCTGAGCAGTCACACTCTGTGCTTGCCCCTGATCATATCTTGACTGAATCCCTAATCAAATCGTCTGGTATAGCCTATAAAATCTTGCGCAATAACTGGTACTTAGAAAATGAAACAGGTATCTTTAAAGATGCGCTTGAAGGAAAAGGGTTTGTCTATGCAGGTGGTCATGGGAAAGTCGGTTGGGCTGTTAAAAAAGACTATGCTAAAGCCGCTGCTCATGCCTTAGTGCAACCCTTTACGGCAAATACTATCTACGAACTCTCAGGTCCATTGTTAACTTATGCTGAGTTACATCAAGCCTTTGAAACAGCAAGTGGCAAAAGCATTGATGCGATTGCTATGACCATAGAAGACTACAAAGCAGCCTTAACTCGTGCTGGTTTACCAGAAGAAGTCGTAGGTATTATCACTGCCATTCAAGCTGATATAGCGGCTGGAGAACTCGATGTAGCTAGTGATGATTTGACTCAGTTGCTAGGCCATACGCCAATACCGATTACACAAGGTATAGCAGATATCATCTCAGACATTAAGTAATATAGCATCATCAATTAAAAATAGGTATGCTAGCTAATGAAACAAGCATATAAAACAATAACGACTAAAAAGAACACCCATTATGATGTGAGTGTTCTTTTTTATTGCATCATAGCAACTAACGATGCATTCTGATCAAAGTGACGATACCATCAAGAGACATGTCATTACAAGTCATACCAAAGCTATCATTATTCTCATATGTGAGAATAATGATAGCTTGGCGCAAAAGCATTTTCTTTCCGTGTATACTGGTATCAAAAGGAGGATTATAAAATGCAAAACTTTAACAAAATTGTTCGGTCTTACACATTAGGAGGCATCGGACAAAACTTGGTCTACGCTCTAATGACAAGTGCCTATCTCTTTTATTTCACTGAAGCTGTCGGCTTCTCTGCTGCAACCGTTGGTACCATTCTACTAGTTGTCCGCGTTATCAGCTTAGTTATCGATCCATGTGTTGCTGTACTAGTCGAGAAGACAAACACAAGATGGGGCAAGTATAAACCTTATGTGATCGTCATGCCTGCAATCATCAGCTTACTACTTATCGCTCTATTTTTTCAACCTGGTTTTAGTAAACCAGTCTACCTCATCTATGTCTATGTCATCACCCTCTTATTTTGGCTAGCTTATGCTTTCTTTGATATCGCATACTGGTCTCTAGTGCCATCTATCACTAAAGATGAAAGAAAGCGCGTAAAGTTACTAACAGTTTGTAAATCCGGTATTTTATTTGCTGCATTTGGTCTAGGAATTACCCAAATGCCTCTAGTTCATCTATTAGGTAAAGGGAATTATCGTAATGGTTTTCTACTATTATCTATCATTTTAGCCTGTATTTTTACGATAGCAGGTTGGCTACTCTCTAGATCTCTATCAATCATTGATGACGAAAATAAGACAAACAAACACTCTCGAAAAAAACTGACACTCAAAGATATTCTGACTGCACTAAGATATAATGACCAACTCTTCATTTTAATCATAGCCAAACTCGCTATTTATATACCACTATCGATAAAGGGTGCCTTAGCCATTTATTTTTACAAATATCAACTTGGTAACGATTCTCTTGGCTCTTTTGCCTCTATGATTGCGCTACCTTTAACCCTTATCTTGATCTCCTCTTGCCCTAAATTATTGAAAAAGTATAGTGACAAGTACATTATGAGTATCTGCGTACTGATACAGGTCACCCTTTACTTAATTTATTTCATCCAAACAGATATCTCCATGTTTTATATTGTCATTGATGGGATGTCTAGTGCCATGTTAGGGGTTTATTCTTTATTCTTTACAAATATGATTGCTACTTGTGTCGAATATGGTGAGTGGAAAACTGAAATTAGAACAGAAAGCATTATTTTTTCTACAAATACAATCAGCTCCAAACTAGCAACCGGCCTATCGGGTGCTATTGCGGGGTGGGTATTAACAGGTATCGGCTACAACCCTGGCATGACGCAAACACCACAAATGCTTATGACGCTAAAAAGTCTGCTATCAATAGTTCCTGTAACTGGTTTACTCATTGGTGTTTTGGCATTACGATATTATAAACTAAATTCTGACTTATACCAAAAAATTATTTTAGATTTAGCGAACCATAAATCTGCCAAATCGAGCAACAAAACAACCTAGAACGGAGTCATTATGAATTCATTAACGATACTAACAACACCACCTTTTAATTTGTCAAAAGAAAAAGCCGATAGCTTAATCAAAACCATAGAAGATATGACAGTAGCTGAAAAAGTTGGGCAACTCTTTTTCCTACTACACTCTGAGATGCTCACTAAACAAGATAGTTTTCAGCAACTAAAAACCTATAAACCAGGTGGGCTCATGTTTCGTCCAACCACTCAATCTGTGATTGATGAAGTGATTGATTTTGCAGCAACTAACTTACCAATTCAGCCATTTTTTTCTGCCAATATAGAAAGTGGCATCAACGCTTTGCTTGCACATGAAACGGGATATGGTAGTGCCATGTTACTGTCTGCGACCAATCATGATCATTTAGTAAAAAAAGCGGTCACAGATATGGCGCAAACAGCCAGTCATGTAGGTGTAAACATGACATTTTCTCCTGTTACTGATTTACAATTAAACCCTGATAATCCAATTACAGGGACCAGAAGTTTTGGTGATCAAGTCGCACATGTCATTCAACACTCTCAAAGCTTTATCAATAGCTTTCTCGAGCAACAGATATTACCTGTTATCAAACACTTTCCAGGAGATGGGGTTGATAACCGTGACCAACATCTACTGCCTTCCATCAATTCATTATCTTTTGAAAACTGGTTAGAGACCTATGGTAAAGTTTATCAAACACTAATCGATAATGGTGCACCTTGTATCATGGCTGGACACATTCTACTACCAGAGTATGAGCGCAAGGTCTGCCCAGACATAGCTGATAACGATCTCAAACCAGCAACCTTATCTCCACTATTACTTAAAAAATTACTGCGCACAGAACTTGGTTTTAACGGATTAATCATTACAGATGCTTCCAACATGGGAGGATTTAATAGCTTTTATCCTAGAAAAAAGGCAATTGTAGCATCAATCAAGGCTGGATGCGATATGTTGTTATTTACTGCTGATTTAGCAGAGGACTATCAAGCTATCCATCAAGCAGTTATCGATGAAGTCATCACGCCTGAGCGTTTAACTGAAGCAATAACCAGAATCCTAGGTACAAAAGCACTTTTAAAATCACTTGATAAAAAAGGACTGCCTTCTCTATCAGAAACTCCTGAAGACTTAAAACAAGCAGTTGCTGATGAAGGCATTACTTTAGTAAAAAATGAAATTTCATTTGATAAATTAGATATCAAAAAACACCAACATATCCTTTTACTGGATAGACATAACGGGAACTCTGTAGGTGACCAAGTCATGCCTATACTCGAAGCAGAAGGGTTTAAAGTCACTAAGCCTGAGGTATCAGATACAGCTTTTGCCTTGGATGCCATCATCGGAAACAGACAAAAGTTTAAAGAGACGTATGATCTCATTTTATATACGATGAATTTTCAAGGCAAAAGCAATCAAGTGACCAACCGCTTAGACTTTGGTATGCCCATGGCCCAATTTGTACCTTTGTTTACAAAGGAAATCCCTACAATCATGATTTCTTTTGGCAATCCTTATCATTTAGTAGATGCACCACGGGTTCCAGTCTATATCAACACCTATAGCGACCAGCCACAGGTTGTCACAGCTACAATCGATAAATTATTAGGTAAAAGTCCTTTTAGAGGCAAGAGTCCTGTGGATGCTTTTTGTGGGAGGTTTGATACAAGATGTTACTAAAAGGAATTTTATTTGACTTAGATGGTGTCATTACAGATACAGCTACCTATCATCTAAAAGCCTGGCAACATTTAGCTAACCTCTGTAATCTGACACTTGATGCTGCCTTAGAGTCTCAACTAAAAGGTGTCTCAAGAATAGATGCGTTTAAGCTCATCTTAGCGCATAACCACTCTCTCGATCGTTTTTCACAAGCGCAGATCAAACAATTATGTGATGATAAAAACGACTACTATAAGTCTTTAATACGTAACATGACCCAAGATAATATTCTACCTGGTATATCAGAGTTTCTTATCTCCTGCCAAAAAAACAAGATAAAAATGGCGATTACTTCAGCGAGTTTCAATGCACCACAGCTATTAGACAGTATAGGGCTAACACATTATTTTGACCATATTGTTGACCCTGCAACGCTTGTTCGAGGTAAACCAGATCCAGATATATTCTTAAAAGGCGCTCATGCACTAGGACTTTTACCAAGTGACTGCATTGGTATAGAAGATGCCGTAGCAGGCATTCGGGCAATCAATGCAGCAGGCAGTTACTCTGTAGGTATTGGAGATAAGCATGCTTTATGTGAAGCTAAGTTAGTATTACCTACTACTGCAGCGCTATCTCTCACTTTATTTACATAACAAAAAAGAGCTACTATCCATTAGTAGCCCTTTTTCCATTTTCTCTTACTAAGAAGTTGTAAGCATTCACGATGTAATTTGCCATCGCATCTGTTTCTATATCTTCTATAACCCCTATGGCTTCTTGCATCTGTTTTAAACCTATCTGATGATTACCAAACCGATATTCCCAATACCCAAGCGTTAAGTTTTTGAAATTTTGATTAGCCATCGTATGCGGGACTTGATACTTTGCTATCTTTTCAAGTAAATAACTACTCCATTCTTCCTCACCTTTTTGAACCAATAAATTAATCGACCTGTAAATCAAATCTAGTAGTTTTGTTCGATAGTGAGGGATGTTAAAGAGTTTGCGCTGCTTATTGAGACATAGATCATTAAAAAACACAATTTCATCTATTTCCAGATAAAATACACTATGAAAAAGCACACACAGTTCATAGTATCCCCAAATTTTTACAGCATAAAGGAAGTCTCTAACCTCATCTAGTTTGTTGGCTAACTCCTCAACGCTACAATCAGTCTGACGACGTGCCAGTTGACTCAGTAATGAAAAAATTTTATAGTTACTTTCTTCCAGCTCTTTAGAGAGTTCTAACAGTGATTGATCATCTGCTCTAATTGATAAATCAAAAATATCATCGGAGATACTTTCGATAATACTTAGCGAAAAATTATTGAGGTGATGTTCAAACTCTTCTAAAGTAATATCTATAGCTTGAAGCGCAAAGGTCAGGCGATCAAATCCAAGCATCGTCTCACCTCTTTCAAACTTTGATAAAGCTGTTTTTGAGATACCAATCTCTTCAAAATAAACTAAGGGGACTTGCTTTTGCTTTCTTAACTTATGAAAGGTTTCTCCGTACTTTTTATAAGGCATGTTTCTTATCCTCCTTATCACTCAGGTATATTAACACGGCAATAATTCTCTGATCACAAAACGTCCCTAACGCTTTGTCTTTTATATCAGTTACCAGCATGTCTCCCCAGAAAGCTAAGTTCCCCAAAGTCTTGAGCTTACTACTTATATCCTATTATAGCAAAAAGTAAGCGTTTTCTAAAATCGTTTTATTTTTCTAATTTAGACTATATACCCTAGCAAGTTCAAAATAACAGGTTGCATTTACACCTCATTACCATCTATACGCTGTATACGATTAATAAAAAAAACGCATGATGCGTTTTTAATAACTGTGTCGCGCCATGATCTAACTCAAGTTTACTCAAATTGAGGAGTTATACACCTTAGTTCATACCATCATCTCAAAACGATATGACTTACCTGTGCTTATTTTCTAAAGTTCCCCTTACTTCATTTTCAATTGTTTTGGAAAATTAGGTAAAAACTTAGGCATTAGAGAAACAAGCAGATCTGTCAATTCATTGGGTGTGATGGCTGATAAATCTACTTTTTTGGTGACAACCAAAGTCATTAACTCGATATACGTCCGACCAAGGGCACCAGTAATCACCATTCCGACACTACCTGAAATTAAACCGCCGCCAATCGTGCCAATGCCTGGGACCAATTTAGCAATACCTCCTGCTAAACTTTTACCTGCAATCATAGCACCATAGACGCCTAACATACTTAAAATAATCGTTTCTATCTGTTTCTTACGGACATCTACACCAAAGATATTCGTAATTTTCGCGATCATTGCCGTTTGTGCACCCATCATGAGTGGTGCATCCATACCAGGAAGAGGGGCAAAGCCAATACCAAAATTCTTTGCCATGCTAGATGTGACTACTTTTTGTGCTTCGCGTTTCTTTAACTCGATACAAGCAGACTGCGAATGGACAAAAGCTGTGTTGATCCCATCTGGTAAAACATCAAAGGTTGTTTCTATCAACTCCTCGACACCAAAAGCATCTGTCGTATCAGAAGGTTTAGCTAATGTCCTGACCACGGCTGAAGCTCTAGGCACCACATCAAGCAATTCTCGTTTTAAGCGCTTTGATTCTGTTTGGTCAAAACTTTTCGTCAATACAAGAATCACAGGGATCCCTTGATTGATAAGCCAATTAATCAAGTCAATTTCAACTTTTTCAATCCTCGCACTGTTGCCTGAAATCGCATACCAAGCCACATGAATATCATCATCTACGCCCTTGGTTTTTTGTTTTTTCTGGATTAATTTTTTGATATCATTTTTCGAGATCACTTTCAAAATTGATTTGACGTCAAATTTTGTTGCCTTTAATTCCAAGCCAACTGTATCGTAGATCTGTATCGGGAAGCCTTTTTTGGCAATCAGCTTGATTTTATTCGTCATGGGTTTACCTACGCCCGTATCAGCTAACTCCTCACCAAAGACAGCGTTAATCAAGGTTGACTTGCCCACGCCACTTTTCCCGCTGACAAGAATATTCATCTTAGTCAAGTTCTTATTTTCTGAGTCTATTTTTGCTAATGTTTCTGAAAATAATGCCTGGTACTCTTTTTTGTTGTCCATAACTCTCCTTCATCGCATAAGCATGATTATACAAAACTTAGTTTCGTATGGCTTATCTTCATTATACACCATGCAAAACTTATTATGTTGTCATAAAATTCTCAGGTTTACATCATTATGCTAACTAAAAAAATAATGCTACCTGCGCATTATTTTTCTTTCGCTTATAAATTCGCTTATAAAATAGAGCCAAATGTGATGGGCGTAGCAGCCAAGCCTTTTCCTAATTCCCTATCAAATCTGCCTTTAGTAGATGCTTTCATGTAAAATTTACCAACAGGTTCTGATAATTTGGACTGAATCGCATAAGGTCTTAAATCAAATTCCAAATTCGCCATAACTTTTGGAAAATAGCTATTTTTTTCAAGTTCGTTCTTTGCTTTTAATAGTGCTTCTCTTTCATACTCATGAATAGTAGGATCTAAGACCAAATCATAGAGGTCTTCCATTACATCACTATATTCTTTTTCTCTCTTGCTCATGTCATCACACTTTCTCATTTAATTTTGTGATATCATTGTACCACAAATAAAGTGGCTGTGGGTGATTGAGGTGACTGTTTATTTCGGCATGGACTGATCGTATATTAGGGGATAACTTTAAGAGATTTTGTCATCCATCATGCAACCTTTTCAGTCAAAAAAAAAACGCCACTGACATACACGTCAGTTGTCAAGCCCCAAATAAAACAGACAGTT
>NZ_JXJX01000012.1 GCF_002441715.1 Pseudolactococcus plantarum
GAACTGTCTGTTTTATTTGGGGCTTGACACGATAGTGTTTTTTTATATGCTATTTTAACTCAGAAATGTTTAGTTTAAATTAAAAGTAATGGTACTTTTTTTATAATTCTTCGTATATCCTGAATAAACTAATTTGTATTTTTCTCCAATTTTGGCTTGGCCAATCATCGAACCAGTTACTTTACCACCCTCGGCTAAGTCTCCTGATCCAAGGATATCGTTGACAACTTTTTTACCATCATCTCCAGTCAGATAATCTGAAAAACTAGTTTGATTGCCAGCATCATCAAGTTTAAAATTATAACGATTATAGCTTACGGTGTCTTTACCTTTATTTTCGATTGTGATATTCACGATAACGTACTGGTTCCCATCATCAGGCTTAGAATATTTAGTACCAGTATTATATTTTACAGAGTTGATCTGATAATGTACACCGTTTTGTGTAACACTGTCTCCAACCTTAACAATTTTATTTTTTCCTGTTTGCGTGACACTATTTGTGCTCATTGCTTTTTGAATGATTAAGTTAGGGACTAAAATACCGATAGCTACCAGAATAATAATCGACCACACCCACCAAAATTTCAAAATAGGGTTTTTCTTTTTATCTTGATTTGTTTCTATACCATCGTTTAGACTCATCATAACCTCCTATCAGCTTTTAACGTGGATCAAGTTTGCACGAATTATAGTATAGCCTTGTAAAGGTATCTACAATAACAAAAAATATAACGCATGATGTTTCATAAATAGTGAGACTAAAAGCTTTTTTATCTGACAATACAGAAAGCTGCATTCCTGATTATTTTACTTCTCTCTTATAGTGTACCTGATTATTTATTTTTTATCAAATATTTAAATAACTATAAATTATCTGACTTATATACTTTAAAAAAGTATAGGCCATAGACCTATGTACCCTATACTATCTTTAGCAAATAGGTTCTGCCTAATGTATAGGCAGTTTGATTTATGTCTATCATGTTTACAAATCATCTTTAAGATAACATGATATGGCCGTTTTCTTTATTTAAAAGTCTATAGCAGTAGCTTATACATGAATTGTGCTATACTATTATTAGGAAATCAAATCCTCCTGACGAGCAGCGGCGTACCGGGTAAGCACGACGGCGCAACTTTTAAAGGAGATTTTTTATGTTCATTCAAATTATTGGTTCTAGTCTGGTTTTGCTAGCGTTCATCCTATCGCAGTATCAACTTATCGATGCTAATAGCAGACGCTATTTATGGTTAAACTTTTTAGGTTCCACAATCCTTGCCGGTGACGCTTTAGTTTTAAATCAGTGGGGATTTTTAGCTTTAGAAGGGGTATGGGCGATTGTCTCATTACTAAGTCTAATCAAACTAGCTATAAACAGCAAAAGGTAGTCACAACTATCATGATAAAGCACAAATCGATAAGGGTTTGCTTGTCGATTTTTTTATTGGCTTGTTTACTAGTTGTTATCGTTTTTCGCATTAAAAAGAAGGACAGCTACAAGACCGATTAAGGGATGTAGCTGTCCTCCTTTTTTATTTTTTATAGAAAAGTGTAAAATGAGTTATTTAAGTTGAATTTTTGAAATGATTTGAGCGGCTTGTTCATCAAAAGAAAGTGGGATGTTGATAGTTACCATTCTATCTAATAATCGTTCAGATTCTGTTTTGACAAATACTGGATCTGTTAGATAATGTTCGTCTTGATAATGGTTAGGATTTTTATAAAAATTGATTGAGCCATTATGATTAGAACTATAAGTGACAATAGTTGTGCCAGCCATAGTATTATCAGAACTAAATGTTAATGTAACAGATTCTTCTCGAACAACCATAGAACCATCAAAAGGAAATACTGGATGATTTTTACCATTTTTTTGAGCAGTAATGGAGACAGGTTGAAAATTATACCCATAGTAATGAAGTAAAGTTTCTGTAACGCGTGCATATTCTATTTGTTCATCGCTATAACCAGATAGTGGAGAAGTAGTTGTCTGTTCTTGTGTTTGACTTTGACTATTGTCAGAGCTGGAAGGAGTTGTCGTACTAGACGAGCTAACTTGTTGCCCAGCTTTCGCTGATGAACTTGATGAGTTTGCTTTTTGTTCAGTTTTAGGTGTTGAACTAGCAGAACTGTCTCTTTTTGCATGATTCTCGGTGCCACATGCACTAAGGCCAATAAAACTTAAAATACCAACAAACAATAATGCTATATTTTTCATATTACTCTCCTTTTTGACCCCTATTATACAATTATTTAATTTTTTTTTGTTGTAGAAAGAGAAGTAGGATATCACTAATATATTAGTGAATATAAAAAGAGTAAGGTTAACGCTTACTCTTTTTTTAGATTATTCTTTGACAAACTCTACAGCGGCAGTAGTACCCATTAAGCCTTTTTTACTTGTTTGTAAAAACTTGATCGTGGATTTATCTATTTTTTTGATGATAAACTTAGTGCCATTTTGATCGACTAATGTGATTGCTTTGTCATTAGAGTCTTTCGAAGGTGTGGCACTTTTTGAAATCACATTACCTTTGCCATCCTTGATTTGCCAGTTATCGTTTTTTTGTGAGAACACATAAGTAACTTGCCATGATTTGCTGTACCATTTCCCTTGTAACCAAGTTGTTTTGGATTTAGCTTGACCACATCCTGATAAGACCGTGATACAAATTATAATTGCTAATGACAGATATAGTGTTTTTTTCATTTTGTCCTCCGATTATAGTTGTTATTATGATAGCAAATAGATATATGCAAAGCAACTTATAACTTTTTTTAAATGCTTTAGTAAAGTGTTTGACTAATTAAGTGCGAGATATTGGTGATGTTAAACGCATTATTAATGAATTGATAGGCTTCTGTTTTGATTTGATATGGCAACAATAAACCCCAACAGCAAGTGACTGATGGGGTAAAATAATAATTAAAAGTCCTTGTTTACAGCTTCCAAAGTATCTTTATATGCAGTCAAGTAAAGTGCATAGACGTCTAAATCAGCAGATTTTTCCTCAGTATGTAGTTGAGAAATTAAGTTACGGTTGATTTCTGCTTGTACAGTCAGTAATGCTAAATCATGAGCGCGTTGCTCAGTTGTCAAATCATTTTCAGTATCGAACATGTCAATACCCCCTTTCAACCTATATTATACCAAAAATTGTGCTCAAAATTTCAGTTACGTGACAATTTTGCTATAGAAACAAGTTGTCTGGCAGATTTTGATAGCTATTTATGGATGATCCGCCTCTTCTTAGGGATGAAATAATATACTTTACCTTGAGTAAAGTATGGTGGTCAATAACTCATATTCGCATGAGTCGTGAGCAAGTATAACATATCTACCAGTAAATAGGTAAACTGTTATTGATAAGCAAAAGTGTTTACTTTGTAAACGCTTTGTTGTATGATAAGGTTAAGATAAATGAGGAGGAATAACTAATGAAAGAAAATTATCTTAGCAAACGTGTGACTAGACTTAATGATTTATTGATCAGGTCACAAGATAAATGGAGTGAAAAACTAGGTATTAGTAGCCATGACTATAATCTGTTTTTAACAATTCAAGAAAATCCAGGCTGTACACAACTTTTTCTAGCCAAAAAGCGTCAAGTAGAAAGAAGTTTGTTGACAAGATTGATCACAAAATATAGTGAGATGGGATTTATTGAACGACGTCAGAATGATCATAATAAAAGTGCTTACGCTTTATATCTGACAGAAAGTGGTGAAAAGTTAACAGCAGAAATCAGAGATAGAATATCAACACTAAATGAGCAACTAGCCACTATGTATACGGATGTAGAATATGCTGCCTTCAAACAATTTTTAGATACAGCAATTAAAGCATTGGAGGAGTGAATGATGCGCAAATTATCTATACTTTTACTGTCACTTTTTCCTTTATTAGCAGGTGCAGCTTTGTCACCAGCTTTATCTGAAATTGCACGTAATTTTCCTGGTATTTCAGAATTATGGATAAAATCATTGGTCACAATACCGTCGATTTGCGTTGTTATCGGTCAAATTGTGATGGCTAACCTACCTAAAAAGCTATCGCCTAGATGGCAAGTATTGGCTGGATTGTTATTATATGCATGTGGCTTCATCCCTTATCTGTGGTCAACGTTTCCGATATTAGTGGTATCTAGAATTATTCTAGGTATTGGATTAAGTTTACTTGTCCCTTGGACTGTAGGGTTTATTCAACTTTATTTCTCTGGTAATGAACAAAAAGTGATGTTAGGTTATGCAAGTGGCTTAAATAATCTAGGAACTGTTATAGCTGTACTTTATTCAGGTATCGTATCAGGTTTCGACTGGCATTTTGTCTTTTTTATTTATTTACTTGCTTTATTGAGTTTTCTGATGAGTGTCTTATTTCTACCAGAAGGGGTGAATGAAGAGACAGTGTCAGAAATGCGTGAGATAGTAAAAAATAAGTCAGGTTTATCTATTAACCTGATAATGGTTTGGATCAAAATGTTTCTGTTAACTGTTATTTATTTTATCATCCCTACAAATCTGTCGTTTTATATGGCGACGCAATTTCATCAACACAATACGATGACAGTAGGTGTTTTGATGAGTGTTCTGTCACTATTTGGTGTGATAGCAGGCATGCTTTATGCGCGTGTTTTAGCTCATCAAACCAGTCGGATACAAGAAGTTATCATTATCGCTATTTTTGCAGCTGCTTTGTGCTTATTGAGCTTTGCTACAACACTGCCTGTTTTTATTATTGGCTTATTATTAACTGGCTGGGGACTTGGTTGGGGCTTACCTTATTTAAACGCACAATTACTAGCCACAGTCGATAGTAACGCTTCAAATCAAGTTGGCATCGGGCAATCCATGATCTTTTTAGGTCAGTTTGTCTCGCCATTTATGATTTCAGTTTTAGCAAAAATAGGTCATCAAGAAAATCCATTTATCATAGGTGGTAGTCTGTTACTCATTTTCATAGTGCTGATGTTTATTGATGCTAAACAAAAGTCAAAAATTAGTCATTAAGCATTGGAAGTGAGATGTCTCATTCGTTTTATATTATCTGTTTGTCAGACAAGCTACCAAGAAAATTATGCTATACTTTAGATAAAGATAGGAGAGCAAATATGAAGTGGAATGCTAACTTATATGACAGTAAACACGATTTTGTTGCAGCGTATGGTAAAGGATTATTGAGCTATTTGCCTTCGAATAAACAAGCGAAAATATTGGATCTAGGGTGTGGGACTGGTACGTTGACTGATGAAATTTCCAAAACCTATCCCAACATTATGGGAATTGATGGGTCTAAGGAGATGATTGCCAAAGCAAAGGCCGCTTATCCGACATTAAACTTTGAAGTTGTGGATGCCTTAAACATGACTGATGACAGTCAATGGGATATTGTATTTTCAAATGCAGTATTTCATTGGATTCCTGATCATGATCAGCTATTACACGCTATCAAAAAGTCTCTAAACTCAAACGGGCAATTAATCTGTGAATTTGGTGGATTTGGCAATATTGCCACCATAGAACAGGCATTTAAAACACTTTTAGTCTCAAAAGGCTATACTTATACGTCACGATTTAATTTTCCAACAGCAGAAAATTTTGGGGAACTACTCGAAAAAAATGGTTTTGACATTGAGCTATTAGTCTTATATGACAGACCGACTGTTTTAAAAGATCAAGAAAAAGGCCTTTATAACTGGGCAAGCCAATTTTTTGATACTGATTTGGCAAAGTTTAGTCACTCAGAACAAGATAGTATCCTGACTGAGTTAGAAGACTTAGTTCGACGTCAACTTTGGCATGAGGATCATTGGGAAGCTGATTATAGGAGGCTGCGTGCGGTCGCACATCTCAAAGCTTAACAAGTGCGCTATCATCTGGTCATATTGAGTGAAATCGACTGCTTTATGTTCGCTTTTGGCTTATGGTGAAGCAAATCAACTAGACTGAAGCCTCAGTACTGACACTTATTTTTTAAAACCGCTGAAAGGAAAACCAATGTTTATATTATCTCTTAACTATATTAAACCGCTAGAAGTTGTTGAACAATTTTTACCTGGCCACCGTCAATTTCTGGATACGTATATCAACAGAAAAAATTCTTATTATCAGGACCGAAAGAACCTAGGGCCGGTGGTGTGATACTGTGTCATTGTGATGATAAAGAGGCAGTGCTAAAGATCATATCGCAAGATCCCTTTTATATCAATCAGATTGCTGAGTATGATATCACAGAATTTTACCCAGTCA
Source organism: Pseudolactococcus plantarum (assembly GCF_002441715.1). GTDB lineage: Bacteria > Bacillota > Bacilli > Lactobacillales > Streptococcaceae > Pseudolactococcus > Pseudolactococcus plantarum. Next base: position 6,254 of record NZ_JXJX01000012.1, read on the forward strand.
AAACATCTCAAGAGTTAACACAATATCTAAAATAAAAGCTAATACTATCTGCCACTATACAAGCAGTTGGTATTAGCTTTTGTTATAATATAAAGATGACAACTACAAAAGAATTATTACGCTCAGTCTATGGATACGATAGCTTTCGAGAGGGACAAGAAGCGATTATAGATAGTGTACTACTTGGTAAGAGGACTTTAGGTATTATGCCTACTGGTGGTGGGAAATCGTTGACTTATCAGCTACCTGCCATGTTATTACCAGGTACAACGATGGTCGTGTCCCCCTTAATCTCCCTAATGAAAAATCAAGTTGATGAGTTAGTTGCTGCCGGTGTACCAGCTACGATGATTAATAGTGGGGTAACAGTTGATGAAATAAAAAAGAGGCTGACTGATATCAAAAACGGTGTCTATAAACTCTTTTTTATTGCACCTGAACGATTAGAAGATCCCTATTTTTATCGCTTCATTCAAGCGTTACCTTTAAGTCTAGTTGTCATCGATGAGGTACATGTGCTTTCTCAGTGGGGACATGATTTTAGACCATCTTACTTGGCATCAGTTGATTTGATTGAAAATCTAAGTAATAAGCCAAATGTGATGGCTTTAACCGCAACGGCAACACAAAAAGTACAAGCAGATTTAATCAATATTTTAGCAATTGAGAACACGGTTAAAACTGGCTTTGCTAGGGATAATTTAGCGATCAAGATTGAAAAAGGCCTGTCTCAGCAAGAAAAGTTCGATTTTGTGATTGCCTATGCTAAAAATAATCCCGATGATATTGGGATTATTTATGCTGGCACACGTAAGTTGGTAGATGAGACTAGTGAATTACTGGTTAAGTCAGGTATTTCAGCTCGTGCTTATCATGCAGGCATGCTTGATCATGAGCGGGAAGCAGCACAAGATGCCTTTTTATATGATGAGTGTCAAGTCATGGTTGCGACCAATGCATTTGGTATGGGGATTAATAAGACAAATGTCAGGTACATCATTCATCTTAGTATGCCAGGCTCTATCGAAGCTTATTATCAAGAAATTGGTCGAGCTGGTCGTGATGGTCTTCCCAGTGAAACTGTTTTATTGGCATCTGCAAGAGATGCACAATTACAAAGGTTCTTTATCGATAATGCTGATAATCAAACGCCAGCGTATCGACAGAGGGAACTTGCTAAATTACAGGAAATGACAGGATTTACAGCAACACAAAATTGCTTACAGCAGTATATTGTCCAATACTTTGGTGAACAAATACCCCCTTGTGGAATCTGCTCAAACTGTACTGATACCCGAGAGCTTTTGGATATGACTTTAGCTGCACAAAAAGTCTTATCTAACATTGTCAGAATGGGCCAACTGCAAGCTGGTAACTATTCTAAAACACAGGTAGTAGCTGTTTTAAGAGGTAAACTAGCTGAGAAAATGCGTTGGACAGGATTCGATACGCTATCAACCTATGGTTTATTATCAGACTGGCCAGTGAAAAAATTGAATCAGTTTATTGATTATCTAGCAGCAGATGGCTTCCTATTAGTTTCTGGTGAGTATAATGGCTTGCGTATTTCTGATAAAGGGATTTGCGTACTTAAATCTGAGCAAAGTGTGATGATGCGTGAGATAAAAACGACACAGCCGATTAAAAAAACACGATCACAAAATTGTGAAATTGGTGGAGACCTGTTTGAACTATTACGTAAACAACGTAGCATGTTTGCCAAAGAATTATCCTTGCCACCTTTTATGATTTTTTCTGATCAAGTATTGATGAATATGGCAGAGGCAGAGCCCGAGACACGTGAGAAACTTTTAACAGTTTCTGGTATTGGTGAGAAAAAAGCCGACCAGTTTGGTGATGAGTTTTTAGCGATTATTAAACAGTTTAAACAAGTGACGTGATGCGTCATGTTTACATTTGTCAATGAAATCGTTATACTAATAAGTAATGAGTGAAAAATATATGAAGTAATGATAATAGGAGCTGACATGTCTAAAAAAAGAATTGCAGTGATTGGTGCTGGTATTGCTGATGTAAAAGCAGCAAAAACATTATCTAAAAAGCTAAAAAATGACGCAGAAATTCTCCTGATTGATAAACATAGTTATCATACGATGATGACACAATTACATGAGGTTGCTGCTGGTCGTGTGCCTTTTACCAATGCACAATATGATTTGCAAAAACTATTTGCACATCAAAAAAATGTTCAGTTATTAACGGATGAGGTAATAGGACTAGATAAAGCTGCCAAACAAATCACGACTAAATATAATGGTGTGATTACCTATGATTATGTTATTATCGCGATAGGTGGAGAACCAAACGATTTTGGAGTGTCTGGTGTCAAAGCACATGGGTTTACCTTATGGTCTATGGAAGATGCGCTCAAAATTAGGCGGCATCTAGAAAAAACTGTTGAGCAGGCCGCTTTGGAACATGACGATGACAAACGTAAAGCCTTGCTAAATTTTGTCGTTGCAGGCTCAGGTTTTACAGGTATTGAGATGATAGGCGAGCTGATCGATTGGCGACGTATAGCTGCGCGTGAGTACAAACTTGATGAGTCTGAATTCACGTTAAGTGTCGTTGAAATGATGCCGACGATCTTAAATACTCTTGATAGACAAGACGCAGATAAAGTCGTTAAATACCTGACGAAACATCATGTTAACTTATTACTAAATCATGCAATTACAGAAGTTGCTGCCGATCATGTCAAAATAAAAGATGGTGAGAATGTCCCAACACATACCTTGATTTGGACAACAGGTGTGCAAGGCAATACACAAGCCACATCTTATGGTCTTGAAAAAACTGAACGTGGTGAACGGTTAACGGCAAATGCGTATATGGAAGCTGTAGGATTTGAAGCACTTGGCATATATGTGGCTGGTGATGTATCAGGATACACCGAGAAAGAAACAGGACGACCTACCCCTCAGATTGTTGAAGCAGCTGAGCAGACCGCTCATATTGCCTCGCTAAATATCATAGCGGATATTAAAGGGACTGAAAAACACACCTATGTTGGTAGCTATAAAGGGACGATGGTATCTGTTGGCGCCAAATGGGGCGTTGCAGAACTGTTTGGAAAAGTCCACTTATCAGGTTTCTTTGCTATGGCTGTGAAACATCTTATTTTTATCATGTACACGCTACAAATTGGTAGTTTATGGTATATGTTCACCTATCTAAAAAATGAAATTTTCCATACTGAACATGAACGTAACCTGTTTCGGGGACATACTTCTCGTTTAGGCAATGTATTGTGGTCGGTACCGTTACGAATTTTTTATGGCTTGGTGTGGTTAGTTGAAGCAACACCAAAATGGGTAGGAGATGGCAAGTTATGGGATCCGACAACCTGGTTTGGTAAAGGGTCTTGGTTTACAAATGACATCCATTTACCCTTTAAATGGTTAAAAGAAACCGCAGATGCAGCAGCAGGGGCTTCCACAGGAGCTGCGGATGCAACAGCTTCTGCAAGTACTGCAGCAGAAACAACAAAATCAACTGCTGAGTTTGGTTTATCATACTCTTTTGGTCATGAGCCAATGGCTGTGCTAGAAAAGGTACCACATTGGTTAAAACCACTTTTCAAGTTTATGATACCAAACGAAGATGTTGCGCTGTTTATGCAAAAATTTATGTCAGTTGTTGAAGTTGCCTTAGCCTTAGCGTTGATCGTTGGCGCATTTACATGGCTTGCTTCTGCTGCAACAGCAGCATTGACAGTGATGTTTGTGCTCTCAGGTATGTTTTACTGGGTAAATATCTGGTTCCTTTTTGTCGCACTAGCGTTAATGAATGGCTCTGGCCGTGCCTTTGGCCTAGATAAATGGTTACAGCCATGGCTGCAAAAACACTTCTTTAAGTGGTGGTATGGTAAGTCTAAATCAATCTATAAATAATTAAAAACGTCTTAAGGCGTTTTTTTGTAACGCATTATGATTTGATGTGTGTAAAAAATGATGCTAAAGGGTAACGCACGTGTGGGTGTCCTGGTTTAAGTGCTTTACCAACTGGTAACAATAACATGGCATCATAATCATCAGATAGGGATAAGTATGCGTTTATTTTGTCAAAATCTACACCTCTCATCGGAACTGAATCATAGCCAAATGCACGAACTACATGCATTAAGTTCATCGAGAATAATCCTAAATCAAACTTGAGTCCTTGAATACCTATATCCTCAGGGTGAAGACGTAGATACTCGTGAACACGTTTTGTTTTATAGGGTCTTTCTTCAGCTGTTATGATCGCATGTTCAACATTGAATGTCATGATTTTATCAATATCATATCGTTTTTTTTCACCTAGAATTAGAAATACGACAGAAGCATCTTGTACCTGTTTTTGACCATAGGCAAAAGTCATGAGTTGTGCTTGTTTAGCTTTGTTTGTTACCGCGACGATTTTCCAAGGTTGAAAATTATTACTCGATGGGGCATTTGCTGCATGAGTGATCATTTCAGCTATTTCTTGATCAGATATACTGTAGTTGGGATCGAAGTCTCTGACAGATCTTCGGTCATTTAAAAATGTCAAATAAGTCATAAATAGTTATCTCTTTTCTATATGGATTAGTTTTATTATAATAGTGTGATATATAAAAAGTAAGTACGCACTTTTTTGTTACTGTAAAAAAGGAGACAAGTATGACTCAAAATGATTGTGGTATCTCAAGATTGATGGCGATTTTGGGAGGAAAGTGGCAACTCAATATTCTATGGCAACTTTCTAAACATCAAGATATTCGATTTAATCAATTAAAAAGAGAAGTAGCTAATATTACAACGGTGATGTTGACAAGATGTCTGGTCACTCTTGTGGAATATGGTCTAGTGAATAGAGTTGATTACCATACTGTCCCCCCTCATGTCACTTATGCACTGACTGACAAAGGTAGAGAGCTGGTACCGTTTTTAAGTGACCTAAATGATTGGGGAAAAGAGAATTTATGATGAAGAAATAAGGACAGTTGCTATGCCATATCAAAAGTTATCTTCTATAACATATGATTGGCAGTATTCAGTGGTATAATAAAGGATATGAAAATAGTTATCTTAGCAGGTGGTCCTGCTCAATCTTTTGAAAGTCTAATTAAAATGGATAAAAATTTTGATCAAGCTTTTTACGTTGGTGTAGATAGAGGCAGTTTTCGATTGATGCAAGCAGGGTTTCCAGTCAATTTAGCTATTGGTGATTTTGATAGTTTGAGTGCTGAAGAATTTAGTGCAGTATCAGCTTATGCTGATGAATACCACAAATCTCCAACTGAAAAAAATGATACTGATTTAGAACTTGCTGTCCTTGCCGTTTTAACAAGATTTCAAAATATCGAAGAAATTTTGATACTAGGGGGCATAGGTGGCCGCTTTGATCACCAAATTCAGATATTTTATTTACCCTTACAAAGCAGATTTTCAACTATTGTTGATAAAATTATCTTACGAGATGAGACAAATAGCATTCGATTTGTAAGCGCTGGTCAGTATCAGCTTGTCAAAGAACCTCAGATGACCTATCTGGCTTTTGCAAGTCTGACACCTGTAAAGGCATTAGCTATCCAAGGTGCTAAATACGCATTAGCTGCTACGGATTTTGATCGAAATCTATCCCTATCCTCTAATGAGTTTATTGGCGAACAACCTGTTACCTTATCCTTTAAAAAAGGAATGGTCGCAATTATTCAATCAAAAGATGAATCAAAATGAAACTAAAAAGTTGACTTTTATTGTTTACAAGTGTAAACTAAAGATAGAAATAAGGAGATGAACATGAATATTTCAGATTCAGAAATGGTCATCATGCGTGCAATATGGACTTTAGAGAAGGCATCTGTAGATCAGATATCATGTAAGATAGCAGCTTCAAACAACTGGTCTATTGCAACGATAAAAACGTTATTAGGCCGTTTAGTTAAAAAAGAAGTGCTTGTCACAACAAAATCTGGTCGAAAATTTATTTATACGCCGACTTTATCAGAATGTCAGGCAGTTGCTTTGATGGGCCAAGATCTTTTAGATAAAGTATGTGCCAAAAAATATCCAAATGTGATTACAAATTTAATTAACAGTGCTGACTTAACAAAAGAAGGTATCAAAGAGATATCAGATGCTTTGGCACAGAAAATACCAGCTTGTCATGTGAGTTGTAATTGTCTTGATCAATCAACTGACTGTAGGTGTCATCCTGAGCAGATAGAGCAGAAATTTTAGGGGGATTCGTGATGGAAAAAATGACATTAAAGATTCAAGGGATGACTTGTAAAAATTGTGTTGCCCATGTGACCAAGGCTTTGGCATCTGTTGATGGGGTAACCAGTGTAAAAGTGAATTTAAAAAAAGGTGAAGCTGTCATTAAAGCAGACTCACCGAATATAGATACGTTAACATCAGCCGTCGCAACAGCCGGTTATCAGGTTATCTAATTTAGAGAGCGATGGTTGATATCAAGACCATTGCTTTTTTTTAAAAAGTAGAAAGGAATAACTGACCTTTTAGCAATAGGTAAGTTTACAGAGCTATATGAAAACACAATCATTTGTCATCACAGGCATGACTTGTGCAAATTGTGCACACCAAGTCAGCAAATCGCTTAATGCATCAGACGCTGTAGTAGAGGCAACAGTTAATTTAGCTACAGAAAAAGCCAAAGTAATCATGCAAGACGAAAGTGGTACTGATCAGATAATCCGAGCTGTTCAACAAGCTGGATATGGTGCTATTGTTGATGATAAAGCACATCGTGAAAAGATTAGATTAGCCAAACTGAAATCAGAAAAACGGCTTCTATGGTCGTTTATCATCGCTGCCTTGTTATCATTTCCCATGATGATAGGGATGTTTGCCATGATTTTTGACCTACATAGTTTTATGTTTTTGCATGATCCTTGGGTTCAGTTAATTCTTGCAACACCAGTGCAATTTATCTTTGGTGCTAGATTTTATAAAGGTGCCTATATGGCCATCAAAAATAAGTCAGCTAATATGGATGTGCTTGTTGCCTTAGGGACAACGGTAGCTTATCTATCTAGCCTTATCTTTGGCCTTTTATTAGCACATCGATCAGCCGTAAATTTTGAGTCTTCAGCAGTCATCATTACACTGGTATTACTTGGCAAAAATCTAGAAAATAAAGCTAAAAAAAATACATCTGCTGCTATTTATAGTTTGCAAAAACAACGTGCGCAAACAGTGCATCTCATACATGTTGGAAAAGAAATAGACACACCTGTTGAAAGAGTAGTTGAAAATCAGATCATCTCTGTTAAGGCCGGTGAAAGTGTCCCTTTAGATATCAAAGTTATATCTGGAACAGCTAGCTTTGATGAATCTTCTTTAACGGGAGAATCAGTACCTGTAACTAAAAACAGTGGTGAATTTGTGGCTGAGGGAGCGATAAATTTAGATGGTGTCATTACAGGGGTTGTGATACATACACAAGAAGCCTCTACTATTTCTCAGATGATGGCTGCGATAGAGGAAGCTCAAGCAACCAAACCTAAAATTCAAAAAGTAGCAGATAAAATTTCTAGTATTTTTGTACCGGTAGTCTTACTGATTTCACTAGTCACATTTATCATCACGTTTTGGGTGACAAAAGATATTAGTGTAGCTCTTTTGCATACAACGAGTGTTTTGGTGATATCTTGTCCTTGTGCTTTGGGGTTGGCAACACCAACAGCAATTATGGTCGCAACAGGATTAGGTGCAAAACACGGGATTCTAATCAAAGATGCGAATGCATTAGAAGATAGTAAAAACGTCTCAACAATCATTTTTGATAAGACAGGTACCATCACAACAGGCAAGTTTAAACTTGAAAATTGGTCTGGTTCTGAGAGTGATTTCCAGATCTTGGCTAGTATTGAAAGTTATTCTAATCACCCACTAGCTAAAACTTTGTCTATAGATCACACGCTACCGATAACTAACTTTAAAGAGTTGGCTGGACAAGGTGTTATGGCTGATGTAAATGGTCAAACGTACTATGCAGGTAATGCTGATCTGATGATGGCACAAGGGATAGCTGTTGAGACAAGCTCAAACACGAGTATCTATTTTGCAACACAAAAACGGTTAGTCGGTATCGCAACTTTCTCATCTGAAATTAAGTCAGATGCACGAGATACAATTGCTAACTTACACAAAATAGGTATGAAAACGATGATGCTGACCGGAGATAACGCTGCATCTGCTGAGCTGATTAATCAAGAAGTTGGTGTGAATACGGTCATCGCCAAAGCAACACCGACGCAAAAAGCAACGATTGTGCGTGAGACTAAGAACGCGATGATGGTAGGTGATGGGATTAATGATTCTGTTGCATTATCTAGTGCACTTGTTGGTGTTGCGATGGGATCAGGTAGTGATATTGCTATGCAGTCAGGAGATGTCGTCATTGTATCTGATCATGCACTAGAAAGAATTACCTCACTGATGACATTATCTAAAAAGACAGTTAGAAAAATTCATCAAAACTACTTTTGGGCGTTTATTTATAACTTGATAGGTATTCCTTTAGCTGCATTTGGGTTGTTAAATCCTATATTTGCAGGATTAGCGATGAGTTTATCAAGTGTCAGTGTGATTATCAGCTCACTCATATTAGGTAGAGAAAAGCTATGAATGTTCATAAAAAAATAAAGACTATCATGCCGGTGATAGTCTTTATTCTGTCAAATCAAAAATTAGTTTAGTTTTTTATTGACAAACTAACTAAATAAAGGTATTATTTATTTAGTTAAAGATAAAGGAAACTAAATAAATGAAAACTGAAGATATTATAAATGATTTGAGAGATATTTCGAATAACCCTTTTTTCATGTTTATCGGTAAATTATATGAGCGTGAAGATAATGGTGCGATGACACTAAACTTATTAGCTAAAGAAGATGAGGTAACGGCAGGACGAATTTCAGAGGTTTTAGATATCAAGCCAAGTTCTGTTACCCAGATTATAAAAAAACTATCGCATGTTGGTATTGTGGAGAGAACTAAATCTGATAAAGATGCGCGAGTGACCTATATAAAGCTAACCGAAGCCGGTCAAAAGATGTTGAATGCACGTCAAAAAATGTCTTTTAGACTAAATCAAGAATTGTTTAAGGACTTCAGTGAATCAGAGCTTGAGGTGCTTAGTCAAGGGATTGATAAATTAGCTAAGCGTCTAGATAGTCAACTCTTCTATGAAAAACTCACCCAAGAATTTAGTAATGAGGAACATTGGCAGATATTTGAAAAAATAAATGCACGTATGGGACAAGCTCGTGGTCGTATGATGCGAGAATTTAATCATAGAGGAGGGGAATCTTTTGATCAATATCCAATGTGGGGAGACCATCAAGGAAGAAGGCGATTATCTCGTAAGCAGCATCATGAAGATATCGACGAAGATATAGTTTGAATAAAGGAGATGAAGGTGACAGAAGCAGTAATAATCAGTTTAGTGCTTGTAGCAACCTATTTCTACTAGTAATCAAAGCAAATAGTGAAGCTTTGTTTAAAGAATGAGAGAAAGCGTGAAAATAAAATGAATCCAGAAACTGTACGAGCAGATGGGACAAAATTTAAGTTTAAGACATTTTTTCAATTGATCAATCAGGCAAAACCCAAGTATCTACTTTTGATTATCGGTGTTGTATTGGCTAGTATTTCTAGTGCAATCACAGTTTATGTCCCCAAATTAGCACAAACTTTGATTAATCAATTTAGTAAGGGAATAGATTATTCACTTTTAATAAACGTTGTGGCTTTGTTTGTATTATCAGCAATCATATCAGCAATTGGTGGAACAGTCTTAGGTATTTTCGGAGAACATGTGATTGCAAATCTCAGAAAGAATTTGTGGGCAAAGTTAACGCACTTAAAAGTAAGTTATTTTGATACAGTAAAATCAGGTGAAATTGCCAGTCGCTTGGTCAATGACACCAGTCAAGTTAAGCAGTTATTAGCTAATGTATTTCCCCAAACCCTAGCCAGCTTTATTACAATCATAGGTTCTGTCTATATGATGTTTAGGATGGAATGGCATATGACACTTGCTATGGTTATCGTGGTCCCACTCGCCATGCTGATCATGATTCCTGTCTTTAAATTTGGATCAAAGATTGGGCATAAGCGTCAAGATGCTTTATCAGAATTTAGCGGTATAGCATCTGAGACACTTTCAGAAATCCGTCTCGTTAAAACGTCAAATGCTGAAAAACAAGCACAAAATCGTGCAAATTTAGAAGTACAAAAGCTATTTAAAGTTGGCAGAAAAGAAGCGTTTTTCGATGCAATCATGCAACCTTTTATGATGATGGTTATGATGTCGATGATTTTTGGCTTACTAGGGTATGGTATGCACAGAATTGCTAGTGGTGCCATGCAAATCGGTACCTTGATGAGCTTTTTGATGTATCTTTTTAATATGATAGGTGCTCTACCTATGATCGCCCAACTCTTTACAGAAATGGCGAAAGCAGCTGGATCTACTAAACGAGTATCTGAATTACTTGAAGAATCACAAGAAGACTTGAACGTTGGAGAAATGATTGACATTTCAGGTAAAACGTTATGTGCAAAACATGTTGATTTTGCTTATGACGGTGAAAAAGATATCTTAAAAGACATTTCTTTTGAAGCGCAAACAGGTCAGGTGATCGCGTTTGTCGGGCCTTCTGGTGGAGGGAAATCGACTATTTTTAGCCTATTAGAAAGATTCTATGACCCAACAAGTGGAAAAATTACATTTGGAGATACACCGATTACAGATATCAACCTAGCCAATTATCGCAAACAAATTGGGTTCGTCTCTCAAGATTCAGCTATTCTTGCAGGAACGATTCGTGACAATCTGACTTATGGACTAACAGACACATTTACAGATGAACAACTTTGGCATGTACTTGATTTAGCTTATGCACGACAGTTTGTTGAAGAAATGCCAGCTCAATTATCAACAGAAGTTGGCGAACGAGGGATTAAAGTATCAGGGGGACAACGGCAAAGATTAGCAATTGCGAGAGCATTTCTGCGTAATCCTAAGTTGCTCATGTTAGATGAAGCTACTGCTAGTCTAGATTCTGAGTCTGAAATGATGGTTCAAAAAGCTTTGAAAAATCTCATGAAAGGTCGGACTACTCTGGTCATTGCACACAGGCTTGCGACGATTGTTGATTCAGACATGATTTACTTCGTCGAAAAAGGGTCTGTAACTGGATCAGGAAAACATACAGAGCTTGTAAGTCAACATGAAAAATATGCTCAGTATGTTCAAGATCAGATCCTTACGCAAGGGATTAGCTGAAAGCGTTAGTCAATTAATTTTAACTGAAGATGGACATACCATGTCTATCTTTTTATTTTTAGAAATATCTTTATTTTTCAATTCAAAACGGTATAATAGACATAATGAAAAAACAAAAATTAACATTTGATAGTCGAATTGATTATACATTAATATTGCCCGCTTTTCTGTTAAGTATGATTGGATTACTTGTATTATATATTGCAACGAATCATGATTATCCTGAGCGATTGGGTAAGGTGATGACCCAGCAAGCAACATGGTGTGTGGCAGGAATCATTTTGGCGTTTATTGTCATGCACTTTAATACAAAAGTGCTTTGGAAATTGACACCTTTTCTTTATGGTTTAGGTATTATTTTGATGCTACTTCCTTTGAAATTTTATGATCCGACGACTGTCGCTTTAACAGGTGCTAAAAACTGGGTATATTTTGGTGGGTCAAATCTGTTTCAACCATCAGAGTTTATGAAAATTTCCTATATCTTGATGATGGCCCATGTCGTTGTAGGCTTCCAAAACAAACTCAAAAATAGAGTACTGAAAGATGATTTTTTACTGATCATCTATATGTTTTTAGTGACACTACCTGTTATGATCTTGTTAGGGGCACAAAAAGATTTCGGTACAGCACTTGTCTTTATGGCCATTTTTGGGGGCATCGTTATTGTATCAGGCATTTCATGGCGAATCATTTTACCAGTTGTTGCCTTTGTGACTATAGTCGGTGGCGGGATTATTTACCTAACAACTTTTGATGCAGGACGTGATTTCCTAAGAACCGTAGGGATGGATAACTATCAGATATTAAGGATTGATGCCTGGCGTGATCCCTTTAAAAATGCACAAGGCTCGACTTATCAACAGGCACAAGGCTTAGTTGCCATCGGTACTGGTGGGTTATTTGGCAAAGGATTTAATGTTGCTAATGTCAGTGTGCCAGTTCGTGAGTCCGATATGATTTTTACAGTTATCGGTGAGAATTTTGGTTTTATTGGCTCAGCATTTGTCATCTTACTTTATTTCATGTTGATTTATAGAATGATTCGAGTGACGATTAAAGCTAATAATCAGTTTTATATTTATGTGTCAACTGGTATTATCATGATGATTTTGTTTCACGTTTTTGAAAATATCGGAGCCAATATTGGCGTTCTACCTTTAACAGGTATCCCACTTCCTTTTATTTCTCAAGGCGGAAGCTCCTTGATTGGTAACTTAATTGGTGTCGGTCTAGTCTTATCTATGAAGTATAATCATATACCTGATACGCCAATTATCTCTGGAAAATTAAACAGAAATCCAGAAATTGGCACAAGGCGTTATAGAACAGATAAAGGTGTATTATGATGAAATTGGTAAATACCACTTTGCAAAGTGGTATTTTTTATATATAATAGAATCTATAGAGAAAGCGTTTACAATAATTGTAAATGAGAGGGTATTTATCATGACAACAATCGTTAATTTATTTTGTTCTGCAGGGATGTCAACATCACTTTTTGCTCAAAAAATGCAAAAAGAAGCTGAAGCGCGTGGGTTAGACTTTGAAATAAAAGCTTATGGTCTTGCTGAAGTGGATACAGAAGGACCTAAAGCGGATGTTATTTTGATTGGGCCACAAGCACGTTATATGGTTAGTGAAGTGGCTGGTAAATTCCCTGATACACCTGTTAAAGATATTCCGATGCAAATGTATGGTCTGATGCAAGGTGATAAAGGGCTCGATCTCGCTTTGGAATTGTTAAATTAAGCTAAACCTAAAACACTTGAAAAAGTGTTTTTCTTTTGCTAGAATGAAGAAAAAAAGAAAGTATGAGTCATTTACTCAAAAAGGTGAGGTCCATTGCGCATTAAGTGAAAGAAAAATTAACGATTTTTTTCTTAAGCTTTTTTGTGCAGACTTTTTCACCTAAATTTAACCCATCGTTTTGCGGTACGTTGATTGACTACCGTCAATTTTGAGTTTGGGAATTAGGGTTTTTAAAGCACAATTTTGCTTAAGTAAGCAGGAGGTGCTTTTTTGATTACATTAAAAAATTTAACATTCGGCTATGCTGACAAGCTTATTTTTGATCAGTTGTCAGCGACACTTGATAGTAGTTGGAAGATGGTCTTAGTCGGGAAAAATGGTCGAGGAAAAACAACGCTCATGAAGCTCTTGTCGGGGGAGCTAAAAGGATCTGGTCAGATTTGGTCAGACCAATTATTTAGATATTTTCCTCAAAAAATTAATGATAAAACACAACTTACTCAATACATTTTAGATGAGTTGTATGAGGCTAAAGCGTGGGAAATAAAAAGAGAAATGACTGTACTAGGCTTGTCAGAGACTATTTTATGGCAACCGTTCGATACTTTGTCAGGCGGTGAACAAACAAAAGTATTATTGATCGGGTTATTTTTAAATGATGCTTATTTTCCTTTGATTGATGAGCCGACAAATCACTTAGATATAGCGAGTCGCAAACAAATCGCCAATTATTTAAAGCAGCAAAAATCAGGCTATATTGTGACTAGCCACGATCGTCAATTTTTGGAAGATGTGGGTGATCATCTACTTGCGATTGAAAGAAATGATATTCAACTACTTACGACGACTTATTCTGGTTATGAAGCAGATAAAAAAAGACGTGATGCGTTTGAGTGGTCACAAAATTCAAAACTAAAATCAGAAATTAGTCGCTTGAAAAAATCAGCGAAAGCTAAAGCAGATTGGTCTCAGGATCGTGAAAAAGAAAAGTCCGGAAACCCAAAAGCAAAGGGTAGTGGGAGTGTCTTAGATAAAGGGTTTATTGGGGCAAGGGCAGCAAGGCAAATGAAAAAAGCCAAAGGTTTAAGTCAGCGCATGGATAAAGACATCAAAGAGAAAGCCAAATTACTCAAAAACATAGAAAAAGTTGATCCATTGACGATGTGCTATACACCTACACACCATCATACGGTAATAGATGAAGCAGACATTCAGCTGAATCGTTTCGATCGTACGTTTTTTAACCCAATCAACATCCAGCTAAATCGAGGAGAAGTGATTGCGATTACTGGTGAAAATGGTATCGGTAAGTCTTTATTATTGACCTATATGTATCAGCTTGCCATAAACAAAGGTTTAAAAGTTTCTTATCTGTCCCAAATAGATGATGATAATCAAGGAGATTTATACGCTTTTAGTGAAAAATATCAACTAGATTATACTGAGTTCTTAAATAATTTAAGGAAACTCGGTGTTGAAAGACATGTCTTTCAACAGAATATTGAGGAAATGTCATTAGGACAACAAAAAAAAGTAGCACTAGCTAAATCCTTATCAGAATCAGCAACAGTCTATATATGGGATGAACCACTTAATTATTTGGATATTGATAATCAACATCAACTTGTGACGTTACTTAAATCAATTAAGCCTACGATGCTTGTAGTTGAACATGATGCACGTTTTATTAGCGAGGTGGCCGATGACATCATTATTCTTGAGCCCACTAAAAACCAAGAAAACAAATAAAAAATAGATAAATTTATGTTACACTATAAGAATGAAAAACATTAAATCCAACGTATTAAAAGGGACGATATACGCGATATTAGCGGGTGTTTTCTGGGCTTTTTCTGGGATATTTGGCCAATTGTTTTTTCAAGAATTTGCAGATAATGCCTTGTGGATAACGTCATTTCGCTTATTAGTAGCTGGTGTGATCTTATTGGCTATTTCATATTGTCATAAACCGCATCAATTTTTTGACATTCTCAAAAATAAAAAGAACTACCTTGAGCTATTTGCCTATGCAATAGTTGGTATCTTGATGTTGCAACTGTCATTTTATGCTTGTATACAGACATCTAATGCTGCCACAGCAACAGTCTTACAGTTTACCTCACCTGTTTTTTTATTGATCTATTTGGCTGTGTTTAGGAATAAAAAATTAACTGTTAAGCTGATAAGCTTTGTGTTACTCACGATTTTGGGGATATTTTTTCTCACAACGCATGGCAATATCACATCGATGACATTGACACCTATGAGTCTAGGCTTAGGCTTTCTTTCGGCAATATCTGTCGTAACTTGCTCATTAATTCCCAAACGCTTACTGCAGACTTATGATGTGATGAATGTGACAGGCTGGGGTATGTTGATAGCAGGAGTGATCATGAATGTTGTACATCCTGTCTGGGTAATTGACTTCAAGTTAACGCCTAAAAGTTTTATTTTGGCATTAGGCGTTGCTGTGATTGGAACAGCAATAGCTTTCATGCTTAATATGACCGCAATCAAATATATTTCACCAGTCGTCGCAGAAGTCTGTGCTGCAATGGAACCAATCTTAGCAGCAGTATTTAGTATTTTTTTATTTGACCTGCCATTTGACTTCTTGACAGGCCTATCCATGCTTGTCGTTTTGACAAGTGTCAGCGTACTTTCAATAGAAGAAGGGAAATTATGAGTTACACAGATTATATCTGGGATTTAGGTGGTACTTTACTAGATAATTATCAAACATCTGCTAAAGCGTTCCAACATGTTCTAATGCATGAATTTGGCATCACAGCATCGTTTGATGATATTTATAATGCTTTGAGGATTTCAACAGAAGTGGCTATCGATCAATTTGCATCTGAGTTGCCTCACTTTAAAGACTTGTATAAAAAAAGAGAAGTTCAAGATTTAAAACATCCAGTCTTATTTGCAGGAGCTGGTGAGGTTTTGGCGGCAATTGTCAAATCTGGCAATAGAAACTTTATGATTTCTCATCGTGATGATCATGTCATAGATATCTTGGAAGCTGCTGGGATTTCTCGCTATTTCACAGAAGTTGTGACAGCTAATAATGGATTTGCTAGAAAACCAAGCCCTGACTCGATCAACTACCTGATCAATAAATATCAACTCAAACAAGCAGTGATGATAGGAGATCGGGAAATAGATATACTGGCTGGTAAACAGGCTAATATTGATACCATTTATTTTCATTCTGCTGATCAGCTAGACGTTAATGCAACGCATAATATCAATAGGTTGAGCGATATACTAAACTTATAACTGACATCACAAACACCTATCTAAGCTCAATAAGTTGATAGGTGTTTTTTTATGTGGTTTATAGTATAATAGAAGTAGTATGTTATAGACGCAATCCGTATAAAATCAATCTTATAAACACTGATTGAGTGCATCAAAAACTTACTAAATAGCCGTAACTAAGTGAGGTGAAACGGCGATTAGTAAGTGATCAGTTACACCGCTAAGTCGTGTGACTGTAGGATGATGTGATGTTAAAAGTAGATTGCTTATCTTTGAAAGAGGCCATAGTTGACAGCAGAAGAATTACAAGCATTATCAGATAAACAAGAACAGGCAGCAGAATATGACGCAAGTCAAATTCAAGTGTTGGAAGGACTAGAAGCCGTTAGAATGCGTCCGGGGATGTATATCGGCTCGACTTCATCAGAAGGCTTACACCATCTCGTTTGGGAAATTGTTGATAATTCTATTGATGAAGCATTAGCAGGATTTGCAACACATATCGAGGTGTTCATTGAATCTGATAATTCAATTACTGTCATGGATGATGGTCGCGGTATTCCAGTAGATATCCAAGAAAAAACCGGAAGACCAGCTGTTGAAACAGTATTTACAGTCCTACATGCTGGTGGTAAGTTCGGCGGCGGCGGCTATAAAGTGTCAGGTGGCCTGCATGGTGTGGGGTCATCAGTTGTTAACGCCCTATCTACACAACTTGATGTGACAGTATTTAAACAAGGTAAAGCTTATTATCAAGAATATCGTCGTGGTGTTGTTGTTGACGATCTTAAGATGATCGGTGATACTGACAAACACGGGACGACTGTTCATTTTACACCTGACCCAACTATCTTTACTGAAACGACTGAATTTCAATTTGAAAAATTAGCTAAACGTGTCCAAGAATTAGCATTTTTAAATCGAGGCTTACGTATTTCAATCACAGATAAACGCGCTAATGAAGATAATGAAGCACATTATCATTACGAAGGTGGTATCAAGTCTTATGTGGAATATCTGAACGATAAAAAAACCGTTTTATTTGATTCAGCTATTTTTACAGAGGGTGAATTAGATGGTATCGCGGTTGAAGTATCTATGCAGTATACAGGAGATTACCACTCAACTGTCTTATCGTTTGCGAATAATATTAGTACGCATGAAGGTGGCACGCATGAACAGGGCTTTAGAACAGCCTTAACACGTGTGATTAACAACTATGCTAAAGGGAAGAAACTCCTTAAAGAAAATGAAGAAAACTTAACAGGAGATGATGTGCGTGAAGGGTTGACAGCTGTTATCTCTGTTAAGCACCCTAATCCTCAGTTTGAAGGTCAAACAAAAACGAAGTTAGGTAACTCAGAAGTTTCTGGTATTGTTAATAAATTATTTAGTGAAGAATTTTCTACATTTTTATTAGAAAATCCTCAAGTTGCTAAACGTATTGTAGAAAAAGGTATTCTGGCTAGCAAGGCACGAATTGCTGCAAAACGTGCGCGTGAAGTAACGCGTAAAAAATCTGGACTTGAAATCTCTAACTTACCAGGTAAGTTAGCAGACTGTGCCTCTAATGATCCGAGTCAGACTGAGATTTTTATCGTCGAGGGAGATTCTGCCGGTGGCTCTGCAAAATCCGGTAGAAATAGAGAATTTCAAGCGATTTTACCAATTCGCGGTAAGATTCTAAACGTAGAAAAAGCTAGCATGGAAAAAATCCTTGCTAATGAAGAAATCCGATCAATTTTTACGGCTATGGGCACAGGATTTGGTGCAGATTTCGATGTCAGTAAAGCACGCTATCAAAAGTTAGTGATCATGACTGATGCCGATGTTGATGGCGCACACATTAGAACGTTACTACTTACTTTGTTTTATCGTTATATGCGCCCAGTTGTCGAAGCAGGATACGTCTATATCGCTCAGCCACCAATTTATGGGGTTAAATTAGGCGATAAGATTACTTATATCCAGCCAGGTGTCGATCAAGAAACAGAGCTTCAACAAGCTATCGCAGAGATGACTGTAGGGAACAGAAAACCTATTGTTCAGCGCTATAAAGGACTTGGTGAAATGGATGACCATCAGCTATGGGAGACGACGATGGATCCTGAGCATCGGACGATGGCGCAAGTGACGACAGACACAGCAGCTGAGGCAGATCAAGTATTTGATATGTTGATGGGTGATCGTGTAGAGCCACGCCGTGAATTTATTGAAGCAAACGCACAGTATTCAACAATTGATATTTAGTAATCATTAACCTTAGTAGGCTTAATTTTTAGCCTGGGTACTAATACTAATCATCAATACAAAAAACAAACGCGTACAAGTATTATACATAATGACAAGATTAGGGAGAAATAAGATGACAAAATTTGATCGTATTCACTTAGTTGTGATGGATTCTGTTGGAATTGGTGCGGCACCTGATGCAAACGAGTTTTTTAACCATGATGTTGATGATACAAAATCAGATACATTTGGTCACATTGCAGAAAACTTTAAACTCGAAGTTCCTCATATGGCGAAGATTGGTCTAGGTCATATTCCAAGAGAGACAGCACTTGTTGGTGTTGACAAAGTTGAAAAAACAGATGGATATGTCACAAAACTTGAAGAGATTTCACGTGGCAAAGATACGATGACAGGTCACTGGGAGATTATGGGCTTAAACATTCAAGTCCCATTTAGAGTCTTTCCAAACGGCTATCCAGAAGATTTACTTGAAAAAATCGAAGCATTTTCTGGACGTAAAGTGATTAGAGAAGCAAACATCCCTTATTCTGGTACAGCGGTTATCGATGATTTTGGACCTCGTCAAATGGAAACTGGTGAGTTGATTATTTATACATCAGCTGATCCTGTGTTACAAATTGCTGCTCATGAAGACATCATTCCACTTGAAGAATTGTACAAAATTTGTGAATATGTGCGCTCTATTACATTAGACGATCCTTATATGATTGGTAGAATTATCGCACGTCCTTATGTTGGGACACCAGGTAATTTTACAAGAACTGCTGGACGTCATGACTATGCCTTATCACCTTTTGGTCATACTGTGTTAAATAGTCTAGATGATGCAGGTATTCCAGTTTATTCAGTTGGTAAAATCAACGATATCTTTAATGGTGTTGGGATTAATCATGATATGGGCCATACCCCAAGTAACATGGCTGGGGTAGATAAGCTGATTAGCACCCTAAAATTACCTGAGTTTGATAAAGGATTCTCATTTACAAACTTAGTCGATTTTGATGCCTTATTTGGGCACAGACGTGATATTGAAGGCTATGGTACAGCGATTAATGAATTTGATGCACGCTTACCAGCAATTTTTGATGCGATGCACGAGAATGATTTGTTATTGATTACAGCAGATCACGGTAATGATCCATCTTATCCAGGTACAGACCATACACGTGAGTATATCCCATTACTTGCTTATAGCAAATCATTTAAAGGTAGTGGTGTGTTACCAGTTGGTCACTATGCAGACATTTCTGCTACTGTAGCAGAAAATTTTGAGGTTGATGCAACAGAAAATGGTCAATCATTCTTAGGAGAGTTAAACTAATATGACAATAATGGAAAAAATTCAAGAAACTGCTGCTTTTTTACGCAAGCAAGGGATAAAAGAAGTTGATTTTGGCTTGATTTTGGGGTCTGGTTTAGGCGAATTAGCAGATGAAATTCAAGATGCCATCTTAATTGATTACTCAGATATTCCAAACTGGGGTCAGTCTACTGTGGTTGGCCATGCTGGTAAACTTGTTTACGGTACTTTATCAGGGAAAAAAGTGCTAGCATTACAGGGTAGATTCCACTTTTATGAGGGCAATCCATTAGAGGTTGTGACGTTTCCAGTGCGTGTCTTAGCTGAATTAAAAGCAACAGGTATTGTGGTAACCAATGCAGCAGGTGGTGTGACACATGGTCCAGGAACGTTGATGTTAATTAATGATCATATTAATTTTACAGGACAAAATCCGCTTATAGGAGAGAATCTGGACGCTTTCGGTCCACGTTTTCCAGATATGACGCATGCTTATGATGTGGCTTATCAAAAAACAGCGCATGAAGTTGCTGAAAAAGCAGGTATTACGTTAGCTGATGGCGTATACATGGGCTATACAGGACCAACTTATGAAACACCAGCTGAAATTCGATTTGCAGAAACAGTTGGTGCAGATGCAGTTGGTATGTCAACAGTTCCCGAGGTCATTGTTGCTGTACACTCTGGTCTTCGTGTATTAGGCATTTCTGCCATTACCAATCATGCAGCAGGTAAGCAAGCCGAATTGAATCATGCAGAGGTTGTTGAAGTTACAACACGTATTAAAGAAACATTTAAAACATTAGTAAAATCAGTATTAGCTGAGCTTTAATAAGCAAGCTGTTGACGTGATATTACAACTATAAATATGTTAATACGCTCATAAATAGATGAACTACCTGATACTGTACTGTCTTAGGTAGTTTTTTGTGCACATCGTGTTAGTTGTTTTAACTAACACGATGTGTTAAAATAAGAATATGCTAACATTTCCATTAATAAATGATACAAGTCGAAAAATTATCCATATCGATATGGATGCTTTTTTTGCATCGATTGAGGAAAGAGATAATCCTGAATTAATCGGAAAACCTGTAGTGATTGCAAGAAATCCCCTAGAAACAGGTGGACGAGGCGTCGTCTCAACCGCAAATTATATAGCACGAACATACGGTATTCATTCGGCAATGTCGGCTAAAGAAGCATATGAGTTGTGTCCTAAAGCGATTTTTATATCTGGGAATTATGACCATTATAAAGCCATTTCACATCAAATACATGAGATTTTTCATCGATATACAGATGAAGTAGAAGGGATGGCACTAGATGAAGCCTATCTTGACGTGACAGTGAATAAGATAGGCGCAACGAGTGCAGTTAAAATTGCTAAACTCATTCAGCATGACATCTTTAACGAGCTACACTTAACAAGTTCTGCCGGTGTATCCTATAATAAATTTTTAGCTAAAATTGCTTCTGATATTGAAAAACCAAGAGGCTTAACATTGATTGAACCTGAAAGAGCGTTAGCTTTTTTGTCAGAATTATCTATAGGTGAATTTTATGGTGTTGGGACGAAAACAGCTGAGAAATTAGAAAAAATAGGTATCAAGACAGGACAAGATATCCAAAATATGTCCCCCCAATTATTAGCGGATTTATTCGGTGTATTTGGTTGGGAACTATATCTGAAAGCGAATGGGATTCATAATAGCCCTGTCAAGCCAAATCGTGTAAGAAAATCTATCGGTAAGGAAAAAACGTATGGCAAATTACTATATCTAGATGCTGATATAGAAGCTGAACTTGAAAAACTTGCAGAGAGAGTGGCACAAAATTTACAAGATAAGCAGCTAAAAGGACATATTATTGTATTAAAAATACGGTATGCTGACTTTACGACACTAACAAAACGATTATCTTTAGTTGAGAAAATAGATGACAGTAAAACGATCGCAACAAGTGCAATTAAATTATTGAATACTATTAATTTACAAGGTAAAGGGATTCGACTTTTAGGTATCACGACAACCGGTTTATGAAAAAGCAATCAAATTCATTGCAGTCATTCTAATTTATGATACAATATCATTATAGGAGGGTTGTTAGATGAAACGGCTAAACAATTTAAAGGACTTTCGGATATATCTCATCGAGTTAACAATCATACTCTGTATTTTTTCTATGTGCAAAATTTCACTTTAATATAATCAGAAAGAGGCCACAGAACGTGGACGACATATTCATATTTTGTATGATACAGGCCATTCTTTAAAACATAAGCAGACTAAAAATGCTAGTACAAATCATGATAGAGAACTAGATCACACTGATACTGTTAATTAAGGGTGGATAAAAAATAATACGATTAGATACCCAATCATAAGAAAAGGAATGAACGGTAGTTCTCTTTTTTTCGGTGATAAACGCAGCATATAAACCAGAGCAATAGCGCTTGCAAAAAATAGACAATATACGAGTTGTAAGCAGGTGATAGAATAAGCAAGAAGGCTTAAGTATAACCAATCACCGCTACCGATATGCAGTGGCAATCTCTCTGCTAAGATAGCAATACCTAAACAACTCAAAACAAGCGCATTAAAAGGTAAGGTTAAGGTCAACAATAAGAAAAACATGGCCCAAATCATCAGAGGGTAACAGAGGTAGCGGCAATCAAAATAAACGAGACAAATTGAACATAGCAAATTAATAAAGATAGGGAAATCGATTTGAGTCAAGTAGTGAAGCATGAGCACAATACCTCTTTTTTGGATTAGAGAAAATTAATTAGTAAGTCTTATAGAAATATACGTAATAAAAGCTAAATAGTTGCTAAAAAAAGCATGATTACCTATAATGGGATATAGGTAATCATGAATTGATTACAGTAGAAAATAAGGAGAGAAAAATGTCTAGAGAAAAAACAAAAGCAGTCTTGAATCAATCTGTTGCAGATCTATCAAAAGCATCTGCTTTGGTGCACCAAGTGCATTGGTATTTACGCGGTCCCGGTTTTATGAAACTACATCCAAAAATGGATGAGTTGATGGCTGACTTAAATAATCATTTAGATGCCTTATCAGAGCGTTTGATCACAATTGGTGGCTCTCCTGTTTCAACACTTAAAGAATTTGATGAGTTATCAAAAATTGAGATGGACGTTGCCACATGGGATAAAACGATTGAAGAACGTTTTAATGAAGTCGTGAAAGCTTATAAATACTTATCAGAGTTGTTTGAAGAAGGTATAGAAGCTACTGACGCAGAAGGTGATGCAGTCACAAATGATATGTTTACCAGTGCAAAAGGTTCTATTGAAAAAACAGTTTGGATGCTCGAGTCTGAGTTAGGTGTTGCACCTGGCTTATAATCAGTTTAAAAATATAATCAGCTCATCCGTCGGATGAGCTTTTTTGTGCTCTTATAATAGGCATGAACCCTTACATCCACAAGCAAAACATGTTTGAAAATGTTTTCAAAATATGCTATCCTAGGATAGGATGAAAACTTTATATGATGTTCAGGAATTTCTCAAATTGCATGGCTATATCAATCTATTTAGTAACCGACTAGATGCTATTTTTTTTATGGCACAGGAACTAAAGACCTTGTATGATGCAGGATTAATTCCAAACGAAAAAGACTATTTTACAGCAGATTTGATTTTGCGACGAGAGCATAGACTTGAAAGTGAGAAAGTAACCAATGACAAAAAAAATAATTGGGATTGACCTTGGTGGCACAACAATAAAATTTGGGATTTTAACCACAGCAGGAGAAGTACAAGATAAGTGGGCGATAGATACCAATATTATTGGTAATGGGAAAATGATTGTCCCTGATATTATTCAATCAATCAATCATCGTCTTGAGTTGTACAAACTGGATAAAGCAGAATTTCTAGGAATCGGCATGGGATCACCAGGTTCTGTTGATATTGTAAATAATACAGTTATAGGTGCCTATAATCTTGGTTGGGAAACGTTACAAGAAGTTGGGGCTGCTATTGAAGCAGGTGTTGGCTTACCGTTTACAATCGATAATGATGCTAATGTTGCTGCATTGGGCGAACGTTGGGTAGGCGCTGGTGAAAACAATCCAGACGTTATATTTATGACACTTGGTACAGGTGTTGGTGGTGGTATTGTTGCTAGTGGGAATCTCATCCATGGTACAGCAGGAGCTGCAGGTGAAATCGGACATGTAACAGTTGATATCAGTGAGACGGCATTTGAGTGTACCTGTGGTAAATCTGGATGTTTAGAAACAGTTGCCTCAGCAACTGGTATCGTTCGTCTAGCTCGTAAATTTGCTGAGGAATATGAGGGGCAATCAGACATAAAAGCAGCTATTGATAATGGCGATGCTATTTCTGCTAAAGATATTTTTGTTAGCGCCCAAGCAGGTGATGTATTTGCTAATACAGTAGTTGATCAAGTGAGTCAATATCTAGGACTTGCTGCTGGGAATCTAGGGAATACCCTAAACCCAGATGCGATTGTCATTGGTGGTGGTGTATCTGCTGCAGGTGAATTTTTGAGATCACGTATTGAGTCATATTTTAATACTTATACCTTCCCACAAGTCAGAAATTCAACTAAAATTAAAATTGCTGAACTTGGCAATGATGCAGGTATTATCGGAGCGGCTAGCTTAGCCTTGAAATTTTCTGGAAATGAGGGTGCTTAATCCATGTGGGCATACATAAATCTAATTTTAATTCTAATCATTATCGTTATATTAGCTTACCCAATGATTAATAAAATGCGTATAAAATCAGTAGCAAAAATAGTAGATTCAGCTGAATTTACAACGCATCTGACAGGTGGTCAATTGATTGACTTGCGTGAGGCAGCTGAGTTTCGTAGGGCCCATATTTTAGGTGCTAGAAATTTACCTTTTTCACAGTTTGACCAAAGTATTTCTGCTATACGTAAAGATAAACCAATCTTATTTTATGAAACTGCTAAGCCTATTTTTTCAATACGTGCGGCACTTAAATTAAAAAAAGCTGGGTATACCAACATCTTTATCCTTAAAACGGGATTCAAAGAGTGGAGTGGTAAAGTGAAAAAAGGAGCCTAAAGCATGGAATCAAAAAGTCGACACGATAAACACGGGACACGAAAAAAAGCTAAACCCAAGAAAAAGCATACCGTGCTTAAGATAGTTGGTCTCATTATATTGCTTTTTGTAGTGATAACAGGAGTAACGGTGGGTAAAGCTTATATGGATGTTAAAAAAGCTTCCGATAAATCTTATCAACCGATTAAACGTACGACACAAGCAACACTACCAAGCCTTAAAGCTAAATCACCATTTTCTTTTTTATTTTTGGGTGTCAATGGTAAATCCGTTAATGATATCTTAGTCTTAACGGTAAACCCGAAACAAAATAAAACGACTGTTGTGAGTTTGAATCGTGATATATACTTAACTAGTGAATCGACTACCCTAAAAGAGTTGTATGAGCAAAAAGGAGTTGCAGGTGAAGTTGATGCTTTGCAAAAACTTCTGGGTACAGATATACCAAAATATATGACATTTGATATGTCAGGTCTTGGTGAGTTTGTCTCTGCAGCGGGTGGTATAAAAGTTCAAAATGAGACACATTTCATTTCAAATGGGTATGAATTTAAACCCGGTACACTGACATTAACTAAGGAAGATGAAGTCAAAGCCTACTTAACTAAGGTAGGTGATGATGATAAGAAAGCTGAGTCGATGCTTATTGATAGAGAGCAAGCTGTACTGATTGCGATCATACCTAAACTCAAATCTATTAATACTGTTTTGAAATATCCAAAGTTTATTACTGCTTTTGGTGATAATATTAAAACAGATTTTGTATTTGGGAATATTAAGGCATTAGGACTTAATTACCATAGTGTATTAGGAAATATTACTAAAGAAAATCTAAAACCAACGAAAACAACAATTGATGATGTAGAACAAAAAATCTTATCTGAAGAACAAATCAATAAAGCGCATGATCGGATTCAATCAGCTTTGTCTGAATAAAAAAAAGTTGTCAATTGACAACTTTTTTNTATGCTCACATCAATTATGCGTTTATTGTAACACGATAAAATCAGCAACAGGACGGCCATCTTGACTAGCAAAGATCGTTTGACCATTTAAGGACATCTGAGAAGAGCCTCCACCATCTAAAACGACTAAATTTTGTAATTTTAGATTTGCAACAGCTGCCATCGTGCCATCATAACCGACACTAGTATCAGAGATAATAAGATAAATATTATTATTAGCATCATTACCAATGTAGGAATGGATCATCCAGTTAACTGATCCATCGTTAGGTAAAACAGTCCCATCTTTGATTAAAATACTACCAAAACCGTAACTCTGTTGTGCACCTTTTTTTAGTATCGTATCAGCAGGCGTGTTAAGATCATAGCCGTTAGCTGAACCGTCTTTATTAATGACAAAGGCTGCACTACCATAGGCTGTGTTTGACCAATTAGAAAATAATTTACCATTGTTAACTTGGAAACCAACGATTTGTCCAGTAGCCATATCAAATCCTGATGTATTTAAAATTAAAGAATTAGGATACTTAGCAACGATATCAGACATCATGAATGTTCCTGGAATTTGTGCATTAGCTGTTTTCAATACTTTAGGGTTGTTCGCACGGTAGATAGTTACGCCAGGAACTGACATATCCGTAAATTTATCTAATTTTTGTTTAGACTTGACTTGTACCCATTTAGAATCACCAGTTTCTTCCTTAACATCTGCAGGTGCAATTGAAACTGACTTAGATGCGACAACGCCATTTGAGCTAGTTGTTTTATCCGGATTTTTAGTACTCTGATTAGGTTTCTTTGCATTGATGAATAAAAATGTAATGATACAAGCAATCACGATGAGGACAGCTAGGATCATTAATTTAGGTAATTTACGTTGTTTAGTTTGTTTTGATGAAGTGTTATTTCTTCTGTATTGTTTTTTATTTGTCATAATTATTTTAGTACGATAAAGTCTCCAACTTGTCTATTATCTTGACTTGCAACGATTGTTTGATTATTAAGTCCCATTTGTGATGATCCGCCACCATCCATTAGTACTAAGTTTGTCAGGTTGAGATTAGCAAGCTGTTTCATGATATTTTCATAACCTGCACTAGTCTCACTGATGATGAGATAAAGATTGTTATCTTTATCATTACCGATAAAACTGTGAATCATCCAGTTGACAGATCCATCATTAGGTGTGACTTTACCATCTTTGATTAAAATTTTACCAAAACTATAAGACTGTTCAGCCCCGTTAGCAAGAATTTGACTTGCAGGAGTTGTACTATCATAAGTTGTCATACTGCCATCTTTGTTGATGACAAATGCTTCATTAGCACGTTTATTTTCTCCCCAATTCGTAATCAATTTGCCATTATTAATTTGGAATCCAGTAATTGCACCGTTTTGCATATTAAACCCAGACGCATTCATAATTAGCGCACTTGGATATTGTGACATTACTTGAGATAGCACTTGTAAATTAGGATGTGTTGCAGTTGCAGTTTTTAGTACCTGTGGGTTATGAGCTTTATAGATTGTCAGACTACCGCTAGAGAGGTTCGTAAATTTCTCACCAGATCCTTTAGAGGGAATCTTTATCCACCCTGATTCTCCAACATCTTCTACTTTTTCAGTATTATCAGAAGCAACGACTGAACTAGAAGAGATGACACCATTACTTTTAGATGGATCCACTTTAACTGGAGCTTGAGAAGTTATTTCTGAAGATGAATTGTTAGATTTACTAGTTTTATCAGAATGATTATTAAGCAGAAATGCTGAAATTAAGCCAGCAATTATGATTAAGAAACCAATAATCAAACTTAGTTGTAACTTTTTTGATTTTTTTCTTTTCATTATTTCATTATAAAGAGGTTTTGTAGTTAAGTCAAGAAGTTAATGGAGCGTTATCTTAAGATAGTATGATTCGTATTCACGGTGGACGAAAAATAGGCATGATTATATAGGTTAAAGCATGACAAGAAAATGAGGGCAGATAGCCAATTTCCTTGCAAATTTCAGAAAATATGTTATACTTATAAAGTTGAAAATAGAATAAAGGTCATCTCTAAAAAGTGCTCAAGTGATATTGCGTTACGTTTCGCAACTCTGCGTTTTTTAGATTTGGTCTCAAATTATGAGGTAAAATCTTGACTAAATTACGCGAAGACATTCGTAATGTCGCAATCATAGCCCACGTTGACCATGGTAAAACAACGCTTGTCGATGAACTGCTAAAACAATCTGATACACTAAATGCTAGAGCGCATCTTGACGATCGTGCGATGGATTCAAACGATCTTGAAAAAGAACGTGGTATCACGATTCTTGCTAAAAATACAGCAGTTAAATACAAAGATAAACATATCAACATTTTAGACACACCAGGTCACGCGGACTTTGGTGGTGAAGTTGAACGTATCATGAAAATGGTTGATGGTGTTGTATTAGTTGTCGATGCTTATGAAGGTACAATGCCACAAACGCGTTTTGTATTGAAAAAAGCTTTAGATCAAGGCTTAACACCAATCGTTGTTGTGAATAAAATTGATAAACCATCTGCACGTCCTGAAGAAGTTGTAGATGAAGTATTAGAACTCTTGATTGAACTTGGTGCTGATGAAGATCAACTTGAATTCCCAGTTGTTTACGCATCTGCAATCAACGGAACATCAAGTTTATCTGATGAGTTGAGCACGCAAGAACACACAATGGCACCATTGTTTGAAACAATCATTGATCATATTCCTGCACCAGTTGATAACTCTGATGAGCCGTTACAATTCCAAGTATCATTACTAGATTATAATGATTTCGTTGGGCGTATCGGTATCGGACGTGTTTTCCGTGGGACAATCAAAGTGGGTGACAGTGTTACCTTGTCTAAACTTGATGGCTCTAAACAGAATTTCCGTGTTACTAAATTGTTTGGTTTCTTCGGATTAGATCGCATCGAAATTCAAGAAGCTAAAGCTGGTGATTTAATCGCGGTTTCTGGTATGGATGATATCTTTGTTGGTGAAACAGTGACACCATCTGATCATGTTGATCCATTACCAATTCTTCACATCGATGAACCAACGCTACAAATGACTTTCCTTGTGAATAATTCACCTTTTGCAGGTCGCGAAGGTAAATGGGTAACATCACGTAAAGTTGAAGAACGTCTACAATCAGAATTACAAACAGACGTTTCACTTCGTATCGACCCAACTGATTCACCAGATCGTTGGATCGTTTCTGGTCGTGGTGAGTTGCATTTGTCAATTCTAATCGAAACAATGCGTCGTGAAGGATATGAACTTCAAGTATCACGTCCTGAGGTTATTGAACGTGAAATTGACGGTGTGCGTTCTGAGCCGTTTGAACGTGTTCAAATTGACACACCAGAAGAATACCAAGGGTCAATCATTCAAGCACTTTCTGAACGTAAAGGAAATATGCAAGACATGATTAACACTGGTAACGGTCAAGTTCGTTTAATCTTCCTTGTACCAGCTCGTGGCTTAATCGGTTTCTCAACTGAATTCTTATCTATGACTCGTGGTTATGGTATCATGAACCACACATTTGAACAATATATGCCTATGATTCACGAACAAATCGGTGGTCGTAGTCGTGGTGCACTTGTATCTATCGATACTGGTAAAACGACAACATACGCCATCATGGGTGTAGAAGAACGTGGTACAATTTTCGTTAATCCAGGTACTGAAGTCTATGAAGGTATGATTATCGGAGAACATTCTCGTGAGAATGATTTGACTGTAAATGTGACTAAAGCTAAACAAATGACAAACGTCCGTTCAGCTAACAAAGACCAAACTAATGTTATCAAAACACCACGTATCCTTACTTTGGAAGAATCAATTGAGTTTATGGGAGATGATGAATTCCTAGAAGTAACACCTGAATCAATTCGTCTTCGTAAACAAATCTTAAACAAAGCAGAACGCGAAAAAGCAAATAAAAAGAAAAAAGGATAAGCCTAAATTAATAGAGAGGATAGATGATGTTTTATTTAATTGTACTTGTACTATTTATCTTATGTTATCTTTTCCTCATTCCAGATGAAATAAAAAAAAGTCTCAATCTTTTTGTGATCATTATTGGGTCAGTTTTATCTGTAACTATTGTCCTTGGGTTAATTATTCAAAATAAAACATCTATCTTGCAAGGCTTGATTATTTTGTCAGGACTAGCGTTGATGATCATCGCATTACGCGAAATTAATCAATAAGAAAAAACAGGTGAACCCCTGTTTTTTTGTTATAATAAAGCTATGATTATGAATGAAATAGATATGAAAAAGTTTGCGCAAAAATTGGGTGAACAGTTACAAGCAGGAGATGTGATTGTCTTGACTGGTGAATTAGGATCAGGAAAAACGACATTTACTAAAGGTATTGGCTTAGGATTAGGCATTAAGCAGATGATTAAAAGTCCTACTTATACGATTGTCAGAGAGTATGAAGGGCGACTACCTCTATACCATATGGATGTTTATCGTATTGGAGACGATCCTGACTCGATAGATTTAGACGAGTATCTGTTTAATACTGGTGTGACGGTGATTGAATGGGGGAATTTGCTAGCTCAAGATCTACCAGATAATTATTTAGAGATTATATTTGATTATACAGCAGATGGTCGTAATCTTACACTAAAGCCTCATGGAGAGCATTATCATCAGTATCTATAGAGCCGTATAGAGGGTAGTAGTGTATGAGCTTTAATCAGATTGTGTAAGCTTCATAGTGGAAAGGACTAGCATGACAGAAATTATTATCAGAGAAGCACAAAGTAGAGATGCGCAGCAGTTAATTGATTTTTTGAATACAGTCGGTAAGGAATCACATTTTTTGACACTTGATGATGCGGGAATTTTGATGTCAGTTGATCAAATGGCAGAATATCTTAACCAAATTCAGGAAAAACAGAATAACTTATATTTACTGGCATTTCTAGGTGATGACATTGTGGGTGTGATCAGTGTGACTGCAGATTTCCATGACCGGATTAAGCACATCGGTGAATTATTTATTGTAGTGGGGAAAAAATATCAGGGATATGGTATCGGCCAACTGTTAATGACTGACTTATTAGCATATATTCAGGAAGCTGGCATGATTAAACGCTTGGAACTTCAAGTTCAAAAACGCAATACAAAAGCTGTATTGATGTATGAAAAATTTGGCTTTCAATTAGAATCAACTAGAAAGTTTGGTGCTAGAGATGAAAACGGTCAATTAATCGATGTACTTGAAATGGTTAGATTTTATGACTGAGATTACAAGTTGATAACAAATTGTTATTTCAAAGTAAAAATGCTCATTTTTTGCTAAAATAGATAGTATGAAAAGAAGTCTGAAAAATACACATAGTAGAACGTTTAAAACGTCTCGTCGTCAGTTTAAAAAAAATGGCAAACCCAAAATGCGTCTATGGAAAAAAATATTAATTAGCTCTATAGTTGCATTGTTATTATTTCTGGGTGCTGTCTTCGCTTATAGTGCTGTCGTTTTAAATACAACAGAGAATGTGCTTAAGTCTACTTTCTCTGATTTGGGATTGAAATCAAGTAAGAAGGCAGATGACTCTATAAAAGCTACTGAACCATTGACGATCTTGCTGATGGGTGTAGATACTGGTGATGCTGACCGTAGTGATCCATGGTCTGGTCAATCAGATACGATGATTGTGATGACAGTGAATCCAAAGACAAATACCACGACTATGGTGTCATTGGAAAGAGATATGTTGACAAACATCATCGATAAAGATGGCACAACAATTGATACAAAAAAATTAAATGCAGCTTACGCGCAAGGTGGTGCAGTTGATGCCGTATCGACAATTCAGCAACAAATTGGGTTAAATATTGATAAGTATGCTTTGATCAATATGAATGGGCTTAAAGAATTAGTAGATGCCGTAGGTGGTGTTGATGTGAATAATACACTCGGAGACACGATTTCAATAGCTGAAACAGAACCAGAGTATACAGCATCAGTTGCACCTGGTAAGCAACATATAAATGGGGATCAAGCCCTCGTATATACAAGAATGCGTCATCAAGATCCCGAAGGAGATATTGGTAGACAAGCACGACAACGTGAGGTCATCGAACAATTAGTTGGCAAAATTTTAAATCTAAATTCGATTACCAAATATCAAAAAATATTGAAAGCTATTTCAGGTAACATGAAAACTGATTTTGCAGTCAGTGGTAGTTCATTAAAAAGTCTTCTAGGGTATAAAGATGCCTTTAAAACAATTAAATCAATAAAACTTCAAGGCGTTGGAGAGATGATTTCAGATATTTCTTATCAAGTTATGCCAGCAGATAACCTTTTAGCTGCTCAAAATGCACTGCGTTTATCTCTAGGTAAAGAGACGATCTCAAGTCTATCCCCTAATATAGTGACGTTTGAAAATTATTATGGTGGATCAGCAGATAGCTCTGTTACACCTACAGTTACGACAACTGTCGATGGCAAATCAACTGAAAAAGTCCTGAAACCTGATGGCTCTGAAGCGGCAATCTCAGATAGCGCTCATTCAGATACTAGTCAGTCAGATAGTGCTCAGTAGGTTGACTTAACAGGTTTGTTGCATCTAAGTTCTTCTTTTTTGTCGAAACTGAAGAGCCGACAAGTAGGTGTTGACAGAACTACTAGTTTTTGATAAAATTTAGTAGTTGTGTTTGGTCTCATAGCTCAGCTGGATAGAGCATTCGCCTTCTAAGCGAACGGTCGCAGGTTCGAATCCTGCTGGGATCATTCAATGAAGCTCTAAATCCTATATATAAAAGGGTTTAGAGCTTTTCTTGTGCAAAAATTTTTGAAAATATAGACTGATATGCAGGAGTTACGGTGATGACTATTAGTCTATTTTGTAGCCTATATAGTCTTAACTGTCGGAGGATAAGGATGACAACACGAAAGATAACGACAATCGCATTATTAACGTCGCTTGCTAGTGTGCTCAGAATTAGTATGGGTGCTTTCCCGAATATCAAACCAATTACAGCATTATTTTTTGTATTAATCTTATATATTGGGTTAGTAGATGCCATACTAGTGAGTGCGTTAACGATGGTGGTAACAGGTATAGTGATGGGATTTTCAATCATTATTATCGGTCAAATACTATCATATGCCATTATTTTAGTATTGGGTAGTTTTATGTTAAAGCAAGTCAACAATATCATTCTCAGAACATGCTTTATTTTTATACTGACACTCTGTTATGGCTTTTTTATTTCTTTGTATTCAGCATATTTGTTTGGGAGTCCATTCTTGATATTTTGGTTGAATGGATTGAGTTTTGATCTTGCTCATGCGATCTCAACAGCTATTTTTTTCCCAATACTATTGACTATTTTTAATCGTTTTTGGCAACATGAAAAACTATAAAGTGATCCGTTTTCTCTGGTTTAGCAAAAACACAGCCTAGTAGCGTTACAAATGTGAGTTTACTGGAGGTCAAAAGACAGGAAAAAAGACACAATGGTCATATCAAGACGATTGTGTCTTTTTAGTCTACTTACTATAACGCTACAATCGCTTATGAGCGTGTGATCACTCCATCTAATACTGTGATATATTGCGTATTTGAAATTGGTTGTAGGTTTATTTTATCAGCATAGTTATCAATTATTTGTTGTGCCTCAGCTTCAAAAGGTACATTAGTATAATGTGGCAATGTATAAAAGTCAACTAAGTTTAGTCCTTGTGTGTCAACTAATAGTGGTGCCTTTTTCATACTATCCATGGCTGATAGATAGGCGATGTCTGGCGATGTAATGACAGAACCTGCTGATTCTCCTATATAGAGTTTGCCTTTATTAACCTGCTCTATAATACGTATATCAGCACCACTTAGTCTTAATTCTTGTAGTAAAAAGAAGGTGTTGCCTCCTGAGACATAGATATAATCATTATCTGACAGTTTACGTTGGATATCAAATGCAGAAGCGCTAGATACGTCAAGTACATCGACGATTAAGCCAAGTTCTGTTAGATCGGCTTTAGCTGCTTCTACATAGCTATGGTTTGATTGTGGTACATTTGCTGTTGGGATAAACGTGATACGCTTACCTGCTAAGGGTTCATTGGCAAATTCTGGTAAGTACTTTGACACTTGGCTAAATGAGGCTGTTAAAAATAGTTTTTTCATCCTATATCCTTTTTTGAATAAGTTTTAGTGATCATGTCAGATCATCGTAAAGTAGCATCATTATATCACAGTCTATGATAAACAGCTACTATTCTTTAAGGGGGGGATTATGTTTACTGTATAAAAAAGTATATGAATAATACATTTAATAATTAAAAAACATTAAACAAATATGTTAAAATGATGATATAAGGATAAATAATTATATATAGGGATTTAAGGAGATAAAATGAAAAATAAATTATTAACAGCTGTTGTGATTGGTGGCGTTGGTATCATTGCATTGTCTGGATGTGCTAAAGACAATAAAACAGAGTTCTTTAAGTATAGTCAAGAATTATCAAAAGCATCATATCAAAAATTTGATATGAATTTGAATCATGTTGAAGTCAAAGGGGATAGCAAATATCAACTTTATGCACCAATGATTAATGGCTATTTATCTGGGGTCAAATTATCTGGAGATAGTAGTACAGATGGAAAAAATAAGGCGGTTAATACAACGATTACCTTGTTGGGACAAGAGTTCCCATTAGCATTTTTGATTAAAGGTGAAACACCTTATCTGAAACTGGATAATATGGGGCCGATTTTAAACTTTTATTTAAATATGGCAAGTCAAAGTACAGGTATGCCGGCTCAAACAGTAGATACGACTAGTTTAAAAAACAAATATGTTGATGTACTCGCTATCGCAGAAGAAAATAATAAAAAAGCAACAGAAGTCAAGTCAGTAACATCTGAAGATAGTCAAAAAGCAGTGGAAAAGACACTGAAATCCATGGATAAAGCTAATTTCAAAAAAGATGGTTCAGCGATTACGTTAACTTTATCAGGTAAAGAGTTAGCAAAATTAGTTGAGACTTACATGGATGAGTTGCCAAAATCATCGCAGGATTCACTCAAGTCAGCTACAAAGGATAAAGATTTAGAAGCTGAGATTGCTAAAGTCATTAAATCAACAACAATTACTTTAGATAATAAAAAGAAAACAGCTAATACAAAAATGAACTTTACAGGTGACAAAACAAACGGTATCGGCTTATCTGGTTATGTGACTTATGATGTAAGTTATGATAACAAAAAAGTCACAGTCTCACTGCCAAAAGATGAGAACATTATAAAGAGTAGCAACGAATTATCTAATCTTTTCTCTAAATTAATGCCTACAGGTATTGCACAATAATTAATCAAGATATTGATTTAGCTACATCAGTTGAATAAAAAGTGAGTGCTGTTGCACTTGCTTTTTTGGGTTTCAGTTAGCATCGCCTTAATCGTTTGAGAAATAAAAAACAACTCTGAGACTTAAGCAGAGTTGTGTCTTACAGCTATTTGTATGATAAAAAACAAGTAGCTAATCATATGAGGAGTATGAACCAATTATTTATGGTATACAATAAGTATAAAACACACTTCTTAACCTAAACTAAAGTAAAATATGTTAAACTAACAATATAAAGTTTTGACAAAGGAGAAATACGCTATGAAATTAACAGCTCTAGGTGTCTTGGGGGGATATCCGCATCAAGACAGTGGGACGACGTCTTATCTGCTTTCAAGTAATTCAGGGTTTAATCTACTGATAGATGCTGGTAGTCGCGCAGTAACCGAACTTGAACATGAACTATCGCCACTTCTGATAGATGCGGCGATCATCAGTCATTACCACGAAGATCATATTGCAGATTTAGG
Organism: Pseudolactococcus plantarum; assembly: GCF_002441715.1. Taxonomy (GTDB): domain Bacteria; phylum Bacillota; class Bacilli; order Lactobacillales; family Streptococcaceae; genus Pseudolactococcus; species Pseudolactococcus plantarum. Next base: position 42,047 of record NZ_JXJX01000012.1, read on the forward strand.
TGTACTACGTCAATATCGACAACTTTGGCCAAAAACAGATCCAGAGTGGGATGGTGCCATTTTAGACATCTATGGTCATGATCAAGATCCTCATGAATTTGAAAAATTGACGCTTGATGGTGTGTCCCAAGGGATTGCTTATCAAGTTGATGGTGTTCAAAAAGTAGGGCCATTTGATATTACTTTTAAACGTACGGTTCACCCGGTAATCTGTTATGCGATGAGAATTACGGAAAGAAAAACAGGTCAAACCTTGCTATTTACAGCTGATACTGGTTGGTTTGATGAGTTAATTGCGTTTTCAAAAGATGCGGATATGCTATTAGCAGATGTTTATTTTTTCGCTGATAAATCAAATATGCCTAACCATTTATCAAGTGTAGAGGCAGGACGTATTGCGCGTGAGGCTGATGTGAAAAAATTAGTTTTGACACATCTACCTCAGTTTGGTGATTTGGAGCAGTTACGCCGTGAAGCACAAGACGTAGCAGGAGAGATTACAACTGAATTAGCGAAACCACATAAAACTTGGGATTTTAATACGTTTTGAGCGATTTTACACAGGATGAAAAAGAACAATACATGCGTGAGGCCTTGATTGAAGCGCAAAAAGCAGCTGATTATGGTGAGGTGCCTATTGGGGCTGTCATCGTTAAAGATAAAACAATTATTGCACGCTCTTTTAATGCTAGGGAACGGCATCAAAAAGCGACACATCATGCAGAGATTCGTGTGATCGATCAAGCCAATGATGTGGTGGAAAATTGGCGCCTATTGGATTGTGCATTATTTGTCACGATTGAACCATGTGTCATGTGTTCAGGTGCTATTTCTCTATCTCGCTTGCCAGAGGTCTATTTTGGGGCGACTAATCCAAAGTTTGGCGGAGCGGTATCTTTGTACCAAATCCTTGAAGATGAACGCTTAAACCATCGATTACACGTCGAATCAGATATTCTAGCTGAGGAGTGTGCAAATATCATGCAAAATTTTTTTAAAAATAGACGAAAAAAATAATTATTTGTGATATACTATAAGTGAGGCAATAGTAATCTTATGAAGTGGGTCAGGTGCGGAAGCAAGCAGCTCTAAGTATGATTGCTATGTGCCTTTTTTGTTTGATCAAATAAACCATACAGCTATATAGGACTATAAACATCTTAGTCATCAAAAAAAAGTGTACACCAGTACACTTTTTTGATGACTCATACTTTAAAAATCTGAGCGCTTAAAGAGTAATACCCCATTTATGACAGGAGAGTAGTGGGGACGACTTGCTATTTTTTCTAGATATGTCCGTGTTGGGCCAGGTTGATCGGTGATATAACCTTGAACACCATAGGCATAAGCCGTTGCTAAATCTCTCTTTGCATCAACAGTCCAAGCATAAATTAATTTATTATCATCAAGTGCACGCGTGACAGTATCTTGATTTAAACTTGAGTATTCAATCGCATAAAACTGATTTAATGTTGAGGCTGTGATTTTGTTTTGAATTGGGGATAAAAGCCCAAGGTCATTTTTAACAAATTTATGAAGTCGAACAAGAGAGTTTTGATTCAAGGATTGCAACTGTGCTTTATTTTCGGTTAATTGTGCACCATACTGATCAGCAAAGTCTTTTAATTCACTATCCGTGACTGTATCATTGAATTTAAGTTCAACTAATATTTTTTGTTTTAACTGATTTGCCAATGCTAAATAATCACCAAAATTTGTTAATGTTGTCGTATGTTTGCCCTCAGTAAATGAGATCGTTTTTAATTGATCCCAACTATATTTACCGATGTCATAAGTTTTATCTTGCTTGGTTTTGATTGATGTATTATGACTTAAAACATACTGGCCATCTTTTGTTTTTTGAATATCGATTTCAACGTAATCTGGTTTTGCAGCATTAGCTTTTTTTAAGCTATCTATTGAGTTTGGAATATCATCTTTAGATGAGATACCCATATGTGCCATGACAAGATAATCAGGACGGTTTATTTTTAATTGTTTTCCTGAAAAATAAATAGATGTAAAGCCGATGATAGCGATGAGACATGCAGTACTTAGTTTACTAACTAAGGGAAGACCTTGTTGTTTTTTGATGGTATCTGTAGGCGTTGCTAAAAACATCAAGATGAGTTTAGCTGTGTAAAAGTACAAGATACCACCTAATATGGCGATAAAGAGGTTTGCTGAAAAGACGCTCCAGTTTCTATGATCGAGTAGATCGATTGCTAGCTGTATGATTGAGAAAAAAGCAAAGAACGCAATGAATTTAAAAGCAACTGTGATTAATTGACGAAAATGTTTAAGCGTTTTATTTTTTGTTGCCTGAAAACTTTTAACGATTAAGCTTTGATGTCTTATATCGTCAATAATGATATAATAAGGCATATAGCTCAATCGCAAGACAAGTAAGAGGATACCGATATAAACAACAGCAAATAAGCTTAATATCAGTGGCTTAGCACCCATTACCACAAATGTTTTGGGGATTGTCATATAAGTTGCGATTGGCATTTTTAAACCGATTTCATTAAAGGGTAATAAAACAATGACCAAGCATAGTATAAATAAAGACAATTTTGGCCGTTTACTAGCACGCAGAAAGTTATGCCATGTTAATTTATCATGCATCAGTAAAACAATGAAGCTGATTGACATGACAAATATAATAAATATAAACAAATATGCTACGAGAGTTACAACATAAATAAGCGCGTGACCAGATAAAAAGTCGATGAGATTTTTAATGCTTGAGGTATCTATCGTATAAGCATCTGGACTGAATGATAAGACATAGTGAATAAATTTTGCACTAAGAAAATTGAATGCAAAAATAATCATCATGAGATAGGTGGTGTTGCTTAATTTCTTTGTCTGCATATGCTTACTCCTATGATAAAATAATTGAATAATTAAAATAATATTAACTATTTCTAACTTTAGTATAGCATAAGCTAAGCAGAAAGAAAGGGTTCAGGTCATGAAACCAAATTGACTTGTAAGCGTTTAAAATCGTATAGATAACTAAGTGAGTATCAGTAGTCACTCACTTATCGATAGACTAACATCACTTAAACAGTAAAAAGATAGTTATGCTTTAAGAATAGATGAAGGAGTGTATGGATGGTAGACATGTTAACGACTTACCAGTCTCCTATAGGAGACTTGACTTTAGCTAGTAATGGGCAACAACTAGTAGGGTTATGGCTAGCAGAGCAAAAGTATTTTGGTGCAACACTAGAGCAGCCGACGATAGAAAAAAATGATTTGCCGATATTTGAGAAAACTAAAACTTGGTTAGATCAGTATTTTTGTGGACAAAGACCAGATGTAGCTAATCTAGAGTTAGCACCTCGCGGGAGTGAATTTCGCCAAATCGTTTGGCAACTACTAGCTGATATCCCTTATGGCAAGGTGATGACTTATGGTCATATCGCACAAAAAGTAGCCACGCAGATGGGTAAACCCAGTATGTCTAGCCAAGCAGTTGGCGCTGCAATTGCTCATAATCCAATCTCGATCATCATTGCCTGTCATCGCGTTATCGCATCAACTGGTAGCTTGACTGGTTATGCAGGTGGTATAGAAAATAAAGCATACTTGTTAAGATTAGAGGGTGTAGATATGAAGCGGTTATATGTCCCTTAACGCAACTAAAAACGCCCTTCTTAATCTGTTTAAGTAGGGCGTTAGGTTATCCAAATAGTTTATTGAAAAAACTTTTTTTATCGGGTTGCTTAGGCTGCTCTGCTAAATTAATCTCTGGAAAACAGTCTGCTAGACTAATTTTTTCGTGATTAACAGCATGATCGGTATGTAGGACGATGCCAAAACAATCCGCATCAGCTTCAGCTAAAATTTGTCCTTCAAAGTGATGATCTGCTGCAAGTTTCAGATAATACCCTGAAAGCTCATCTGGTAACTTACCACATACTTTAACAAAAACATGCTCATCCTGGTTATCAAACCGACTCAAAATAGCATCAAAATGCGGTTTAAGTAGTAAATTTTGTGCATCAGCTAAGTCAATGGTTAACAGGACACGTTCTCTATAAGTATTTAGATAGTGTTTTTGTTCATCAGGGTTTAGTCGATATTCACCGCTTGAGGCACGGTCAAGCCTATTTTCTAAATCATTCATAATTCTAGTTTAACATAAATAGGAAGCGCTTTAACTGAAATTAGTTTGTTAGATATATCACGTCTTAAAAAGTATCGCAATTTAGGTGTGATGTTACTTAGCTCTCGCAAGTGTTAGCGTCTTTTTATCTACCATACGTAGTTGACCATCCTCGAGTTGTACAACATAGCTGTTAGCTAGATATGATTCGTCTCCTCTAATGATCGTTGCTTTTTGACCATTTGATAAGGTAATAATGTCATCTTTTTTCATGGTAGTACTTCCATTTCTAGGTAAAGGGATGTGGCGTTGCATTGCCACAAGGGTTTGAGTTACTAATAGCAGATGCTATAAGCAGTTGGGCAAGAAAGCGGTTTTAAGTCATAAGAGAAAACAAGGCATATCTTGCTTAATCACAACAAGCTGCTCAGATTAGTCGTTAAGACTAGTCATCTATTAGTCAGGTGTGATGACAGTTGATCAGTTAGTTACGATAACTAATTCTAAAAAAGTCATACCATTATTATAGCATAAAAAGCTTAACCTAGCAGTTTGCAGCTAGGTTAAGCTTTTTATCTGTTAACAGTTAATTCGTGTCGAGTAATCAAGCAGATCATTGCGTATATGATTGAGTAGCGATAGTAAAGTTATTTTTTATTTTGCGTGACTACAACTGATATGATGGCACCATTGATATAACCCATTGTGGCAACACCTATAATCATGAGAAACATTGACAGTATTTTTGTTGTTGGATGCGTGGGTGAGACATCACCATAGCCTACCGTTGTAATAGTTGTCATTACCCAATAAATCGCATTCAAAAAAGACGTGTGTTCAATCTCTTCAAAAATATATGCATTACCGATCAGATAGATAGCGAAATAGATAAAAAGTTCTTTAAAGGTATCGAATTTGAAAAGATTGGTTAACGTTGGTTTGATTGAAAAGCTAGATGTTCTGTTTAATCTCAATAGTCGTGTCGTTCGGACTAGCCTAACAAAACGAAAAAGTTTACCAATATTTAAAAACTGTAAAGGAATACACGAAATGATATCAAAAGTATGGAGTTTAAAGTAAGCTTTGATACTCTTCTTTTTAGCGTACTTCACAAAAAGAAAAGTTGATAAGATCAAGTCTGCGATGAATATGGCATCTATACAGAGGTCTTGGGTGTTTGTAAGTGGGAAAAAAATCGAAAAAAGTGCCAAAATAACAATTGAAATGGTATATATGTCACTGTTATATATCTTGTAAAATATATTAATATTTTTATTTATCATTTAAAAGACAATCTAGGTTGGTAGTTAACACGTTATCAATATGATAGCCACTGGAATTTGTAGCGAATTTATACTTTCAGGGTATCAATTTAATTTTATCTTGTTACACTGGTTTGTTATGCCTAAAAGGATAGACTAGTTTATTTACTGTACTAAGTTTACCATAAGACAAAAGTCTTTACAATATTTTTTAAATATTCTCTCATTTAACCTTTAGCAGTCGTAAAACATTATGTAACAGTTAATTTAAGTAACCGTTCTCTTATTTATTAACTTTTGTTTCAAGGCTTGATTGCGTATCGAAAATTAAAAGATAAAAGATAAAAGATAGCCTATCCAAGATTTGAAAAAATGTCAGAAGACCTGAACAGACGATAAGTATTTATCAGGTAGTCTGGTCAAAAGTTGTAGAAACTTGACTAGTTCATGTTTTGATTAGCAGTAGTAATAGGATACCAGCGAATAATATCAGACCATAGCTATAGGTACCAAGATGAGTATGATAACTTATATTAACCACTGTTGCTGCTCATAACAAAATCGGACATAATCACCACAGTCGATATAAACATAACGAAATGGTGTACGCTTTTTTTGCAGTAAGGGATTAACTTTTTGCTAAAATCTCAATTGATGTCTTAGCCAGTATATTGTTTGTTAATGAGTTTCTCATGTCGTTATAGAAAAACCCTGGTGTTAAGTTAAGTTTTTCTTTTGAAGCGTAGACAGTTAATGTATAATGATGATCTTTATCTGGTGGTGTAGGACCGACATAGTGTTGTGTGAGTTTAGGGTCTGTTTCACCCACAAATACGGAAGCAAAGCTATTTGTACCTTGTATACCATCGGAGAGGTCAAGGCTAAAGTTTTCTGGAATGTATATCGTAGTACCAGTTGTTTTGACATTAGCAACTAACCAATGAATCCAAGAAAACCCACAAACTGGCACAGCATCATGATCAATGAAAGAAAAAGATATATAGTGTGTGTCTGTTGGTAAGTCTTCAACACTAAATGGGAATGATAGGACAGGTTGATCTTTGTAGCGGTATGTATCTTCTGCATATTTTGAGTATTTTTCAGGTAAGTAATGTGCAACTGTATTTATTGTAAGTTTCATTTTTTCTCAATTCATCCATAATTCGTTTTTAATTTTAGCACTATCGGCAAGGTTATACAAGAAAAAATATACAGTGTATAACAATTGACCTAAGTATTAACTTTAGAGGGGATTAACGAGTGAAGGTAATCTTCTGTTTTTAATTGTATTTATCACAAATGAGCATCCAGCACACTACTAATTTAGATAAAAAAGCAGAATTAATAAAGTGTACTATGCTAAAAATCGCTTAACGATAGCATTTTGGCTATCTGTTGCAGCCTGTGATGATAAAGTGATATAATACAGTTATGAATATTTATGAACAATTGGCAACTTTCAATATTATCGAAACTGAAAGGTTACTCTTGCGGCCATTGTCGATGGCTGATGCAGCAGATATGTTTAGTTATGCGAGTCAAGCTGACAATTTAGTCTACGTGTTTCCAAAACACGATAATATAGCTCAGACAAGATTAATTATAGCCAATATGTTTATGAAGGCTCCTCTAGGGAAATGGGCGATTGAGCATAAAACTGATCATCAGATGATTGGGACGATTACGTTTGTGAAATTAGATGAAAAAAATCGTTCTGCAGAGATAGGCTATGTCCTCAATCAAAGGTATTGGGGACAAGGCTTGATGACTGAAGTGGTTAAAACAATAGCTGAATTTTCTTTAGAGACATTTGGGTTAACCCATATCGATATTGTCGTTGATAGTGATAATTTAGGATCGATTAAGGTGGCTGAAAAAGCACAATTCCATAGTGTAGAAACCTATAAAGCACTAAGTCCTTACACCAAGGTACTGAAAGTCTTTAAAAGATACAGGAAGGGAAATCATGAGTAAACATCAAGAGTTGTTGGATTATATCGATGATTTGGAAATCGGTAAAAAAGTCAGCGTTAGAGGCCTTGCTAATCGTCTCAGTGTGTCAGATGGTACAGCTTATCGAGCGATAAAAGAGGCCCAATCACGAGGACTTGTTTCTATAAATGATCGCTCTGGTACAACTCGTATCGCTAATCAAGCACAACGCGTTATCGAAACGCTGACTTTTGGTGAAATCTCAAAAATTGCTAGTGCAGAAGTGATGGCAGGTGAAGCAGGATTATCACAGGTATTCAGCAAATTTGCGATAGGTGCCATGACAAAGCAAAACATCCGAAAATATCTGACGCACGGTGGCTTATTAATCGTAGGCGATCGTACAGATATTCAGCTGCTAGCACTTGATGAAGAAAATGCTGTCTTGATCACAGGTGGTGTAGATATAGAGCCTGAGGTTTTAGCACGTGCTAATGCACAAGGTATTCCGGTGCTTAGAACTGATTTTGATACCTTTACCGTAGCCAGTCGTATTAATCGGGCCTTATCAAATGAACTAATTAAAAAAGAGATTACAACTGTAGCAGATGTTTACCAAAGCAAAGCAGCTACCTTACTTGAAACGTCTACTGTCAAAGATTATTTAGATCTTGTGAAAAAGACGAATCAATCAAGATTTACCGTGCTGAACAAAGCGAATTATGTTGTGGGTGTTGTGAGCATGCGTGATGTGACTGGTAAGAAAAACAGCACGACGATCGATAAAGTGATGACGTCACATCCAAGACTTGCAAAGTTTGATATGACAGTTGCTTCAACTAGTCAAAAAATGATATTTGATGGGTATGATATGATGCCAGTTATCAACGCTGATAACACATTTGCAGGGATTATTAGTAAGTCTGACATGTTGCGTAGCATGCAAGAGTCGTCTGAGCAAAGCCAATTTTCACATACCTTATCTGATGAAGTGATTAATGCTGTGAAAGAAGTGCAGTCTTATTATGCGTTTGTGGTTGAACCGTTTATGATGAATAATGTCGGAAATATCGCAAATGGGATGCTAGTTGAGATTATTAGCTATATTGCTGCGCGCGTGATGACGAAAACGAAACGGAAAAATATTATTATCGAATCGATGACCCTATACTTTTTAGGTGCTGTATCTATTGATGATGAGTTGGAAGTCTTCCCAAAAATTATTAGTGAAACACGACTTGGTGCGACGATCGATTTTGAGATCTATCTAGATTATCAAATTATTAGTAAGATTCTTGTCACTGTACAAATAAATTAACATTAAGGAATAAAACATGAATGAGATACTACAAAAAATAAACGCATATGACGAGATCATCATACATCGACATCAAAATCCGGATCCTGATGCCTTAGGCAGTCAGTTAGGTCTCAGAGAAATCCTCAGGACTAATTTCCCGGAAAAACAGATTAATGCTGTGGGATTTGATGAGCCGAGTTTATCCTTTTTAGGCGTGATGGATCAAGTATCAGACCTTGAGTTTAAAGGTAAATTAGTCATCGTGACAGATACTGCTAATACCTCAAGAATCGATGACAAACGCTATCAAACAGGCGACTTTTTGATCAAAATTGACCATCATCCAAATGATGATGCGTATGGTGATTTACGATTTGTAGATACAACAGCAAGTTCTGCCTCAGAAATTATTGCTAATTTTGCTTTTGAGCATCACTTAACAGTTTCTCCTGCAGCAGCTAAACTCTTATATGCAGGTATTGTTGGGGATACTGGGCGTTTTCTATATCCAGCCACAACACCTAAAACACTCTATACTGCTGCAAAATTAGCAGAACGAGAGTTTGATCGTGCGGGACTGATGAGAGAGATGGATAGCTTCGATATGAAAATCGCGAGGCTACAAGGCTATGTCTATGAAAATCTAGATATCTCAGGAGAAGGTGTTGCACGTATCGTCATCACCCAAGACTTTATGAAAAAACATGAGATAACTGACGCTGAAACATCCGCTATTGTGTCAGCACCTGGCAAGATTTCTGAGATTAAGACTTGGGCTATTTTTGTAGAGCAGGCAGATGGTCATTACCGAGTTCGCATGAGATCTAAAGAGGCAACAATAAATGAGATTGCTAAATTACATGGTGGCGGTGGACACCCCTTAGCTAGTGGGGCCAATAGTTATTCTTTAGCAGAAAATGATGAAATTTTTGAGCAATTAAGACATAATTTAGTCGCTTTTAAGAAATAGTGGTATAATAAAGGTATGAATAAAAAAGATTTTCCATGGTTATATGATGCTGAGTATATGTCGTATGTGGCTCCACTGTTAGATACAGCAGAAGTACAAAAATTGGATGAATTCACACATCACTATATCTCTACGCGTTTATTACATTCTTTAAACGTGAGTTATACGTCTTATAAAATCACTAAAAAATTTGGTTGGAATAAAAAAGCGACAGCCCGTGCCGGTCTTTTGCATGACCTTTTTTATTACGATTGGCGTGAAACGAAATTCGATGAAGGTAGTCATGCCTATGTTCATCCCAGAATTGCCTATCAAAATGCAAAAAAAATTACACACATCTCTAAACTTGAAAAAGATATCATCATCAAACATATGTGGGGAGCAACAATTGCGCCACCGCGCTACAAAGAAAGTTTTGTTGTCACTTTTGTAGATGATTATGTAGCGATTAAGGAATGGTCACAGTTGATGAGACTAAAATGGCGCTATCGTAAACACCTGAGGAAAGAAAAAATTAGTCAATGAAATTGCAAAATCAAGATATAAAAGTTGGTAAAACAATAGATGAATTGGTAGAAGGTGAGACATTTAGCCTATCTGAAACGATCAAAAACCGAGATATTTTATTATATCTCGGTCTTACGAATGATGACAATCCACTTTATTTACAGTATGATTATATTAAGGAACTTGGGTTGACTAAACCGGTTGTCCCAACTGCTTTGATTTTTGGGATCATCACGTCAACCATCAACAAACACTTACCTGGACCAGGTAGTCATGTTGTGAACGTGAATCTAAACTTGATCGAAAAAATATTTCGTAATGATTTGTTGAGTTTTAATTTTGAAATTATCAAAATTGATACCAACAAAGATTTAGTCACGATCAACATCGAAATCGTCAGAAATGATGAACGTGTTGCTGACGCTATCGTCTTGGTACAGCCACCTTTACCAGAAAGCGAATTGGGTTGATTGTGTAGTAACAAAAAACAAGTTTCCGAAGGTATTATGAATACTATAACAGAAAGGGATTATATGGATAATCAAATTTTTGAAACAAATCAACAAACAGGGAAGTTCTCACTTGCTGATTTCTTCGCTCGCATCTATGCTTTAGTAGGTATGGGGATTGCGGTGAGTGCAGTTGTAGCGTTTATTACACTGACTATGTTTGCTGAAAATATCGCAACTATTTTAACAACAAGTTCATGGATTTTATTTGTATTATGGATCATTGAGATGATCTTAGTTGTTGCGGTGACGCCAATGGCGATAAAGAATTCTCCTATGGCGCTACCAGCCTTCATTGCTTTTTCAGCACTGAACGGCTTCACCTTAAGTTTTACCTTAGCCTATTTTGATATCTCAACGATTTCGATTGCATTTGCAATATCGGCTGGTATGTTCTTTGTTTTATCGTTATTTGGTAAAACAACAAAACGTGATTTATCAGGTGTTGGGAAAGCGATGTTTGCAGCCTTGATCGGTATTATTATCGCAAGTGTTGTAAATCTATTTGTTGGCTCATCAGGTATGGAGTTCTTCATTTCTATCATTACGGTTATCGTCTTCTCAGGTTTAATCGCTTGGGATAATCAAAAAATAGAAAAGATTTACTACCAAGCAAATGGTAATGTAACCGATGGTTGGGCAGTTAGTATGGCCCTTAGCCTGTATCTAGATTTCATCAACTTGTTTATTTCAATCTTAAGAATCTTAGGTGTAACAAGTAGTAGAGATTAACCTAATAACTTATAGAGACATCTCATTTTGAGATGTTTTTTTTTGATATAAAAGAGCTTTTTGAACATCAAAAAACTCTCTCATCAAACATGATGAGAGAGTTTTATATTTATAAAAATATAATTGACTTATTTAACAGCTGATTTGAATTCTTCTTGTGAGAAGGCTTCATCGATGATTGCTTTAAGTTCTTTAGCAGATGCATCCATTTTTTGTTGTTCAGCATCATTCAAAGGAATGTTAACTGGACGAACAACACCGTGAGCACCAACGATAGCTGGTTGACCGATGAAGACATCTTCAATACCGTATTGACCTGATTGGTATACAGAAAGTGGTAGAACAGCATTTTCATCATCTAAGATAGCTTTAGTGATACGTGCCAATGCAGCAGCAATACCATAGAAAGTTGCACCTTTTTTGTTGATGATTGAGTATGCAGCATCACGAACGTTGATGAATAGATCAACAAGACCTTGCTCATCGATATCGCGGTTTTCTTGTAACCATTGTTCAAGTTTAACACCAGCTACGTTAGCGTGTGACCAAACTGCGAATTCAGAGTCACCGTGTTCACCCATGATGTAAGCATGGACTGAACGCGCATCGATACCGATTTTTTCAGCAAGTGCTTGGCGGAAACGAGCTGAGTCAAGTGAAGTACCTGAACCGATAACACGTTCTTGTGGGAAACCAGAGAATTTCCAAGTAGAGTAAGTTAAGATATCTACTGGGTTTGCAGCAACAAGGAAAATACCATTGAAACCTGAATCAACGATTTGAGTTACAACATCTTTGTTGATACGTAGGTTCTTTTGAACTAAGTCAAGACGAGTTTCACCTGGTTTTTGAGGAGCACCTGCTGTTAAAACAACAAGGTCAGCATCATGTGCATCAGCATAAGTTGCTGAGTAGATGTGTTTTGGAGAAGTGAAAGCCAATGCGTGGCTTAAATCTTCTGCGTCACCCTCAGTTTTCTCTTTAAAAATATCCACGATACCAAGTTCTTGAGCGATACCTTGGTTTACAAGTGCGAATGCGTAAGATGAACCTACAGCTCCGTCACCTACGAGGATAACTTTTTTGTGCAATTTTACATCAGTCATTGTGATATGAATTCCTTTCAAATTCTTGGTTTCCCAAGTTTTTCAACCACGTAAATTATAACATATAAATGGTAGCTTGTCAGTTAGAAAATAAAAATTTTTCAAGAAAATTACTGAAACCGTTTTCTTGATGAACACAGTTATTTCGTTGCCCTCATAGCTTGTATCTTGTTTTCTTCTGCAGTCACGCGGACAGTTTGTTGACCGACGTAAGTGACAAAACCTGGTGGTGTACCAGTCGGTTTATGTAGTTTTTTGACATCGATCATATCGACTTGTACAAGATTTGAAAGGCGAGCTTTTGAAAAATAAGCAGCCAGTTCAGCCGCCTCGGTAATCGTTTCGTCAGAAGGCGTTGGATTACCAGTGATGAGGACGTGCGAGCCAGGAATATCTTTAGCATGAAACCAAAGGTCGCCTTTTCGGGACAGTTTAAAACTGACTTGCTCGTTTTGCAAGTTATTTTTACCAACAAGGATGACTGTACCGTCTGTCGCAATATATTTTTCAGGTGGTAGTAGTTTTTGTTTTTTGTTAGTTCTGTGTTTTTGTTTGATAAATCCGGTTTGAATTAACTCTTCTCTGATATCTGTGATCTCAGCAACTGTTGCCTGTTTCAAAGCATTTTCAACAGATTCCAAATAAGTGATCGTTTGTTTGGTTGTATCGATTTGTTGATCTAAAAATTTGACGGCCTGTTTAAGTTTGGCATATCGATGGAAATATTTTTGTGCGTTTTGATTAGGGGTAAGGGCTGGATTCAGTGCAATTTCAAGCGGTTCATTGGTATAGTAATTATCTAAGGTAATACTTGTTTTATTATTGGGCACTTGATGTAGAAAAGTGGTTAACAACTCGCCTTTTTGTCTAAAAGTTTCAGCATTTGCAGTTGCCTGTAACTCTTTCAGCTGTTTTTTTAGTTTTTTACGATTTTTATCTAACTCGCCAGTCACTTTTCGGATGACCTCTCCAGCGACTTGTCGAACACGATCACGTTCAGCTTTATTCCGATAATAAGTATCTAACATATCAGATAGCGTATCAAAGCGTTCGTAGTGTTCAGAAAGGGCAATAGCCGAAAACGTATCGTTATCATAGATACTAGGAATAGGCGTTGTTAAGACAGATTTAAACTCAGCTAAACTTAACTGAGATAGTGTAGCGGCGCTATCACGACCAATCCCTTGGAAACTTTCTTGCAAGTTTGCTTTTGTCTGAAGGATTTCAAATAGTTTTTCATCAGACACTGAAAAAGGGTTTAGTTTGCCATCATCTGGTGGTGCGATATAAGTGGCACCAGGTAGAATTGTTCTATACTTATTTTGAGAAAAACCGACATGTTTAATGGATTCTAATATCTTATTTGACTGTCTATCTATCAAAATGATATGACTATGTTTTCCCATAATCTCTGAAATTAGAGCAATTTTCATGCTATCACCGATTTCATTTTTTGAAGAGATTTCAAAGATGATTTGTCTGTCATTATTGACTTGATAAATATTTTCAATAAACGCACCACTGAGGTATTTACGTAGAATCATGGTAAAAGTGGACGGTGTTTTGGGATTTTCAAATACTGTATTTGTGAGCTGAATCCGATTAAAGGTAGGATGAGCAGAAATCAATAATTTATGTGATTTTTGTTGGCTACGTACTTGTAATACCAGTTCATGACTGAATACTTGGTTGACCTTTTGGATACGACCGCCAATTAATGTATCAGCTAATGCTTTGGTCATATGGTGTAAAAAAATACCATCGAATGACATATATCACCTATTTCTATTTCAGACAAAAAATGAGTAGTTATCTTCATATTTTATCTGACCGAGTTTTAATATTGTATAATCCTATTTTATCAGAATTTTTTGTAAAATGTCTCATTTTCCGTTATAATGGAGACATGACTAGAAAATTAAGCATCATTGGTGCATCGTTAATTGTTATTTTTCTGATCTTTATTTTGACGCCAGGCATGCAACATCGTATTCGACTTGAGGAAATGAAAGTTGTTCCTAAAGTGACAACAACTGATCATGTTCTAGCAGTACCAGAAAACAATGTTAAAAATTTAGTCTTGACTCAAAAAAACGTCACAGTTATCCTATTAAATGCTAAAAATACTGGGTTAAATAAACGCTTCGATACCTTCGTAAATCAACAACCTACTTTAGGTCTTACAAAAAAAGTCTATGTTTTTCAAGACTTGTATCGTGATAAGTTTATTGCGTCATTAGCCCTTGATGATAGCGCAATTAACATTGTGACTTTTCAAGATGGTGTGAAACAATCAGAGATCAAGATAACAGATCAAACTAAGATTGACGATAAACTATTTGCCCAACTTAAATCGTAATGAATAGCTATAGCAGCTGGTTTCAAACCACTGTTATTGATACAGTAAGAGGAGTATAGAAGGTAAAATGAAGAATAAAAAAATGTTACTTGTTGTCGGGTTAATTATCATTATTGGTATTTTATCGGTTATGATTCCCAAATTTATGAAGCAACAAAACACTGTCAAAAATGATCAAGTTAAAGTTGGTGTCTTACAATTTGTGACGCATCCTGCTTTAGATGAAATTTATGCCGGTATCAAAGAAGGTTTAGCTGATGAAGGCTATGCTAAAGCAAAAATTAACTTTTATAATGCTCAAGCAGATCAATCAAAAGTCACAACGATGTCAAGCCAATTAGTAGATCAAAAAAATAATGTATTGATAGGTATTGCGACTCCTTCAGCACAAGGGTTAGTCAATGCGACATCAGATATCCCTGTTATCATGGGGGCAGTTTCTGATCCAGTTGGTGCAAAGTTAATCAAAAATGTTAAAAAACCTGAAGGTAATATCACAGGTGTGTCTGATAAATTCCCAGTCGATAAAGAAATTGAGTTGATTAAATCATTGACACCTAATGTTAAAAAGATTGGTGTCTTGTATAGTTCTTCTGAGGATAACTCAAAATCACAAGTCGCAGAATTTAAAAAAGAAGCTGCTGAAAAAGGTCTTGAAGTTTCAGAATATGCCGTGTCATCTACTAATGATGTGACGACAATCGTAAATGTTGCCTTATCAAAAGAAGATGCGATTTATGTGCCAGTAGATAACACAATCGCATCAGCATTTTCAACTGTTATTGCATTATCAAATGCGGCTAAAAAACCAGTTTTCCCATCTGTTGATACGATGGTTGCACAAGGTGGTTTAGCAGCTGTAACGATTAATCAACATGATTTAGGTGTTGCAACAGGTAAGATGGCAGCACAAGTTTTAAAAGGTAAAAAAGTATCAGAGTTACCAGTTGAATTCTATAATAAAACAACACCAGTAGCGAATAAAGATACAGCTAAACTTTTAGGGATTACGATTCCAGAAAAATATAAAGAAGTTGCGGTAGAGAAAAAATGATTGTTTCAACCATTAATCAAGGCTTGTTGTGGGCGATTTTAGGTCTTGGTATTTTCATGACATTTAGGATTTTAAATTTTCCTGATATGACAACAGAAGGCTCGTTTCCACTGGGTGGTGCAGTCGCTGTGACGATGATTACACAAGGGGCAACACCATTAGTCGCGACTCTAGTTGCTTTCGTAGCAGGTTGTTTAGCAGGATTAGTCACTGGTCTACTTTATACAAAAGGTAAAATTCCGATTTTACTGGCTGGTATCTTAGTCATGACATCCTGTAATTCAGTGATGTTGATGGTGATGGGGCGAGCTAATCTTGGCTTACTCGGCTTAGATAAACTAAAAGGGACATGGATTAGTGTTATTGCTGTTGTCTTAGTCTTAGTGCTGATGTTTTATTTTTTAAATACACAGCTTGGACAGGCTTTTATCGCAACAGGGGATAATATGGACATGGCAAAGTCTTTTGGGATTAATACGGATCGGATGGAGCTATTAGGCTTGATCGTCTCTAACGGGATTATTGCTTTATCAGGCGCGCTCATCTCCCAAAATGATGGTTATGCTGATGTCTCTAAGGGACTAGGTGTTATTGTCATCGGTCTAGCTAGTATTATCATCGGTGAAGTTTTATTTGGTAATGTCTCGCTATTTGAGCGGTTGATTGCTATCGTCATCGGTGCCATCTGTTATCAGTTTTTGATACTGGCTGTGATTAAGCTAGGCTTTAACACCAACTATCTCAAAATATTTAGTGCCATTATCTTAGCATCTTGCTTAATGATTCCAACTTTAAAAGCGAAAGTATTTAAGGGGGTCAAACTAAATGGTAACTAATAACCTTCCGATTATCGAATTACGGCATGCAACAAAAATCATTGAAAATGGCGATGAGAAAAAAGTGATCTTAGATGATGTGAATTTAGCCATCTATGAAACAGACTTTATTACGATCTTAGGTGGTAATGGTGCTGGTAAGTCGACGTTATTTAATGCGATTTCTGGTACTTTAACGTTGACGTCAGGATCTGTCTGGATCAAAGGTGTTGACGTCACAAAAAAAACACCAGAGAAACGTGCTGCGTTTATTTCTCGTGTGTTTCAAGATCCTAAGATGGGGACTGCCCCGCGTATGACAGGTGTTGAAAATCTTGCGATTGCCTCACGTCGTGGGAAGAAAAGAACCCTGAAATTACGTCAGATTAACAAATATAAATCAGAGTTTATCAAATTAGCCGCACAAATTGGTAACGGATTAGAAGCACATCTAGAGGTGCCGACTGGTAACTTATCAGGTGGACAGCGTCAAGCACTAAGTCTACTGATGGCGACAATCGTTGAACCAGAATTGTTACTATTAGATGAGCATACTGCAGCTCTTGATCCAAAGACATCTAAAGCCTTGATGAAACTGACTCAGGAAATCGTACGACAGCAACAGTTGACAGCCTTGATGATTACGCATCATATGGAAGATGCACTGAAATATGGTAACAGGTTGATCGTCATGAAAGATGGTAAGATCATCCAAGATCATAACTCTGTTGAAAAAGAACAGATGAAATTAGAAGACTTCTATAGGATATTTGACTAATGACGAAATTTTTACAACGGTTATCACGCATTATCTTAGCTGTGTTTGCCTTGATTTTACTCTTTGCTGGTGGTATGAGTTTTCAACGTTACCTGACTGAACATAAGGCACCTAAAACTGCTGTTACAGCTCAAGTGATTAAAGTTGACAATAAGAAAAAAGTCGCATATGACTACAAAGATGTTCACTACACCTCAATACCCGTGGCAAATGTGATACAAAATTTGGGCAAAGTTGGCGATAAAATAACCGTTTATGTGAATCAACATGATCCGAAAAAAATTTACATGAAACCAACTGCAACAGTATTGCTGATTTTTGCTTCGGTGATGATTGGGTGGTCTGTTTTAATCATCTTAGTGTTAGGGTTTGAGTATTGGTTGATTCATAAAGTAAAAGAAATAGCTCATGATAGTGAAGTAGCCATAGCAGAACAAGAAAAAGGAGCAAAATAGTAACATGGAAAAAACATTTTTTATCATTAAACCAGATGGTGTCCGCAGATCTCTAGTTGGCTTAGTCCTTGAGAGAGCTGAGCGTCGTGGATTTTCAATTGAAAAATTACAGATGTGTGAAGTGACACGAGACATGTTAGATCAGCATTATGCTGATTTAGTTGATAAGCCTTTTTATCATGAAATTGTGTCGTATATGCTATCTGGTCCTGTTGTCATTGGGGTAATGACTGGCGGGGATGTGATCCATTCTTGGCGTAAGATGATGGGTGCCACTAACCCTTCAGATGCATTACCAGGTACAATACGTGGCGACTTTGCGCATGCTTCTGATGATGGCTCTGTTGAAAATATCGTGCATGGGTCAGACTGTGCAGCATCAGCACAACGTGAAATCGCACTTTGGTTTGACTAAAACAATTAATCTGTCGTGAGACAGGTTTTTTATTTACCAAAACTATGGTAAAATAGGGGTTATGACTATAGACTTAAATGCAGTAAAAAAGCGGCAGGAAAATATTCGTAATTTTTCTATTATTGCCCATATCGATCACGGTAAATCAACACTTGCGGATCGAATTTTAGAACAAACTAAGACCGTCTCTGCTAGAGAAATGCAAGCGCAACTTTTAGATTCTATGGATTTAGAACGCGAACGTGGCATAACAATCAAGCTGAACGCGATTGAGCTGAATTATCTTGCTAAAGACGGCGAGACTTATATTTTTCATCTCATCGACACACCTGGACATGTCGATTTTACCTATGAAGTATCTCGTTCTCTTGCGGCTTGTGAAGGGGCGATTTTAGTTGTGGACGCAGCTCAAGGCATAGAAGCACAAACCTTGGCTAATGTGTATTTGGCACTAGACAATGATCTAGAAATCTTACCAGTTATCAACAAAATCGATTTGCCTGCAGCAGATCCAGAACGTGTTCGTCAAGAAATAGAAGATGTCATCGGATTAGATGCGTCAGAGGCTGTTTTAGCATCTGCCAAAGCAGGGATTGGGATAGAAGAGATTCTAGAACAAATCGTTGAAAAAGTACCAGCTCCTCAAGGCTCTGTAGATAATCCCTTAAAGGCTTTAATCTTTGACTCGGTCTATGATGCTTATCGTGGGGTTATCCTTCAGGTCCGTGTCATGGATGGGATGGTGAAACCTGGTGATAAGATTCAGCTGATGAGTAATGGTAAGACTTTCGATGTCACAGAAGTTGGTATCTTTACACCAAAAGCAGTTGGTCGTGAATTATTAGCAACAGGTGATGTCGGCTATATTGCAGCTGCTATCAAGACAGTTGCTGATACACGAGTCGGTGATACGATTACACTAGCTGACAATCCTGCTGAGGAAGCTCTAGCAGGCTATAAACAGTTAAATCCGATGGTGTTTGCTGGGATCTATCCGATCGAGTCAAACAAATATAACGACTTGCGTGAAGCACTTGATAAACTCCAACTCAACGATGCCAGTCTTCAGTTTGAACCTGAAACATCACAAGCTCTCGGCTTTGGTTTTCGTTGTGGTTTCCTAGGCTTACTTCACATGGATGTGATCCAGGAACGTTTGGAACGTGAGTTTAACATTGATTTGATTATGACAGCGCCAAGTGTTGTCTATCATATCAACACGACTGATGGCGAAACACTAGAAGTTGCAAACCCTTCAGAGTTTCCTGATCCAACACGTATCGATAATATCGAAGAACCTTTTGTCAAAGCACAAATCATGGTCCCACAAGATTATGTTGGGGCTGTGATGGAATTGGCACAACGCAAACGTGGTGATTTTGTAACCATGGATTATCTGGATGAAAATCGTGTCAATGTCATCTATCAGATACCGCTATCAGAGATTGTATTTGATTTCTTTGATAAATTGAAATCGAGTACCAAAGGCTATGCAAGTTTTGATTACGAAATTTCTGAGTATCGTAGAAGCTCACTCGTTAAGATGGATATCATGCTAAACGCAGAACGTGTCGATGCTTTGAGCTTTATCGTCCATAAAGAATTTGCCTATGAACGTGGTAAAATCATCGTAGACAAACTCAAAAAAATCATCCCTCGTCAACAATTTGAAGTGCCGATTCAAGCAGCTATCGGACAGAAAATCGTTGCACGTTCTGATATTAAAGCCTTACGTAAAAATGTCCTTGCCAAGTGTTATGGTGGGGATATCTCACGGAAACGTAAACTCCTTGAGAAACAGAAAAAAGGTAAAAAACGGATGAAAGCAATCGGAAATGTTGAAGTCCCACAAGAAGCCTTCTTGAGTGTCTTAAGCATGGATGATGAGTAATTAATCCTAAAAAACGAAGTGTGAATAGCTCCTAATAAAATAGACATGAAATAAAACACTATTTCAAGCATTTTATTCAGGAGTTTTTCATTTACAATGATCCATCTTGATTTTTAGCTCAGTATAGTCACATATAGCTTATTGGCTAAATGCAGTAAGACAAAGACTTATGCTAGACTTAGGATATTAATAGGTAATCAGGCTGGATATCAAAAATAGTTAAAGGAGAGTGTTTATGGTAATCAATTTAATCGTCATTTGTTTGATGATTATTTTTACAGCATTTTTTGTTGCTGCTGAATTTGCATTTGTGAAAATAAGAAAGACGCAGTTAGAACAGTTGATCAATGATGGGAATAAGACAGCAAAGCTGTCATTACATATTGTGTCTCATTTAGATGAGTATTTGAGTGCTTGTCAACTTGGTATCACCTTAACTTCTTTGGCTATCGGTTGGATTGGTGAGTCAACGATAGAGAGCCTCTTACATCCCGTATTTAATAGACTTCCTTTTACTGCCTCTTTCAATACCATCTCATCGCTGATTTTATCCTTTGGGATTATGACGTTTGTACATGTCGTCATAGGAGAATTGATTCCAAAATCAATTAGTATCTCTAAAACAGAACGCGTCGTTTTATTTGTCACTAAACCACTACATTATTTTAGACAAATTTCGTTTCCCTTTATTTGGTTGCTCAACTATTCAGCGTCATTAATAGGCAAACTTATAGGCGTAGAAATTAGTGGAGAAGGCAACGAGTCTCATTCTGAAGAAGAGTTACTGTTAATCGCGAATCAAAGTCTTACACAAGGCGAAATCAATTCGGAAGAATTCGAGTTGATTAGCAATAGTTTTCGATTTGACCAAACCTTGGCAAGAGAGATCATGGTCTCTCGAACAGATATGGATGTCTTATATGATGATCTGACAGTGAAAGCAGCACTTGACATCTCGCTAAAACAAGGACATAGCCGTTATCCTGTCGCCCATAAAACAAAAGATGATATTTTAGGGTATATCACACAGAAAGATTTAATTAAATGCTATCTGGAAAATCCAGAACAAGCAATCTCATCTCAAATAAATCCAGTCCTGAAAAATTTTGAGAATGTGCCAATCAAACAGTTACTCAATGCCATGAAAAAAGAAAAGAAACATCTTGCTATCCTAGTTGATGAATATGGTGGCACGTCAGGGATTGTAACGATCGAAGATATCATAGAAGAAGTGTTTGGTGATATTCAGGATGAACAAGACCATGAAGTCCCTTTGATCAAACAAGTCAATCCATTGACTTACATAGCAGATGGCAGAATAGACCTATATGAGATTGCAAAGCGATTCGACTTATCTTTTGAAGAGCTAAATAGAGAAGGCGGGAAAAAAACTGCCAGCCTAGGTGGTTGGCTGCTCGTCTATAATCAAGAGCTAACCAAGGTTGGGAGTATCGTGTCGTATCAAAATCTGACGTTTGAGGTCACTAAAATGGATCAAGGCGTTATTGTAACAGAAGTCAAAATAACGATTAATGATCAAAAGCATAACGACCCAAGCATGTCATGATAGGCTGGGGGCATTAAGGTATCGTCGTAACACAGGGATTCACCTAACTTTTGGTTCATTGATAACATGGCAAAACATCATGAAAGGGGTATGTTCCTGGCATCTAGCTGGGGTATCCCTTTTCTTTTGGGCTGGTGACGATGAGAGAAACACAGATGTTAAAAGGGATAGGGTAAGTCAAGACTATCGATTTGAGTAACGAAAAAATGTGTTAACAATAGTTTGATATGTTATTGAAATAAATTTTTAATCAGGTTATACTCGGAGATGAAAGAGAGGTAAAGAGTTGCTAAATCAAGAATTACATGAGCTTATCAGTAAGACACACCCTAATATATGTCAGATTTCAGTTTATAAACAAGGTGAAGCAGTATTTTCAGACGAGTGGCATGGGTATAAAAAAGAAGATGCGTGTCATGTCATGTCTGCGACAAAAAGTATTGTCGCCTTACTGATTGGTATAGCAGTAGACAAAGGCATGATTAAAAGTATTGACGATAGCATCTTAACATACTTTCCAAACTATCAAGTTAAAAGAGGAGAAAAAACAATACAGGATGTGACGATCAGGCACTTACTGACAATGACAGCACCCTATAAAGGTAAAGGTGATCCTTGGACAAAGGTTTGTTCAAGTGAGGATTGGACTACTGCATCACTTGATTTTTTAGGTGGTAGAAAAGGGCTTACAGATGAATTTAATTATCGAACTGTTTGCCTGCATATCCTAACAGGTTTGTTATATGAAGTCAGTAACATGACAACCGTTGCGTTTGCCAACACCTATCTATTTGCACCAATCGGCATAAAGGAAGTTGTTAATGACTCTCCTAAAACAGCCGAAGCCCATAAGCAGTTTACGATGAATAAAACGCCTAAAACACATATTTGGTTATGTGATCCAAAACATATCGCTGCTGCGGGCTATGGGTTATGCCTTTCTGCGACGGATATGGCTAAAATAGGACAACTTTGTCTCAATAAAGGTAACTATGAGGGTAAGCAAATCATATCATCAGAATGGATAAACGCTTGTTTTAAGCCAACAAGTAACCAGTTACCAGACTATCATAATTTGAGGTATGGATACTTGTGGTGGATACTAGATGATAAAAAAGAAACCTATGGTGCCTTAGGAAATAGTGGCAATGTGATTTATATTAATACTGAAAAAAATCTGGTAGTTGCCATTACTTCTTATTTTAAGCCTAGCGTTCTTGATCGAATAGACTTCATAGAAACATATATAGCACCATTTATTTTAAAATAACCCAAATCTTCATCGGGCAGTTGACAGGTAGTGTTAATTGCTTTTTTTTATTTTCTTTCACTATGTTGCTTTACAATCTAGTGGGGATTTGATACACTTATTGTATACTAGTTAGTAAAACTATATAGTGAGGTGATGACGATTAGAGAAACACAGATGTTAAAAGGGATATTAGATGGCTGTGTGCTACGTATTATCTCAGATGGTGAAGTTTATGGGTATGAACTCATTCAGAAACTCAAACAATCTGGATTTGATAGTGTAGTCGGGGGTACGATTTATCCTATTTTACAAAAATTAGAGAAAAATGGTGATGTCGCAAGTGTCATGAAAAAATCACTAGAAGGCCCAGATCGAAAGTATTTTAGTATCACCGAACAAGGACAAGATACATT
Organism: Pseudolactococcus plantarum; assembly: GCF_002441715.1. Classification (GTDB taxonomy): domain Bacteria; phylum Bacillota; class Bacilli; order Lactobacillales; family Streptococcaceae; genus Pseudolactococcus; species Pseudolactococcus plantarum. Next base: position 65,481 of record NZ_JXJX01000012.1, read on the forward strand.
ACGGATATTCTGGCAAGAGTTTAGTGAGTTAACTGATAAAGTAAGGTATCTATGGAAGGAATGATATGACAGAGGAAACATATAAAGAAAAAATTCTTGAGATTGAAGAAAAATTAACAGCTGAAAATAGACAGTATTTTGATGCGTTTTATGAAAAAATCTTGGCTAAAGGTGCTATAAAATACAAAGAAAAAGCTATGTTGGAGACGGTCTATAATCTCTTGTTAGATTTACTAGACGCCCAAGTTGGTGGACAGAAAGCGCGTGTTTACTTTGGTGTCTCATCAGATGAATTGGCTGAAAATATGTTAAAAAAAATGCCCAAATCAAGTCCAGCAGAAATTAGAGGTATTTTATACTATGTCGCTGGCTCTGCTTTATTTTGGCAATTTTTCGGAAATATCAACTGGTTTTCAAATCAACCAGTGGCGATTTCATGGGTTGAGTATTTGGTTGGTGGCTTAGTATATGTGTTAGCAGCCTATATTTTCTTCACAGTTGTCATAAAAAATATAGCTGGTAAGTCAACAATGATGACCTATCTGATAGGTGGTGGTTTCTTTATTTTCATCATTGGTACTTTTGTTGTAACGCAGTTATTATTCGGACATATTCAAGTTTTTTATATCAATGCTTGGCTAGCAAAACTAATCGGTATTATCTTAGCAATCGGTTATGGCTTATGGACTTATAGTTTTTCAAAAGATAAGTAGTGGGTTTTTGATGTGGGTGAGATGATAAAGACTTATAAACGAATTGAGTAGTGATTGACTTGTAGGTATTTTTTTAGTGAATAAAGTATAGATCGACAGGTAACCTTGTGTTACCTGTTTTATCATTATCTAAAAAATAATCACGTTTTGTATTAATAATCAGTTCACAGTTTATCCCTAAATTTCCCTTGCATAAATCTGCATATTTTACTTGACAAATGCAATATTATACATTATTATTGTATATATATTCAATTAGGAGCGAATTAATATGAAAAAAGTAGCCATTATTGGGATTTCTGGTTATTCTGGATTGGAGTTGTTACGGCTACTTCACGGACACTCAGAAGTCACTGTTGTAGGGGTTTATGGGACATCAACTGTAGGTGAAAAGTTGACAGCTTTATTCCCAAAATTACAAGGATATGCAGAATATGCAGGATTAACGATTAAGCAGTTTGATGCAGCAGAAATTATGGCGACGGCAGATTTGGTCTTTTTTGCCACACCAGCTGGTATCGCAGCAATTCATGCAGCTGACTTTATCCATGCTGAGTTTCCAGTCATCGACTTATCTGGGGACTTTCGCTTACAAGACCCTAGTCAGTATGAAAAGTGGTATGCTAGACCTGCTAGTCATGCACAGTTACTAGCAAAAGCAGATTATGTCTTAGCTGACTTTGATACACCAAAAACAGCTTACATCTCAAATCCTGGCTGTTATGCGACGGCGACACTTTTGAGTTTAGCACCATTATACAAGGAATCGTTAATCCAGTATGACAGTGTTATCGTGGATGCAAAGTCTGGTTTATCAGGAGCTGGTAAAAAGTTGACCGACAGTAGTCATTATGTGAATGCTAATGAAAATGTTAGCATGTATAAGCTAAATCAACATCAGCATATCCCAGAGATTATCAACAAACTGATGACATGGCAGGAAAAGACGTTACCGATTCAGTTTTCGACTTCTCTAATCCCTGTGACTCGTGGTATTTTTGTCTCGACTTATGCAAAACTAGCAGCAGATGTCAGTTTTGAGCAGGTGCGTGAAGCCTATGAAAAAACATATCGGGATAGCTATTTTGTCACCGTATGTGAGCAAGGCCACCTACCTGATCTGCATCATGTGGTCGGGACGAACGTCACAGCGATCGGACTGGGCTACAATCCATTAACTAACACACTAACGGTTGTGACCGTTATCGATAATCTCGTGAAAGGAGCGGCAGGACAAGCCATTCAAAATATGAATCACTTTTTCAACTTTGATGAAAAAGCAGGGCTTGATCTTCTACCGATATTATAAATGACTAAATTCAAACAAATTAATGGCACTATCGCCTCACCTAAAGGGTTTACCGCAGATGCGACACATGCAGAACTCAAATTTCAAAAACTAGATTTGGGTGTGATTTTATCACAAGTTCCCGCAGCAGTTGCTGGCGTTTTCACGACAAATAAAGTAGCTGCAGCACCTGTGTTAGTTGGTAAAGAGTTAGTAGCAGGTGGTCTCGCCCAAGCAATTATCGTCAATTCTGCTATTGCAAATGCTGTCACTGGTGAAGAAGGGCTAACTAATGTTAAAAAAACGCAGCGCTTAGTTGCAGAGAAGTTTGACATTGACGCGAAACATGTAGGAGTCTGCTCGACTGGTGTGATCGGTAAACAGCTACCGATGGATAAGATAGCGCTAGGGATTTCAAAACTATCAGCTGAAAATGGTCATGCTACAGGCTTTTCAGAAGCGATTTTGACAACTGACTTGGTCAAAAAAGAAGTTGTCTATGAAGTTGAGCTGGGTGGTCAAACAGTGACAATCGCAGGTGTCTGCAAGGGGTCTGGTATGATTCATCCAAATATGGCTACCATGTTGGGCTTTATCACGACAGATGCTAAAATCGCACAGCCCTTGTTACAAAGTATCCTGTCAGAGGTGATCGAGACAACGTTTAACCAGATTACCGTGGATGGCGACACGTCTACAAATGATACGGTATATGTGTTAGCAAATGGGTTAGCTGAAAATACTGAAATCGTTGCAGGTACTGAAGATTTTGATAGCTTTAAATCTGTATTAGCAACAGTTTGTCAGGTATTGGCTAAAAAGATTGCTGCTGATGGAGAAGGTGCAACGAAATTAATCGAGGTGAGTGTATCAGGTGCACCAAATGACTTAGATGCTCGGATGATCGCCAAACATATCGTCGGATCAAGTCTAGTTAAAACGGCAATCTTTGGTGCTGACCCTAACTGGGGGCGGATCATCTCTGCTATCGGTCAAGTGGCACCTTTTGAGGTACCAGATATCGAGTTGACCATCCAAGGCGACTTAGTTTTACTGCATTCGACACCAGTTGATTTTGATCAAGCTGTGCTTTCTGAGAAATTAAAAGAGCCATCGATCGTCGTTCAAGTAGAGTTAAATCAAGGCGAGCATTCAGGAACAGCCTGGGGATGTGACTTGACTTATAAGTATGTAGAAATTAATGCGCTCTATCATAGCTAATCACAGCAGTCATTTGTTTTAAGAAAAGGAGCTTAGGATGACACATTTACTACAAAATTATGGGACTAGAATCCCTTTGACTATCACACATGGTGAAACGGTTTATCTATATGACGAAAACAACCAGAAATATCTAGACTTTACCAGTGGTATCGGTGTCATGAACATGGGCTATTCTTTTGAAGCAGGAAAAGCGGCTGTTAAAGCACAGATAGATCAGATTGCACATTTATCTAATCTCTATGAAAATCCTTTACAAGAAGCAGTCGCAGATGCGCTTGATCTAGGCGGTAATTATCAAGCTTTCTTTGCAAACTCAGGCACAGAAGCAAATGAAGCAGCCCTTAAAATTGCACGCTTAATCAAACCTAATACAGATATTTTAGCGTTTGAAGATGGGTTTCATGGGCGAACGTTTGGCGCGATGTCTGCGACCATGCAAGATAAAATTCAGTCAGGTTTTGAGCCACTCGTGCCAGGATTTACCAAAGCTATCTATAATGATGTGGATAGTTTGAACGCAGCGGTTACGTCAAATATCGGCGCCATCATCTTTGAAATCGTCCAAGGAGAGGGTGGCGTCACGCCAATCACACAAGCATTTGCAGAAGCGCTAAAAGCATACCAAAAACAGGGGGTATTGCTCATCGTTGATGAAGTGCAGACAGGAAATGGTCGGACTGGCTACTTATTTGCTTTTGAACATTTTGGCTTTGAACCTGATATTATTACCTCAGCTAAAGGATTAGGTAACGGGTTACCAGTCGGTGTGATGTTGGCTAAACAGGAGTATGCCGCTTATTTTAGTGCAGGCAAACATGGGTCAACATTCGGTGGGAATCCCTTAGCGATGGCGAGTGCAAAAGCTGTTTTAGGCGCACTGAGAGCACCAGGATTTTTAGCAGAGGTCACCGATAAAGCCACATATCTCACGACACTTTTGACTGATAAACTATTAGGTAAACCTGCTGTGAAGGCAATCAGAAATCTAGGCTTGATGGTTGGGATCGAGTTAGATGATGATCAATCTGTCGTGTCAGTCTTAACAGCTGCTCGCACAGAAGGCTTACTTGTCTTATCGGCAGGGCATAATGTCATCAGATTACTCCCACCACTGGTCATCACAAAAGAACAGCTAGCTGATGGTGTTCAGATTTTGGAGGATATTTTATGAACATGCCTGAAACACTGACTGCAGCCTTACCTTTTATGTTAAAATATCAAGGCCAAACCGTCGTCATCAAATACGGCGGCAATGCCATGACAGATGAAGGGATTAAGCAGGCTGTTTTAAGTGATATCTTACTACTCAAGACGATGGGCATTAATGTCGTGCTTGTACATGGTGGTGGTCCTGCCATTAATGAGATGTTAGACAAGTATGGTAAAACAACAAAATTTATCGGTGGCTTACGTTATACAGATAAAGAAACGGCAGAATTAGCCTTAGTCGCTCTTTCTGGGATGGTGAATAAAAGTCTTGTGCGTGATATTCAACGACTAGGTGGTGAGGCGATTGGTATATCTGGTATTGATGGTCACATGATTGAAGTGACACAATTATCACAAGAGCTTGGCTACGTAGGCAAAATCACCAAGATTAACACTGAAATTATAGAGAGAATTTCAAAAACGGCTGCTATACCAGTCATCGCGACGGCAGGTGTAGATGAAAACGGAGAAATCTATAATGTGAATGCAGATACAGCAGCCAGCCGGATTGCTGGAGAACTAAAGGCGGAACGCTTCATTCTTTTATCTGATGTTCGTGGGCTATATGCTAACTATCCAGAGGAAAGTTCTTTTTTATCAGAAATTACCTTATCTGGTATCGAGCAATTAATTGCATCAGGCAAAATCGCTGGAGGCATGATCCCTAAACTTGAAGCGATTCAGTATGCCATGCAAAGCGGGTTAAATGAAGCAGTCTTGTTAGATGGTCGGATGAAAAATTCATTAATTTTGGAATTATTTACAACTGAAGGATTCGGTACGTTAATCAAAAAAGATAATCTTGATTTGGCTAAATTTGATAAATTAAAGCACTGAGTTGACAAACCAATAGCTGATAAAGTAAGTATCTATTAATAACCACATGAGAAAGAGCAAGTGATCTTGCTCTTTTTGTTATTATTTTTTAATTAAAAAAACTAACTTTTTTATGTACAAATACCGACGTATATATTACAATGACAGTAAGTTAAATATTTCGATTATTTTAGGGATAAGGAGGAGGTGACGTTGAAGAAGGGAGTCTGTTTTCTAGTCATCCTAGTTGTGTTAACACTATCTTGGCTTAAAGTAGAGGATCTGTTAATCCGGCAGTCAAAATCTGTTGTAGATGAACAGGTGTGGCTAGTTCAAGGCAATCAAGATGTTTATGCACACATAAAGGTTGCAGGTACGGTAATTGACTATAGTATCGCCCAACATCCGACTGATGATGGTTTTTATTTGCGTCATGATGTTAAGGGACAAGCGTCGATTTATGGTGCCATCTTTACAGAGAAACTAAACAAAAAAGAGTTTAAAGATTTAGTCACGATTGTTTACGGACACTCGACCTATGATGGGTCGATGTTTGGTAGTTTACCGCGATTTTTAGAGGCTACTTTTTTTAAGGAACATCAAAATATCGTCATCACCACGCGATATGAAAGGATTAGCTATGAAATATTTGCCGCATATAGCTATACAGATGCGTACCTTTTTGAGACCTTTAATCTGGGAAATCAAGCATCAGTGTCGGCATATATCAAGACACTAAAAGGGTTATCCGACAGTTTAGGTGGTCAATATAGACAGGTCCCTTACGGGGAAAATGACAGGATGTTGATGCTATCGACATGTGACACAAGAGATAATAACAGGAGGGTTATTGTTCATGCCAAAGAAACTAGGAGAGAGTTGCTGGATGACACAGTGGCTAGTCGATAAGAAAAAACAGTATTTTGCCTTATATGTTATCGGGGTATTAGTTTATGGTGTTGGTAGTAGTTTTTTGTTAAATAAGACCTTTCTTGAAGCTGTCTTTTTGACATCAAGGGGATATCGGTTGAAAGCGTTAGGAGTTTTATGCTTGTTAACTGGGATGAGCATCCTAATTTTCATATTTTATCAATTTTATAAACGGATCGTGTGCAAACGAAAAATAGCTAAGGCCTTAGTGTATTATGTCCTACTCGTTGTGTTAAGTGGCATTTTACTAGGGTGCTTAGGTAAAGTCTTATATGACTATTTAGGCCGTGATTACAAGTCGATCAAACAAGTGATTTGGCTACTGACAACGCTAATCCAAGGTACGTTACGTTTTATCTTTATTTATTATTGTTTGATGACCTATCAATCGACAAAATTCGAGTGGAAAAGTAAGCGTTTTCTAAAAATGTTATTAGGAATTTGTTTGTTACTAAGTTTTTCTATAGTATTCAGTATTGTCTATCCAATATTCAGTTCACCTGTCATGTTCCTCTCGGATATAATCATTGCGACAAGCAGTGTCTATGTCGAAGGCGTTAAGTTAAAAAAGGAGTCTTGCATTGCAAAATAAGTTTAAAAAAATATGCCTAAATACGAGTAAATACTTTGCATTATCTGTCATGATACTCATGAATATCCCTATTGCCTATGCGACTGAGATCAAACAATCTATCGAGCAAAGTAAGTCAGCAGCTTATTATCAAGAAACGGTGGATGAACAACAGGCAGCTGCCATACCAGAAAAAAGCGTTAACACTGAAAATCAAGCGCAACAACCTCGTGATGCTGAGGCAAAAGAGGCAACAAAACCAGCACCAAAGCAAGAAGTTGAGCCGCCTACACGATTACCTGAGCTTTCAGAAGCCAAAGTGAATCAAGAAGAACAGGCATTAATCGCACAGTATGGTCAGCCAATCCTTGTCGACGGTCAGGAACAAATTTTCAAAAAAGATGACAGAAACTATATCACCTACGTGAGTAGCGATCGTAAGACTTATCAAGCTGAGGATGGCAATGCCTATCTGATTGATTTAACTTTGGTGAGTGAGCAAGCTGATGGCAAAACGATCTTTAAACCCAGAGGGAGCCCCGTAAGTGTCTCATTACCAGAAAAAGTCGATCAAACACAAGGTATTAAAGTCTCAAAAGGAAAAAATACGCTTGAATTAATCCCCAAAGATAAACAGTTTGATCATGCGACAGTAAAAGATAACGCTGTATTATATAATAACGTGGACGCGTCACAAGATGTTCAGTATACCGTTACAGATAACGGTGTAAAAGAAGAGATTATTCTGGATAAGTGGCGAGATAAGCACGAATTTGCCTATGAATTTTCATCTGAAAAGTATCGTGCTAGGTTAGAAAATAATCAAGTCCTCGTCACGAAAAAAGGAGAGAAAGCTGTTCTCTTTGTCCTTTCAGCACCTGTGATGGTTGATAAAGCTGGAGAAACAAGTACAGCGATCAAGATGCACCTAACGCAAGGTAAAAAAGCTTATACGTTAACGATCGATGCAGACAAAACATGGCTGACAGATGAGAAAAGAGTTTATCCTGTCAGGATTGATCCGACAGTTGTTGTGCCAACACAAAATCTTATCGATACCGTCACAAGTTCCGTCCATGGGACTTACCAAGGACGAGGCTACGGTTATGTTGGGTATATCACGCAAGCCATGACAGGTGTTTGGAATGCTAAAGACGTTGGACGTACACGACTCTATACCAAAGTGAACTATGATTTTTCGAAAATTCCAAAAGAAGCAAAGATTAATAGTGCGTCTTATAATCTCTATCAATATATTCAGTATCCACAGACAAATGCAACCTTCTCAAGTTATAAACTCACACAAGATTTTAACATTAAGGGACTGACATGGGATAATTCAGTTGGCTTGACACAAGAGCCGACTGGAGAAAAAGCGATCAGTAAAGCAAAATACGGGATGCACCGATTTGACATTCGTGATACGGTTAATAGCTGGGTACAAGGACTTAGTCCCAACTATGGCTTAGTGGTGCAAGCGACCAATGAAAATGATTATGGTGGGGCTTTTTATACCACTGACTCGACTGGTAGTACTGGGCAAGCTGATTTTACGCCTGATAAACGACCTAGTCTCACGATTAATTGGTCGGTACCTGATCCAGTTGATGCGACTTATCCGTTAGGCAAGACAACGGTTAATCTCAGATCTATGATCTCGTCAAATAAAAACGGTAAATTACAATTTCAAGGTGTCTTCGCCGATGGGATAACAACACCTGGGGCAATTGTGGACTATCAGTTAAGCGATCCAGCTAAAGCCTATAGTGGCCAGTCTTATGCGAGTTTTTCATACAAATTTCCTGATTCTAGCTTATTTAACCAGGCTTTTGAAAAAGGCACTACCAAATACAAAGATAAATTAGCAAACTGGCAAACAGGATTACCATTTACTAATCCGGATTTGAACAAAGTCTATACGATCGATGCTGAAAGTAAAAAAGGTGAGGCTAGTAGTGGAAAAAAGCAGAGTGAAAAATTTGTGATCTATAAAGTCACACAATACGACACCCTTCCTAAGATAGCTGCTTACTACGGCGTACCGCTGTCACAGATCGTTTTTGATAATCGGGTGCAAGATATGCTACTTGTGGCAAATAATACCCTGTTCATCCGAAATCCTAAACAGAATGCAGAAAAGCCCTATAACCCACCAAAATTATCTGATAGCTCAAAAGAGGCGATTGATAGTTTATTGATGGGGAGAGGGCTACATTGTGAATTTGGCTTTGAACCGGTTAATCTCAACACAGGTAATTTTTATCTCAATCGAACTGATGTAACAATCCCTAGTTTCACGCAAGACTTTGATATCACAAGACACTATAATTCAAAAGGTGCAAGTCAAAATAGTCTATTTGGTAGAGGGTGGTCGTTTGCCTTTAATGAGCAAGTGACGCGTGATGAAGCAGGTAATCTCTACTATACGCGAACGGATGGTAGTATTTTAAGATTTGCTAAAAACGGGGATACCTATACTGCACCGGCTGGGTATGACTTATCTTTAAGTGTTAGAGAAAAAGAAAAGAAAAAAGCAGATTTTGGTAATGGTGAAGAGAGCTACAGTGTTGTAGACTATCTCATCACAGATAAATCAGGTCAAGAAAAAACATTTAACTTTTTCGGCATGATTACCAGCCAAAAAGATGACAAAGGGAATCTGACAAAGCTGGATTATAATGAAAATGGTCAGCTCACTGCGATAACAGATCCTACAGGGTTAATTTATCGTATCTCAGTTAATGATGTCGGCTATATCTCACGTATCGGCCTACCAAATGGTGCGAGTTTATCCTATGACTATGATGCAGCAGGACATTTGATGCGCTATATCGATGCAAGTGATGCAGTCACGCGTTATGACTATAACCAAGAGGATCTCATGACGGCTTGGTATGACGGTAAGGGCAGTAAAATCATCGATAATACCTATGATGATAAGGGTCGTGTGATACAACAAGTGGATGGCATTGGTGCTGTTTCGAAGTTAGCTTATGGTGAAGGTAAAACCACAACCACTGATGCAAATGGAAATGTGACACGCTATCACTATGATGACCAGTATAGAACGACAAAAATAGACTATCCTGATCAAACTAGCTTAGCTAAGTCATATGATCAAGACAATCGTCTCGTGTCAGAAACAAATGAATTAGGCCAAAAAACAAGGATTACCTATGATGCTGCGGGTAACGTGTTAACGCAAACAAGAGTGGATGGTGCAGTTGAGACCAATACCTACGATGATAAGCATCATCTGCTAAGTGAAGTGGATTTTGATGGGAAAAAGACTGTATACACTTATGATGCGGTAGGTAATCTGAAGCAGGTCATTAAACATGATGGCGCAAAAACGTCGTTTAAAACGACTAAACAAGGGTTAATCACAAGCACAACAGATGCATTAGGACAAGTCACAACATACAGCTACACAGGCGCTTTCTTAACCAAAATCACGTCGCCATTAAAAGGTGTGACAAGTATGCGCTATAATGCGCATGGTCTGCCAGTAACCATCACTAACCCTTTGGGTGGTGTCACGACCATCACCTATGATCAGGAAGGAAGAAAAACAAGTGAAATAGATCCAGATGGCAGAAAGACGTCTTACGTGTTTGATGGTGCAGGACAAGTCACATCAAGTATGGACGGCAACGGTTTCACCTCAAAATTCACCTATGATGCGGTAGGTAATACGACTGCTATGGAAAATGGTGCAGGTGGTGTCTATCGCTATACGTATGACGGTGTCGGCAATAAACTTGTCATGGTTGATCCAGAAGGTCATGAAACAAGGTATGCTTATGATCAAAGAAGTCGATTAACGCGTGAAACAGATACTGAAAAAAATCAAACGTCTCATCTTAGAGATGCCTTAGGCCGTGTGTTAAAAATGACTAACGCAGCTGGCAATGCGACAAGCTACACCTATGCAGAGGGGATCAATCAAATTGCGAGTGAAACGGATGCGCTAGGCCAAGTTACCACAAATACCTATGATCGCAGTGGTAATATCACGCGCATCGTAAAACCTGATGGGTCAACGATTTCAAATGTATACGATGACGCAAATCGGTTGATCAAAACAACCGATGGGCTAGGCGTTGTATCAAGCTATACCTATGATCTGAATGGCAATAAACTGTCTGAAACGATAGATAAGCAAACCACCACTTACGCATATAATGGCCTAGGTAAGGTCACAGCTATCACCTATCCTAACAAGGAAAAAGTAGCTTATACCTATGATCTAGCAGGGGATGTCTTATCTTTCACCGATGCTAGAGGCAAACAAACAAGTTATGCCTACTCAAAAAGTGGCGCATTGAAGACAATCACTGATGCAAAAGGGCAACAAACTAAAGTCACTTATGATGACAATGGTAACCAATCAGGCTTACTAGATGCGGCAGGGTTTGGTGCAAAAACGCGTTATAATGCGCATAATTTACCAGAAACAGTGGTAGATGCCTTAGGCAATCAAACAACATACGCCTATAGCCAACTAGAACAAGTCACAAGTACAATCGATGCATTAGGGAATCAAAAATCATATACCTATAACGCACTCGGCTATCCAGTAGCTGTTAAAGATGAGAATGGAAACGTCTCAAAACTGAGCTATACACCGACAGGTCAAACTCAGTCAGTTGAAAATCCTGATGGCACCTCAGTTCAGTATCGTTATGACGCATTAGATCGCTTGATCTCAGAAGAAAAATCAAACGGCTTAATTACGACCTACGACTATGACAGTAATGACCGTGTCATTCAGCTAACTGATAATCAAGGGATGAATGAAAGTTATACCTATAATGCGCATGGGCAAAGACTAACGCAAACCAATAGTTTGGGAGAAACGACGACCTATGCTTATGATTTAAAAGATCACCTCATCAAAATGACCTATGCAGATAAAACGACTGAAAGCTTTACCTATGATGCCATGGGGAATTTACTGACGTCGACAGATGTGCTAGAAAACACAACAACCTATCGCTATGATCAAAACGGCAATCTAAAAGAGAAAAAAGATGCCAAAGGTCGTGTGACGAGCTATAGGTATGATGCGCTAAACCAAGTCGTCACAGAAACAAATCCTGCTGGTGGTAAAATCACCTATACTTATGATGTATTAGGGAATGTCTCGAGTATTACAGACGAAAACGGTGAAAAAACTAGCTATGGCTATGATGCTAACAAGAATCTAATTCTCTATACGGACGCTAAAGGGAGTCAAACAGCACTAAAATATGATCCCTTATCACGACTAAGTGAAAAAGTAAGTCCGACAGGTGCAGTAGAGCGTTTTACCTATGACAAACTCGGTAACAAAACAAGTGACATAAGTGCCGAAGGCAATCAAACAAGTTATACCTATGATAGTATGAACCGTCTGGCAAGTATCACGAAACCGACAGGAGGTGTCCAGCAGTTCACTTATGATGCAACAGGTGCTGTGCTATCTGAAACAGATGAAAATCAGCATCAAACTAAGTATGAAAATGACTTATATGGGCAAACGAAGAGCAGAATCTTAGCAAATGGTGCAAGATACAGCTATGCCTATGATAAACTGGGTCGTTTAAGCAAACAAACGGCACCTAAGGGCTTGTCCCAAAGTTATCATTATGATGTTTCTGGTAATCTGATCAAACAGGTTGACCAGTCTAAACGCGAAACAAGGTATACCTATGATAAAAGTGGTCATGTCCTCACAACGACCAATCCTGCGAACTTAACCACGAAATTTAGCTATGATGACAGTGGTAATCTGACCCAAGCGACCACACCAAACGGTCTTAAGACTAGCTATAACTATGATGTCATGGATCGTCTCAAAGCAGTCACACAACCCACTGGTAGACAAACAACATATGACTATGACCCAGTAGGCCAGTTGACGACGAGAACGATCAACGGTGATCGAAAAGAAACCTATCACTATGATCCAAACGGGAATTTGACCCAAACAATCAATGCGAAAGGTCAAAAAAGGACTAAAAATTACGATGACAGTAATCGCTTGATCACAGAGACTGATACAGCAGGTCGTCGTACCGCTTATCGATATGATAAAGATGATCGACTGACTAGGATCATGGCCAGTACAGGGACTACTAGCGATTTATCCTATGATGAAAATGGCAACCTCACACAAGTCGCTTCTGGAGGCAAACGCCTGAATACGTATCGCTATGACAAGGCTGATCAGTTGATCGAAGCAAAAGTTGGTTTAGATAAAGAGGCTTCAAAAACATCATATGCTTATGATGCTGTCGGCAATGTCACTGAAATCACAAACGGTAATGGTAAAAAGACCACTTATCGCTATGATGAGTTATCAAATGTCGTCGAGAAAGTGAATAGTTTAGGCGATAAGACAGCCTATACCTATGACGCAGAAAATCGCCTTAAAAAAGTGAAACAGGCAAATCAAAAGACCATTACCTATGATTACAACACCTTAGACCAACTCTTAAAAGTAGATTACTCAGAAAAATCAGATGGTCAAGTCTTGTATACCTATGATGCGGATGGTCGACGTGTGTCGATGAATGATTTAACCGGCCAGACAGATTATGCGTATAATGACGCCGGAGATATCACTGGTTTACGTCAAGGAGATGGGAGTTTAATTCAGTATGCGTATGACAAGTATGGCAATATTAAACAACTTACCTACCCTGATGGTAGTCAAGTCGCCTATCGTTATGATGAACTAGATCGGCTTATCGAGGTGATCGATAAAGATAAGCAGAAAACTAGGTATACCTATGATGATGCGGGTAACATGACAGCAGTCAAACGTGCAGATGGGTCTAGATCGTACATGCGCTATCGACTAGATAATCGGATAGAGCAGATCACACACCTAGATAAAAAAGGTAAAACCATCTCAGCTTACGACTATGACTATGATGCTGATAACCAAATCTCTGAAGAGCGTATCACACAAGATGGTGAAACACTAGTTCAAAAATATGTCTATGACAGTTTAGGTCAGCTGACCCAGATGACGATTTATGATCAAACTAAAAAACATGAAAAAGCTGATTACCAGTACACTTACGATCAAGCTGGTAATAAATTAACGAGTACGGCGCGTGTTGGTGATCAAAAAACAGTCACTAACATGACATATGATGCCAATAATCGCTTGGTCAGCCAAAGTAATGCAGGAAAGACAACCACTTTCAGTTATGATCAAAACGGTAACCGCATCAAAAAATCAGGAGAAGATAGTGAGCTAACCTATGTCTATGATACGGAAAATAGGTTACTGGCAGTTAAAGATAAGGCGGGGCTTTTACAAGCTGCACTCTATGATGGGGATAGTAATCGTGTCTTTACTGCTAGTCAGGCAACAGGTAAAACAACTTATCAGCTCTTTAGTGAAAAAGCACAAAAACAATCGCCTAAAACCAGTACAAAAGGACAAGGCAACTCACTTTTCTGGTATGGGTTCACAGAAAATGTCATCCAAGGATTCTCTAGTTTATCAGAAACGATGGGAAATTTTTGGATAGACACTTTCGATACACTATCGCAAGCCTACCATCAAAAAATCGCCAAAGATCGAGCAAATAAAGAAGGTATCGTCGTTAATCCACCAGAGTTGGGTAATCGCCCAGGTGAGGGAGATGTCACTTATGCATCACAAGTAAAAGATGTCTTGATCCCTTACACGACTCGAGAAGACAGCTATCAGTACTATGAGACTAGAAACTATGTGAATGATATTAACCAAGCACATACACAAGTCCTGCAAACTTATGATGAGGCGCTAAACCCGAGAGAACGCTATACCTATGGTAACGAACGCCTAAGTTATGAAAACAGTCAGACAAAACAAACCTATCAGTACTTGAGCGATGCAAGAGGTAGTGTGACTGGTATGACAAAAGACGGTAAGGCTGAGTCATCTATGAACTATGATGCTTTTGGTAAACCGGATACCAAAGATAAGACTGGTAATCCTTATGGCTACACTGGAGAAGCCCAAGATGTGACTGGACTCAGCTATCTGAGAGCCAGATACTATGATAGCCAGTCAGCTACTTTCCTCAGCCAAGATAGCTATGAGGGAGAACAAGATACTCCTTTAAGCCAGAACGGCTATAGTTATGTCGAGAATAATCCGATTAACTATACCGACCCGACAGGGCATAAGAAAAATATCTTCCAAAAAGCATGGGGATGGACGAAAAAAAACGCCAGTAAGGCATGGAACACCACCAAAAGAGTGGCCAATAACCTCTGGAGTGGTACCAAAAAAGTCGTCAGTAATGTGGTAAACTGGGTAGGTAATCAGATCAGCGCCGTATCCAGAACGGCAGGAAATGTCTGGAACGGCATCCAAAAAACAGCCAGCACTGTCTGGAATAGTGCTAGAACTTATGCCGCCAACCAATCCCAGTACTATGCGTCTGGTGGTTATGCTCAACTTAGCTACATCAGAGCCATACGGCAACAAGCCATCCGCTCCGCACAAAGGCAACAACGGATAAGTCTTGAATACAGTCAACTCACAGGAAATAAAGGTAAGCCTAAGACTAAAGAAGGTAAGAATATCTTTAAGAACTGGGGAGCGTCACTAAAAGAGACAATCCGGAAGTTTTGTACGACTGCTAAAAAGCCAAAAAAACAAGTTATAAAGAAAATTGAGTCTGTTAATCTTCCAACCACAAAAGGAGAAATAACTAGAGATTACCATTGGTCTACTAATTACAATATGTATGTCAATAATAAGACTGGTAGTCCGTCACAAGAAGTTACTCTTTTATATAACACAATTATTGCAGAAGAAAGTGCTCCTAAAAAGGACTCACGACTAGAATTCTACAATGAGATGATTCGGACTGGCAAACATCCGAGCACTGGTAAAAAACTGTCTAAAGCAGAAAAAACAAATGCTCAATTGATGATATATAGCTTAGTCTTACAGCCATTTGTTGGGGCTTACAGTGCTTCAAAATTTAATCAACAAAAGAATGTAGCTGGTAATGGTGGTAAGAGTTCTGGTGGGGCTGATTTTTCAAAACCAAAACACTTCTTAGATGATGCCTTGAAGCAACAAGGATTAAATAAAGTACCTGAAAAATTGAAACAAAAATGGACATATGGTGAGTATAATTATGAGGTGAGAGTACACCCAGGAGATTCTAAATATACAGAGGCTAAAACAATATATAGAGCTTCGAGAAAGCTAAAACCAATCCAAGGAAAACAAGGATCGGGCATAGAGTATATGGATAAAAATGGAAAATGGTGGCATCAAAGTGAGTTAAGAGAATTTAATGGGGATGGTACTCTTAACCCGCTCTTTAATAAGGATGCTGCAAAAAATACTCATATTCCTATGGACTGACAACTAATAAAAGGAAAATCTAAAATGAAAAAAAATAAAATTATAAATGAACTAGATAAAATTAATGAATATTTAAAAAAATGTATATGGATGGATTTTGAATTTGCTCAAATGAATGCGAGTAATGTAATTGTAGGTGGTAGAAAAGATGTTAGCTATGATGAATGGGCTATTAATATTTATTTTGGCAATCCTTTCTATGTGACAACACTATTTTCTTGGCAGTTAGACAATTCTAATCCTTTTATTAAGTTAGTAGAAGGTGATGAAATGTGGGATATTATTAATAAATACCAAATAGAAGAAGGTAATTATATTTTTAAGATTAATGCTGAAGATTATGAATCAGCTCCGATAATAATTGCAAGTAAAAGTCTTAAAGTCAAAATTATAAATGAAAACCCATTTTAAAAAAATAAAGGCACTCTACTATCTGGTTGGTTAGGGATAGTAAAGCGTTGACTAGTAAGCATAAACTCTCTAATTGATTTGCATAGTAGGCAAACGCTAACTAAATTCTAAACTATAGAAACGGTATGAGTGATTAAACAGTTACTGATACCGTTTCTTTGCAGATAAAATAAATAGTGCTAAAAAATATGTCGGCAATTACCAACTAAATAAAATTTTAATAATTTAGTAGTGAGGGATAATAAAAGTTATGGAAAAAAGAATTAAACTCAAAGAAAATGATGTTTATTCGATGTGTGAAAGCAAAGATTATCTAATATTAAATAATAATTATAATGGATTGACACTATATGATAGTGGTTTAAACTTCATCAAAAACATCATTATAGCAGAAGATTTGATGATTTATGAGATATATAATTCAAGATTTGATAATAGGATAGTAATATTTGATGCAGAAAATCAAATGTTATATTTTATAGATTTAAATAAAGTATCTCACGTTATTTCCGTTAGTACAGAAGTTATATTCTTGAATTTCTTTAAATTTGATAACAATAATTTTATTTTAAGAAGTAGAGAAGTAGCATATACATTTTGTTTTGAATCAGGTCAACTGATTTCCACTCATCCATATGTCTATGAACATATTTTATCAGTGAGCAATCAACAAATAATGATTGAAAAAAATTGTAAACTATATACTGTAGGGAATAAGGGGGAAATTAATTTAAATCAAGCATATGATGACAATAGTTTATATGTCATCTCAGAAAAATATGTTATAGAATACGATGAAAATAATATATTTTGACGTTAAGTCAATTTATTAGAGT
>NZ_JXJX01000013.1 GCF_002441715.1 Pseudolactococcus plantarum
TTTGACTCTAATAAATTGACTTAACGTCACTTTTAATAAATTTAACTCCCAAAAACCGAAGATAAACAATATACGAATTGCTATGCAATAATAAAATATAACAATCAAGAATGCAATAATAATATTCTTTCTTAAGAGTATCGGAAAAACATCTTTATAAAACTTACGAAAATTTTTAGAGAAAACAGAAAGCAAAAATACAACAATTATCCAAAATCCAGCAGCAAGTTCTCTATTATTAAATATCTCTCCCAATTTCGAAATTAATTCCGCCACTATTTCCGTTCACTATCTTCATTTTTTATTGTAGCAATAATCATGCACTATATCACAATTATGATACTAAGTTATTTTAACATAATATTAATATTGTTTGTATTAAGTGCTTTAGCAACAAAAATCGCAAAAGAGATTAATCCTGATTTTCAAATTGGGTGTATGCTGGCAGCAGGTCAATATTATCCTGATTCAGCTAATCCTTTGGATGTTCAAGAAGCAGCTGACAAAAATAGAGAGATTTTCTTTTTCTCAGATGTTCAAGTGCGTGGTTACTATCCTAGTTTTGCACTAAAAAAACAGGAACGAGAAGGTATCGTGATCCCTTTTGAGCCAGGTGATACGGAGTTGCTAAGAGACAATACAGTTGATTTTGTTTCAATCTCTAACTATCAAAGTCGTGTCGCAAAAGCGGAACAATCAAGTGATACTGCTTATGTAGCAGGCAATCTTTTTGCATCAGTTAAAAATCCTTATTTGCCAACCACGCAATGGGGATGGCAAATTGATCCGCAAGGTCTGCGAATTACGCTAAATAGTTTATGGGATCGGTATCAAAAGCCACTCTTTATCGTGGAAAATGGTCTGGGGGCAAAGGATGAACTTTTAGCTGACGGTACCGTAG
The DNA here is from genome assembly GCF_002441715.1 of Pseudolactococcus plantarum. Classification (GTDB taxonomy): domain Bacteria; phylum Bacillota; class Bacilli; order Lactobacillales; family Streptococcaceae; genus Pseudolactococcus; species Pseudolactococcus plantarum. The sequence goes on from NZ_JXJX01000013.1 coordinate 902, forward strand.
ATGATCACTATCGTATTGATTATCTACGTGCACATATAAAAGCGATGAAAGAGGCGGTTGAGTTAGATGGTGTCAGCCTCATCGGCTATACAACATGGGGCTGTATCGATCTTATTTCTGCTAGCTCTGGTCAGATGAGTAAACGTTACGGATTTATATATGTAGATTTAGATGATGCAGGCAAGGGTACGCTAGATCGGTATAGGAAAAACTCATTTTACTGGTACAAAGCCGTTATTGCATCAAACGGTGAAATAGTGTAAGATACTAACGCTTTGGAAATCACTTTGAGTAAATCATGTATCAAGATAGCTAATCTGATACATGATTTTTTGTATCTCTACTGAAAATATTTTCTGAAACAGACTACAATGTAGCAATAGCAACTCTTTATGTGTTATAATAATCATATGATTTATGGCAATGGCGTTGATAATATAGAACTTTCACGAATTGAAAATGCAGTCACAAGAAATCCAAGATTTGCAAGTCGTGTCTTAACAGATAAAGAATTTGCTAAATATACGACCTTGTCTGGCAGTCGTCAGATTGAATTTTTAGGTGGACGATGGGCTGCAAAAGAAGCTTATGCTAAAGCTTATGGTACAGGTATTGGTGGTGGGCTATCCTTTCAAGATATGGAAGTGTTACCCAACGCTTTAGGGGCACCTAAATTTATCAGGCATCCGTTTTCTGATCGGGGCATGGCACACGTTTCAATTAGTCATAGTAATCTAGAAGCTGTTGCATTTGTTATTTTAGAAAGTCGTGAATAAAGCATGAAACCAAGTACACATCGGCCTACAAAGGCTGTGATTAATCTTCAAGCAATCCAAGAAAATATTAAGCAGTTCAAAAAGCATGTCGCTAAAGAAACTGAAATCTGGGCAGTTGTCAAGGCTAACGCCTATGGACATGGTGCGGACAGTGTGTCAGAAAGTATTGATACATTGGTTTCTGGATTTTGTGTCTCAAATCTTGATGAAGCAATTGAACTTCGGAGTCATGGTGTCATCAAACCGATCTTGATTCTGAGTGGTATTGTCCCTGAGGATATTCACATAGCAGTTAATCTAAGATTGATTGTGACTGTGCCATCTTTGGATTGGTTTAAACTGGTTGCACAACATCTTGAAGATGTTGAGGTTGAACACTTTAACTTTCATATCAAAGTAGATAGTGGTATGGGACGTATTGGTGTCACAACAATAGCAGAAGCGAATGCGATTATTGCATTAGCCGATGAGATAGGGGCAAACTTTAATGGTATCTTCACACATTTTGCAACTGCTGATGAACCATCACAAGATAAATTTTTAGACCAAAAAGAGCAGTTTGATACGATAGTTGCTGGACTAACACGCAGGCCTACTTATGTTCACTCAAGTAACTCTGCTGCTGGTATCTGGCATAAAGAGACTGTTCAGGATATAGAGCGTCTGGGAGATGTCATGTATGGGCTAAACCCAAGTGGTCGTGTCTTGGAGATGCCATATAAAATCACACAAGCACTTTCTTTAATCTCTGAGTTAACACATGTGAAAGAAATAGCAGCTGGTGATAGTGTCGGGTATGGTGCAGAATTTGTTGCTGACAAACCAACGTTGATTGGGACAGTGCCGATTGGGTATGCTGATGGTTGGACACGAAACATGAAAGGGTTTGACGTCCTAGTTAATGGGAAAAGAAGCCCTATTGTTGGTCGTGTATCGATGGATCAAATCACGATTGCTCTGGATAAGAGATATCCGATTGGCACCAAAGTAACCCTTATTGGGTGTGATGGTGATGAAGAGATTACGGTCGATGATGTTGCAGCATATCGTGGGACCATTAACTATGAGGTCGTTTGTTTACTGAGTGATCGTGTCAAACGAAGCTATCATGATGTATCTGAAACGTGATAGGTCATGTAGTACATGTCGATAATGAAAAATCATAAGCCTAGTATTGCGTTCAAATCGTAGTTAACGATAGCATAATAATGAATGAAGATGGAGAATATAATGACTTTGATAGATGGAAAAGCTTTAGCAGATAAGATGGCAGTTGCTTTAAAAGATAAAGTAGCTGATTTAGTAGCCAAAGGTGTCACACCTGGTTTGGTGGTTGTATTGGTAGGAGAAAATCCAGCCAGTCAAGTGTATGTCAGAAATAAAGAACGTCGTGCTTTAGCAGCTGGTTTTAAATCAGAGATTATCCGATTATCAGATGATATCAGTGAGCAAGACTTATTAGCTTTGATTGACAAACTCAATCATGATGAAAAATGGCACGGTATTTTGGTACAACTCCCATTACCAGATCATATTTCAGAAGAAAAAGTATTGTTAGCGATTGATCCAGACAAAGATGTTGATGGCTTCCACCCTACCAACATGGGCTTATTATGGTCAGGTAGTCCTGTTATGGTGCCATCGACACCTGCAGGGATCATGGTGATGTTAGAAGAGTACGGTGTTGACTTAACTGGTAAGACAGCCGTAGTGATTGGTCGTTCAAACATTGTTGGTAAACCAATGGCTCAAATGTTATTAGACAAAAATGCAACGGTGACAATCGCACATTCACGGACAAAAAATTTAGCTGCCTTAGCTAAAACAGCAGATGTCTTAGTCGTTGCGATTGGTCGTGGTAATTTTGTAACAGCCGATTTTGTTAAACCTGGTGCTGTTGTAATAGACGTGGGTATGAACCGTGATGAAAATGGTAAACTCATTGGCGATGTGAAATTTGATGAGGTTGAACCGATTGCAAGCTTGATTACACCTGTTCCTGGTGGCGTTGGTCCTATGACCATTACGATGTTGATGGAGCAAACATATGAAACAGCAAATCGCTCACTTGATAAATAACTTGATTAACGTAAGACCTTAGGTTAAGCTAATATAAAGCTAAAAGTACATTGAATTTTCCATGTGCTTTTTTTTATTTGGTAATTGGTCAGCTGGCTAACGACATATCTTGCTTTCCTGATTCAGATGGCAGGTAAGATGGTATCTGAATCACTTTTTTGATATAATAAGACCTATGACAGAATATTTGAGTGTATCAACATTAACTAAATATTTGAAGACCAAGTTTGATCGTGACCCTTACTTGGAAAGGGTCTTTTTAACAGGTGAAATTTCAAACTTTAGGCGACGTCCTAAGCACCAATATTTTGCGATAAAAGATGAAAAATCAATCATTCAGGCAACGATGTGGGGTGGTATTTTTGCTAAATTAGACTTTGAGCTTGAAGAAGGGATGAAAGTCAATCTAGTCGGTCGTGTGCAACTTTATGAACCTGGTGGCTCTTATTCGATCATTGTTGAGAAGATGATGCCAGACGGTGTAGGTGCCTTAGCGGTTAAACTTGAACAACTGAAGAAAAAATTAAGTGCAGAAGGGCTGTTTAATCCTGATTTTAAACAGCAGATTCCAGCCTTTTCGAGAAAAGTTGGGGTTATAACTAGTCCAAGTGGCGCGGTTATTCGTGATATCATCACAACCATTAATCGTAGGTTTCCGATGACAGAAATCTTGCTATTCCCAGCTAAGGTACAAGGTATTGGTAGTGCTGAGGCAGTGGCTAGTCGCATCAAAGAAGCGAATTTACGTACTGATTTAGATGTCTTAATCATCGGTCGTGGTGGTGGGTCGATTGAGGATTTGTGGGCCTTTAATGAAGAGTGTGTAGTTAGAAGTATTTTTGAGTCAAAAATACCGATTATTTCTTCAGTCGGACATGAAACAGATACAACGTTAGCAGATTATGTAGCGGATCGACGTGCTGCAACACCTACTGCAGCAGCAGAACTTGTGACACCTAATACAAAAGTAGATATTTTACAGTATCTCACAACTAGTGAATCAAGACTGACAAGTACACTACAGCGTGCGATTATGACACGTCAAGAAAGCTTAGGCAGATTACAACGATCAGTCGTCTTTCGACAACCCGAGCGTTTATATGATAGCTATTTACAAAAAGTAGATCGACTAACACAAGAGTTAAGTCACAGGTTGCGTCAGCATATCCAAAAACATCAACAAGCTCAAACTGTCTTAACGACGAAATTATCGAGTTTACGGTTAAACCAAAAAGTCACGCTATTGCAGGATAATCTAGATCATGATATTGCGGCATTGCAAGCTAAAATGACAAGTTATCTTGAGCAGCAAAAACAACGTGCAGATAGCGCATATGAGCAACTCACGTTGATAGATCCCGTCAAAATTATTAACCGTGGCTTCTCAATCGTGAGAACGCATGAGGGACAAATCGTTAAATCGGTTAAAGATGTGACAGGCGGGCAAAAATTAGCGATTGAAGTTTCAGATGGTATAGTAAAGGTAGAGGTAGATAAATAATGACTAAAACAGCACAACAGGCTAGTTTTGAGGATAATCTAGGGGCATTAGAAGATATTGTCAAACGTCTCGAAAATGGTGATGTTCCTTTAGAAGAAGCAATAGCTGAGTTTCAAAAAGGAATGAAGCTATCTAAAGCATTACAGCAAACCTTAAAAGAAGCAGAAGAAACCTTAGTTAAGGTGATGGCCGATGATGGATCAGAGCAAGCATTTGATGGACAATAAACAATTTTTATCTGGCTTGACAGCTGTTTTTGATACCTTTTATGCTGATGATACGCTAGTTGATCATCTGACAAAAAGCATACAGTATTCTATCCAATCAGGTGGTAAAAGGATTCGGCCCTTATTTTTATTGGAGACCTTACAAGCATTTGGTATCCCAATCAGTGAGGCACATTTTAAAGTCGCAGCTGCTGTAGAATTAATTCATACGAGCTCTTTAATCCATGATGATTTACCTGCTATGGATAATGATGATTTTCGCCGAGGACAATTAACGAACCATAAAGTATATGGTGAAGCACAAGCTATCTTAGCCGGTGATGCTTTGTTATTGGACCCTTATTTATTACTATCTAGTGCGGACTTAAACGCATCAGTCATTGTTGCCTTAGTAGCTGAATTAGCTTATGCGTCTGGCAGTCATGGTATGGTCGCAGGACAAGTTCTTGATATGGATGGCGAACAGCATACGTTAACAGTAGACCAGCTGAAAAAAATTCACGCCTTAAAAACTGGTAGGATGCTAACTTTTCCTTTTGTTGCGGCAGGAATTATTGCTGAACAAGATGACGAGATCGTTGCATTATTACGTCAATTAGGTGAAGCAGTAGGCCAAGCTTTCCAAATTCGTGATGATATTTTGGATGTGACAGCAACGTTTGAGGAGATTGGCAAAACACCTGGTAAAGATGTGGTTGCGGATAAATCTACCTATGTGAAACTATTAGGACTTGATGGTGCCAAGCAGGCTTTAACGGAGTATTTAGATATAGCAAGTCAGATGTTGACTGAGATCGAACATAAAACTCAGTTACAGGGTGAGCCTATATTAAAACAAATTGAAAGATTACGAATTGACTAAAGAACGAGTAGACGTCCTAGCTTATAATCAAGGACTTTTTGAGACACGTGAACAAGCAAAACGCGGTGTGATGGCAGGTATCGTCATCAATTCAGAAAATGGTGAGCGTTTTGATAAACCTGGAGAAAAAATCAATGATGAGATAGCACTGGCCATCAAGGGAGAGAAACTACCTTATGTCAGTCGAGGTGGGTTAAAGTTAGCTAGAGCCTTATCCTATTTTGGCTTAACTGTGCGAGATCAAACAACGCTTGATATTGGCTCATCTACTGGTGGCTTTACTGATGTGATGTTGCAAGATGGGGCTAAAATGGTGTATGCTGTAGATGTCGGTACTAACCAATTAGCATGGAAAATCAGGCAAGATGCGCGTGTCGTAGTCATGGAACAGTTCAACTTTAGATATGCTAAAGTTGAGGACTTTAAACATGAGTTACCAGCTTTCGCATCTATTGATGTATCATTTATTAGCTTGTCTTTGATATTGCCAGCTTTATTTGATATTCTAATGACAGGTGGCGATGTTATCGCTTTAATCAAACCTCAGTTTGAAGCAGGTCGTGAACAGATTGGTAAAAATGGGATTGTCAAAGATCCTAAGATACATGAGTCTGTGATCAAAAATGTAGTTAACATGGCTAATGGGATTGGTTTTTCTACTATCGGTCTAACAAGTTCACCGATTAAGGGTGGGCATGGTAATATTGAATTTTTACTACATTTGTCCAAAAAAGCAACAGTAGAGGATCATATTACTCCTGAGATTACTCAGATCGTATATGATGCTCATGGAGAATTAGATGAAAAAAAGTGATCGAATTAAATTAATCAAAAAAATATTAGTTGACAATGACATCATGACACAAGATGATTTAGTGACAGCCCTACTTGATTTAAAGGTGGCAGTGACGCAAGCAACTGTATCACGTGATATGCGTGAGTTGAGATTGATCAAAGCACCTGCAAAAAATGGTGGCTATCGTTATGCTTTACCTGAAACTTATCTACCGAATGCTGATGAAGACTTGTTTAAATCAGTAGTTGAAGAAATTAAGATACAAGACAATCAACTTGCGATTAAAACGAGTCCAGGGTCAGCCATGATACTAAAAAAAAGATTATTATCACAATTTGAGGCATCAATTTTTACAGTGCTTTCTGATGATGATACCATTTTATTAATTGCCTTATCTGATGCTTACGCTAAACATATATATGATCAACTATCAACTTAAGCATGATGTTTTAGTTTGTTAGAGACGTCATGATTTGCATAGCGTTTAGCTGAGGATATGGGTCATGCATAGTTGTAAAAGGAGTTGCGATGTTACAAGAAATATCAATCAAAAATTTTGCCATCATTGATACGATTGCCATGCAATTTGATCAAGGCATGACCATATTGACGGGTGAAACGGGAGCTGGGAAATCAATTATCATCGATGCCATGAATCTCTTGTTGGGCTCTCGTGCACAGACGGCTTTTGTGCGTCATGGTGCGGATAAGGCTGAGCTAGAAGGCTTATTTTTTTATAAAGATAGTCCTGAGATTGCACAACACTTGTCAACGCTTGGTCTTGAAAGCACAGGAGAATTAATTTTACGTCGAGAGATTTTTGCAAATGGCAGATCATCTTGTCGCATTAATGGCATGATGACGCCCTTATCTAGTTTACAGGCGATAGGCAGATTATTAGTTGATATTCATGGGCAACATGATCATCAAGAATTAATGAATTCAGCACATCATCTGGCTATGTTAGATGAATTTGGCGATAAAGCATTTTTGAAGACTAAGGACGCATATAAAACAGCGTTTTCTGAGTATAAAACACTGCGTCAAAAGTTAGTCACTGTCAAAAAAAATCAAGCAGAGTTCGCCCAGCGTATCGATGTGTTAACTTTTCAAATCGATGAGATAGCTGCTGCGGATATCGACTTAGTGAGCGATGCAGGTATTTTTAAAAAACGTGACCAACTAACGCATGCTAATCAGATAGTAGGTCATCTTAACGCGGCTTACTACGCATTAGATGATGATACAGCTGATAATGCCAGTTTATCCATGGTTAGAAATGCCATGAATGAACTAGAATCAGTAAGTCGTTTTGATGAAGACACATATGCTAAGTTGGCTGAAAAGATAGCGGATGCCTATTATTTATTAGAGGACGTGGCAGCAGATCTAGAAAAACGAATTGATGATTTAGAATTCAATCCTTCTGAGTTGACGTTGATTGAAGATCGTATTTCTGTTTTGACGACATTAAAGAAAAAATATGGTCCAGAGCTATCTGATGTGCTAAACTACTTAGATAATTGTCAAAAAGAACTTGCTAGACTAACTGGAGATGACAAGGGATCAGAAACGCTAGAGTCGACTTTTAAAGCGGCTGAACGCGTATTGATCGAACAAGCAGATGCTTTAGCTAAAGCTAGGCGTGAGCTGGCTGAGCGCTTAGTAAAAGATGTTAAGTTAGAACTGGCTGATCTTTACATGGAAAAAGCTGATTTTAAAGTGATGTTTGAACCGGCAAAATTTTCTGGTAATGGCAATCAGCATGTTGAATTTTTTATTCAAACCAATCCTGGAGAAGGCTTTAAACCATTAGCCAAAACAGCTTCTGGTGGCGAGTTAAGTCGGATAATGCTTGCGATTAAGTCAAGTTTTGCAAGACGAGAGAATAAAACGTCCATCGTATTTGATGAAGTAGATACTGGCGTATCAGGTCGTGTCGCACAAGCCATCGCAAATAAGATACATAAGATTTCTCAAAGTGGCCAGGTGCTGTGTATTTCACATTTACCACAGGTTGTTGCGATAGCTGATGTACAGTACCATATCGACAAGATACAAGAGGCTGATAGAACAACCTCAAACGTTAAAAAATTAACACTAAAAGAACGAACAATTGAAGTGGCTAAGATGCTTGCGGGTGATGCTATTACACCTGAAGCACTGGCACAAGCAGAAAAACTATTAGAAAAATAAAAAGATGAACCGAGAAAATTTAAAAACAGCTAAAAGAATCGTAATCAAAATAGGCACGTCAAGTCTTATTTTAGACAACGGAAAAATAAATCTGAAAAATATCGATGAACTTGCTTTTACCTTATCAAGTTTACAACATGAAGGTTATGAAATTATTTTGGTAACCTCTGGTGCGATTGGTGTTGGGCTAAATGTTCTAGGTATGACAAGACGACCATCTGAGATCGCACAGCAACAAGCTTTAGCAGCTATCGGACAAGTCGAGTTGATCAGTCTATATAATCAAATATTTGGTCGTTATCAGCAAAAAGTATCACAGCTTTTGTTAACCAATGATGTCATTGCTTTTCCGGAGAGTCGTAAAAATGCGACTGAAGCACTGAATGCGATTTTAGGATTAGGGATTATTCCAATCATTAATGAAAATGATGCCGTCAGTGTTGATGAAATGGACCATCGAACTAAATTCGGTGATAATGATAGATTAGGTGCAATCGTCACGACAATATCAGATGCAGACTTGCTGATTATGTTATCAGATATTGATGGCTTATATGACAAAAATCCGACGATCTTTGATGATGCTCAGTTGATTGATAGCGTGTCAGAAATTACTGATACACTTATGAAATCAGCTGGAGGTGCGGGCAGTCGATTCGGTACTGGTGGTATGACCAGTAAATTAGAAGCTGCTAAAATCATTTTTGATGCGAATAAGCAAATGGTTTTAACAAACGGTGCTAGAATTTTTGAAATTAGAGACATTATATCTGCTAAAAAGAAAGGGACCTATTTTGGACAATAGTCAATTTGTCGTCATCACATCAGCTGAGTTTGCTGAATTTGTGGCGAGGCGTGAAGACATTCATTTCCAACAAACAAAAGCATTTGGTGATTTACAAGCAGCTATTGGACATCAACCGTTTTACTTTGCGGTTAAGCGCAATCAAGTCATCGTAGCCGCCATGCTTGTCACGCTTGCTAAAGTTAGATTTGGTTATTTAGCAGAAGCACATGGTAATCCTTACTATTCAAAAACTGCTACTGATAATACCCTACTTATTTCTGGTGCTAAAGCTACCTTGAAAAAACAAGGGGTCTTGAAATTAATTGTTCATTCTAATCAAATGATTGAACAGTATGATGATAATTGGGAAAAAGTAGCAGTATTCAACCAAGAGTTAGATGCGTTTTATGGTCAACTAGGATTTTCAAAAGCGAGTTTGAGTGACTTTGAAAAAGGCTTTAATTTCAATTATAGCAAGGACTTGACGGGTTTTGAAAATTTTGCTAAACTTGAAAAATCATATAAGAAAAACGGCCTTCAAACGATTAAGAAAGCCAGAAAACAAGGCATCAAAATCTATGAAGCAACATACGACGAGTTAGCTGATTTCAAAAAAGTTGTTGATGAAGCTGGTGAACGCAGACAGTTTTCGACACGAGATTTAGCCTATTATCAGGCAGTTTATCAGGCATTCGGCGATCAAGTGAAATTTGTTTTAGCTAAGATTAATTTTAAAACTGAATATGAGGCTAATCAGCTGGCACTTAATGACGTTTATCAAGAGATTGAACAAGCAAAAGCTCAAAATAAGAAAAAGAGTATCGATACGCTAAATCAAAGAGTTTCTCGACTTGATAAATTTAATGTTGAACTAAAAAGGTTAGCTACAACTTATGGTGATCGAGATGTTATCTTAGCAGCAGCACAATTTTTCATCATGCCAAATGAAGTTATCTATATGTTTAGTGGGATGTATGATGACTTTAGAGAATTTTCAGCCCCTTTCTTGATTCAAGATTATATGTTAAACTATGCCTATAACCACCAAATTAATCAGTATCAATTTATGGGCGTTAACGCACCAGATAATCCTGATCAGGGTGTTTTGAAGTTTAAGCAAAATTTTAAGGGCTATATTTGGCAATCCTCAGGTAACTATGAGTTGGTTGTTAAGCCGATGTTAAACAAGATGACAAAAATTTTAAAATTAATCATCAAGCGTTAGAAAGTAGTCATCCAATCATGAAATTTATTACAAACGTAACAGCACAAGCACATGACGAATTCGTCAAACAAAGTCCGCTTAATCATTTATTACAATCAAGCACTTGGGCAAAAGTAAAAGACAACTGGTCATCAAAAATTGTTGGTGTCACTAACGATGATGATGAGCTTATTGCCTCGTCTTTAGTCTTAATCAAGACATTGCCTTTAGGCTTTACTATGTATTATGCACCGCGTGGCCCGATAATGGATTATCATAACCAGGATTTGGTAGGCTTCTTTTTTAAAGAATTTAAAAAATTTGCTAAGAAAGATCATGCTCTATTTATTAAAATTGACCCGGCAATTTTGGTTGAATCATCAGAGCCTGTTATCAGTAATTTAAAACAAGTTGGCGCTGATTGGTTAGGCTTAACTAAAAATATGAGCGATACAATTCAACCACGTTTTAATGCAGTCATCTATAAAGAAGATTTTTCTGAAGATAATTTGAGTAAAAAGACAAGGCAATTTTTAAACAAGGCAAAAAGATCAGAACCAATTGTTGAAATCGGTAGTATCTCTTTGATCCCTGAATTTTGTGAGTTAATGAGAAAAACAGAGATTCGCAAAGATATTAGTCTCAGAAATGCAGAGTATTATCAAAAATTGCTTGAGCAGTATCCGCAAGATGCTTTCATTACGCTTACCAGAATTAATTTGGGAAAACTTTTATCAAATTATCAGGCTGATTTAATGAAAATATCAAATGATATTGATAAAATCACGAATAATAAAAAATTGAAAGCAGTCAATTTAGAAATTGAAAACATCCAAAAAAATATTAGTGAACTTTCTACTATTATTAAGGAACATGGAGAAGTTGTACCTGCATCATGTGAATTATGTATTAATTCTGGTGGGGCAGCAGAAACGCTCTATGGAGGCACAGATATAACTTTCCAAAAATATTACCCCTCTTACCTTACTTGGTATGAAACAATTAATACTGCATTTAATAAAGGGGCACGAACAGTCAATATGGGAGGAGTCGAAAATTCATTATCAAAAGATGATGGGTTATTGAGATTTAAAAAGCATTTTAATCCTCAAATTGAAGAATATATCGGGGAATTTAATATCCCAGTGAATGGTTTATTATATAAATTAAGTAATTTAGCCTACAATCGTCGTAAGCATAAAAAATAAAGTGAGGTAGTCAGATGATCGATTTATTAGGAAAACAAGCAAAAAAAGCATCTATCGAGTTAGCCAAACTCTCTACTGTTGAAAAAAATACATTTCTTAATGCATTGGCCCAAGCACTAGTTGATCAAACACCGTTTTTAGTTGAAGAAAATAGTAAAGATTTAACACATGCAAAAGATAATGGTATCGACGATGTGATGATTGATCGTCTGAGACTCACGCCGCAACGTATCATTGATATTGCTGAAGGCATTAAGCAAGTTGTCACGCTAGCAGATCCTGTAGGTAAAGTAATCGATGGCTTTACGAACCTTGATGGCTTAAAAATTCTTCAAACACGTGTGCCACTAGGCGTCGTAGGTATGATTTTTGAAAGCCGTCCTAATGTATCAGTTGACGCATTCACACTTTGCTTTAAAACTAACAATGCTGTGATTTTACGTGGTGGTAAAGATGCCATTAATTCAAATAAAGCGTTAGTTAGTGTTATGAAAGCGACCTTAAAGGCTCAAAATATTACAGAAGATGCTGTTGGCTTAGTCACAGATACTAGTCACGAAGTAGCTAGAGACATGATGGTTGCCACACAATATCTCGATGTTTTGATTCCACGAGGTGGCGCTGGCCTAATCAAAACGGTTAAAGAACAGTCTCGTGTCCCAATCATCGAAACAGGTAGTGGTAATGTGACAATATATGTAGATGAATTTGCTGATTTAGAGATGGCGACAAAGATTGTCATTAATGCGAAAACGCAAAGACCAAGTGTATGTAATGCTGCTGAGAGTTTGGTTGTGCATGAAAAAGTTGCTGCAACTTTTTTACCAAAATTACAAGCAGCTATCAATGCTGTACAACCTGTGGAGTTTCGTCTAGATGAAATTGCTCAAACCTTAATGACAGGTACTAAAGCAACAGAAGAGGACTTTGCGACAGAATATCTGGACTACATCATGTCAGTAAAAGTTGTGTCTGATATAGACCAAGCGATTGCACATATTAACCGTTATAGCACGAAACATTCTGAGAGTATCATTACAAATAATATTGCGCGTGCAGAACAATTTCAAGCTGAGATTGATGCTGCTGCTGTTTATGTGAATGCATCAACAAGATTTACAGATGGGTTCGTCTTTGGATTTGGTGCAGAAATTGGTATTTCAACTCAGAAATTACATGCCAGAGGACCAATGGGATTGGAAGCACTGACTTCTTACAAATATCTCATAAATGGAACAGGTCAAACTAGAAACTAATCCTTTGAAAGTGGTATTTCAAAACATAAGTTATCTGTTACCTATCCCAACTTAATATTACATTTCCTTAAAAATCTAGAAATTACTAGATTTTTTTGTTATAATAAAGGGTGTTTGAATGAGTCAGTAATCCCCCTATTTAGAAAGTGATCCAATATGTTAGAACAAACAACTTTTAAGCACGATACTGTTCTACTTCATGAAACCGTTGATATGCTTGAAGTTAAACCTGATGGGATCTATATTGATGCCACACTTGGGGGAGCAGGTCATAGTGAGTATCTGCTAAGCAAGCTCACAACCGGTCATCTCTATGCATTTGACCAAGATGAGACAGCTCATTTAAATGCTAAAATTAGATTAAAAACACAGATAGCTGACGGTCGCGTCACCTTGATAAAAAATAACTTTCGACATCTAAGAGAATCCTTAGAAGCATTAGATATTACCGAATTCGATGGCATTATTTATGATTTAGGTGTGTCTAGTCCGCAATTTGATGATAGCCAACGTGGTTTCTCATATAAAAAAGATGCGAGATTAGACATGCGTATGGACCAATCTCAGCAATTGACGGCACATGATGTTGTGAATACCTATGCCTTTAATGATTTGATGAGGATTTTCAGTCGCTATGGTGAAGAGAAGTTCTCTAAACAAATTGCCAGAAAAATTGAACAAGTTAGGGCAGTTTCGCCTATTGATACGACTTTAGCACTAGCTGAAGTTATCAAATCAGCGCTGCCTCAAAAAGAATTAAAGAAAAAAGGCCATCCAGCTAAACGTATTTTCCAAGCCATCCGTATCGAAGTAAACGATGAGTTGGGTGCTGCCGCAGAATCTATCGAAGCAGCTATTCATATGTTGAAAAAAGATGGTAGAATTTCAGTGATTACTTTTCATTCGTTGGAAGATAAGCTAACGAAATCTTTATTTAAAGAATATTCGACTGTCGATATTCCAAGAGGACTACCGATGGTACCTGATGATATGAAGCCATTGTTAACTTTGGTGAATCGAAAACCAATCATCGCAACACAAGATGAATTAGCTGATAATAATCGTGCACATTCAGCAAAACTTAGAGTTGCACAAAAAAATTAGAGTTGACTATATTCGGTAGCGAACACGATAGTTGTTTTAGTCATGACAGTCGTCTCATGAGATACATTAATATATAGATAGAAAGGACAACATATGGCTGCGAAACCAAAAAAATATTTTGATATTAAAACTGCTAATAAAAATGGTAGCTTTAATATTGCTGCAGATTCTATTGCACCAGACTTGTTTAAACGTAAGTTTCGTAATTTGATCTTTGTCGAAAAATGTTTTTACCTTTCTATCGTATTTTCTGTGATTATGCTGTCAATTGCTATGGTATATGTCAGGACTAAGATTATTGAAGTCGAACAAGATACCTTAGATATTCAGTCGAAAGTGTCAGATAAACAAGATCAGATTAAGACATATGATCAAAAAATTAATGAACTGATGGGTAGTGACCGCGTCACAAAACAGGCAAATGATAATGGGATTAAGTCTAACCCGAACAATGTAATGAAGGCTAGTGAATAAATGATAAAATTTTTAAGAAACATTGTAACCTTTCCTTTTAAAAAAGTTGCAATTAATGCATCAAAAACGCATTTAAGCCCTCAAGCCAACCGTAAACGGATTGCGCAGGATATTTTATTTCTCGTAATCATAGTGTTTACGGTTTTTCTTGTTAGATTTTCATGGATTACAGTTACAGATTCTACTAATGGGGTCAAACTGTCCACATTAGCTAAAGCAAATTATTCTGAAACGACTACGATTTATGCGAAACGTGGGACTATTTTTGATAGACAAGGTGTGCCTATTGCGACTGACTCTAGTGATTACTCTATCTATGTCATTTTAGATAAAAACTACGTATCAGCTGAAGGTAAGAAATTATATGCTAGCGCAAGTGATTTTGATACGATCGCTAGTATTTTTAAAGATCAACTAGGTATTGATCCTAAATATACTAAAGATCAGCTGACGACACCAAAATTAAGTCAAGTTGAATTTGGCACTAAAGGGAAGCATATTTCATTTGCCACGAAAGAAGCAATTGAAAAAGCGATTAAAGAAAAAAATATACAAGGCATTGGTTTTCTTTCCCATCTTGCACGCTCTTATACTGGTAACTTCGCCTCTAATTTTATTGGGTTAGCGGGACTTAAAGATGGTGATGACGATACTAAAGGGTTGATCGGCCAGTTTGGGATAGAAGCGTCATTAGATGGTGTATTGTCTGGGCAAAATGGTGTTGAAACATTAGAAAAAAATAAAAATGGTCAAACCTTGCAAGGGATTGCAAAATCAACAAAACCTGCAAAAGATGGTCAGGATGTTTATACGACACTTGATTCTAAACTGCAAACTTATCTCGAGACTTTGATGGATGAGGCGATGCAAAAATCAGGGGCACCTGAACTAGTTGGGACACTGGTTAAAGCAGATACAGGAGAAATTTTAGCGACTACGCAACGACCAACTTTTAATCCTTCAACGCAAACAGTTATTGGGCCTAAAAATGATAAAGTTTCAGATAAACAAAATCTAAACCAGCAAAGTAATTTACTTTACCAAGCCATGTATGAACCAGGATCAACCTTTAAACTGTTTACCATGTCAGCAGCTATTGAAAACGGTACATTTGATCCAAATGCAACCTATTCAAGTGCGCCAATAACAGTCGGTGGTGCAACAATTGGTGACTGGGATGTTAGTGATCATCCTAACGGTTTTATCTTTACATATCCACAAGGATTCTCACATTCCTCAAACGTAGGAATGTCAAAACTACAGATGGCTATGGGAGATAAGGTCTGGGGTGACTATCTTAACCGGTTTAAATTTGGTAAACCAACCCTGATGGGTCTTGGTGGAGAAGCGCTAGGCAAGCTACCAGATGATAATATTGTTTCTCAGGTTAACTCTGCCTTTGGTCAAGGTATATCTGTTACTGAGACACAGATGTTACGAGGATTTTCTGCAGTAGCCAACGGTGGTAAAATGTTAGAGCCACATTTTATTTCTAAAATAGCAAGTGTTGATTCACAACGTATCGCAAAACCGGAAATTGTTGGTCAACCAATTAGTAAAAAGACTGCAGATTCAGTATTAAAATATATGGTGAGTGTCGGGACTGATAATGTCAACGGAACAGCTTATGACTGGACAAATGCACAACCCTATTTCCGTGTTGGGGATAAAGAAGTGTCAGTTAAGACAGGTACTGCACAGGTAGCCAACCCAACTGGTGGTTACTATGTAGGAACGACTGCTTATCTTTATTCTGCGGTTGCAATGGTGCCATCTACAAATCCGGACTATATTTTCTACATGACAGTTAAGTTACCACAACACTGGTCACTATCTTTTATCTCGGATGTTGCAAATCCTTTATTGGAAAGAGCTTACGAGCTTAAGTCAGAGATAGATGCATCACAAGAACAGCCTACAAATGAATTAAAAGTTGATATGAAAGATTACACTGGTAAGCCAGTTAATAGTACTGTTAACTTATTACGTCAAGAGATATTACAACCAGTTGTGATTGGATCAGGCACTGTCATTAAAGATCAAGCTATTTCAGCTGGTACCAAGTTAGGTGCTAATAAACGTGTGCTCCTATATACAGGTGGTAAAACTGTCATGCCTGATATGGATGATTGGTCTAAAGAAGACGTTGAAACGTTTGCCAAATGGACGGGTGTGACGATTACCTATAAAGGGTCTGAAAAAGGTCAAGTTACAGATCAAAGTATTAAGGCGAATCAAGACCTCAAGAAGAATCAAAAACTGACGGTGACACTTAAGTAACGCTTACTTAGGTTAAAACTTTATAAAGATTAACGGAAATTAACTATGATATTACAATTACTTATTGCTGGAATTGTGTGCTTTGTTGTGACACTATTTTCCATTCCATATTTTATACAATTTTTTCATAAAGCAAAAATTGGTGGACAACAGATGCATGAAGATGTTAAACAACATGCAGCAAAAGCTGGTACCCCTACCATGGGTGGCTTTGTATTTGTTTGTGCTAGTTTGATTATTTCGCTCTTATTTGCGATATTTTTAGGCGAGTTGACCTCTAATTTCATTATTATCTGGTTTGTTTTTGCTATGTTTGCTATTGTTGGGTTCTTAGACGATTTTTTGAAAATTTTTCGCCAAATCAATCAGGGACTGACTAGCGTACAAAAAATGTTAGCACAAATCGTAACTGGTGTGATCGCCTATCTTATCTATCTGCATGAGGGTGGTAGTAATTTACTACATATCGTTGGTATTGAGTTTAATTTGGGTTGGTTTTTCATTGTCTTTGTCATATTTTGGTTAGTTGGCTTTTCAAATGCTGTGAATCTGACGGATGGTATCGATGGCTTAGCGACGATTTCAGTTGTCATTTCGTTAATTGCCTATGGTATTATAGCAGCCTATCAAAGTCAGTTTGATATTTTATTACTCATTGTGACGATTATTGCTAGTTTACTTGCCTTCTTCATCTTTAATCATAAACCAGCAAAAATATTTATGGGTGACGTTGGTAGTCTAGCTCTTGGTGGTTTACTAGGGATCATCTCGATTCTTTTGAATGCGGAGTGGACTTTATTATTAATTGGTATTGTGTACGTTTTTGAAACGGTCAGTGTGATGTTACAAGTCTCTTATTTTAAACTCACACATGGCAAACGAATTTTCAGAATGACACCTGTTCATCATCATTTTGAACTTGGCGGCTTGACTGGAAAAGGTAACCCTTGGTCTGAGTGGCAAGTAGATGCTTTCTTCTGGTCTATCTCATTAGTAGGATCAATCATAGCACTTATCATTTACTTTATGTGCATATAGCAGCAATAACCTATTATAAAAACGTGTGAAGCCTTTGGCTCACACGTTTTTATGATCTCAAGTTACTTGTCTTATCAAAGCACTTTTATATTATGAAATTATCTCATCTATGATATAATAATCACAACTGACTAAGTTGTTTGAAGCTAAAGCATGCGTTTAAAAACGTATTGGGTATCAAGTCAACTTAGTAGGCAAGCGTTTGGATGAATGGCACATATCAGTATAAGTTGGTATTATAATAGCCAAGTATTTAATAGCTAATCTAACTAATAGCTGAGATATAATGAAGAAAGTAGATAAGAATGAGCATTTCGAAAAAATATTTAACAAATCGTGTGACTGGTGAGTTGGGGCAGGCGAGTGCTATCTATTTCCCTAGTACTCTTGACGAAGTAAAATCAATTGTGGAGATGATTCATCAAAATAAACAACAGTTGATTACTATCGGCGGACATACTGGTCTTTCAGGTGCAACATTTCCGGATAACAATCAAGTGCTGATGAGTTTAGAAAAACTCAATCGCATTATTAGTCTAGATACTGAGACATTAACGCTCACCGTTGAGGCAGGCGTTACGATTGCACAAATAGCTGAATTTTTGTCAGATACGCCATTTTTTTATGCACCTGATCCAGGTAGTAAAGCGGCAAGTATCGGTGGTAATGCAGCAACGAATGCTGGTGGGATGAGAGCTGTTAAGTATGGTGTAACACGTGATAATATCCGTGCTATGCGTGTGCTATTAGCAGATGGACAAGCCATGCAAGTAGGCTCTATTAACCGTAAAGATAGTTCAGGTTATGATCTTAAAGATGTTTTTATTGGTAGTGAAGGTACCTTAGGCGTGATCACAGAACTTGATTTGAAAATTCAGCCTAAACCAAGATACCAACGTGAGATTCTGTTAGGCTTTGATGACCTAACACAGCTATCTCCTAATATTTTCACGATTTTGTCAAGTGGTCTGGTTCCAGCAACATTAGAATTTTTTGAGCGTGACAGTATAGCTTATTCGGAGCGTGGGCTACAGTTGACTTTTCCAGATATTGATGGACAAGCTTTTCTACTGATTACTTTAGATGGAAATGTAGCCGAGCAGTTAGATGTAGAGATAGCTTATCTGAAGACGTTGAGCCCATATGCCTTAGTATTAATAGATGACGTAACTAGACAAACAATGTGGCAACTTCGAGGTGCTATCGTCTCAAGTGTTGAACAAGAGAGCTTACAAGAGCCGTTAGATGTGGTAGTCCCAGTTAATAAAATCGCGCCAACGATTATTGAGCTTAAAGCACTAGCTGTCGCAGAAGGTCTGTCAGCCGTCTTCTTTGGACACGCTGGAGATGGTAATATTCATGCCAATATTATCAAAGGAAATCTCAGCGATGATGAGTGGGAAGTGAAACTAAGTCACTACTTAGATCAACTTTATGCACTCATCGCAAAAGTAGGTGGGAAACCCTCTGCAGAACATGGGATCGGTATTTTAAAAAAACCTTATTTTGAAAAATATATTGCTAAAGCAGAGCTTTCTACCATGAAAGCGATCAAGAAAGCTCTAGATCCAGAGAATTTGTTAAATCCAGGGAAGATTTTTGATTTATAAGTGAAGATATGCGAATCATCTACAAGGATAAAATAGTCTTATAGACGAATATTCAGATCAGAGATTAAGGATATGCGTATTACTTAATCAATCACGCCGTCTGCAGTTTGGTTGAATTTTTAATCCAAAACCTCTTGAATAGTTGATGAGTTTCTGATATACTATTTAAGTGCGTAATGGACGCATACAAACCGCTCATCCGCTGGGACATGTGTCAAGGACACGAATACTACGGTAAGTTTTAAGATGAGTAGAATAGGAGAAAAATAATGAATCCATTAATCGAAGCAATCAATGAAGGTCAACTTCGCAGCGACATCCCTGCATTCCGTCCTGGTGACTCTGTGCGTGTTCACGCTAAAGTTGTCGAAGGAACGCGCGAACGTATCCAGCTTTTTGAAGGTGTTGTTATTGCCCGTAAAGGTCAAGGCATCTCAGAAACTTACACAGTTCGTAAAATTTCAAACGGTGTTGGTGTTGAACGTATCTTCCCAATCCACACACCACGTGTTGAAAAAATCGAAGTTATCCGTTACGGTAAAGTACGTCGTGCTAAACTTTATTACCTCCGTGCACTACAAGGTAAAGCAGCTCGTATCAAAGAAATCCGTCGTTAATATATCGATGTTAAACCCTTATCTTATAAGGGTTTTTCTTATGTCTTGGAAATGGTGTGAGTGGTACATAAAATGCATATCCTTGTAAAAGGGGGCGAAAAGTGGGCGAGTTTTTTTTGAGTTTAAAAAAAAACTACTAGAGAAACGCTAATAGTTTTTTTGATCTTTTTGATTGTAATTGTTATTATGTCTGGATTTTTATTTTACTGGTAATTTTCTAAAGTGAAAACTTTATGTTTTTATTTTTTTAAGAATGATCATCAGTTTATTGATCTCAAAATTTATATTTACTATATTTGGTCATACCTTACTCAAAATCTTTTGGTCGAGGGAGCGAGTAACGTTTTTTTAACATTATCTTTACTGTTTTATTGGATTAGTTGTAAGATGCCAGTCATCTGGAAATCCAAGTGTATTTAACATCTTATTTGTTGATATAAGATATGATCGCTTTCTTAAGTAATTATCCAAATATTTTATTCTTTTCAAGGTAGTGTTATGAAGAATCGAGTATTGAGTATGACTTAGAAAGCATTGTAATGCCAAAAAAGTATTATAAACATCGCTTTTAGGTGAAGTTCTTGTGATAACATATTTATCATGGAGCGGTGGATAGTAAACAAGGTTATTTTTGCATTTATAATCAAATAGTCTAGAATCGTGTGCACAGATGTTTCTTATTTCAAATATATTCTCTATGAAAGATAACAATTCTGTTGAGCTGAAATAGGATGTAATTTTCATCTTAGGAGAGATGAAGGAATATAATCGTTTTGCGATAGTATTTTGAATAGAAGGGAGATACTTGATTATTATTTTTAATTCTCCAAAAGTAAGGTATTCAGCCATTACCCAAAAAGGAACACCTTCATGATTGTTTAAATGATTCTTAATGGGGTTATTCCCTCTTTGACAATTATATTTATTGATAATATTATTGAATCTTCGAATTAAGTACTGTATATCTCTTCGTTCAGAATAAACTTGATTTGAATAGGTATAAAATTCCATCTCTTGATAAGCTAATGGGGTATCTGATAACATTTTTTCGCATAAAGTATAGGCAGTGATGGATCGTAAATGTTTTTCGGCTTCCAAAATTGCTTTTAGAAAAGTAAATTTTAACTCTCTGTCAACAAAATATAACATGGATATATCATCAAAAATAGTTCCAGAAATATATTTGTTTGTTGAAATCCAAAAATATCTACTATATCCGTTAACTATTGAATAATAATTGTTTGTTAAAAGATAACGTTTATTTTGAGAATAATTAGTTAATCTAACGCCTCTTGAATATAGTATATCTAATTGTTGTTGTGTTGTTTTATGTGGTTTAACCAAAAAAATACCTCTCGATGAGAGGCATTTTCCGCAATTGGGACCCTTAGGTTAATCCAAAAGCTATTTCTTAAGTACCTCTACTATATTATATTTTTATATACTTGTCAATTAAAAATGTTTAAATCTATTTCGTATAACTCTATATGACCCTATATGATTTAATACAAGTTGATAAAGAGTCATTTAAGTCTATTTTGTATTCATATTGAGTCATACAGGTTTTTATATATGAATTTCAGCTTTTAATATGAAACCCTCCAGCAAAATATTTTGAAACAGTATTTGACGAGGGAATGAGTAACGTTTTTTTATTGTTTTAATTATTTTTTGTTTCTTCTAAATGTTTGACATAGTAGCCATATTCTTCAGTTTGTTTAAACATTTCAAACTGTATACCTTTATTTTCAGCAACATTTGAAAAGTGTTTGATAATCATCTCAGTTCCCATAAATATTAAAATTGTGTAACCAGCTCCTAGAAAAATAGTTAAAAATATTATAGCAGCTTTTTCGCCATTTTTTTGATTTTCGGTTTTTTCAGTTTGAGAATCATCTCCATCATACGTGGAATAATAAGATGTAGTATCATCTGCTTTAGTGCTTTTTACAGGTTCTGACTTATGGGTGGCTATCATAAAGCAAATAAATATAATAGCTATAGCATTCAAGACAGCTATTATAACGTTATATGTTTTAAAAAACTTTATAAGACTTAAAGATTTTTTATCAATAAAATAAGTTGATTCCATAATATCCTCCTACTTGCTTTTAGTGTGGATCAAGTTCGCACAATTTGTTAATTATTTATATAAATTATCTGAATATAATGGCAAAAAATAAATCTAAGCTACACCTGCTAGTTTGCAGAACTCTGGTTTTTCTGCGTCATATAGATCATGGGCTAAGTGATAAGCATATAAAAAAGTATATATGTTGATTGTTTTAATTTCAGTACAACTACTAATATAGTCAATTGCATATTTGTGTAGTTGACTTTTTTCTATATCTACAGAAATATCATTTTCATATATTTCTGTTATTGCCTCAATCATCTCATTGTATTCTCTGCTAATCACAGCATATGCTAAATCAAACGGACATTCAGTCAGCTCTACGAATAAGCTAAAGTGACTATAATCAGCGCCCTGATCCTAAAACTCTTGCCACAGCGTGAGAACAGCCTCGCGATTGGCGCGTATTTCCTGTGGGCTAAGCGCATCATATTCATAACGTCTATGGTGATCTTTGTTTATAATATGGCTAAGTTCGTGTGCAATCCCAAAAGGTGTAGCGGTATCTTGGTTATATATCATTAATTTCTTACTGACATTCACAACAGCAGGTATTGGTAAGTTGTTGGCGTGAAATATTTCAAAGCTTTGTTTTTTTGTCTCACTTATTAGGAAAGATATAAGATACTGTTTATCCATATATTCCCTCTCATTAGTCCTCTAGTCGTTTCCCGAGTATTAATTTCATAGCAGTTTTGACCTCGTCAGTAAGTGGTTTACCGTCAAACGAGACCCAATCATCCCAGTTAATTTTACTATCGTCCACTAGATCTGCAAGATCGACTGGCTGCTTTGGTTTTTCACTAGGTTCCTTTTCTGCTCCTACTACTGAATCCCAATCAAAGATTTCTGGGTTATCTACTCTACCAAGAAGATAGGCATCTGTTACATGAAAATAATCAGCTAGTTTTACAATCCTATCAATAGATGGTTTGTTTCTTTTCAAAGCATAAAGCGAATTTTTAGCAAAACCGAGATCTTCTTCCACTTTATTTAATGATTTCCCTTGTTTATTAGCTAAAAATTTAACTCTCTCAAATGTTATCATTTCTCCTCCAGAAAATATACAAAAATATTTTAGAGAATATTATAAAATTATTTTTGTAAGATAGTTTGTTAGTAAAAAAAATTTTAAAATCCTATAAAAATACTTAAAAAGCTCCGTTTAGAATGTTAAAAGTTTTAATTAGGTGATTTGATTGTATTTTTATTTTATGATATTCTCTAAAACATATCAAGAGGTAATCACAAAATACTCTAACTTTTTATCTTACAAATTACGAAAGGAGAAAAGTTTAATGACTGAAGTGGCGAAAAACTGGGATTTATAATGTCAAAATATCAAGGAGTTTCTTTAAGAAAAAAAGTGGCCTAATATGGATCTTGTTAGATTGACTGGGTACAACAAAGTTGATGTTTCCAACATAATGAGTGGAAAAATGAAAGGCAAGCTGTACGTTAACAAATTCATCACCATGGTATGCGAAGCGTACGGAATAAAATAGAAAGGAGTAGTTGGATGGAAAAAGTAGCATTTACCGTTTCTCAAGAGATAAATAATTTTATAGTAGCTGTTCTTAGAGTGCTTGGTACAAGAGAAAACCCAGCTATTGTTGCTGCAATTACTGAGCTTTATAAAATTGTTAGCTAAAATATCAAAGAAGTGCTTTAGCTACAACACTTTTGGTGACATATGCTACTGAATTAAGATTAATAAAATAATCTTTGTCACCGTCGCTTAATATAATACTGGTTTCATCAGTACTTGAATCACTTTTGATTGGAGCGCTAAAGGTTTTAGTGTTTCCGTCTAAAAAATGAATTCTAACTTTTTCAGTTTCTATTAAGGACAGAATGAATTGTTTCATTTATGAAATCTCCTTTCTTGTAAATTGATTCTATTATAACAAAATCTTAACTCGATAATATAGCTATCTCTAGGACATGATAATGACTACCCAACATAGGATGTCAAGAGGTTGGTAATAGCAATGAAGTGTCCTCGCGTAATTAAGTTGAGAAATAAAAAAAACCCTAATGGGCTAGAAAAGGGAGTATTTAATGGATAACAGACTAAAATCCAAAACAGAATTGTTTTCTGACTATCTAAATAATCCACATATCGTGGAGACTATTGCTGTGGTACATACAATCGAGCTAAATTTTGATGTTACCAAAAAAGAAAATATTGAAATTCATAAGTATTGGAATCCATATACTGGTAGCTTACTGAGTCAAAATGAAAATATTATTTAGTATCTATCAGTTTTTGAGATGCCAAGGCTTTCATTGCTTCTATAGTTGGAAATTCTGCTTGTGTTTCAGGGGTTTGTATACTTGCGGGAGCAAATGTTGTTCCTTGCTCTAAAAGAGGGATAAGCAAAGACATAGATTTTACTAATTTTGAAATATCCTCTGGATCAATCTGTTTATTTTCATTTTTAGTAGCATTCTCAAGTGTTTGTCTTACTTGATAGTCGAAAATTTGATTCAACCCATCATAAAGTTTAGATTTCTGAGATGTTTCGGTTTCCATTGATTCTAAAATTAGTTTCTGCATTTGTAAAGTTCTAAAATGTGCTACAAGAGAAAATGAAGTTTTCACTATAAATCCAACAAATCCCACTGTTGAACTGCTAGTCAATACAATTTCAAACCAAAGACTTCCAGAATCAAAATTTTGAATCATAATTTCACTTCTATAATTTTCTATTCCACAAATAATTGATAATGATTTGTTTAACGTTTCTGTAACAGTTTCAATATTATTAAAATGTGTATAATCTGGAAGCCCAATTGATATTGAATTTTCAGATTGTTCAGGGAGAGATAGTTCAATTGAGGATTTAACTGCTTCTGTTTTAAGTCTTATATTATCTATTAAAGCTTGAAATGTAACAGAATCATCTGATCCGATTTGATAATTGGTTATGGGATTTAAACTTACACCTAGTGCAATAAATGTTTGGATTTCAGTATCTATAAACCCAATAGTTGATATGTTTTGTATTGCTTTAGTTAATGATTGGGTGTTAACTACATGTCTGAAATTAACACCCAATGTTTGGGAAGTTTCAAATTCTACTTTCAAATCGCCAATATTTTGGTTGATTATTGTTAGTTGTTCTCTAAATCTCATCTAAAATTATCCTTTTTATTTCAATTATATCAAAAAATATTGATTATTAAATTAAACAAACATCATTTATAAAAAGGAGGATAATATGCCAGCAAGTGATCATAGTTAACAACTTGTCAATGCTTTCATTGAAGAAAATCAAATTGAAAAAATGAGCTTAGCGGTAAATTGCGTACACCACAAGCTCATAAGATTATTTTGAAAATTATCGATGATTTCAATTTACGTTAGAAAGGAAACAAAATGGGAAAAACATTAATTATTAATGAAGAAGTTCAAGAGTACACTATTTCTGATTTGAACAATTAACAACATATTAAACAGACAGTAAAATACATAGATGATGACGTCATTTCAGTAGAAATAAAAAAACGCCACAAAAGTGACGAATTATAAATCTACAAATGTTCTTTAAGAAATTTGTTTCTACAGAGCGTATTTCTCCAAGCTGCTGATCCAGATAATTCAGCCACAAATAAGCTATCATCATCATCTATATCGGTTAATAAGTTATCTCTAATAACTGAACAAATATCATCACTTTTTAAAAACCAAACAGATTCATTGATATGAGCCCAGTTAGAGTAATCTTTGATTTTAGAAATAAGATCATCATATTTTTTACCAGAACTGTTTAGATCATATGTAACAATAAAACTTTTCATGTGTTCTCCTTTCTATAATATTTTGAATAAAAAGAGCTAGCCGCGGTATTTCATTCACATGTACATTATATCAATTATCTATTATGTAGTCAATCTCAATTTACTATATATAGTATTAAAAATAGAATGGTCTAAAAGGTCAAACACAATATGTTGTGTTTTAAGATAAATGAAATATTAACAAAAAGAGAAATGTCAGTATATCAATTATCTAAATTAACTGGGACTAGCAAGCAGAATTTTTCAGCTTTAAAACATGGTAAATTTGATGATTTGAAATTTTCAACAATGGTAAAAATAGCTAATGCACTTGCAATCAGCTTAGATGAATTTAGATAAACATAAAGCTCTTATGGCTAGAAAGAAGTTAAGGCTTCGCCAAAAAGAGCATATTATGTAAAAGAAAAAAATTGTATAGGAGTTCCAATTGATATTTATTTTCTTATAAAATTCGCGATAAAAATAATTAAATTCTTGAACAGATAAAACTTTAGCGATAGTTATAGCTGTAGCTAGTCTTATTGCTGTGGAACTTCTAAATACTTCAGAATTTTAGAAATACGGATCATAATAAGACCTTGATACCAAATAAATGTTTGAAGTCTTATTTTGTTATTTCTTGTTTCTCCCATCAACACGTTTGTTCCATAAATTTTATGCTGAATATCAATTCTAGAAGTTTCTATTTCAATAAAACCTTCTTTGTTAGAAATTATCCAAGAATCATTGTTTGGGAAGTAGAATGAAAAATATCCAGAAAAACTAGAAAAGGCTTTAACTGTTATTGGCAATATATCTGTCTTTGTTTCATAATCTTTATATTTATTTCTTTGTCTATACTCGACTTTGTCCACAAAGGGGATGTCTTCACCGTGTTCGCAATTATATCTATAATGATTGGTATCTATTAAAGAATATTTTTTCTTATTATGATCTAAAAATATCATAGATTTTATTGTTAAAGGTTTAGATGAATGGTTTACGAAGCTGATTTTAACGAACAATTTTCCTTTGGAATCATTTGAAATAAAATTGATTGCAGAAACACCAAAATTTATCCTCGTTTCAAAAAGATTTTTAATAAACAGAAAAAGTGACATTGAAATAGAAATAACAGAAATAATAATTGCCAACATTTTTACACCACCAGTTTTTTAACTAATTATATCAAAAATAAAACGAAACATTTATTTGGAACAAAAAAAGCGCTTTGTACAGCGCTTCACTAACAATATTTACAACTCAATTATACCTCAAAAGAAAGAGGATATATGGCACTAGACTTATCTGACAAAAATTGGCTTAGAAAACTTCAGTTTAAGAAAGAAATTAGCTTAGCTGAATCCTCTTATTAGACGAGAATGTGAGCAATGACCACTGGAGACTATCCCTTTAAAAATTGATATGCCAAAGTAAATCGAAGAGAGTATATATCAATAGGGTAATATATACCGCATGGGTCAGTGCAGAAGCAGAGAAAAATATGTTCTGGGTTGGTTACTAGAAAGGTACAGCATGACAGCATTCACAACAAGCAACTACGCTAAACTACTATCGCAGTTAGACAAGTCAAACGATAAAAAAATAGAATAAAACATACATAATTTGAGTTCAAAGGAAAAAGTAAACTTAGTCATGATGGTAAAGCGAATAGTAATTCAGATTTGGCATAATCTTCTACAATTAAGGTTACTGTTCCTTAAAAAAAATAAAATACTTCTAAAATAAAATACAGTTCTTAAGTCTAATAATCAAATAGATATATGTATATTAAGTTTTAAAATCTGTTCTTAAGGTTTCTTCTCTTATATTACAAAAAAATCAAAATGCTTATATTTTTAAAGATTCGGAGTCATTAGTTATACAAAACCAGATAAAGATGCATATGTTACTTTTGCTAGTGTTCGTAATACTATTTGTTCTTATTCTTTCTTATTTTACACAGTTTATTATCAACTGATGCCTGAGACGCAGTCGACAAGTTGGTTAATCAGGATTGAATAAGGTTATTTTGCTTGGAAAAAAGAGGGCAGTTTTATTTTCTATAATAAAAATCTTCAGAAGGTGAGTTCCCCCATATAAGTCTGGGTCTGTTTATGTTAGATTGATCCTCCATAAGATTAGGGTGACCAATTGGAAATAACATAATAGCATAACCTCCAGCTACACTGGGAACAACAAAACCGGGATTAGCTACAAATTTTTTGTAGTCAGCTTCATATAGTTTGAAAGTGCTTGGTGAATTTTCTCCCCCTGAATGAATAACAGTATAATCATTATTTAAAATGATATAATCACCTTTTACATTTTCCCATTTACCTACTACAGAACTAATATCACCATTAAAAATTGCACTGGCATCAATATCTCTCTCAGTTACTGATGGTTCTGCAGCGGATTGAGATTGAGTTGTGCTCTGAGAAGAACTTTCAGGCACTGTTTGATCAGTTGATGCTGTTTCTTCTGATGTTGTGCTTATGTTTTGAGTTTCTTCTTTTTTAGATGAACTTTTTTCAATTTTACTTTCTTTTGAAACTTCAGTGGTTTTCTTACTATTCGAACACCCTACAAGCAAGGTTGAACTTAATAATAACCCTAAAATAATTGCCTTTTTCATAGTTTTCTCCTGAAAGCTTTTAACGTGGATCCATCCTGCACGATACGTAACTCAAAACTGATCTAGGCCCCTTAACAGATATTTTTTGTTTTACTTTCTTTTATTTATTTAACCTAGTAGCCATATGCTTATGTTTATCTAAATATAAGCATTGTCTATCTTTAATTAGATTATACCACTTTAACTCCCTTTTAAAGCTTTTTTTGTGGTGTTATAGTTCTTTTACTCAGTTCATATATCATCTAATGTTCATTAGACCAAGGTAATTGTCATGAATTGAATTGTATAACTTAACAGTAATTTACTATCATACACCTTAATGCATCTACTCTGTAGGAAAGAAGTGAACTTAGGTATCAATACTATATGACTAGTGAAGGAGATACTAAAATATATCGGAAACCTATCGGAAAAAAAGGCCAAATAAGTTGATAAAATAATCTTATGAAGCTTGTGGATAGATAGGCAACTACAAATTAAACAGTATCGAACACAAGCTTCAAATAAAAAATGATATAGTGCGCACTGTATTTTTAACATCAGAAAGGGGTTAAATGGTTTCAGGTTTAACAAAAAATGAATCAAAAGACTTAATGAATAAGTATCTATCGACTCCATTACCTATGTCGCCAGGAACGTGGTATGGTACTATGGGAGGGTGGCCAGATGCACATTCAAACTGTACTTTGTTTAGTCAATGGTTTTTAAAAAACTATACAAAAGGTAATGTAAGTTTAGCTATGCCTAGTGGCTATGGTTATGAAATGGTTGATAAATTTATCGCTGCTAACGGTGGTAAATTTTCAAAAAGTGGTACGCCACAAGCAATATCTTTATTTTCAATTTCACCTTATAATGGTTCTTACGGCACTGAATTTGCTGGGCATACTGGTATTGTATTAGGTATTGATGGGGATACAGTCATTACAGGAGAAGCTAATTATGGAGCTCCATATGGCGGTCTTGATGCAGACCATTCTAAAAACGGAACAGTTGTTATGTCACGTTCGTTGAGTACATTTAATAGCTCAACAGGCGTTACATTCGTCCACTTGGAGACGACACTAGATGATAATGATAAAAAGAAAGAAGAGGAAGAAGAAATGATTACAATTTCAGCGCCACAACGTGGCATAGCATTAATGCAAGGTGGAGTATTCTTGTCATTTTTAGATTCAAAAGATGCACAGAATGCATGGAATGCTGGTATTAAAAATGTTGAATTAGCTACAAAAACATTTGATTTATGGCAAAAAGAATCTAGAACAGTTAAATCTTAATATTTGGACTTTTACATTGAGTTTAAATAAAAAAATAATCTTTTTATTACAGAGGTCTCAATTAAATGCCTAGTTTACTCATGGATTTAAATTGTTGCTTATTATAAATCAAAAGTTTTATATTAAAAGATCTTGTAGACATTTGTCTACAAGATCTTTTTTAAATGGTATAGCGTGAATTATAAATGAAATCAGACTTGTTAAATGGTTATATTATATTGGACTTGATAAAATAGACGTTAATCAGCAAATTAAGTGAAAAAATTGATAAATCAAGAAATATGTTAATCAGTATAGTGATTGATAATCTGAAATCTGTAAAATCGTTTTAGAGAATCGATAAAGTTATAGGTTGACATTGATATTTATAAGGTATACACTAACTATGAAAAGCGCTTTTCGAAACGAAAAGGAGGTAGTATGACAACATCGAAAGAAGTATTAGAATGGTTAGAAGCTAATATCGGTAATGCTATTGAATTTAATAATGGATCTGATGTCCAAGATATGGATTTGGTAAATTATGTTTCACAAAAGTTTTTTGGTACCGCTATGTTTGTTGGTATAGGGACTGCACAGGAAATTTGGAATTTGTCATTTCCTGATGGATGGTCCAAAGTTCCAGCATCAGAAGGTGCACAACCAGGTGATTTTTTCGTGATGAGTGGAGAGCAAGCAGGCAACTCTAGTGGGCATACAGGTCTTATCGCAGAAGACGGCATACAGGTTTACGATGAAAATTATGCTGGTAGAAAATATGTATCAAAACATGGATTAACAGGTGGTTTTATCGGATTTATTAGACCACCATATGAAGATGAACCAACACCAGAAGGAGATGAAGAGATGGCACAAGCATTATTAGTTTACAATAGCTTTATATATTATATGGTAGGTACAGATATTAAGAAGTTAACAACTGCTGATGCAGCTGAATTAATAAAAAAAGTGTATAAAGCCCAGTATGGTAAAGGTATAAATGCTTTTAGTTTAACAGATGAAGAAGCCAAAGGCTTAGGTATTGAATAATATTTTTATCTTGTAGTATTTTAAATAGATTATTTTATATTAAAAGATCTTGTAGACAAATGTCTAAAAGATCTTTTTTACATGGTATAGATATTAGGCATTAAAATAATTTAGTGAGTAATAAAAAATATGAAGAACTAATGTCTCATCGAAATTTCTGCTTGAAAAATGATAGCAGATTTTATGAGTTTAAAAAACTACTAGAGAAAGTCTAATAGTTTTTGATAAGTATTTAATTTATTCATAGTGTTTATATCGCTTAATGATCTGATTATTCACATTAAATCATCAAGCGAATGATTCAAGCATCAATTTTGTCAAGATATGTTTAGCTTTGTCATAATAGTTAAGCTCAATTTGGTATACAGATAGAAATTTATAAACATCGACATATTCAGGTTGACCTTCAAATTTACTCAAATATTCTTTTGCTAACGCTTCTATCCAAAAGTCATCAGCTTGGCTTTCTTGTTTCATATGATAACAAGGGCTGGATAAAGGTGTATCGGCATGTTTCAATATCAAGTGTCCCAGTTCATGAAGTAGGACATTGTGCATTTGTATATCAGTCAACCCTTCTCTAATAAAAATGGTATCTGTCTCAGGTAAATATAGACCATCTCTACCGATGCCATATGCAATGACGATATCTATACCCAAATCTTTTATAATTTCTTTCAAAGTCTGATGCATAGGCTAATCCTCTTTGATTCTATCCGTATTATTTTTAAGATATAGTTTGAGAAATTCTATATCTTTATTGGATAATTCTCCACCACCAAAAGCAACAGCTTTTTTCGCCATACGCTCAAAATCTTCTTCAGAATAGATTTTTGTGTGTTTATCTATAGCAGTAATTTTTTCTGTTGTTTGTTGATCCCATTCGGATTTAGCAAAGTTTAAAACTCTTATTTGACGTTTATTTTCAAGTTTAGAAAAGACATCATCAAGCATTTTTTGATTAGATGATTGCTCTACTTTAATGGGATTGTATGCTTCTACTAAATCTGATTTATCAACACCAAAGTATTTGGCAATGAGTTCAATTTTATCAATACGCGGGTAGGAATTGGCTTTCATCCAATTCATGACAGTAGTATATTTAAACCCCATTATATCTGAAAATTGATGAGGGTTTAACCGTTGTGAATCCAATAATCGCTTCAAATTATTAGCCATTATTTCTTTATTGCCAATATTATCTGAACTGATTTTTAGTTTATTTTCCATATGACCATTATACTTTTTAATGGTAGATATGTAAAGTTTAAAAGTAATTTCCATAAAATATTCCATTTAATAATTGACATATACTTTTAAATGGTATAAAATGAATTCATATCAATCAATAAAAGTGTTATCATAAAAAAACTTATAAAAATTATGAGTGGGTCTGCTTAAATCGTTTCAAAAGCGTATGAGCTTTATGAAACGGAAGCTCATTTATTTTTTATAAAAATATACCATTTAATGGTATTCGGTGTAACTACACATAAATTGATAGGCAAAATAGAAAATATAAAAAGGAGTACGAATTTGGACGAACTAAACTTATTATACAGTGACAAAGACTTAAAAAAGGCAATAGCGGAAAGCCGTAAAATCTTAAAGAGTTATCGAGCGCTAAAGGTAGTGAAAAGGCTTAAATTTCCATATATCAAATCACCTGCGAATGATAGTAGGCAAAACCCATCTGATGATCAAGTAGGTCAAGAGATATCTGAGTATACTGCTATTGTGAATCGCATTGCACAAATAGAAAAATGTGTCTCATGTTGTGAACTTACCCAAAGAGAAATACTGAGTAAAAAATTTCTGGATAATACTGAGTATATACAACCTCAGTTAGCCCTACTTTCTGGATACTCATCCAGTCGTTATAATGACTATCTAAGAAGTGGCTATATTCAATTCTTAGTAGCATTTAAAACAACAGACAGTAATGCAAATTTTTAATGAATTAGCTAATGCAGTTGAGACATAAATTTATCGCAGTAATGTTACTTAATATGAAAATTGAAAGTGGTATAATTTTGTATTTTTAACTGGCTCTGATAAAGAAAATTGCTTTATGAGGTACAGATCTTCCACATTAATATAAAAAGAGCCATTAACTTGTATGTTGTTAATGACTCTTTTTTATTTTAAATACTATGTGTCAAAGCTATGTTATAGATGATGCTTACCCCATCTTATCTCCCCATTTATTTAGTGACAATATGGATGGCTATCAAGTCGGAAAAGCATCGGAATAACATCGGATAAATGCTCAAATAATACTGATAGAATAAACTTATGAAGCTTGTGGATAGATGAGTTATTAAAAAGTCATTGCATACAAGTTTCATAATTTGAAAGATTATAGTGCGCACTATATATTACTTTTTAAAGGAGGAGAGATGAGCTATAAACAATTAATTTATCCCAATATTAATATTGGGGCAACAGCTGGTTGGTGTCTTAAATATGTGGATGACACTGTAAATGCACCACAAAGAAGCGTTAATGCACAAATTGCATATAATATTGCCAATACTAAAGGGTGGGTAAAAGCAGATACAGCTTTCCCTAAAAATGTCTGGTTTGTGTTATTTTGGTCAATTAACAGGGGGCCAAATACGGGACAAGGACATGTTGCACTTGCTTACGTTAATAGCAATGGTGCCATACAAATTCATGATAGTGAAGTCCATTCTGGGTCTAGAGGTATTTACACATCATTAGCAGAAATCAGTAACTGGTTTGCTAATTTTGGTTTTCAATATTTAGGATGGTCTATCGGAGTAGATGGTGTACAACTAATTGCTGGTAAAGATGAGTCTAACGACGACAATGGTAAAAAAGAAGGAGATTTTAAAATGTATTGTATTATTAATAATGGAACAGGTTTACTGTTTTTCAACGGTCAAAACATGACGTCGCTGACTGATCCTGATGAAATGAAAGTACTAAATACGATTTATAAGGCTAATACAGGTAAAGATATACCTATTATGGATTGGTCAAATCGTTCGGCTCCATGGGATGCCCGACTACAAAGAGTCGTAAATGGTTTGAAAAAATAAGGCAAATTAAAGATTAATAAAGTAATAAAAATGGAGGATAAGCAATGAAGGTAGGAACAAAAGGTTTAAATCTCATTAAAGAGTATGAAGGATGTAGACTTACCGCTTATGATATTGGTGATGGGATGATCACGATTGGCTGGGGACATGCAGAATCTAAGTCGAGCACAAGTTTAGTGGCAGGTGTCACAACTTGGTCACAAGCTAAAGCAGATGCTCAATTAATTTCTGATTTAGTCTCTTATGAAAATGCCGTCAGTGGTTTTTTCACTCGATCATTTAATCAGTCTCAATTTGATGCACTTGTATCTTTTGCTTATAACTTGGGCGGTGGTGTATTTGATAAATATGGTTGGAGCAGGACGGCAAGTGATAGTTGGATTTGTTCTCAAATGATACTTTATGTCAATAAGGGGACACAATTCGAAGCAGGACTGACTCGAAGACGTAAGGCAGAGATTGCACTCTATCAATCAACTGCTAGCGATAATGATAATAAGAATAAAGAAGGAGATCTAGAGATGTTTATAGCAAAATGTACAGGTGGAAATGTGAATCAATATATTAAAAATGGTTCGTTTGTATTGTTTAATTTAAATCGAGGTACGTACAGTATTTTAAATGGCCAAAGCCAAGTTGATGCTGTGACTGAAGGCTATCAGTTATCAACGGCTAAAAGTTTAACAAAAGGTAGCATGTCTTATTTAGTCATTACAAATTTGATTATGGGTGCAAAATTAGATTATCGTGGCTAAAAAATGACATAAGTATTACGATAAAAACAAAACGAGCAATTAACAGGTGAGCTGTTGATTGCTTTTATAGTCTTTGGAAATGAGTTTATGAATTTAAAAAATGAGGTAGATAATCTTAATCAATCAATTCATATTGCTATTACTGGGATAATTTAAGCAGAAAAATGAATAATGAAAAAGGATATTTCAATAGAAGAGAGGAAAAATGGAATATAAATTAATTGGCATATCATGCCTTATCTTGATAATCTTAGGGTTATCTTGGATAAAAGATGGTGAAAAGATGGAGCCACCAATAAAAAAGAGGACACTAATTGACTTTGTAACGATCGGTATATTTTGGGGTGTATTTGAATTTCTTGATAAATCAGGATCGAATACTTATCTAAATGAAATATCTTTGGTGATTAACGGATCTTTACTGTTCTTTTTTGCTCGAATGGTTCAACTGATTTGTCAAATTAATCCTATGATTCAGGAATTGGTAAAGTATCTTAAATCAAAGGGGATTGACACGGAGGAAGACAAATGAAGAAAATAGTAGCAAGCTTAGTTTTTGTCTTATTTATGTTTACAGATGCAACAATAGTCATGGCAGCAGTTGAAGATCGTGGCGTAGACTGGTCAGTTTATCAGGGAGATCAGGGTAAATTTGGCTATGGACATGATAAGTTTTCAATCTCACAGATTGGTGGCTACAATGGTACTAGCATCTATTGGCAGTCGACTTATGCCTCACAGGTGCAGTCATCGATCGCACAAGGAAAACGTGCTCACACATATATCTGGTACCAAAGTGTAACTAACACAGCTTTGGCCAAAAATATATTAGATACAATGCTGGCACAAGTTCAAACACCTAAAGGGTCTATTGTGGCCTTAGATGTTGAGGACGGAAACGCTAATACTGATGTGATTTTTTGGTCATTACAGTACATCAAAGATCGTGGCTATACACCATTGTTATATGGATATAAACATTTCTTGACCAATAATCTTGACTTGAAACGTATCTCAGACAAGTTTGGGCTTTGGTTGGGTGAGTATCCTGACTATAATGTTACCCCAATACCTAATTATAATTTCTTTCCGTCTTGGGATAATATCCAGGTCTTCCAGTTCACATCAACTTATGTGGCTGGAGGACTTGATGGTAACATCGATCTGTCAGGTGTGACAGACAACGGATATCGTCACGGTGACGCAGAAAAACCGAACAATAATACACCAGCAATCGATGCAGGTAAAGAGGCTGATAAAGTTAAGGGTAATGAAAAGCAAGTCGGTATGACAGTCAAAGTCAACTTTAGTGCAAGTAACTACGCAACTGGTGAAGCTATCCCGCAGTGGGTTAAAGGGACATCCTACCCAATTATTGAAAAATCAGGTGATAAGGTTCTGCTTGGCGGTATCATGAGCTGGTTAAGTGTATACGACGTTGAGACTTTGGATATATCAACAAGTGGAACAAGTGCAAGTGGAACAAGTGCAATCACACCAAAAACAGGCATGCAAACTCATGTCGTGCAATACGGAGAAAACCTAAGTGGCATTGCTACGGAGTATGGCACGACATGGCAAGAGTTGGCGCGTGTTAATGCTTTAAGCAACCCTAGCATTATTTACCCTGGTCAAACCTTAAGTGTGTCAGGCGGTCAATCTGTAGCGACACAAGCACGTCAGTGTGTTGTAGAATCAGGCGATACACTATCAACGATTGCTGCACAGTTCGGCACAACGGTGGAACGTCTAGTGTCAGATAACGGCATTAGCAATCCTAACTTTATTCAAGTTGGTCAGGTGTTGAACTTTTAGGAGGTATCTATGGCGAAATTACACGCAGTACTATACACTAAACCACATTGTATGCTCTGCAAAATGACACCTAAATTACGAGATAGTCTAGGATTGCCATATGAAAACACTTACTATGGAAATTCAGAGCAGACAAACTCTATTGAGTTAGATAGCAAAGATATTTCTAAGCGTGAATGGAGTGAAAAGAAGGTCGAAAAACTCAAAGCAAAGTATCAGATAACGTCATTGCCACTGATCAAAATCATTGATGATGAAACTGAGAAAGTTTTAGATGTTTGGTCTGGTTTCGTTCCTGATAAGATTAAGTTTTGGAATTCAAAAATAAATTAAAGATAAAAGCCTTACAGACTTTGTGTTTGTAGGGCTTTTTTGTATTTAATTTGACATATAATTTTTTTTAGTGTTTAATTGTATAAAAAGATTACCAAGGGGAAGTTCATGTTTTATCAATATTTTAATGAAGAAATTACAGTAATGCCCAATTTTTTGCAGAGAAAGTATATCACTTCCATTAGAGCGTTAGCCAAAACAGAAAAATATGAAAATATAAAAAAGTCTTTAAATGATATTTTAAATGAAAAGGTAACTGCGGATATTAAAATAAAAAAGATTTTAGCCAATTATAAAGATATAATTTTAGATGCTTATATTAATATACAATCATCAAAATCATTTAAGTATAGTGCTATATTTGAATTGCATGATGATATAGAAATAAAGGAAATCGTAAATAAAATCACAAAAGGAAATACTATTTTAAATTCAACTATTCGAAATGTTAGTAAAATTAATGATTATAAAGCTACGAAATTGAATGGTGCAATGATTTTTACTTTCTTGCTTGATGGTCAAAAAATTATAAATGATGTTATAAAAAAATTTAAAACGACATATTCTGCTGTTGTCAAATTGTGGGAAAACGAAATAGATGGAAATAAAAGAAAATTTATTGAAATAGATGTTGATAGTGTTGGCTTATATTTTAGGATGGAAAATAATGATTTTTTTGGAAACATGATTGGCAGTATAGCAGGATATCTCGAACAATGTATAGGTTTATCATTAGATCCAATTGACTTTTTTAGTACTTTAGAATACATAAAAGATATGGACGAGAATGGGAAAAACAAAAGTATTGCAAAGGTTTCTGCGCAAAAAATGGTTTTGGATACTGGATCACAAGCAGTATTAGATTCTAGTGAATCAGAAAATATTGTTTTGCCTATTTTAGGTGATTTAAAAAAAATAATGGAAGTTAATAATGAATTATTTTCTAAATCTCCAAAGATAAAACAACTTTTAGATTCGTTTATAAGTGACACCGAATTAACGTCTCATTTACCTTGGATCACATTTATATGGGATGATAAAATTAAAAGTAAAAAAATTCAAGTAAAATTTGATCTATCCGATTATCCATATACCCTTTTGAATTATTATAATCACAAAAAAGGAAGGAAAGGAATGAATGATGTCATTGAATCAATACTCGAAGCATACTGCGAAATCAAAAATAATAAAGCTTGGGATAACAACTCCAGAGTTAGTTGATTCGTTTTTAAATAGTTTAGATAATTTTAAAAATAAAAGAATATATACTTCTTATGTACAAAGAAAGTTTAGTATATCTAAACAAGATTCTCGAAAGATTATATCAATCCTTGTAGATTCAGACATTTTAATTACTGTTTTTCAAATAAAAATTAGAGATAAAACTTTTCCTAAGGAATACACAACTTTTAGTGAAATACCAGATTTCATTTTCGATGATGACTTATATGCAGATTTAAAAGTTGATTTAACTAAAGATGTATTTGTTTTTTTCAAGGTAAATAAAAATGAATGAATTAGAAAAATTAGAAAATTTCGTAAATGATCAGATTGATATAATAAGCAAAGGTTTAGAATATACTAAAGAACAATCTGATAATATTGATATAGCCATAGATCAAATAGTTTCTGGTAATTTCAAAAGTACAAAAGATATAGGGGATGCGCTAGAAAATTTAATAGCTAAAATTTTTGAAGTTCACAAATTATATTTTATAAAACAAAATTTAAGAACTAAAACAAATGAGATTGACTTATTTATAGAGTTGAGTGAAAAAGGATATTTTTATAGATCTCGTTTATATCCATCATTACCAAAGAAGTTTTTAGTAGAATGTAAAAACTATAATGAAACAGTTGGCGTAACATATGTTGGTAAATTTTATAGTTTAATGAATGTGTCAAATACTAATAATGGTATTTTTATATCTAAGAAAGGTTTGACGGGTAATCCTGATAGTTGGAGTGATTCAAAAGGATTGGTGAAAAAAATAGCTTTGAAGAATAATTGCTTTATATTGGATTTTGATTTGAGTGAACTGAAAAATTTAAAAGGTAAACATTTGAATAAAATGTTATCAGACAAATTGAATTGTCTTAAGTTAGATGTTTCATTTGAAAAATTTATAAAACCTCATGAATTAGAAAATAGTTTAAAAGACGCTTAGTTCCTTGCAGTTTAATATTAAGTAATTATATGCGTATTATACCTAGAAGCCTTTGATCAGTCAAGGTTTTTTTGTATGCAGTATGAAATGGTATATAAAAAATAACTAAAGTGAACAGCTCCTGGTAAAATGGACATGAA
>NZ_JXJX01000014.1 GCF_002441715.1 Pseudolactococcus plantarum
ATAATGTTAGGATGAAACAAAGTAAAATGATGTATTTAGCTATTTCAAATTTATTTCTAGTGTTCTTAGGTGTGGGATTAGTGATACCAGTCATCCCTCAGATCAAAGATGAAATGAATTTTTCAGGTGCTACGATGGGTATGATGATTTCTATTTTTGCGATTTTGCAATTATTGGCATCTCCAATATCTGGCATCTTATCTGATAAAATTGGTAGAAAGCAATTAATCGTGAGTGGCATGATTATTTTTTCTATTTCTGAACTGTTATTTGGTTTGGCACAGTCTATAAACGTTTTTTATATTTCTCGCGGTCTAGGTGGGATTGCAGCTGCGTTAATTATGCCTTCTGTCACTGCTTTTGTTGCTGATATGACAACCGTTGGAGAGCGCTCAAGAGCGATGGGGCTTGTCTCAGCTGCTATTAGTGGAGGTTTTATTATTGGACCAGGTGTTGGTGGGTTACTAGCATATTTTGGTACACGTGCGCCTTTTTTTGCCGCTTCTTTATTAGGACTTATAGGATTTATCCTAACTTTAGTTGTATTAAAAGAGCCTCAGAAACATATATTGTCGGCTCATTCAAAAGGGAGTAAAGGATCCGTTATCTCGACTTTAATGAGACCTATTTTTGCCTCTTTATTTTTAATTATCTTAATTTCCTCGTTCGGATTGCAAGCATTCGAGTCAATTTATAGTATTATGGTGGAGACTAATTTTGCATTTACTACGGGTGAAATTGCAATAGTAATCACAATCAGTGGTCTTATTGCACTTATCTGTCAATTATTTTTCTTTGATGCAATTGTACAAAAAATGGGTGAAATTCGGTTAATTCAATTGACATTTTTTGCAAGTGGTCTTTTTATTGCTATCATTGCATTGACTACGAGCCATTTTATTGTAATTTTGGGGACATTTGTTGTCTTTCTTGCTTTTGATTTATTTAGACCAGCTGTTACAAGTTATTTGTCTAAAAATGCTGGACAACAACAAGGAATGATCAATGGTTTGAATTCAACGTTTACCAGTTTTGGCAATATTTCAGGGCCATTAGCAGCAGGCTATTTATTTGATATTAACCCTATTTTTCCGTATTATATCTCATCTTTTATTCTACTAATGACAGGCTTACTATCTCTATTTTTGAAACAACGGCGTGATTAAGGAACGCTTGATAACTAGTCAGTTTTGTAGGTTAAATAGAGTCGGTAATGAGTTTAAAACTAGTTTGTATTTCATAAATAAACTAACTGGTACTTGATATGTCAGGTACCAGTTTATTTTTATATCTTGACTATGACGTTACGGTATAGCTTATAATAAAAAGTGTAAGGAGATAACCTGAATGCATATCAAGAAAGTAGCTAAAATTGCAAAAGTAAGTGTCAGAACATTACAGTATTATGATGAGATAGGCTTGCTTGTGCCAACAAGGAATA
This sequence comes from Pseudolactococcus plantarum, assembly GCF_002441715.1. GTDB lineage: Bacteria > Bacillota > Bacilli > Lactobacillales > Streptococcaceae > Pseudolactococcus > Pseudolactococcus plantarum. The sequence continues at coordinate 1,442 of NZ_JXJX01000014.1, forward strand.
AATGGAACGATTATCGTGACTACTCAGAAAGTGATATCAGTAAACTACAGCAAATTTGTTTTTTCAAAACGTGTGGCTTTACACTTACAAAGATACGCGATTTACTCAATAGTTCCTCTTTTGATAGAAGACAAGCATTTGACTTACAAAAAACTTATTTATTACAAGAAAAAGAACGTATCGAAGTTCTCCTAGATACTTTAGAGCGTTCAATACAAGAGATGACAGGAGATAGCTCAATGACAGTAGCAGAAAAATTTAATGGCTTTGACTTTACCAAGGAGAATGCTTACGCTCAAGAAGTAAGAGAACGTTGGGGAGATGGGGCTATTGAAAAGACACAGGCAAAACTTCATTCACTTGATAATTCAGGTAAACAAAATTTGTCGTTTAAACTGACGGATTTCTTTACCAACTTAGCGCGACTTATTGATGAATCACCTAAATCTGATCAAGTCCAAAAAGAGATTGATAACTTGTATCAATCATTTAATGAAGACTTAGGATATCATTATACATTAGCAGCATTTGCAGGTGTTGGAGCACTTTATATTTCTGATATGCGCTTTCATGACAATTTGAGTCAATATGCTGACGGATTTCCTGAATTTTTATCAGCAGCAATCAGTGTTTATACAGCAATCAGATCACTTTAACTAAATAAAAAGACTAGGCAGATCAGATACCTAGTCTTTTTATAGCATGATGTCCAAGCTGTTTGGTAATCAAAATCATCTATAGTCCCTTTAAACCTTCATCATGTGATAAAATAATAAGGTATATTTAGATAAAGATTAGCAAAGAATTGGATTATTGAAGATGGAGACAGAAAAAGTGATTCGCAAAATAGACTTAACTAAAGGGTTAACTTGGATTAATATTAAAACAGAAGATAAGATTGCTTTAGGTCAATTTTATGAACAGTATAATATTGATGAAGAAATTGTTGATTACTCGCTAGATAAAAATGAACGTGCCCACTTAGATTATGATCAAGCGACGAATACGTTTGTTTTGATATTTAATGTCTTAAATAGAAGTAAAGTGGCACATCATTATGAAACGATACCAATGACATTTATTGTCAAAGATGACACCTTACTCACCGTGACGAATACAAATAATCATTATATTTGTGATATGATGATTAAGCAAGTTGCCTCAAAAGAAATAAGCAGTATTTTCCACTTTTTATTTAGTAGCTTATTTTCAGTAGTTGATTCTTTTTTTCCATATATTGAGGAAATGGACCGAGATATTAAACGGATCAATCTGAAATTAAAGGAAAAGACGACTAAGCAAAATTTATTATCCCTATCTGATTTAGATACCGGTATTATCTATCTGGTCTCTTCATCTAAACAAAATGTTGTCTTAATTGAACAAGTCCGTGCACATCAAATTTTTCGCCTATTGACTGAGAGTGAAAAAGAACGATTAGACGATGTTTTAATTGAGACCAAACAGTTGTCTGAGATGACGCAGCTCTCTTCTCAAATACTACAACAGCTGTCAGGAACGTACAATAATATCTTAAATAATAACTTGAATGATACGATGAAACTATTAACCGTTTTGTCAATTTTAATGACCATTCCAACTATTATCACAGGTTTTTTTGGTATGAATATGCCGCTACCTCTGGAACATAATATTTTTGGTTGGGCGATTACGATTGTGATGAGTGCACTGCTTTGGATAATTTTATCATTATTTTTGAGAAAAATGATTAAGTAGTTGTTGATTAATGGGTGATTAACCTAGAGTTTTTGTGGGAGAAATACCAAATTTTATCTAAAGTGTTTGAGTTTTTGTTATAATAAAGAAATGACGATACAACCGATACTGAAAGATACTGAAAGAATTGATCAGCTTGCCACGAATGATGTGAAAATTATTCAATCTCGTGATGTTTTTTCTTATTCCATAGATGCTGTATTACTTAGTCGGTTTCCTAATATCCCAAGTCGGGGTCAAATTGTTGATTTATGTGCGGGAAATGGAGCAGTAGGCTTATTTGCAAGTAGCAGTACAGCTGCAAAAATTTTTGAAGTTGAAATTCAAGATCGATTAGCTGATATGGCTAAGCGATCTGTAGCCTTAAATGGACTAACAGAACAGGTAGAAGTGATCCAAGATGATTTGGCCAATACTCTGTCGTATTTGGCCCCCTCTAGTACGGATTTAATTTTTTGTAATCCGCCTTATTTTAAGTTAGATGATCAGTCACGTGTCAATGAGAGTGAGCATTATCTCTTAGCCCGACATGAATTAGCAACTAATCTGGACGCAATCTCTAAAGTTAGCCAACAATTGCTAAAAACAAATGGACATCTTGCTATGGTCCACAGACCAGAACGTTTTTTTGAAATTATAGAAACAATGAAAAAATATCGTCTTATCCCAAAACGGATTCAATTTGTTTATCCCAAAGGCGATCGAGATGCCAATATTTTATTAATTGATGCGATTAAAGATGGTAGAGCTGGTGGGGAGAAATTTTTACCTCCTCTTATCTTGCATCATGATGATGGCAGTTATACAGATGAGGTACACAAGATTTATTATGGCTAACTATTACTTTTATGTGCTCTTATGCTCGGATAACTCTCTTTATGGGGGGTATACAACAGATCTAGCCAAAAGGGTAGCGACGCATAATGCTGGTAAAGGAGCAAAATACACTAAACCTAGACGTCCTGTACGTTTGCTATATTCAGAGAGTTTTGAGGATAAGTCACAAGCATTACAGCGTGAGTACTGGTTTAAAAAGGTTTTGAAACAACGGACTAAAAAAGAGGCGTTTTTACGGGAACAAGGCGTTTTGATTAATAAATAGTGCAAGATATAAAAAAAACCACCAATCTTTAAGAATTGGTGGTTTTTGATGTTAATAAATTAAATCAAATACTTCCATAGCAACTAAATCGATGCTATCAAAATCAGACGTTTCTTTAATTTTTGGATATTTGACGATAAATACTTGGTTTTCTCCATCAAAGCTGACAGTGATTTGAACTTCTTCATTTTTTTCGAAGTTAAAAGTATCTTTAGGATCGCCAGATTCAATAAGTTTTTCTAAGCGATTAATTATAGCAGATAGATGAGATTTCATTTTTACAGAGTCCTTTATTTTAGATTTTGAGCTGAGTAGTATCAGTATCTCAAAAGTATTATTTTAACTTTATTTTACCATACTTCTTTAGAATTTGGGCATGTTTGATTGCTTTTTTCGCAAAAATAGCAACTTTTTTTGGTGTTCTAACAACAGTTTTAACTGTTTTAGCAGGGGCTTGTCTAAACAATCTAGCAGTTTGTCTAGGGATTGACTCACCTTTTTGTGATAAATACTGATTATTTGAGATAATTTTATCTAGATAAAATTGGTAGACATGTAATGCAAAATTTTCTGCTGAAATATCATATAATTTTTGATCATAAAGTGTTTGGTCAAAATCAGGTGTTGTTGTTAATGCTTTTAAAATTGTTTCAGAAATTTGTGCATCATCATCAAACAGAAGACCAAATACAGGACTAGTAATCAACCCTTTGAGATAAGGATTATTTACAGCTAAAACTGGCGTTCCAGAAGCAAGTGATTCAATATAGGTTAAGCCTTGTGTTTCACTGGTTGAAGCTGATATGAAAAAGTCAGCTGCCTTATAGTAGTAGGCAGTTTGCTGATTATCAACTAAACCAGTAAAGATGACAATATCTGTAAGGTCAAGCTCTTCAACAAGTTTCTCTAATTTTTCCTGATATGGACCACTACCAACAATGACAAGTTTGACTGAAGCTTGGTCTCGTATAACGGTTAAACTTTTAATAACGGCTTGTATATTTTTTTCTTCTGCCAGGCGAGACAAAGATAAGAGCATCGTCTCATCAGAAGCGATATTCATCTTTGCACGCAACTCAGCTATATCTGAAGGTGTGATTTCAGGTCTGATAAATTTATCTAACTTAATACCAGTAGGAATGACACGCTTTTCAATATCAACACCATAGCGATTAATCGTCTCAAGGACGATATCACTTGGCGCAATGACACCGTCAACACCATGTAAATAGTTTTTGATAATGTATTTAACCATACCTGGTCGGATAATTTTCCCTTTTGCGATATAGTGAACATAATCTTCATATTTGGTATGAAGTGTATGAATGACAGGGATTTTTAGTTGTCTAGCAACTAGCTTCCCTAACATCCCAACACCAAATTCAGTTTGTGTATGGATGACATCAAGATGATAGGTCTGTGCCACTTGATAGGCTGCGACGACACCTTTTAGTACAATCCGACGTTCAGCTAAAGAAATTAATGGGATGCTACGCAAACGAATGATGTTTTTTTCATCATTTTCTGGATCGACCTGGGGATCTGTTGTTGTAAAAATGTAGACATGATGTCCCATTTTTTTGAGTTCGTCGGATAAGGTTTCAATAGATGTGGCAACTCCGGAAACTTGTGGTAAATAAGAGTCAGTGAATAGACCAATTCTCATGGTTACTCCTTTAGTGATAAAAACAAATAGTGAGGTGATGCGATATCTACCTCAACGACATAGCGGACTAAATAAACGTTCTAGATAGTGATATCAAGATTCATCTAAAACAGCGTGATAAGCAGCGACTAGTTGAGATGAGATACTATCTATAGATCGACTTTGCGCTACTTGATAGCCAGCAATATGTTTGTCAATTTTGTGTGTCAGTACATCACTAAGCTTTTCTACGAACGCTTCATTTGTGGAGACGAGTGATGCAGCACGATTATCAAGCCAACCGTTATAGACGGGGATATCTCGAGCGACAACGTGTTGATTTGAAGCGAGTGCTTCTAAGACAACAATACCTTCTGTTTCTTCATGAGACGGAAAGAAAAATGCATCACTAGCAGTCATAGCCCCTTCGTAAACATCGCCTTTGATATAACCAGGAAATTCGACATTTGAGGGATGATTTGTTTTGACTAGTCGTCTAACCCATCCAGGGACTGTCCAAAGATTTGTCTCGCCAAACCAGATGAACCGGACGTCAGGCATCATTTCTGCGACTTTGACAAAATCATCAATACCTTTACGCTTGAAATAAAGCGCTGCACAAATGACTATCTTCTCATTTTCCTTAACGTGAAAGTGCTTTTTAAAAGCTAATTCTTTATCAATGGATCTTTTGTACTTTTCAAGATCAATACCATTTGAGATTGCTACTATTGGTGTTTTGACACCGTAAGAGCTGATCAATTGCTTGGCATATATAGTCGGCGTGATAACTAAATCAGCATGGCTATATAAGAAAGTGAGGTATCTTTTGACAAGTGGTGCTAATAAATTAGACCCAATAAAAGAATTTCTAAAGTCTTCTTGTGTAGAATGACCATGATAGATGACTTTCTTGCCCATTCGCTTAACACGAAAAAGCAGCAAAATACTCTTGATGCCGTAGGTGTTAATATGTGCAATGTCAAAATCCTCTTTTGGATTTGTTGTGTAGTCAATCCCTGCAATGTCAAGTGCCCGTTTTTGATGGTGGATTGCCCGACCGATTCCTGACTTACGCAAGAATTTTTCTGCTTCCAAGTATAGTAAAATTTTCATAACTTATGTCTATTATATCAGAAAATCATTCGGATAAATCAGACTTATGGCGTATATTAGTAAAAAAACAATTTTTTTGCAATTTTTTTAAATTTTTTTTAAAAAAAGGGTTGACCCGAATATCGTTTTACGATATAATTATCTATGTTGCTGAGAAATAAAGTAACAAATACTTAACCTGGTCCGTTGGTCAAGGGGTTAAGACACNCAGTAAAAATCATGTCTCTGACATGATTTTTTTATTTACTTATTATACATAAACTATCTGGTAATCTGTTGTTTAAATAACAGATTACCAGATAGTTTTTTTATAGATTAAGGCAAAATCAAAAAAAGACATTGATAAACATTTTTGTTATGCATCTCAAAGTATTATCAACCCAAAAAGATTGTCTTGATAATCACATCATGATTACTTTATGGCTAATACGCATTTAGAGCATAAAAAAACTTAGGCAAGTTAAGTATTGCCTAAGTTTTTTGAGTTAAGTCCTTTACAACCTGACTAGTTGCTTGAATTAGGGACTTCAGGAGTGTTAAAGTTAAGCTTATCAGATGAGTGGTCTAATTTGATCGTTGTTGTTTTTTCCTTTCCATCACGGTAATAGGTCACTTTTATGCTATCACCAATATTATATTTGTAAAGTACTGTCTGGAGTTCAGTACTGCTTGTTACTTTTGTATCACCCAGTGCTGTGATGACATCATATTTTTTGAGTCCAGCTGTAGCAGCAGGAAAACCATCTTGAACTTTTGCGATGACAATTCCTGTTGTAACTGAGCTAGGTAGTTTGAGTTGGTCTTGGTATTCGGAGCTAATACTTGCTAGATCAACCATTTGTACACCGAGTGCTGGTCGTTTGATTTCGCCATCTTTTTCAAGCTTATTGATGATGTTGACAACGTCATTTGAGGGAATGGCAAATCCCATACCTTCAACGGATACATCACTTGATGACGCACCAGTTGCTGAAATTTTACTGGAATTAATTCCAATAACCTGTCCTTCAACATTAATGAGTGCACCACCAGAATTTCCTGGATTAATCGCAGCATCAGTTTGCAATGCATTAATATTGACAGTTTGATTACTCTCATTTTTCATGATAACTTGGCGTGATAAGCTTGAAATGATACCTTCTGTTGCCGAGTTTGCATATTTACTGCCAAGTGGTGAGCCGATTGCTATAGCAGGTTCTCCGACTGTTAGTTTTGCAGAATCGCCAAATTGAGCAACTTTGGTTACTTTTTGAGATGCTATTTTGATCACAGCTAAATCACTATAAGCATCTTTACCAACTAACGTACCCTTTACTTTACTACCATCTGATAGTAAGATTTCTAAAGAACTTGCACCATCTACTACGTGATTATTAGTGACAACATAAGCAGTATCTCCATCTTTTTTGTAGATAACACCAGATCCTTCTGAAGCTTCTTGTTCTTTGGTTGAGTTGTTCTTTTTGTCTGCCTGTCCATCGCTACCAAAAAGATCATCAAGAGAATTGCTAGCTGCTGGTTTTTGATAGTTGATGACAGAAACGACTGCATCAGATACTTTACTAATTGCTTTTGTTGTATCGCTAGAAACTTTATAAGCAGTGTTGACAACTTTTGCAGCTCCTGGATTGTTCGCTACAGTGTTATTTGCTGGGTTGAAGTGATCATAAGCGACATTACCACCTAAGGCAATCGCACCACCAACAATCCCAGATAAGATTAATTTTGCGGCTGTATTTTTATTTGTTTTCATATGTTAATTCCTTATTTGTTATTGATCTGAAGATAAGTTTATACTATACCTCTTAATCATACCTTAAAAAATGCGGTTTGTTAATTATTAAGTCATATCGAAATGTTAATGGGTGAAGGCGCAATAAGTTATTCACAATAATGTGAATAACTTATCTATTTGTGAACAACTGTGAAGAATATGACTTGTTTTCCACAATATTGTGGAAAAAACAATGGAAATGTGGATAAATCAAGTTTTCATATATTTACATTTCATGATAGTTGTGGATAATGGACGTTATTTTCTGCTATAATAAAATGATGAAAGTAAAAATTATTAGTGTTGGTAAATTAAAAGAAAAATATTTAAAAGATGGCATTTCAGAATACGTCAAACGTCTATCTCGTTTTGCTCAAGTTGAGTTGATAGAGTTAGTAGATGAAAAAACACCTGATAATGCATCAGAGAAAGAGAATGAACAAATTCTTTCAAAAGAAGGTCAGCGTATCTTAGCTAAACTATCAGAGCGTGATTTTGTCTTTGCTATGGCTATAGAAGGAAAACTTATCTCATCTGAGGGATTATCAGAAACATTTGAACGTGCCATGCAACAGTCATCGACACTTGTCTTTATTATTGGTGGTAGTTTGGGATTGGCACCAAAGGTGAAAAAAAGAGCAAATGAGCTGATTAGTTTTGGACGGATAACATTACCTCATCAATTGATGAGGTTGGTATTAGCAGAACAAATTTATCGTGGGTTTATGATTAGAGAAGGTAGTCCGTATCATAAGTAAGTCAGGATGAAAAGATAACGTTTTGTGTATTTTACGTGGATAATGATTAATTTGAAAACTAAGGTGGGGGAATATGGCTAACAAAAACTATCGCATTTTTGAACGTGTCCGAGTGGCAATATTACTAGCATTCATCAGTGGTTTTGTGGATGCCTATACGTTTGTGACACAGGGGCAACGTTTTGCTGGTATGCAAACAGGAAATATGATTTATCTGATGAAGAATCTAGCGGAGGGACGGTTTGGGACAGCAGCAAGTTACCTGCTGCCCTTGTTTGCGTTTACTTTAGGTAGTTTGTTGACTTATTTTGTCAGGAAATTTGCTGTAGGTCGTAAGCGCTTAAGGTGGCACGCTTTGGCAGGACTGATTATCTTTGTGGGTATCTTATATACAGCTATAGCTGCCCCCTACTTGACGTCACAGTGGACTGTTTTATCTTTATCGTTTATCGCAGCAGTTCAACTAGAATCTTTTAGAAAGATGCGTGGCGCACCGTATACGAGTACAATGATGACCGGAAATTTAAAAAATATGACTGTATTGATCTCACAGGGTTTGTATGAGAAAAATAGGGAGACTCTGAAACGCGGATTCTATGTGTCTCTGGTTATAGCAGGATTTTGTTTAGGTGTTTTTTTATCCACAGTCTTGTCGATCCATTTTCATCAACGCGCACTTTATGCTATCTTACCTGTGGTATTTGGTTTTAATGTGGTCTTATATAAGGAAAAAAGAATAGAGGAAGATGATTGATGAGATTTGAAAAAGCGGTTTATAGTTGAGGTAAATACGGGTTATCATAATGGTTTAGTGATAAAGGTTGAAAAGATTAAAAAGTGATGTCAGATCAAATTTTTTAATCTTTTCACCTTTTTTGTTATAATTTAATAATGAAGAATATAGATAATTTAATCTTATATACAAAGGAGGTCCTTTTAATGAAAGTAAATACTTACCCTGATAACATTTGGCAATACTATCATCAAGTTCGAAAGGCTAAAGGTTATTCTATGACGGAGATAGCAAAATCTAATGCTTATCTCACAACTTCTCAACTATCACGCTTTGAACGAGGCATGAATATGCTGTCTGCAGATCGTTTTTTGGCAGCAGTCAGCGGTTTAAATATGAGTATGAGCGAATTTTTCACCTTATATGATAACTTACCTTCTTACTCCTCGTTGCAAAAAGGAAAAACGAGCCATGCAGTTCGATTGAGAGACTATGCTGTACTGAAAAATATATTAGCTGAAAAGGATGCGACGAGAGATGACAGGCTCTATCGGTTGTTAATCAAATTTGCTATACAAGAGAACTTCAGGGAAATACTCATTACTTGTGACGAACAAGCATTTCTTTTAAATTATTTTGAAGGTATTTTACATTGGACTTTATACGATACGATTATGTTTCATCAGTGTCTGTTTCTACTAGAGAGATATGTCGTCTATGAGTTAATATGGGAGTTGTTAGTAAGTGATAGTTTACCCCGTTTATTAATGCAAAACGAAACAGTTGTAAAAAAAATACTGATCGATATTTCTGTAATAGGTGTAGTTAATCAAAATACAAGTTGGCAAGCAGCTATCCAGAAAAAAATAGATCAACTCGTAATAGATTGGGATATATCTGAGAAAATAACACTTAGTGTCAGTCGAAAAATGTCACATTATCAAGTAGAAAAGACATCGGAAGCATTGAGTGAAGTTAAAGTCGACATTGAGGAGCTAACTAAATTTGGGGAAATTGATCTAGCAACTAGACTAAAAAAAATCCTAGATGAACTTGATAGTATGAGTTAGATGATATCAAGAGATTGATTTCACCCACCAATTGTTGCAGTTTCGCAATTTTAAATTTTTCCTAATTTTTTATGTTAAAATAAAATTAATAAAAAGTTCGAACATTTTTATGAAAATTGTTGCTACACAAAAAGGAGAAAATAAGATGAAAAAGACTAAAAAACTAGTTGCAATAGGCACACTTTGCCTAATGATGGGCACAGCAGCTGCTGTAAGTGCCGTTGTGACAAATCCGGCCCCCTTGCCCATTATTGATGTATGGAGTTATGGAACGGCGAACGGAGGTAAACGGACGTATTCACACTACTATGTGAAGTCAGCTGGATATGGCTCAGTCTCATCGGTGAAAAATTCATTTGGACGCGTGAAGTCTTCCGCAAAAATAAAGTATGGTTGGGCAAGATCGGATGCTAATAAATCATGGAATGATGGTGTTTTATCAGCACATTGGGGATATTATACCTTTTAGGTACACATGATAGTGATTACCTAACGTCAACAGATGGCAAATGACTGTTTTGCCTTTACAGTCAGCTGATATCTATATATGATCTGATTGTAAAGGAGAAACATTGAAGTTTACTGTGAGCTGTAAAGGATAGCAGGACTGATCAAAAGTATTATTGATTTAGTTAGGAGGCTTAGTGAAACTAAAACTTAGTATTGTGGCAATATTTTTTTGTCTAATGGCGGTCTTAGGAGTGATTGCACTTGAAGATCAGCAGGAGTCTATTGCTGTACCTGTGGATGGCGCTTTTTCTATACAAGGGAAGAGCGCTAGCAACAGTCAAGCAGTCTATGAGCTAATAAATAAGATTTGTGCTGAAAAAGGTGTGACTGTCTATAAACCTGTTGTCAATAAAATAGGTCAGCTCAATTATCTGGATATGAGTCAACCTAACAACAAAAAAAGGTATCTAAAAACGTCTGTGATTGGTATGTATTATACATCTGGCCGATTATCTTCTACTGATTTTGATAGTCTGAAGAATTTAGATTTACAAATATTTTACAAAAAATTACCTTGGTTTTTAGCAGGTTTTACCCAGTTTGACGGAAGTCTACGTATAATTTTAACGATATCTTTGTATATGATATTGTTTGTATGTTTACTTGTAAGTGAAAGTCGGCGTTTAAAAGAGCGGGTTATCTGGCGTTCGTTAGGCAAACCGATCATCCGATTTATTTCTGATTGCTGTTTACCGCTAGGCGTTTACCTTTGTCTGATACTAGGGTTAGAGGTTGTGTATATCTACTTTCGAGGTGGAGGTATGTATACTTATAGCAGTCAAACTTTTTTAGCCATACTTTTAACTAATCTCTTTATTTTTCAAGTGATTGAAATGCTTATTCTTTTTCTAGCTTATCTGATGATCAAACTGGAGCAACCAGTTGAAATCATCAAAAATAAACTGAAAGGTGGTAGTTTATTTTTAATCTGGTTAGGGATGATAGCAGCATTGATCTTTGTTTCGGGTAAGGTGTTAAAAGAAACGTCAAGTACCCAGCAGAGGTTAAAAGAACAGTTAGTCAATCTTAAGCCGTGGCATCAGGTTAAAACATGGCAGAAACTAGAACCTATCGGCATCGATCCTATAGCTCAAGAGGGGGAGGTTACAGACTATAGGGCAAGTGAAAAGATTTATTCAGAAATATTAGCAACTGTCAGAGATAAAGCATTTCTCTATCTAGATGATTCGGGAGCCTATGTCCCAGAAGGGGCTATCGACGGTGGTTTTACAGCTGAATTAAAACGAGATGGTGTTAGTCAGCCTGAGGTTAATAGACGATTAGTTTATATCAACCAAATTGGAGTAAACCTAGAGAATACAGTTAATCAAACGGTCTATCAAGCAGTAAAGGGAAAGGTTGCCACGATTTGTCTACCAGAAAGGTACCAGAAAGCACAGGACTCTGTTTTAAATACTGTACTTAGAGAACAGTTTATAGCTACCAGTGTTAATAAGGAAGATATCGCTGTGCAAGTAATCCCTAATGGACAAAAGCTATTTTATTTTAACGAAAGTGGAGAGAATCAGAAGCCGCTAAACATGATATCTCGTCTAGCGAGTAGAGCCAGTGATACTGATGTCGTTCTAGTGGTTCTAGATTTAAAGCTGTTATCTGAGGAGAAGAACTGGGACTTTGCGACTAATGTGGTTAACAATGGTTTATTTAGCCCTGAAGCAGTGGGAGAGATAGCGGCTTTAAGTCATAAGTCAGATTTTGCCATCAATCCAGTGACACCGTATCAGGCGGTTGTCCTTAAAATACAGTCGCTCAAACATCAATTAGACCTGGCTAACGTATTACAAAATATGATTTTCGCCATCTTATTTATCAGTGTTTATCAGTATGCAATGACGCTTATGTCCATGAAACAGTCTGAGTTTGTCAAACGAATTATCTTGGGACGCTCAAAGTTAATGATGTTAACTGTCTCACTTTCAAGTCTATTTCTAGTGGTCGTCGCTAGTGTCAGCCTAACAGTCGCCATGACGGGGAGGCTAGAACTACTTTACCTTATCATCGTATTGGCTTTGATTACCGGTATTGCTAGTATAAAAAGTTGTTTGCAGATGAGTAGACGTTATACAGAAATCTTGAAGGGAGATGTAGCATGACACTTGAAATAATTAATGTGAATAAGTATTATGGCAAGAAAACTGTGATGGACCATATCAGTTTAACCTTTGAAACCGGTAAGAGTTACGCATTAGTTGGTGCTTCTGGATGTGGAAAAACCACGATTTTAAATAGTTTGGCTCGCCTAGAAAAGGTACAATCTGGAAAGGTAAAACTAGATGGAGAAGATATCTGGGAGATGAGTGAGAGAGCTTTTTTTAGAGATTATCTAGGGTATGTATTTCAGTCATATTCGCTTTTAGAGAACAAGACCGTCAGCCAAAATTTAAAATTGGTCACGACTGATTCAGCTAAGATGGTAGCAACACTTGAAAAAGTAGGTTTGGATGCTTCGTACCTCGCAACTAAAATTTATGAGCTATCAGGAGGACAGGCACAGAGAGTAGCAATTGCCAGAATGCTTTTAAAATCTAAAAAGATTATCTTGGCAGATGAGCCGACAGGGGCCTTGGATACTCGAACAGGGGAGGAGACTTGAAAAAAAGAAGATTAAAAATGTTAGTTGTGGTACTGAGTGTATTAGTGATTGCATTGGTTCCTTTCGGGTTATTTGTCAAAAAAATAATGCAACCACCACTACAAATCCCCCCCGTCGTTCAGCTAACAATCTGTACTTTATCCGATGCAGATACAGAGAGGTGGCAAAAAGTGAAAAAGCTAAAGTTTGACGATGCGACCTATCTGATAGCAGTTGAACAACAAGCATCGGCAGATGCACTTTTGAAAACTCTGGTTGATGATGGGACAGCATGGGGGTATAATGTATCAGAATCAGATATCAAGCGATTTAATGATAGTTTAGGGAAAGATGTTAAGACTAAGAAGGGCATCGAATTATTAGATATAAAATATATAGAGGGAGTTGATAGTCGGTTTGCGGTTGCAGATATTTATGATAGTACGAAGCCATCCGAGGAGGAAACATCAGATATTACAACTTTGGCCAAAGCAGTTTATCAATCATATAAAAAAGTACAGTAAAGTAAAGAACAAAAGAACTCGGCGTGATACAGAGTTCTTTTTATGATCATATCGAACGTTTAAAAAACAACACTCATTAGTTCAAGATAAATCTATTGACAAAGTTAGATAGCGTGATAAAATAGTAACAATATCAAATTGCCAAGCAAGAAATTGCTCATTATAATATAAGAAAGAAGGAACCATTTCGATGTCAAATTGGGATACTAAATTTTTGAAAAAAGGCTACACTTTTGATGATGTACTGCTAATTCCTGCTGAAAGTCATGTGCTACCAAACGAGGTAGATATGAAAGTACAACTTGCACCCAACTTGCTTTTAAATGTTCCACTTATTTCTGCTGCCATGGATACAGTGACTGACAGTGCTATGGCGATTTCTATGGCACGTCAAGGTGGTATGGGTGTCGTACATAAGAACATGAGTATTGATGAGCAAGCCGATGAGATCAGAAAAGTGAAGCGCTCAGAGTCTGGCGTCATCACAGATCCGTTCTTTTTAACACCTACAGATACTATCCAAGCAGCAGAAGACTTGATGTCTACTTATCGCATTTCTGGTGTACCGATTGTTGAAACACTGGAAAATCGGAAACTTGTTGGTATTTTGACAAACCGTGATCTACGTTTTGTGGAAGATTATTCACAAGAAATTCAAAATGTGATGACCTCTGACGCCTTGGTGACTGCTCAAGTAGGTACTACGTTAAAAGAAGCAGAATCATTGTTGCAAAAACATAAGATTGAAAAACTACCGTTAGTTGATGGAGAAGGCCGTTTGTCTGGTTTGATTACCATCAAAGATATCGAACGTGTTATCGAATTTCCAAACGCTGCCAAAGATGCTAAAGGCCGCTTATTAGTTGCTGGAGCTGTAGGTGTCTCATCTGATACATTCGATCGTGCTGAAGCCCTATTTGAAGCTGGTGCTGATGCAATCGTTATCGATACGGCTCATGGTCATTCAGCTGGTGTTTTAAGAAAAATTGCAGAAATTCGTGCGCATTTCCCGGATCGTACTTTGATCGCAGGAAATATCGCAACTGGTGAAGGCGCGCGTGCTTTATATGAAGCGGGTGTAGACGTTGTTAAAGTTGGTATTGGACCGGGATCGATTTGTACAACACGTGTTGTCGCAGGTGTCGGTGTCCCTCAAATTACAGCCATCTATGATGCGGCAGCAGTGGCGCGTGAGTATGGTAAAGCAATCATTGCTGATGGTGGAATCAAATATTCTGGTGATATCGTTAAAGCTTTGGCTGCGGGTGGTCATGCGGTGATGCTTGGCTCTATGTTAGCCGGAACTGATGAATCTCCAGGTGAATTTGAAATCTACCAAGGTCGTAAATACAAGACTTACCGTGGTATGGGTAGTTTATCAGCCATGAAAAAAGGGTCATCAGATCGTTATTTCCAAGGTGGCGTTAATGAAGCAAATAAACTTGTTCCAGAAGGTATTGAAGGACGTGTTGCATATAAAGGTTCTGCGACAGATATCGTCTTCCAGATGTTAGGTGGACTTAAGGCTGGTATGGGATATACTGGTGCAGCAGATATTAAAGCTTTGCATGAAAATGCACAGTTTATTGAGATGTCAGGTGCAGGACTCAAAGAAAGTCATCCACACGATGTTCAAATTACTAAAGAAGCCCCTAACTATTCTGTACACTAAAATTTAAAAACCAGTCACTGAGAAAGTAAAGACGTCAAGGCTAAACTTGCTTAGTGAAAATAAAAAAGCAAACGAGTTAACTCGTTTGTTTTTTTTATAAGATCATCTGTCAAAACTGCTAAAGTGTGACTTAATGCAGCTAACACTGTCATCAACTAATCTCTATGGCGCACTTAATAATGTCCAAGTTATTTTGCCTCTAAATAATGCTAGAGATTTTTGGTACTCAATTGGTACTGACAAAATCAGTGGTGACAGTTTATCTTTATCAATAAGCGTTGTTTCCCCTGTTTTGGGTTGACTTGTTGCATGAATAAGCATATCGTCGTTATTAAGTACTTTACCATTGAAGGTTAAGTGGTTTGCAAAAGATATGTCTTTGCGAAGTTGTGGAGAAGTCGTTGATTCAGCTTTTTTATTAGGTCGAAGTTCTCTTATAGGTGTACTTTCTCGTACAGTTACCTGCCAGCGTGATAGACTATTTTTTCCTCTAGTATCAGCCACTTTTAGTGATCGATTTAATTTTCCAGTATAGCTTTTATTTTTAGGTGATATGGGGTGTGAACCAAAATCAATGACACTAGGGATATCAGAAAATGTTAAACTACCATTATAAGCCAAGGTTACCTGATACTGATTTTTTTCTACAAGTGTATGTCCACCTGCACCTGCTATTGCTTGCTTTAAACTCTGTTGATACTTACTACCACTTGGCGTTTCATAATCTTGAACACCCCAACCGATTGCTTTTGTTGTTATCCAATTATTGAGCCAATCTTGCATTTTTTTGATATCTGATTCATCAATCATTGCACCAGTTAAAGCTTGACTAATGAGTTGCACTCCAGGATTATCTGGCGTTTTTTCAGTCGTGTAGTGATTAATTATGAAAGATAAAGTTACATCTTGTTTGAGAGCTTTTAAGGTAATTAAGAAATGATTATCACCAGCTTTAAAAGTAGGATTAGCATTTTGTGCAGCTTCAAGTGCACTTAATCCTGCTATGGTTGTATCTGTATAAATTTTGCTATCTGGACCTCTAACAGTATCTATCGCATACCCTTTGGGAATTGTAGGTGAAAATTGAAGTTGACTATCTGTATAACCCGATAAACGGGTTGACGAAGGTAAGCTAGCTTGGAGTTTTCCAGGGATTCCGTTTTGTCCGGGAACATTGCTCGCCCATTGGTAAGTGATTGTGCTGGTTTGTGGTAGAGGACTGTAAGAAACATTAATTTGATTTGGATTAGTGGTCCCTTCAGGGAAATTACTAATTGTGATTGCTGGAGAAATGCTACTTAATTTATAGCCTAAAGGGGCAGTCGGAGCAATATAAGTAGTTGCATCAGGCGTATCATTTGATGCAACAACACGAAGTATGTCGCCGATATTTGCGACAACAGTAGAAAACTGCCATTTTTTATGAGAAGGTGCAAATTGTTGCCCAGTAGCAGTGTTGAGGTAATTAATATAAGCAGGCTGCTTACCTTTTCCAGCTTTTGCTGAAGAAATAGTCACTGCCATTTTAGCGTAGTTTCCCCCAGTGGCAGCCATGAAACCAATTGACATACTTTTTTGTACAGTAATGGTTGTACTGGCAGTATAAGGAGTCCCGTTATTTTGAGTGGTGTAGGACATTTCCCCTGTGATCGTACCGTCTGAGTTTAAAACGGGTGTTTTCCATTCCATAATAAAAGGATTTTTGGTATTATTGCTCGCATCATAAATAGGACTAGCATTGAGTGTTTTTGCTTTAGCCCCATCACCTCTAGCGATGACAGTGGCTGATTTATAGGCACCTTGCCACCAAGTCTGTTTGAAAGCATAGTTATTACCGATAAAATAAGTATTAGGACCTAAATTTCCAATGCCAAGTGCATTGGCGGTAGCTCCCTGGGATAGTTTAGCAGCAGGCAGGTTGGTCAAAAGGATGCCATTTGCATCACCTAGATGAGCACCAGGGTTAGCCCCACCTGCATTTGCAAAAGTAGTCCCAGTGATTCTAATGGGGTAGCGCATATCAACTGCACCATTAAGTGGTAGCCAAGATCCAGTATTTCTTTGAAACGTGCCAAAGTTATAGGTAGTATTATCTATCCATTTTGCTCCTACTGTGTTCTTTCCCACTGGTGTGTAGTTATGTGGCATGGTGAATTCAGGTGTTGTCCAATTGTCCTGACTTTTATCAATTGTTTCACCTGGGTCTAATGTCATCGGTTTTGTTTCAGCGATGACAGGCATATTTTGTATGACAGTTAAGCTAGGTAAAAGTGAAATAGTTAAAAGACCCAGGCTTGCGCTCAGATTGATTGATTTTTTGAGTAAAGTCTGTATGTTCAACACCATTTGATTATTCTTTCTTTCTGTTTTGCCCATAAATAACGAAAAAGTTGTTCCTTTTGTGATTAGAAGGGACAACTTTTATAGATTAAGGTGCGGTAGCCAAATCCCACTGGAGAGTTGCAGTATAGTTGCCCTTATTGGCTGATCCAGAAGGGACGCTTAATGAAATAGGACCGCCTACAGTTGTGCCTTTATAATCTGCCGCTTGACCATAGCTTGTTAAAAATTGACCTACGGTACCATTTGTTTGCATCACCTTTTGAGCTTGACCTGGTATTAGTGTAAAACTTGGTACACTACTTGGTGTATAAGTACCACCAGCTGCATTAAGTCCTCGTCCCATTGAAAAAGTAAGTGCAGCACCAGTTAGTTTATGTTGTCCATTTTTAAACTGTTCAAGTTGTTTGACAGTGAGTTGCGTGTTATTTCCGACACCAAGTCCTCTTAAATCATGAATTTCAATAAATGGAGCTACTGGTTTAGTGAAGGCTGTTGTATCAGCCTTTGCGTAATAAGTTTGTTGTTTGGGTGAAAGAGCATGTGATCCGAAATCAAAATTAGAAGCATAGTCAATTGCAAAGGCACCAGGTGTTCCATTAGGTCCATCTTCTTCAGGAACTTCTGGATTGATAACATCAGGTATATCTGTTTGACTTTCAGTAAAAGCGACTGTTCCAGTAGAATCTGCTTGTGTAATGGGAGCTGCAGAAACGCTTGCTGTTGCTAGAAAACTGGCAGCTAAAATAATAAGTGATTGAGTTGAACGTGTAAGTACTTTTTTCATAAAGTGACTCTCCTTTTAGTTTTATATAAATATATATTAGTGTGAAAGATAGGTTAATCCGTAACGCTTAGTGCAGTTGACTAAGTTTCTCTTTCACGCTTTTTGTTTCTAAGATTAATGTAGAGGAGATACATAACCAATAAAAATAGGCAAATGAGGATGGAAAGTAGCAAAATCAATAGCCAATTGGTCGTTTTTTTCGGCTGTATAGCTATACTAGTTTTATTTAATTTTGTTGCTATTGCCTTTGAAATGACAAATTCTTGTTTAAACTGCCATTTATCAGTATAGTTGGTTGGCTGATTACCCGATAATCCAGGCTTTTGATGAGGGCCAGTTTCGTTTTTCTGACCATAGACTGTCATAATCAGTTGATATTTTCCAGGTTTTAAAGGTTTGATTTGTTGCTTTGCGATCTCTTTGTCTGTAGATAATGGGATGTTAAAAGTAAAGTTAGAATTAGGAGCCATCTTCATATCGTCAGATGTATAAGCATAGCTAATCTTTTTATCAGTTATTCCTTGAATATTGGCTGTGATAGCCATGTCTTTGATATATGTTGGGGCTATATTTTGAAGTTGTGCAGCAACGATGTTTCTTGCATTGACCTGATCGGCATATACGGAATGTAGTTTAACTTCTGGAGAAATTGGGGACGTATTTTGTTGCATGACAAGTGCCACTATATATCTAAATTCATTCTTCAATGATACGCCGGTTTTGGTGCTCGTCGTGTCATCAGCTATCTTTTCTTTAAAAGTAAAACCACCAGCTAAAACACCTTTTAAATCTTCCTTAGGCATGGAGACAACTGCTTTGATAGTGCTTTGTGAATATGGCTCTAGTGTGACCTCTTTTTCTGGAAGTTTAACGTAGTCATCAATATCGTAAATTAAAGATGTATCTTTTTTTTCAGAACTGGCATCGTAGATAGCTAACCCATTTCCATTTGTAGTTGCTCGTGCAAATGATACCTCTATCGTAATTGGTTTATTGGTCGTGTTGGTTAGGACAGTAGCGATTTCTTGACTATTACCGTTTTTCATCATCAGATTGTAATAGCCTTGGTCATCTCCAATTTGATTTTCAGGTATGACCGCACGTATTGTAAATCCTGGGGTGTCTGCTGTGACAGCGGGAATCATAAAAATGAGGCTTAACCATACCATCGTACTGATACAAAAACATTTTTTTAGTTTGTGTTTCATAATTATCCTTTTAAATTTTATAATACAGAAACTTATTATGATAAGTTCAGTTTTATTTATTTAATAAAGTCTATCATACATTAAAGTGATAGTCAACTTAAACTAGTAAATTTTTTTAAATTTTTCGAAAATTATATAAACTAGTTTAGAATTTAAGGATTAGTGTTGTTACAAGAGTATTTAAGTTAAAGTCTAGTGTGTATGAACTATATCATATCTAAATAATTAATCTTTTTATCTTGGTAAAATGAATATGATTGATATTTTAAAATAAACATTGACAGCGCTTACAATATTTGATATACTGATTGTATTAATAAGGATAGTTATTATTGAGTTAAGCTAGACCGAAAAATGATGGGGAACTGTCGTTTTTGGGTCTATTTTTTTATTGTTTTAAGCTATCCTATTTATAACTTTGTACTAGAGGGTGACATTTGTTTGGCCTGATCTGAATGATATATGATATCGACAGTCGTTCGATAAATTTTAGGAGGATCCTGATATGGGAAAGTATGAAAAATTGGCAACTTTAATTGTCAAAGAGATTGGTGGTAAAGATAATGTTATCTCTCTGACAAACTGTATTACACGCTTACGGTTTAAGTTAAAAGACGAAAAGAAAGCTAATACTGAGAAGTTGAAAACGACAGATGGCATCGTAACGGTGATTCAGTCTGGTGGTCAGTATCAAGTGGTCATTGGTAACCATGTACCAGATGTACGCCAAGATGTTGATGCAGTGTTAGGTGTTTTAGATCCCATCTCTGATGGCGGAGTGAAAGGCAACCTTTTTGATAATTTTGTTGATATGATTTCTGGTATTTTCCAACCTATTTTAGCTCCACTATCTGCAGCTGGTATGTTAAAAGGGGTGAATGCTATATTATCATTTGCTTTGGGTGCGAGTTTTTCTGGTAGTTCAACTTATGCTGTCTTTAATGCGATGGGTGATGGGCTATTCTTATTCTTACCCATCTTCATAGGGTATACTGCCATGAAAAAATTTGGTGGATCCCCATTTTTAGGCATGATGCTTGCCTCAAGTTTAGTCTATACAGGGTTTATAGATGGTTCAGCAACTAAGTTATTTGAGAATGCGAGAGGTTTACACTTTTTTAATATACCGTTTTCACTTCCGGCCGCAGGATATGGCTCTACTGTGATGCCGATTATTGCATCTGCAGCTTTTGGTGCATTTTTGGAAAAGCGGTTACGTAAAATTATCCCAGATGTCGCTAAACTATTTTTAGTCCCATTTTTAACAGCTTTGGTAACAGTTCCGTTAACGTTTTTAGCGATTGGTCCAATCATGAATATCGTGGCAGACGGCTTGGGTAAGGGATTACTTTCGATACAAGCCTTTAATCCGATTATTTTTGGTGCAATCATAGGTTTTACATGGCAAATACTTGTCATGTTTGGGATGCATTGGGCGTTGATTCCGTTTGTTATCATCTCTTTATCACAAGGAACACCTACAGCTCTCATTACTGGAGCTGGTAGTGTGGCTGTGGCACAAACTGGTGCAACATTAGCAGTATTGATAAAAACAAAAAATAAAAGGTTAAAAGAATTAGCTGTACCTGCTGTGATTTCAGGTGTATTCGGTATTACCGAACCTGCCATTTATGGCATTACCTTACCTAAAAAGAAACCATTTTGGGTATCTTGTATTGTCGGTGGTGTAACTGGTGCCATCTCAATGGGATTGGGAATGAAAACCTACCAAATGGGGGGGCTAGGGATTTTTAGATACACCACTTTAATCACACCAGATGGTAATATGTCTTATGTGATGTATGGGGTAATTTTAGATATCGTGGCATTTATTGCAGCTTTGGGGCTTGTCTACTTAATCGGATTTAAGGATGATGAGGCTACGATTCAACTGACTAAAGAAGCAGCAAAAAAAGTAGCAACAGGCCAAAAAGTAGCAGCAGTAAAAAAAGAGCTCCTCTCTCCATTAGCCGGTAAAGTATTACCCTTATCTGAGGCAGGAGATCCAGTTTTTTCAGAAGGCGTTATGGGTAAGGGCGTTGTGATTGAACCAGTAATCGGGGAAGTATATGCACCAGAAGACGGTGTCGTGACGACTTTATTTCCAACCTATCATGCGATTGGTATCTTAACTGATACAGGGGTTGAAGTTTTGATTCATGTTGGTATTGATACAGTTGAACTAGAAGGTAAGTATTACGAAAGTTTTGTTACGCAAGGACAAGTCGTGAAAAAAGATGATAAATTATTAAGCTTTAATATCGAAGCGATTGAGGCAGCAGGCTATAGTGTACAAACACCAGTGATTATTACGGATATATCAAATTATGCTGATGTCATTGTGACTGATAAACAACTCGTTTCGACGAAAGATACCTTGTTAGTACTGAAGTGATAGGCGCTAAGTCCTAGCACATGTGTTTTAGCAAGTATCATCTATATGGTGATATGAATAAGAAAGGATGAATAAATGACATTTCCAAAAGGATTTTTATGGGGTGGTGCAACAGCAGCCAACCAATTTGAAGGAGGCTATGATCAAGGTGGACGTGGGTTGGCTGTCCCAGATTTAAAAACAGCTGGTAATGTAGATACGCCACGGCGATTTACAGCCAAGATTGAGCCAGATGTTTACTACCCAAGCCATCAAGCTATTGATTTTTATCATCACTATAAAGAAGATATCAAGTTGTTCGGGGAAATGAATTTTAATGTATTTCGAATGAGTATTGCTTGGTCACGTATCTTTCCACAGGGAGATGAGCTAGAGCCTAATGAAGCAGGTTTGCAGTTTTATGAGGATGTTATTGATGAATTAATCAAAAATGGGATGACGCCGTTAATTACTTTGTCTCATTTTGAGTTGCCTATGGGGATTGTTGAAAAGTATAATGGCTTTTCAGATCGCCGTGTGATTGATTTATTTGTCCGATATGCCGAGACTGTTATGACAAGGTTCAAATCTAAAGTAAAATATTGGTTGACGTTTAATGAGATGAATTTTGGCGTTATGGATCATGGTGAGTTGACAGTATTGGGCTTGAATCCGAATGATCAAACAATTTATCCAGATGAGATAAAAGGTAATGAAAAAGTTCGTTTCCAAGCTTTGCACAATGCGCTTGTAGCCAGTGCTAAAGTGGTAAAACTTGCTCATGAGATTAATCCAGACTTTATGATAGGCTGTATGATTTGCCATATTACCAGTTATCCGTTGACGCCCAAACCAGAAGATATTTTAAAGCGTAAAGAATTTGACTTGCTATTTACAAAGTTTGTGGGAGATGTGCAAGTTAGTGGGGGTTATCCGTCTTATATGACGACCTATCTGGAAAAAAAGAATATGTTTCCAATTTTTGAACCTGGAGATGCTGAAATTTTAAAAGCTGGTACGGTGGATATGTACACTTTTTCTTACTATATGACGATTTGTATCACAACAGATGGGTCAGCAAAAGATACAGCTGGTAATTTGATGGGGGGTAAGGCTAATCCGTATCTGAAAGCAAGTGAGTGGGGTTGGCAAGTGGATCCGATTGGGTTAGAGTATACGCTGTTGGACTTACAAGATCGTTATCATCTTCCGATGATGGTTGTAGAAAATGGCTTGGGATTTGCTGATGAATTAAAAGAGGATAAGACTATTGAAGATGATTATCGCATTGATTACATGCGCGATCATATCAAGGCGATGGATTCTGCAATCGAAAAAGGTGTTGATTTGATCGGCTATACGATGTGGGGGCCGATTGACCTGATCTCAGCTGGTACTGGTGAGATGAAAAAACGTTATGGATTCATTTATGTAGATATGAATAATGATGGGACAGGTAGTTTAAGGCGCTATAAGAAAAAATCATTTGATTGGTATGGGCGAGTCGTTGAGAGTAATGGTACACTACTTTAAATAAGATGACTTATCTGAACTTATCAGTTTGGTTGCGTCGTACCAGTTGTCGTGCTTATAGATGTGATAATTATCAAATAGAAACTAAACTCATTTAAATCTAACGTTATAAAAAGTTGACAACGCTTACATTTTTGTGGTACTATTTATACATAAAGATATGGATGGTAATTATTAAGTTAAGCTAGACCAAAAAAGTGATGGATATACTATCATTTTTGGGTCTAGTTTTTTTGGGATAGGACACAATATGACATGAAGATTAAGAAAATACTTAACAACAATGTTGTGATAACTGAGAAGGGAACTTCTGAGATTGTTGTGATGGGGCGTGGCCTAGCTTTTGGTAAGAAAGTTGGTCAGGAACTATTAGAAAGCGATGTTGAAAAAGTTTATGAGTTAACTGGTGATGGGCAAAATCGTGTGACAGAGTTATTATCTGGCATTCCAGATGAAATTCTTGAAATTTCTGATGATATTGCAACGTTAGCTAAAAACACTTTAACGGTTAAGATTAATGATTCGCTATTTTTGACATTAGCTGATCATATTAATGGTGTTATTGCCAGACTAAAAGATGATGTGATGATCAAGAACTTTCTATTATGGGATATTAAACGTTTTTTCCCTGAAGAGTATGCGATTGGAGAAAAAGCGATCGCTGAAATTTCGCTAAAATATGCGATTGAGCTCAATGAAGATGAGGCTGGGTTTATCGCAATGCATATTGTGAATAGTGAATTAGAGAGTAATAACTCGTCAATTGTTAGTGAGTTGACTAAATTAATTGAAGAAGTGATCACGATTGTCAAATATAGTTTGCAACTATCTTTAAATGAATCGGATATTTACTATCAGCGATTTATGACACATCTGAGATTTTTTGCAGAGCGCGTGCTACTAAAATCATCTGAGCTACAAGAAAAAACAGGTCAAGTAGATGATGCTTTATATGAGATGATTGCTGCTAAGTACCCAGAAGCTTATCAAACAACACAAAAAATTACAGGATTTTTAATGCAGACACGATACTATGATGTCTCTGCTGATGAACAGATGTACTTAACGATTCATCTTGCTAGGATTATCGAAAAATAAGAGTTTAGATGTGCTGCACCTATAACATAATGGTATTTGCTCGATAACCATATGTTATGTTTAACCAAGTTCACCCCGGATGGTTACATTAAGTTGGCCAAACCTAAAATATATAGGGCAGTTGCCCAATCACAATTTTAGGAGGTCCCGAAGATGGGAAAATATGAAGCATTGGCGAAAGCAATCGTCGCTCAAGTTGGTGGTAAAGAAAATGTCCAAAGTTTGACGCATTGTATCACTCGTTTGCGTTTTAAACTAAAAGACGAGTCTAAGGCACATGATGATGTGCTAAAAAATATGGATGGTGTCGTTACTGTCATGAAAGCTGGTGGTCAATATCAAGTTGTCATTGGTAATCATGTGCCAGACGTTTATCAGGATGTTCTTGAAGTTTCAGGTATTCAAGCTGGAAATATTAAAGATGGTGAGTCAGAGGTAAAACAGAAACCTTTTGATGTTATTATTGATATTGTTTCAGGCTGTTTCCAACCTTTCTTAGGTGCGTTATGTGCTGCAGGTATGATAAAAGGCATTAACGCGCTACTCATCTTTTTTAAACTGTATACTGCGACATCAGGGACTTATATTACACTTAATGCAATTGGTGATGCCATTTTCTATTTCTTGCCAATTTTTGTTGCTTTAACTGCATCGCGCAAGTTTAAACTACCAGAGTTCACCGGCTTAGCACTTGGCGCAGCTCTTGTCTATCCAAGCATTCAACAATCTGCTATCGTTGCAGCAGGTGCAAAACCACTAGGGAGTATTTTCGGCGTTGATTACTATACAACCTTTGCTGGGATTCCTTTGATTGCTAATAACTATACTTCGTCAGTTATCCCGATTATATTTATTATCTGGTTGGCATCAAAAGTTCAAAAATGGGCCAAGAAAGTCATTCCTGAATTGATTGCCACTTTCTTTGTGCCAATGGTTGTTATGCTTGTGTCAATGCCAATTGGTTTTCTTGTTGTAGGACCGATTATTAGTTTTTTGACTGAAGGTTTGAGTAATGCTTTCAACTCAGTCTATGGCTTCTCTCCAATTTTGTTTGGTGCTCTTGTTGGTGGACTATGGCAATTGTTGGTTATCTTCGGTTTACATTGGGCATTGATTCCAATGGTTATGGCCCAGTTAGGAGATCAAGGTTGGACCAATATTCTTGCTGGACAATTTGCTGCAAGTTTTGCCCAAACTGCCGTTTTGGTTGCCTTACTTTTCAAAATTTATAAGAAAAAAGATCGTCAACTCATTATGCCATCTATTATCTCAGGGATTGCTGGTGTAACAGAACCTGCAATTTACGGGATTACATTACCTCGTGTAAAACCTTTTGTGATTTCATGTATCTCAGCAGCTGTTGCGGGTGCTTACGCTGGTTTGATGAACGTGACCATGTACATGATGGGAGGGCTAGGGATTTTTGCCTTACCAACGATGATATCAAATGGAAAAGATGGTACTGCAAATGGTGCGATTGGTTCAATGGTTCACGCCTCAATTTCAGCTGTGATTGGTATGGTGGTTGCCTTTGTCTTAACAATGATTTTATGTCCAAAAGAGTACGATGAGGTGAATGCTGAAGAAACGCCAACATCGAAACCAGAAGTAGGCAATGCGCAACATATTGCAGCCCCAGCAAGTGGGGAAGTCTTACCGCTTAGTGAGGCAGGAGATGCAGCATTTTCTGAAGGATTGCTAGGTAAGGGTGCTGTGATTGTCCCCACAGTAGGAGAAATAATAGCACCATTTGATGGTGTGGTCGTAACATTGTTTCCAACAAAACATGCGATTGGGTTGCTTTCGAGTCAAGGAGCAGAACTGTTGATACATGTTGGCATTGATACGGTACAGTTAGATGGTCAGTTTTTTGAAAGTTTTGTCAAACAAGGTGAGATTGTCAAACAAGGTCAAAGATTGTTATCTTTTGATATAAAAGCAATTGAAACGGCTGGATTTAATACGCAAATCCCAATAATTGTGACAAATACACAAGATTATAGTCAAGTAGAGGCTACAACAGCACAAACAATCAACGAAGGTGAGTCATTCATAACAGTTCGTTAAAAGATATGACAAAGAGAATCGCGTGATATTTAAAAAAAGCCTCGCTGTGATAATACCACGCTAAAAGATATCTGTTATGGGTTTGATATAGATAGAGTTGAAAATAGAGCTTATTTTAAATAAGCATAAAGGAGTGAAATAGATGAGTTTTTCTAAGGATTTTTTGTGGGGAGGCGCAACAGCTGCTAATCAGTTGGAAGGCGCTTATGATGCAGCTGGCAAAGGGTTATCTGTAGCAGATGCGATGCCAGGTGGTAAGATTCGCTGGCAAGTCTTAGGATCAGATGATTTTGATTGGTCAATTGATGAGGCAACTTACAGTTATCCTAACCATAAAGGAATTGATCATTTTCATCGATTTAAGGAAGATATAGCACTGTTTGCCGAAATGGGGTTTAAGTGTTACCGTTTTTCAATAGCTTGGACACGGATTTTTCCAAATGGAGATGAAACAACGCCAAATGAATCTGGACTTAGCTTTTATGAACAAGTCATTGATGAGTGTTTGAAGTACGGTATTGAGCCTGTTATTACGATTTCTCATTATGAATTACCCTTACATTTAGCTAAAGCATATGGAGGATGGCAAAATCGTAAATTAGTAGTATTTTATGAACGATTCGCAAAAACTGTTTTAACGCGCTTTCATAGCAAAGTAACCTATTGGATGACGTTTAATGAAATCAATAGTGCGATTGCCATGCCTGCGCTATCACAAGGCATGGTCCCATCAACGGGTAGTCGCGTACAACAAAACATTTTTCAAGCTTGGCACCATCAGTTTGTCGCAAGTGCTTTAGCTGTAAAAATTGGACATGAGTTAAATCCAGACTTAAAAATCGGCTGTATGATTATTTATGCGACGACTTATAGTTTTGATGCTAATCCTATTAATCAAGCAGCTACGATGGTGCATAATCAAGCCTTTAATTATTTTTGTACAGATGTTCAGGTAAGAGGAGAATACCCTGCTTATACTCAACGTCTTTTTAAAGAAAAAGGTGTTGCACCGCTTGATATACATGACGGTGATTTAGCGCTTTTAAAATCATATCCAGTGGATTATATCGGCTTTAGTTATTATATGTCCGGTGTTCAAAACGTGACTGCTAAAGATGCCGAAACAGTGGAGGGCAATATTCTTGGTGGCGTTAAAAATCCTTTTCTAGAGGCTAGTGATTGGGGATGGCAGATTGATCCGACTGGCTTACGCATTGCCTTAAACGATCTGTATGGCCGTTACCAAGTGCCGTTGTTCATAGTTGAAAATGGTTTGGGAGCATATGATCAAGTTGAAGCTGATGGCTCAATTAATGACGACTATCGGATTGACTACTTGGCTAAGCATATTCAGGCGATGGGAGAAGCGGTAGATGATGGTGTTGATCTAATGGGATATACGCCTTGGGGATGTATTGATCTTGTTAGTGCGTCAACAGGTGAGATGAGTAAACGATATGGTTTCATTTATGTTGATTTAGATGATCATCTTAATGGCACAGGTAATCGTAGTAAGAAAAAATCCTTTGCTTGGTATCAACAAGTGATTGCAAGTAATGGAGAGGAGTTAACAAATGACTAAAAAAATCGCGTTCTTTGATGTAGATGGCACGCTAGTTGGGGATAGCGGAAAGCCAACACTTGAGACGGTTTCAGCGATTCAACATTTTAAATCTCACGGCAATTTAGCCTTTGTTTGTACAGGTCGTTCTAGACCGGAGATTTTACCTGAAATCATGGCGATTGGTTTTGATGGTATCATCGGTGCTGGAGGCGGATATATTTTAGTAGGTGATGACGTGATTCACCATCATACGATGCCGGAAAAAGATGTAAGGGAAATGATTCATTTTTTCCAAGAAAATGGGATCGAATATTACTTAGAATCTAATTCTGGTCTCTTTGGTAGTGAACGTTATGATGAAAAAATTAATGAAACGATTTTGGCATATGTCGGCAATGATGAGCAAAAAGCAGAAGCTTTAACTGTCAAAAATCAATGGTTTAATCAATTGATTGATTCCTTTAAAGGTCAAGAGATTGATTATGGAGATATTAATAAAATCTCGTTCATTAATAATACTTTTGATTTTCAAGATATTGCGCGACGTTTTGGTAGTAAGTTTGAAATGTTCCACATGACAGTGCCCTTCTTTGGTAAAGAGAGCGGTGAAATTGCTGTCAAAGGTAATGATAAATCAACGGCTATTCATATGGTTTTGGATAATTTGAATTTGACCAAATCTGATGCCATCTCATTTGGAGATGCGAATAATGATTTAGCTATGTTTCGTGCTTGTGGGTATAATGTGGCCATGGGTAATGGTACTGATGAATTAAAAGCAGCTGCAGATGAAGTTACACAATCTGTTGAGGATAATGGTGTAGCTAAAAGTTTGATTAAGCATAACTATTTTAAAGTTTAATTTTATAGAAGGAGAGATAGGAATGGGATTTCCAAAAGGATTTTTATGGGGTGGCGCGACAGCTGCTAACCAATGTGAAGGTGGCTATAACGAAGGCGGTCGTGGGCTAGCAAATGTTGATGTGGTACCACTAGGAGAAGATCGTTTCCCAATTATTACAGGGAAAATGACACATCTTGATTTTGACGATGCGCATTTTTATCCAGCTAAAGAAGCGATTGATATGTATCATCATTTTAAAGAAGATATTAAATTATTTGCTGAGATGGGATTTAAGACCTATCGATTATCAATTGCTTGGTCACGTATTTTTCCCAAGGGTGATGAAGTTGACCCTAACGAAGCAGGTCTCAAGTTCTATGAAGAGTTATTTAAAGAATGTCACCGTTATGGTATCGAACCATTAGTGACAATTACACACTTTGATTGTCCGATTCATTTGATTGAGACATATGGTGGGTGGAAAAATCGGAAACTTGTTGATTTTTATGAAAATTTAGTGCGTGTATTGTTTACACGCTATAAAGGGTTGGTCAAGTATTGGTTAACCTTTAATGAAATCAATATGATCCTACATGCCCCATTTATGGGAGCAGGGCTGACGTTTGAAGATGGTGAAGATCAAGAACTCGCCAAATATACGGCAGCTCATCATGAACTTTTAGCAAGTGCACGAGCGACAAAACTTGCACATGAAATCGATCCCGAAAATCAAGTAGGGTGTATGATGGCTGGAGCTGTTTACTATCCTTATTCATGTAGACCAGGAGATGTATGGTCTGCCTATGAAGATGCGCGTGATGAGTATTATCTGATCGATGTTCAAGCGCGTGGTGAATATCCAAGGTATTTCCTCAAACGTTTGGAGCGTAAAGGCATAACATTACCAATACAAGAGGGCGACCTTGAATTTTTAAAGGCTAACACAGTTGATTTTGTTTCATTTAGTTATTATGCAACGCGTGTCTCTGTTGGTGCTGATAACGATGAGGTTGAGTTTACAGCTTCCAATATTTTTGATTCAGTCAAAAATCCTTACCTCAAGTCTAGTGAGTGGGGGTGGCAGATTGATCCACTTGGCTTTAGAACGACCCTAAACAGCCTTTATGATCGTTATCAAAAACCACTTTTTGTTGTAGAAAATGGTCTTGGTGCTATCGATAAACCAGATGAAAAAGGTTATGTTGTAGATGATTATCGGATTGACTATATGGCGCAGCATATAGATGCTATGCGAGATGCGATTGATCTTGATGGTGTTGAGGTGATGGGCTATACGTCATGGGGATGTATTGATTTAGTCTCTGCTGGTACAGGTGAGATGAAAAAACGTTACGGATTTATCTATGTAGACCGAGATAATGAAGGAAACGGTACCTTGAAACGTACACCTAAAAAATCCTTCGATTGGTATAAGCAAGTGATTGCTAGTAATGGGGATGATACGTCTTGGAAAAAGGCGTGATAGTTGATTAAAGGAGTTGCTTTAAGCAGCTTTTTTATGTTAACCAAGACACCGGTATTGAATTACTTTTGTCATTTATGATAGAGGATGACAGTGTGATGGTCGCAGTATTAAGTGCATGATTCATGACAATACGAAAAAAGACTGCTTGAGATGATGGTCTCAAGCAGTCTTTTTCTATATTAGTGTTAAGTTACTAGATGATAAAGGTTGCACTGATCTACACTGTGTCACCACTATCCGTTAATATGTTATAGTTTTTCGTTCACAAATCTAACAAAGTGATTCCACATGACCTTAACAGCATTACTTTTTGGCACTTCCTTTGTCGCTGTTAGATAAAACTTTTTACCATCTAATCCTGGTAAATAACCAAGCTTATCTCTAATTTGAAAAGTTGCTTGGACAAGCTTTTGATTTTTTTTGATAGGTGCTGTGACTGTATCATCATCTTTTTTATTATATGTAAGTGACGTGATGGTATCATTTGCAGCCATAGGTACAACAGCTGATAAATCAGTATCAGGTAGCAGGGTTACTTGTTTACTTTGCCCATCAAGAACAGTTAATTTTGAAGGGGCATTGTGGTCATCAATTTTGACGCCCTTAGTAGCAAGTGTTTGTAACTGCCATGTCCCATAGATATGATTCATTAGTTCCCCGGTAGCTTGAAAGCGCGCATTACTATCGTTATCAGCATTATCTGCATTCAAGACTACTGTAATGATTCTAAAGTTATTTTGAACAGTTGTTGCAACAAAACAAGCGCCGGCAAAAGCTGTGGTCCCAGTTTTTAGTCCATCTACACCAGGTCTACCGGCAGATAAGCCTGGTAACATATAATTGTAGCTTGTAAGAGGTTGTTCTGAGTCACCATGGGCATCGAAAGTCTCTGTTGCTTTTTTTGAGGTATCTAATACATCAGGAAAATCATTAATCAGGTGCTTTGAGATAATTGCGACATCTTTTGCTGAGAGCTCATTCTCATCAGTTTTTGACGAACCTGGATAAATATTTTCATCTAGTACACTGTTATTGAGACCAGAAGCATTAACAAGTTTAGCATCTTTAATGCCCCAATAAGCCAACTGCGTTTTCATCTGATCAACAAATTTTGGCTCTGTTCCGCCTATTTTCTCAGCTAAGGTAATAGCGGCAGAATTAGCAGATTGAATCAGTGCGGCATTGAATAAATCTTTCACTGTAAAAGCTTCGTTTTTATCTTTGACAGCAATATTAGATGCTTCAGGATTTTGCGTCAAGTTAAACGCGTAATCACTCATTTTCACTTTATCATCCCAATGTAAAGTGCCCTTCTTTATGGCATCTAATGTCATATAGATTGTCATAATTTTAGTGATTGAAGCAATACCCATAGGCGTATCAGCATTTTTAGAATATAGAATTTTTCCACTATCGGCATCTACTGCAATCGCAGCTTTAGCCTTAACATCAAAAGTTTGATCTGCACTTACAACAGAAAGTATTGGTGTCATGACCAGTGTGAGAAACACGGTAACTAATAAGAATATCTTTTTTTTCATACCTGTTATTATATCAAAATATAGTTTGTTTTTGTTATGATCTAGTTAGGAGAGCTAGATTTGTCAGATTATAACAACTTAACGACTAAGTCATAAATGCGTTTGACAAAGGCATTTAGGTATGATAAACTGATAGACGGTACTTTTTCATTTGGTAATTCAAAAGAAGCCTAGCCGTTTTGGTAAGGTAGTATCCAAAATTCTTGTTGGAACTTGGCTTAAGCGACCATATACCAACACAACTAAACGAAAAAACGAAAGGAATGCTATCAATCTTATTATCGCTTATTGACTTTGTCAAAATAATGATTGACAGCAAGCAAGAAATGCCTACTATTAACCAATTGGTTCGCAAACCGCGTAAATCAAAAATTGTTAAATCAACAGCGCCAGCATTGAACATTGGCTTCAACAGCCGTAAAAAAGTTCAAACGAAAACTAACTCACCACAAAAACGTGGGGTTGCAACTCGTGTTGGTACTATGACACCGAAAAAACCCAACTCAGCTTTGCGTAAATTCGCACGTGTGCGTTTGTCAAATCTGATTGAAGTAACAGCCTATATCCCAGGTATCGGTCACAACTTACAAGAACACAGCGTGGTTTTACTTCGTGGTGGACGTGTAAAAGACCTTCCAGGGGTACGTTACCATATCGTTCGTGGTGCACTTGATACTGCAGGTGTAACTGATCGTAAACAAGGCCGTTCTAAATACGGTACTAAAAAACCAAAAGCATAATCTGAAAGGAGATAAGATAAATGCGTAAAAATCGTGCACCAAAACGTGAAGTTTTGGCAGATCCACTTTATAACTCAGTCGTAGTCACTCGCCTTATCAACCGCGTTATGCTTGATGGTAAACGTGGTACATCAGCGAGCATTGTATACGGTGCTTTCGAACAAATTAAGGAAGCTACTGGAACAGAAGCTATCGAAGTTTTTGAACAAGCGATGGAAAACATCATGCCTGTTCTTGAAGTTCGTGCTCGCCGTGTTGGTGGGTCAAACTACCAAGTCCCAGTTGAAGTACGTCCTGAACGTCGTGTAACACTTGGTTTACGTTGGTTGGTAACAATCGCTCGTAAACGTGGTGAGCATACTATGCAAGACCGTTTAGCAAAAGAAATCATGGACGCAGCAAATAACACAGGCGCTGCGGTTAAAAAACGTGAAGACACACACAAAATGGCTGAAGCCAACCGTGCGTTTGCTCATTTCCGCTGGTAAGATGTCTGCATATAACTTGTTTTTAACAAATGAGTTGTATTTATACATATTTTAAAATCGGTAATTCAAGAAACATACTAGGTAGGCGACCTGCCTTCCTAGTATTTTTCACTCAAACATATAATTAGGAGACCTATACAATGGCACGCGAATTTTCACTAGAAAACACACGTAACATCGGTATCATGGCTCACGTTGATGCTGGTAAAACAACAACAACTGAGCGTGTACTATACTATACTGGTAAAATCCACAAAATTGGTGAAACCCACGAAGGGGCTTCACAAATGGACTGGATGGCACAAGAACAAGAACGTGGTATCACAATCACATCAGCTGCAACAACAGCTGCTTGGCATGATACTCGTATCAATATCATCGACACACCAGGTCACGTGGATTTCACAATTGAAGTGCAACGTTCACTTCGTGTACTTGATGGTGCAGTAACTGTTTTGGATGCACAATCAGGTGTTGAACCACAAACTGAAACTGTTTGGCGTCAAGCGACAGAATACGGTGTGCCACGTATCGTATTTGCTAACAAGATGGATAAAATCGGTGCAGATTTCTTCTATTCTTTATCTACACTTCATGACCGTTTGGGTGCAAACGCACATCCAATCCAAATTCCGATTGGTGCTGAAGAAGACTTCGAAGGTATCATCGATTTAGTAAGAATGCGCGCTGAGGTCTACACAAATGACTTAGGTACAGATATTCTTGACGAAGAAATCCCAGAAGAGTACCGTGAACAAGCTGAAGAATGGCGTGCTAAATTAATTGAAGCAGTTGCTGATACTGATGAAGACCTTATGATGAAATATCTTGAAGGTGAAGAAATCACTGAAGCTGAGCTTAAAGCTGCTATCCGTAAAGCAACAATCAACGTTGAATTCTACCCAATGCTTGCAGGTTCTGCCTTCAAGAACAAAGGTGTTCAAATGATGCTTGACGCAGTTGTTGACTACTTACCAGCTCCAACTGATGTACCAGCGATCAAGGGTGTAACTCCTGACGGAGAAGAAACTGAACGTCGTGCTGATGATAGCGAACCATTTGCAGCACTTGCCTTTAAAGTTATGACTGACCCATTTGTGGGACGTCTAACTTTCTTCCGTGTATACTCTGGTGTCTTATCATCAGGTTCTTACGTATTGAATGCTTCAAAAGGTAAACGCGAACGTATCGGTCGTATCCTTCAAATGCATGCGAATACACGTAATGAAATCAATGATGTTTATTCAGGCGATATCGCTGCTGCTGTTGGATTGAAAGATACAACAACTGGTGACTCATTAACAGATGAAAAGAATCCAGTTATTCTTGAATCTATTGAATTCCCAGAACCAGTTATTCAAGTTATGGTTGAGCCTAAATCTAAAGCTGACCAAGATAAGATGGGTGTTGCCCTTCAAAAACTTGCTGAAGAAGATCCATCATTCCGCGTTGAAACAAACGTTGAAACTGGTGAAACACTTATCGCTGGTATGGGTGAACTTCACTTGGATATCTTGGTTGACCGTATGCGTCGTGAGTTCAACGTTGATGCCAACGTTGGCGCACCACAAGTATCATACCGTGAAACATTCCGTGCGCCTGTAACACAAGCCGAAGGTAAATTCGTTCGTCAATCAGGTGGTAAAGGTCAATACGGTCACGTTTGGGTTGAGTTTACACCAAACGAAGAAGGTAAAGGATTCGAATTCGAGAATGCTATTGTTGGTGGTGTGGTTCCGCGTGAATACATTCCAGCTGTAGAAAAAGGTTTGGCAGAAGCGATGCAAAATGGTGTACTTGCGGGTTACCCACTTGTTGACGTGAAAGCAAAACTTTATGATGGTTCATACCATGATGTCGATTCAAATGAAACAGCCTTCCGTGTTGCAGCATCATATGCTTTGAAAGCCGCAGCACCAAAAGCTAATCCAGTTATCCTTGAACCAATGATGAAAGTAACTGTTACAGTTCCTGAAGAAAATCTAGGGGATATCATGGGACACGTAACTGCTCGTCGCGGTCGTGTTGAAGGTATGGAAGCACATGGTAACAGCCAAATCGTTCATGCGTTTGTACCACTTGCTGAAATGTTTGGATATGCAACAACACTTCGTTCATCTACACAAGGACGTGGTACTTTCATGATGGTATTTGACCACTATGAAGATGTTCCAAAATCTGTACAAGAAGCAATCATTAAGAAAAATCAAGGTTAAAAAAATAAGTAAACACGAACATTTTAATTGTTCGTGTTTTTTTGATATAATAGAATCAAAAGTAATCGTGCTTAGCACAACTTAATGTTCAAGATAGCGGATAGTAATGCTAATCTTACGTTAAATCGTTAAAACGGTTGTCAGTTGTCAAGGCATGAAAAGAGGGCGTAAGATGAAAAGAAGTGAACGATTAGTAGATTTTACCAACTATTTATTAAACAATGCTAGAAAACTGACAACTCTATCATTTTTCGGACAAAGATATGGTGTTGCAAAGTCATCTATATCTGAAGATTTGGTGATTATAAAACGTGTATTTGAGGAAACTGGTGTTGGGACGGTTAAGACTTATCCAGGTGTTTCGGGAGGAGTTGTTTTTACACCAGAAATTTCAAATGCACAATCTAGAGCGATTGTATCTGAAATTGCAGATCTGATGCGGGAGAGCAATCGTATTTTACCCGGTGGCTATATCTATTTATCTGATATTTTAGGAAGTCCAAAAAATTTAAAAAATATTAGTAAAATCATTGCACATGAATATGCTGGGAAACAGATTGATGCGATTGTAACCATCGCAACAAAAGGAATTCCTATCGCACAAGCAGTTAGTGCTATACTTGATGTCCCATTTGTTATTGTTAGACGCGATCCTAAGGTAACAGAAGGTGCAACGCTAAATGTCAATTATATGTCTGGATCTAGCGCAAAAGTTGAAAATATGACTTTATCTAAAAGATCTCTTGCGCCAGGACAGCGTGTGCTGATAGTTGATGATTTCATGAAAGGTGGCGGAACACTAAATGGTATGAAGTCTCTAGTTCATGAGTTTGATTGCATACTTGCTGGTGTTGCTGTATTTGCAGAAGGGCCATTTAAAGGTCAGCGATTGATTACGGATTATAAATCAATTTTGAAAATTGAAAAAATAGATATAGAAAAACGCTCAATAGAAGTTGCATTAGGTAATATTTATACGAATGAAGTATGAGTAAGAGGAAAATGATTTTCATATTCATAAAGTCAACTTTTTAATAGCAAAATTTCGATGTTTAAAAGGCTAATAAGCTCACTAAAAATTACTGCTATGTCCTGTTTATAGCCAAAATAATGTACAAAAACTCTGGTTGTATATAGCCACCGTTTTTTTATGTGAAAAAAGTTAAAAAAGTGGTTGACA
>NZ_JXJX01000015.1 GCF_002441715.1 Pseudolactococcus plantarum
CCCTTTTCTTAATTCAGATTGATTATAATGGCACTAAACCACTCAACGTTATTTCGCTGACTGGAAAAGGGGGAGTTATGGATAGCATAGAAATGATGCTTCAAAATATTGAGCCAATTATTATGAATTGTAGTAAAACAACTAGGATTCCATCTTGGGAGCTAGATGATTACATGCAGGAGGGGATGATTATTGCACTGGAAATGTATCAAAATAGACATAACATCAATAACGGTAACGCGTTTAATTTCTATGTCTATTTTAAAGTCAGGTATTCCTGTTACCTGATAGATAGTTTTAGAAAGGCTAACGCATATAAAAGAAAATTTGATCAACCATTATATTGTGAAATATCTGAAGCCTTCAACCTTTATGATCACCACCAAAATGTTGCAGACAATGTCTGTTATCAGCTATTGCAAGTTGAAATTCTTGAGATATTAACACCAGATGAAGCTGATTTATTTATGACCTTGAAAAATGGTGGGAAAGTAGAGAGAAATAAAAAGTATAGATTAAAGAAAAAAATTATTGATTATCTTAAAGACATGTTATGAGATAAAAGCTTGACATATTAGAGAAAGAAATAAGAACTTAAAATATTTTTTCATACTATAGAAACATTAATGCTATAAATAAACAAAAAAAATGCCACCCACAGGTAACATTTTAGAACTCCGCTTGCAAGACTCGAACTTGCGACATNATTCGCTCAGTAAGCCAAAACTTAAAAGATAAAATAAAACCATACATACATCTATAAGGCGAGTGAATATACCACTATATAGAAACTGTCCAAAACTTATGAACGTCGTATCTTTCTTATTTCTGTGATTTTGCTAAAATAAGTTATACAAAAGAAAGGGCTTGAAAAAAGCACAAAAAAATGAACAAAAAACTACTTTTAGGACTAACAGCATTATCTCTCATCACAGTTGCACTACTTAGCGGCTGTACAAAAAAAGAAGCGACTAAAGCTGCTCCAGAACAGATTACTATTGCCACTAATGCCAATTCTAAACCTAATACTTATATGCAAGATAAGAAACTGACAGGATATGATATAGAACTGGCACGTGCTGTATTTAAACAGTTGCCTGAATATAAAGTAAAATTCCAAGTCATTGACTTTGACTCTGTTCTATCAGGTGTAGATACTGGGCGTTTTCAAATGGCGGCTAACGCACTATCTTGGTCGAGTGAACGCGCAAACAAATATACCTACTCTCTACCTATAGCTAAGTCAGCGACTGCTGTAGCTGTCAAACCAGATATGCAAGTTAAGACTTTATCTGACTTGGCTGGAAAATCAACTGAGGTACTTGCTGGTGTTCAAGTAGCCACTATGCTGGAGACTTGGAATAAAGAAAATCCTGACAAGGCTTTAAAACTAAACTATATGGATGCAACTTATCCATTAACCTCTTATGTTGCTGATGTGGCATCAGGTAAAAGTGATTTTGTGATTTATGATCAAATCTCACTTAGTCAAATCATTAAACAACAAGACTACAAACTTAAAGTTGAGCCAATTAAATTAGGTCAAACAGATAAACATACTGGTTTTGCCTACTTTATTTTTGGAAAAGATAAAAAAAGTATGACCTTACAAAAGAAAGTAGATCGTGTATTAGTTGATCTACAAAAAGACGGCACTATGAAACAACTGTCTCAAAAATACTTTGGTGGAGACTTCATACCTAAAACAGCAGATATGAGCCAGGCAAATGATTAAAGATGCGACCTACTTTATAGGACAACTTCATACAAACCAAATCACACCTGAACAATTGCTTATAGCTACCCAAAAAAAGATTAACAAAATCAATCCTAATTACAATGCTGTCATCGCGCATGATATAGCTCTAGCTCAAAAAGATATTAACAAAACCAAACAGGGATATTTTGCTGGACTACCATTTCCACTAAAAATGTTAGGACAAGTACATGCTGGATTGGGTGCAACGGCATGTTCTAGACTTTTTAAAGATAATCTCTCTGATACTGACGATAACTATGTCACCACTTTGCTAACAGCTGGATTGACACCGTTTGGCCAGACGAACTCTCCTGAATTCGGATTTAAAAACATCACAGACTCATCACTATATGGTGATACACTTAATGTATGGAACTCTGCTTATTATTCTGGTGGGTCATCTGGTGGTGCTGCCTCTGCCGTGGCTGCTGGTATTTTTCCGATGGCAGGTGCTTCCGACGGTGGGGGGTCTATCCGCATTCCTGCTTCTTTCTCTGGTCTCATCGGACTAAAAGTCACGCGCGGACTTATGCCACAAGGTCCTGATACCTATCGTGGCTGGCAAGGCGCTTCAACAAGTGGTGCTTTAACTGTTTCTGTCCGTGATACTGCTCATTTTCTTGCAGAAATGCAACTGATGCAAGAAGCTGATCCTTACCAATCTCAATTACTAGATAAGCAATCACTACATCATATAACTGAGATTGATAGACCTTTAAACATTGCATTCTCCTATGAGTCACCTATTTCAGGTATTAAGATTTCTGATACAGCAAAAGCCGCACTTCGTAAGACTATTGATTTTTTGAAAGCACAAGGTCATCAGCTAACAGAAGTTGAGTTTCCATTAGATGCTCGTGCTTTAATCCAAAGTTATTACCAGATGAATGCAGCAGAAACTTTTGCTATGCTAAACCCTTGGGAAAAACAGCAAGAAAAAAAAATCACCAATGAGGATGTTGAACCATTAACCTATGCACTTTTAGAGACTGGTCGACAAGTGGATGCGGCTAGCTATATCCAAGCCTTAAACTTATGGGACAACGCTTGTGCGATCTTTGATGATAAACTCTTTAAGGATTTTGAGTTATTTTTGACCCCAACGACAGCAAAAACAGCTCCAAAAATAGGAGAAAAATTGATTGATGATAACCTCATCTCACAACTTAAAACTTGTGAACAATATGCCTTAAAACAGCAACTAGATTTGATTGAGACAGCGTTTGAATCATCCTTAGCCTACACCCCTTATAGCTTTATCAGTAATTTAACAGGACAGCCAGCACTTTCGCTACCTGTATATCTCGACAATACGACCAACCTACCACAAGGCGTTCAAATATGGGGACCTAAACACTCGGAGATTCTCATGCTTCGCCTAGCTTTACAGTTTGAAAACCATGAGCAGTTCATCTTACCTGAAGCCTACCGATTTTATTAATAATAAACCCTCTAGAAAACACCTGCCCTAGTCTGCAATTCTCATAGCGGTAACACGCTAAGTAACTGACCAAGTGCTATACTGTTCTATAGAATAGAAAAGAGGGTATATCATGAAACTATATTATGCATCAGGAGCAAGTTCTCTAGCCACCCATATACTTTTAGTAGAAAGTGGCTTAACGTTTAGCTTGGAAAAAGTTAATTTGGATACTAAACAGTTTGAAGGTGGTGATTATAAAGTCCTAAACCCCAAAGCTTATGTCCCAGCGTTAGAAACCGAGAACGGGCTATTAACTGAATGTGCAGTAATCTTAGAATATATCGCTAATCAAGCAACAGATAAGACCTTTATCAGTGAATATAACACGCAAGATTTCTGGAAACAAAAGATGTGGCTAAATTACATCGCGACCGAATTACATAAAAATTTTATTTCTCCGTTTAGAACTGGTAATTGGTTACCCAATACAAAAGAATCAAAAGAATTGGTATATCAGCGTGTCTTTCCACGATTAAAATTGATTAATGATCAACTGGAAGGACAAAATTTTTTAATCAACAATCAATTCTCCCTAGTAGATCCATATCTTTTTGTCATGACCAACTGGATTCGCAGATTAGACTTTGGTTTTTTAAATTTAGAAAACCTAGAAAGATTTGACTTGGCTATGCGAGAAAGACCAGCAGTTAGACAAGTTTTAGAAAAAGAAGGTAAACCACATAGTTTAGTTTCAAATGATTAACTATTAACCTCTTTTAAATACCTAATTAATAGCAAACAACTTGATTAATCTTCATCTTAGCAAATAAAAAACCTAGAGGATACGCATCATATGAAAAACACCACACACACGCCTCTACTTTTGGCAATTTTATCTGCGATAACTTATGGCATCAGCTTTCCCTTATCTAAGCTATTACTCTTACGTGTACCGACTTTTGAAATGACTAGCTTACTTTATGCTGGTTCAGGTCTAGGTATGATCATCATCTCGCTTTTTATGAGACAAAATACTCAAAAAAAAGAAGACAAATTAGGTCGAGAAGATTTGCCCACTGTTGTTTGGATGATTATACTCAATCTTGCTGCTTCCTCGCTCTTGCTGATAGGGATTCGACTTGCTTCTGCCGGCACTATCTCTTTACTGTCCAACTTTGAAATAGTTGCAACGACTGTAATCGCTAGATTACTCTTCAAAGAGAGACTTGGTAAACGAGTATTTGTGGCAATTGTGCTCATTCTTTTCTCAAGTCTATTATTATCTGTTGCTGATTTCAGTCATTTCCAACTATCTATTGGTGCATTATTTGCACTCTTAGCCTGTATTTGTTGGGGTGCAGAAAATAATACCACTGCAATCTTATCTTCAAAAGATCCACTGCAAATAGTTATCGTCAAATCACTTGCAACTGCTTTTTTTGCAATCATCATTGCATTTTTCACAGAAAACTTAGTCTACCAATGGCCAATTATCGTTTACGGTTTATGTTTAGGCTTTGTCTCTTATGGCTTGAGTTTATATTTTTATATTACATCACAACGTTATATCGGTGCGATTCGCACGGGAGCCTACTTTGCGACAGCGCCATTTATCGGACTTATTTTAAGTTGGGTGATGTTTGGGCAACTCCTAACGATGAGTTTTATGGTTGCCATTATATTGATGACTTTTGGGGTTTACCTCGTTGCTTCTGAAACACATGTTGAGGATGAGTGAAATTGACTTGCTTAAAACTTAAAAATGGCCTTAAACGGCTTCTTATCATTACTTTTGATGTCGCCCAATAATATGAACTTTTCATATAAGCCATCCATAATCTGTAATCAAAACTCGAGTCATAGTATTCGAGTTTTTTATCATATCAAAATACAAATCATCACTAAACTAAAAATCCAACGCATAAATATGCCTAGTTTACTTATAATGTTGACAAGTTTACTTGACAATGATAAACTGATGTCAGATGGAGGAATTAAAGATGAACAATAAAAGATTTTTGGCACTAGCACAGCAGGAAGATAAGGATGAGGGTCAAATCTCAGAATTAAGAAAAATCAATATCATTAATTACAATATGCTTTTGTTGGGTGGGATAATTGTTTTTGTCATTAGGGCGCTTAAAAAAGAACCAACAATAGATTTGACTTTCATGCTTATTTTTTCGATGTTAGGGCAAGGTATTTATAGATTGAAAAAAAATAAATCAGTCCTCAACTTAATTGTGGTCTTCATTTTATCTATTGCTGTTTTATCAATGGGTTGGACACTTGTGAGAGTCTTCTTTAAATGATGGAAAAAAATAAACTCATATTAAAAAATAGACTGAAAGTTGCACGTGCTGAGAAACGCCTCAATCAAAGTAATTTAGCCAAACTTGTTGGTGTCTCAAGACAGACAATCAGCAATATTGAAACTTATGAATATATTCCTTCTGCAAAATTAGCATTGCTACTCTGCATTGCATTAGAGACAACATTTGAAGAACTCTTTTATTTTGAAGATAAATAACAGATAACCGAGACTAAAACTCTCCCTTAACATAACTAATTTATAACCGTTTTACTTGAAAAATCTAATGTGTCACTTGCTCGGATTAATCCAATGATACAGATTACTAACATTTCGACTTGAATAACCGCTCATCATTTTTTAACACTTAATTAGCATTTATTTAAAATAGGCTACTAAAGTGTTACAATTAAGCTAACGATTCATAGACATACCCAAAGAAAAGATTAACTATCGGTACACCTTAAAACCTACATCTCAGTATAATGTAGGTTTTAAATTGATTAAATTAGAAATGATAACGATGAAATTAAAGGATTTAGAACGCTCATCAAATAAAAATTTATACCTACTCGCCTTGAGTGCGCTAGTCGGTATTGCCGCAGGATTATTAGCCAGTCTGTATAGATTAGCTTTGAAATATGCAGAAGCAATTAGTATCTCTTTCTATCATCATGTCGCACGACATCTCACCTTACTTGTCATCCTATTTCCTATCCTCGCCATCATCGCGTATCTTGTGACTTGGCTAATGAAACGATATCCGATGATTTCAGGCTCAGGCATTCCCCAGGTAAAAGGGCAATTACAAGGCTATCTAAAACCCAATTGGTTCACAACAGCCTTTGCAAAGTTCATAGGTGGCACCTTAACAATGTTAGCAGGTCTATCCTTAGGTCGTGAAGGTCCATCTATCCAACTGGGTAGTAGTATGGGACAAGCTGTTGCCCAGAAATTTGCTCAGACCGAGCGTCACAGAAGAATCTTAATCGCATCTGGCGCATCTGCGGGATTATCGGCTGCCTTTAATGCGCCATTATCCGGTGTGATGTTTGTGATAGAAGAGGTTTTTAAATATTTCTCTCCTTTGATTTTGTTGACATGTATGACATCTGCTATTGTAGCAGATGGTGTTTCCAGACTAATTTTTGGAGATGGCGCTGTATTTCACTTTAACATCATCAGCGCAATCCCACTAAAGGATTATCCTATTTTATTAATTCTAGGCGTTATTTTAGGTGGATTTGGTGCGATATATAATTGGAGTTTATTAAAAGCTCAATACTTATACAAAAAAATTCGATTGCCTTACTTTCGCATCCTACTTGCTTTTTTAGCTACAGGTATGATGGCACTTATTTTTCCACTAGCTATTGGTAGTGGACATATTTTGATAGA
Source organism: Pseudolactococcus plantarum (assembly GCF_002441715.1). Lineage (GTDB taxonomy): Bacteria > Bacillota > Bacilli > Lactobacillales > Streptococcaceae > Pseudolactococcus > Pseudolactococcus plantarum. The sequence continues at coordinate 6,892 of NZ_JXJX01000015.1, forward strand.
GAAGTTCAATTTTGGACAATCACTTAGCTTTCTTTGTTTGCTATTTATTGCCAAATTTTTAATTTCAACGATTTCCTACAGTTCAGGCGCTCCTGGCGGTATTTTCTTTCCTTTACTGGTACTTGGTGCAAGTTTAGGGGCCATATTTGCCACCTTTGTGATTCTGACTTTTCATTTACCGAGTGAGCTATTCGCTAATTTTATCATTTTATCCATGGCAGGAACATTTACTGCGATTGTCCGGGCACCGATGACTGGCATCTTACTCTTAGTTGAAATGACAGGGTCATTTTCTCACTTATTGCCTCTAGCACTGGTGTCACTTGTCGCATATATTGTAGCGGATTTATTAAAATCAGAACCAATCTACGATAGTTTACTCGCTAATCTACTTGCTACAAACGCTCTAAATCAAGAAAAATCATACCAAAACCTGGTGTTTGAAACAATCGTCCAATTCGATTCTGTAGCTAACCTTAAGACTTTGAGTCAACTTACGCTGCCAGAAGGCTGTTTATTAGTCTCTATTCATCGTTTAGGTAAAGATATGATCCCAAACGGTAATACACAACTTTTAGCAGGCGATTATCTGACCTTTATGATTAATCAGGATGATGAGGGGGATACGCGTGAAGCGATTAGGCAAATTTTAAGTGAACCATAAGACTAGCTAAATGCTTGTATCTACCTATCACTAAACTGATCAGTGCAAACAAAAACCATAAGAAAGTGTAAAAGCTTTCTTTTTTTAGCATAAAATAGCAACAAAAAAACATCCTATTGACAAAGGCAATAAGGATGTCATGATCAGAAATTACGAGCTTGTTCGCGTTCTTTTCTTCACTTCAGGTAAAATCTTAGTCCCAATCAAGTCAATATTTCTTTTAATTTGATCGATTGAGACACCACCAAAGTCTATCTGTGCCATATAGCGTTGCATACCAAATTCTTGATGCTGATAAACTAGTTTCTCGATCAAAAACTCAGGGTCACCCACATTGACTATACTATGCGGATGTGTGGCTTGTGCAAAAGATGTGTTTGGAAATGCTTGACCATTAGATAATTTAAAGGCTGCTGCGACATGAGGGTAGTATTCTTGCAGGGCTTGTTGTGTCGTTTTAGCAGTATAGAAAAAACCAGCAGTCGTGATAGGCAGCGTTTTAGGATCATATCCGTGTTGTTGTGCCGTTTTCCGGTAAAGATCTAGTGTTTTCTTATGATAAGAAACTGGCCCGCTCAAATGTGCCAAAACTAGCGGTGTACCTGACGCACCAGCTGAAACTGTACTTGTGACACTACCACCAATCGCTCGCCATAGTTGTAAATGTCCAGATTCTGGACGTGGTAAGATATGTGCATTGGTCAAAGGTGGTCTAAATCTACCAGACCAAGTCACGTATTCTTGTCGATTTAACAGCTGTAATAAGTCAAATTTTTCATCGAAAATTGCATCATAATCTTGAAAATCTACGCCAAACAAATCAAGTGCACCCAGTCTTGACGCACGACCTGCGATTAACTCAACACGACCATCACTTAACAAATCAAGTGTCGCAAAATCCTCCCAAACTTTGACAGGATCATGAACACTTAGCAATGATGCGGCAGAGGCAATCTTGATTTTACTAGTCGCTTGCACAATCGCTGATAAAATAACCGTTTGTGCTTGTGAGACAAAATAATCTTGATGACTTTCTCCTAAATCAAAAACATCTATACCAGCTTGCTCAGACATTTTTGCAATCTCAATAAATTCCTTCACCCGCTCTTTTTCTGAAAGCATCTGTCCGTTATGCGGATTACGCATCAAATCCCCTAAAGAGTATATGCCAAATTCAATCCCATTTGTCAGATCTATTGGCTTTACAAAGTTATTACGTACACTCATATCAACTACTCCTTTATTCTTAACACGCATACCTATCATATACTGATACTTAAATAGCATATATAACCGTGTTAGGTTGTTTATTAAAGTAAGTATAGCAGTAAAAAAAATAGAAGTAAAACAATTCGTTTACATTTGTAAACGATTAAGCTTTTTTTATTTGATATAATTATAATCGTAATGATACCTAAAATATACGCATCATTTTTCAAAAAATATTTTTGCTACACAAAAAAAAAAAAACTCCCACAAAATGAGAGTTTTTTTGATATTTCTCGATAAAACAGATTAACGTTTTGAGAATTGTGATGCTTTACGGGCTTTTTTAAGACCTGCTTTTTTACGTTCAACCATACGAGCGTCACGTGTAAGCAAACCAGCGCGTTTTAATGATGCACGGAAATCAGGGTCTACATTTAAAAGCGCACGTGAGATACCATGACGGATCGCACCAGCTTGTCCTGCATAACCACCACCATTAACGTTTACAAGCACGTCGTAAGCGCCAACTGTTTCAGTTGCGCCAAATGGTTGGTTGATAACCAAACGCAAGTCTGCGTGTGGGATATATTCTTCAACATCTTTGTTGTTTACTGTGATTTTACCAGTGCCGGGTACCAAACGTACACGAGCTACTGAGTTTTTACGGCGTCCAGTGCCGAGGTATTGTACTTGTGCCAATGTCTAGTCCTCCTTAGATTAATCCTGTAATATCAAGTACTTCTGGGTTTTGAGCTTGATGTGTGTGCTCAGCGCCAACAAATACTTTAAGTTTCATGCCTTGTGCACGACCAAGCGTGTTATGTGGCAACATACCTTTTACAGAAGTTTCGATAAGACGAACTGCATTTTTAGCACGCAATTCACCAGCAGTGATTGATTTCAAACCACCTGGGTACATTGAGTGTTTGTAGTAGATCTTATCAGTTGCTTTTTTACCAGTTAATTTAACTTTTTCAGCATTGATAACGATCACGAAATCACCAGTATCAGTGTGTTGCGTGAATTGTGGTTTGTTTTTACCACGTAGAATGCTTGCAACAACTGCTGACAAACGTCCCAAAGGAATATCTGTCGCATCAACAACGTGCCATTTACGTTCAACTTCGCCTGGCTTAGCGAAATATGTAGTTTTGTTCATGATTTCTCCAATTTTTTATCTGTAGTTTACTAAGTGTATGTCAATCGTTCCTTATTCACATACGGTATTTTCAAGTTTCCGGGACCTAAAAATGGGGTAAACAATACCGTTTTATATAATATCATATTTTAATAGGTTTTGTCAACTTTTTTTTGTTATAATAGTTTTTATGACCATCGTTTTAAACTTAACTTCTCAGAAAATTAAACAACTCATAACAGCGTATCAAGACTATGCTACAGCTACAACCAACCCCTACATCCAATTTTTAGCAAAACCACCCGAATGTGTCGTCACTGTTTACACATCTGGCAAAGTGATGTTTCAGGGAAAAGGGGCAACTAAACAGGCGAGCCAATTTAGTGATCAACAACTAGCAGCACCTCCCACACAACAAACAAATATCATTGGCACTGATGAGGTGGGAAATGGCTCTTATTTTGGCGGGCTGGCTGTTGTCGCAAGCTATTTAACCGACGCAGATATCCCCTTGATCAAGTCATTAGGCGTTGATGATTCTAAAAAGTTAACCGATGCTAAAATTAGAGACATAGCACCTATTCTAAAAGAAAAGATCCAGCATCAAGCGCTTTTACTAAAACCTAGTAAATATAACGAGGTAATTGCCTCTGGTTATAATGCGGTGTCGGTCAAAGTCGCGCTGCATAATCAAGCCATTTACCTCTTAGAAAAAGCACTATCAACTACACCTGATCACATTATTATCGATGCATTCACGACTGAAAAGAATTATGTAAAATATCTCAAAAACGAAGCAAATCAAACCAATGGACGCGTCACTTTAGTCCAAAAAGCTGAGAGTCAATTTTACACCGTCGCAGTTTCATCAGTGATTGCAAGAAGTTTATTCCTTGATGAGTTAGATGAGTTATCCCAACTGATGGGGATAAAATTACCAAGTGGCGCAGGGCATCAATCCGACTTGGTTGCAGCAACAATAATCAAAAAACATGGTGAAGTAGCACTTAATCAAATTGCAAAATGCCACTTTGCCAATACAGAAAAAGCTAGGAGACTAATCAAATGAAATTTCTTAAAGAATGGGGACTTTTTATCCTTATCGTTGCTATAATGGCAGTGCTTCGTTTCTTTGTTTTTAAACCGGTACTCGTAGACGGGCATTCAATGGATCCGACTTTAGCAGATAGAGAACGTTTGATGATTACGACACTATCAACTATCAAGAGACAAGATATCGTTATTGCGAAAGAATATGATTCAACTAGTGATAAACCTAAAAAAATCGTTAAACGCGTGATTGGACTACCTGGTGATACAATTACCTATCATAATGATGTCTTAACAGTAAACGGTAAAGTCGTTAAAGAGCCTTATTTGGCTGACTATCAAGCGCAGTTTAAAAAAGATAAGCTACAAAGTACTTATCAGTATGATGCTTTCTTCCAACGTCTTGCAAGACAATCAACCGCCTTTACCACTAGTGCAACTGGTGAAGCGAATTTCACTGTAAAAGTTCCTGAAGGTCAGTACTACTTAATGGGTGATGATCGTATCGTGTCACAAGATTCCAGAAGAGTCGGTGCTTTTCCTAAAAAAGACATTATAGGTGAAGCTAAAGTACGCTTTTGGCCACTTAACCGAATCGGTGGTGTTTAACGCATCGTAAGAGCAAATAACAGCTTTGTATTACCTCAAATAACTTAAAAAAGACCGGAGGGTCTTTTTTAATATGATTTAATTTCTGGTCTGTCGTGAATATTTGATTGTTTGCCATTTCTTTCGTCTAAAACCGCCTGCACATCACTCGGTGTAACTCCTGTTTCAGCAAGCATGACAGCCAGATGGTACAATACATCTGCAGTCTCATTTGCAATTTCTGTTTTGTCAGCATTTTTTGCTGCAACAACAACTTCTGTCGCCTCTTCGCCAACTTTTTTTAGGATTTTATCTAATCCTTTTTCAAATAAATAGGTCGTATATGATCCTGATTTTGGTGTTTTTTGGCGTTCAATTGCTTGTTCATATAGTTCATTGATCATTATTTTCTTCCTTTATGTCTAATATATTATTAAAAAAGCAACTGACTGCTCCGGTATGGCAAGCTGGACCAACCTGTTCTACGCCAATTAAGAGCGTATCAAAATCACAATCTACTGCTAGTGTTTTGACATGCTGAAAATGGCCAGAAGTCTCTCCTTTATGCCAAAGTGCTTGACGTGAACGTGACCAGTACCAAGTTTCACGTGTTTTTAGTGTTAAGTCATAAGCAGCTTTGTTCATATAAGCTAACATCAAAACTTGTCCAGTTGACACATCAGTAACGATGGCTGGCACTAGTCCGTCTGGACTTTTATCAAAATCAATTACGAAGTTGTCATTATCCATCATATTATTCCCTCACATCAATCTCATGTGCTTTCATCTTAGCCTTTAGATCACGAATATCAATTTCTCCATAATGAAACACACTGGCGGCAAGTGCAGCTGTAACCGATGTTTTCTCAAACACTTCAATCACATCCTCAGCAGTTCCAGCGCCACCACTCGCAATTACTGGAACTGACACAGCTGAAGCCACAAGTTCGTTTAACCTTAAATCAAAACCTGCTTTTGTCCCATCTTGATCCATACTGGTTAACAGAATTTCACCAGCACCTAACGCAACAACTTTCTTGGCCCATGCTAGTACATCCAACCCCGTATCTTTTCGACCACCGTTAATGTAAACATGGAAAGTCCCATCAGCTTGTGCTTTTGCATCAATTGCGACAACGATACACTGGTTACCAAATTTTTCGGCACCTTGCTTGATTAACTCAGGATTAGCAACTGCACTCGAGTTAATGGCAACCTTATCTGCACCCGCCTTAAGCATTTTTTGCATATCTTCAACAGATCGAATGCCACCACCAACAGTAAAAGGAATAAAAACTTGCGCTGCTACTTGTCGAACAACATCAACCATCGTATCACGCGCCTCATGCGTCGCTGTAATATCAAGAAAAACTAATTCATCACACCCTTGTTCATAGTAAAGTTTGGCCGTTTCTGCTGGATCACCTACATCAGTTAAGTTAACAAAATTAATCCCCTTAACAACACGACCGTCTTTAACATCCAAACAAGGAATAAGCCTTTTTGCTAACATATTAAAACTCCTTTAACTCATCTAAAGTTACATTACCGTTATAATAAGCTTTCCCAACAATTGTGCCTGCTATCCCAATAGCTTGGAGTTTTGTTAAATCAGACAGTTGTGCTATACCGCCAGATGCAATCACAGATGCACTTGTTAAAGCTGACTGTAGTTGTTGATAATGTTCAAAATTAGGACCTAACAAAGTCCCATCACGATCAACGTCTGTATAGACAAATAATCGCACACCAATCTTTTCCATCTCAAGCGCTAAAGACAGAAATGAGACATCTGAAGTCTCTAGCCACCCTTCAGTAGCTACTAACCCTTTTTTAGCATCGATGCCTACGACAATCTTTTCCGACCCAAAACGTGCCAAAGCTGCTTTGACAAACTCAGGATCTTTAACCGCCATTGACCCGATGATGACACGGTCAACGCCTTTATCGATATAAGAAGCAATCTGCTCTAATGAGCGAATGCCACCACCGACCTCAATCTTTAATCCCGTTTTTTGAACAATTTCTTCAATAATCGGCGCAGATGTTGCTTTACCATCCAAAGCACCATCTAAATCGACAACGTGGAGATAAGTCATCCCAGCGCTAGCAAAAATCTCAGCTTGAGCTAGCGGACTCTGATTAACGACCGTTTCTTTCGAGAAATCACCTTTAAATAAACGAACTGCACGCCCATCTTTAATATCAATTGCTGGTAGAATTTGCATAGACGATCTCCTTAAATCTTTTTAAAATGCCAAGGCCAACTTCTCCTGATTTCTCAGGATGAAACTGGGCACCATAGACATTTGCTTTCGAAATCATGGCAGGTACTGGCATCCCATAATCTGTCGTGACATCTAAAAATGCACTGGGCACATCTGTAAAGTAAGAATGTACAAAATAAACATAATTATCTTGTAAGTTGGTAGTCAAGGGCGTGTCATTCACCACGTCAAGACTATTCCAGCCCATGTGTGGGACTTTTAACCCATTGCTTGCGGGAATTGGCCGACAGACACCAGGAATGAGGCCCAAACCTGTTGTTAATTGATGCTCCTCAGATGCCTCTACTAAAAGTTGCATCCCCAGGCAAATCCCTAATAAAGGAACCCCATCTGCCACTACTGATTTGATTGTCTTAACTAAATCTCGTTTTTCTAACTCTGCCATAGCTGTCGGGAAAGCCCCTACACCAGGTAGAATTAAACCATCAGCAGACTCAATAACTGTTAAATCTGATGTTAAAACAGCATCAACACCAAGCTTATCTAAAGCATGTAAAACATTAGCTGTATTTCCAGCGTCATAATCAATCACCGCAATTGTCATCTACAATACTCCTTTAGTCGAATTAACCCCATGAATTTCAGGATTCAAAGTGACTGCCTCCCGAAGTGCACGGCCTGTTGCTTTAAATAAACTTTCTGATTTATGATGCGAATTTTTACCATGTAAGATTTTCAAATGTAAGTTCATCTGTACATTAAAAGCTAAAGCTTGGAAAAATTCTTCAACTAATTCAGTATCAAAATTACCCAAGGTCGGCGTTGCAAATTCCGCATCAAAGACAAGATACGAACGACCTGATAAATCAAGACTTGCCATACCTAATGTTTCATCCATCGGCACAAAGGCAGTTCCATAACGGTTAATCCCAGCTTTATCACCGAGTGCTTCGCGGATAACTTGACCTAATGCAATCCCAACATCCTCTACTGTATGATGACTATCAACATGTAAATCCCCAACCGCATCAACAACCAAGCTAAAGCGACCGTGTCGTGCAAACAACGTTAACATATGATCAAAGAAACCAACACCTGTATTAATCTCAACAGGTTCTTGTGCATCTAGATCAACAGCTAGTGTAATTTGTGTTTCTGCTGTATGTCTTGTAATTTTTGCTGTTCTCATACGTCACCTCTTACCTCTTTAATAATATCAAGTGCTAAAGCTAAATTCGGTGTATTAATTTGATACGGCGCTTGCTCACGTACAACTGCTTTTGCATTAAAAGCAATCCCGATACCACTAGCCAAAATCATTGGCAAATCATTGGCACCATCACCTACAGCAACCGTCTGAGATAGCTCAAGACCTAGTTCTGTTGCCCATTTTTTAAGACTAGCTAACTTAACCTCTTTCGTAACAACTTCACCTACTACTTTACCAGTCAACTTACCATCTGCTACCTCTAAATGATTAGCCTTCACAAAATCAAGACCCAATTCATCAGCTAACTCATCAACCGTCTCGTGAAATCCGCCTGATACCACACCAACTTTCCAACCTCTAGCATGCAAAGTATCAACCAACTCACGTACACCATGTGTAAAATGAATTTGTTTACGAATGGTTGCAAACACAGTGTCAGGTAACCCTGCTAATAAGGCGACACGTGCAGCTAAAGCCTCAGTGAAATCCAGTTCACCATTCATGGCACGATGGGTAATGTTTGCCACCTCAGCCCCGCTACCTGTAAGCTCTCCTAATAAATCAATACCTTCTTCTTGAATTAAGGTACTATCTACATCCATAATCAAAAGACCGGTTGTATCTGTCATATTTTCTTTATCTCCATTTCAATCTAACTCTAATTTAAGCACACGATCACTAACTCATCATGTATCTTTAGAACACTCATAAACCTTCTAGCAGCTACTGCTTGATCAAAAAAATCACATCACTAACGACTTTAGTCGTCAACGTTAACACCCTCACGTATTTCGATGGCTCTTGCGTGTGCTTGTAACCCTTCTGAATAAGCTAATTTTGTAATGTCTTTTGCGGCAGTGATCACGGCATCTTGACTATAATAAGTAAATTGACTACGTTTGACAAAATCATACACACCTAACGCACTATAAAACCTAGCTGTACCTGATGTTGGTAACACATGGTTAGTCCCAGCATAATAATCACCTATAGGCTCAGAAGTATAGTGGCCTAAAAAAATACTACCAGCATTTTTTATTTTTGGTAAATATGAGATTGCATCATCCATAGCAACTTCCAAATGTTCTGGTGCTAGTTCGTTCATTAATTCAAACATTTCTTCGACTGACTCAGTGATAATCGTTCGCCCATTTGTCTCAATCGATTCACGCGCAATTGCTTCACGTGGTAGCGTTTGTAGCTGAGCCTCTAAAGCAAGATCAACCTCATCAGCTAAGCGCACTGAATTCGTCACTAGTATAGCACGTGCTAAACGGTCATGCTCAGCTTGTGATAATAAATCAGCTGCCACATACGTTGCATTGGCTGATTGGTCAGCAATCACACCAATTTCAGATGGCCCTGCAATCATATCGATGCCAACTTGACCAAATACTTGTTTCTTGGCAGTTGCGACAAAGATATTACCAGGACCTGTAATTTTATCTACCTTAGGAATAGACGCTGTCCCATAGGCTAGGGCTGCTATGGCTTGTGCCCCACCAACTTGGAAGATTTTAGTCACACCAGATAAAGCTGCAGCAACTAAAATTGCTGGATTAAATTTTTCTTGTGGCGGTGTAACCATATATATTTCAGGAACACCGGCTATTTTTGCTGGTAAGACATTCATCAAAACACTAGATGGATAAGCTGCTGTCCCTCCTGGAACATAGACACCGACTTTTTCAATCGGTAAAACAAGTTGTCCTCTCACGACCCCGTCTGTCTTGGCATCTACAAAGCCAGGTTCAACTTGATGTTTGTGGTAAGATTCAATATTTCGTTTGGCATTTTTTAACGCGACTAAAACCTCAGGATCAATTTCTTCAAACGCTTGATCGATGGTTTCACGTGAAACTTCAAATGTTTCAATGCTCATATTATCAAATTGTTTAGCATATGATGTTAAAGCTTTATCACCATCTTTACGTACATTTTTGATAATCTCTGCAACAATATCATCAAAGTTATCTTGAGTCTTTGCATAAGCTGCATATTCTTGTGCTAAGATAGCTGATATTACTTTTGCAGACCCTGTTAATCGTTTCATTTTAACCATTAAATGCTACCTCTTCATTTCCGACGACCGCCTGTAAGCGATCAACTAGTCTCATAATATCAGGATTTTTCTTGATACTTGCACTATTGGCTATCAATCGCGACGACACGCGCATGATGTCCTCAAAAACAAGCAACCCATTTGCTGCTAATGTATGACCAGTTTCTACAATATCAACGATTGCATCAGTCAATCCTATGACTGGTGCTATCTCAACAGATCCTTGAATAGAAACGATTTCGACATCTTCTCCTTTACTATTGAAAAAATCAGTCGCAACTTTAGGATACTTAGTCGCAATCGTCTTGCGTTTATGGTCCGTTGGTTCATAACTTGGAATACTTGCAACAGAAAATTTGCACAACCCAATATTCAAATCTAACATTTCTAAATAAGCACCAGGATGTTCGTACAATACATCAGAGCCGACAACACCCAAATCAGCAATCCCATGCTCGACATAAGTTGCCACATCGGGCGCTTTAACTAATAAAAATCTAAGCGTCTGTGTGGGATCTACAAAGATTAAATTACGACCTTTATCAGCCATAAATGTCATATCAAACCCTGCTTGAGTTAAGATTTTGACAGTATCCTTCTCAATTCTCCCTTTTGTTAAGGCAATCGTAATCATCTAACACCTCCATCAAATACAATATCTCGACGTACTTCTTCATAGATTGCATCTACATCTAACGCCCAGCCAACTGCACACATTTCTCTTGCATCAAAGCGTTCAAATAATTTATCATATCGACCACCGCTAAGAAAAGCATAGGGAACCCTGTCGCTAAATACACGAAACATCATACCTGTATAGTAATTACGCCTTGCTAACATGCCTAAATCGATGGTTATGTCTGGAAAATGTTCACTCAACTGTTCAATTTCTGACAAATCTGATAGAATTTTAGCATTGTTTACGAACACTTTTGCTTGTTTTAACACTGCTTGAGCTGGACCAAATAACCGAGGTAGACTGACCAAAAAGTCATCAAATTCACTCGGATTATGTTTGACAAATTCAGTTAATCCAGTGATTGACTTATTTTTAATACAGATGGATAACTTAGCTCTTTGACCCATATCAAAAGCATTAAAAATGGTCTGTAAGATGCCTGCATGACTTAATTCTATCCGATAATCTTTGACACCTGCTAATGATAAACTAGCTGTTGCTAACTCAAGCGCTTCAACGATTGCCTTTTTCCCATCAAAACCGATCAACTCAATACCAGCTTGCATACGCTCATTTTGTAACCCTTTTAACTCATCATGTTGTCGAAAGACTTTCCCACTATAGGAAAACTTGATAGGTAGCGTCACTTTTGTTGTCGCAACAACACGTGCAATAGATTGTGTGACATCTGGACGAACAACTAACAAGTCACCATGTTTATCAAACAAGTGATAATTGTGCGTATCTAGCTCATCCTCAAAAACCCCTGCATGCTCAATAATCGGTGTATCAATACGATTAAACCCACTATCCATCAAAAAATGAGTCACTTTATTTTCAATCAAATAAATACTGTGTGCCCTTTTAAACAGTTTATCATGCATACCTGGTGCTAATTGCTTATGTTTCATCAAAATACATCTCCTATCACTGTTACAACCTTCGTCATCTCCGCTCGTGTACCAATGGAAATGCGTAAATAATCTGATAATCGACCATGATCACCAAAATATCTAACATAAATTTTCTTGGCCTGTAAAAATTCAAAAAGCGCCTTGGCAGATACACCTCTAGGTTTCGTTAAAAGAAAATTAGTTTTAGACTTGAGGACTTCAAATCCTAATGCACTTAACTCATCTGAAAACCAATCCCTTGTTTGCGAAATTTCAGCATTGATACCGTCATAGTAACTTGTATCCATAACTGCTGCAGTTGCTAGACTTTCAGCAATTGAATCAACAGCGTATGGATTATAAGAATTCTTCACTGCTTGAATCACACTAATTAATTTTGGAGACCCTATCCCATATCCTACGCGTAGTCCTGCTAGTGCTGCATCTTTTGAGAACGTTCTTGTGATGAAAATATTATCATACTGCGATAATAATGGCAAAGCTGACTCTCCACCAAAAGCAATATATGCTTCATCTATAATCACGACAACATCTTGATTTGCCTTAACAATTTGTTCAATTTCAGATAAAGTTTTAAAAATTCCCGTAGGCGCATTGGGGTTAGCAATGACAATCCCACCATTTTTTCGCCCTACATAATCACCTGTCACAAGTTCAAATGTTTCAGATAATGGTATCTCTTCAAAGGGAATTTGAAACAAATCAGCCCACACCTTATAAAACCCATAAGTAATATCAGGAAACAGCACAGCATCACCTGAGTTAAAAAAGCTCAAAAATGCTAGCGCTAGGATATCATCAGATCCATTACCTACGATGATCTGCTCTTGTTTAATCCCTAATTGATTGGCTAACGCTTGACACAAGTCATGATTATCTAATGATGAATATTGGCGTAGTCTATTCCCCTTAAATTCTGATAAGGCTTTTAAGACTCCTGGACTCGGTGGAAAGGCATTCTCATTTGTATTGATTTTGATTATATTTTTTTCTTGAGGCTGAGCACCTGGTACATAAGGTGCAATATTTCTTAATCCTTTTATCATTAGTTTCTCCTTATCATTGGGTTAAATTGAACAAAAAACGCCCATGTGAAATGACTTCACAAGGACGTTTTAACGTGGTACCACCTTTTTTCAAAACAGTGTCACCACTGTTTTCTCACTGAGTTTATGATAGGCTACAACCGACCAAATAGTTTAATCTCTTACCTAGTAAGAGATTAAACATTTAAAAAACCGTATCTAGCTTATTCACGCAACCCATGTCATTAACGCTGACCACGTTTTTGCCTACTTATCGTATCATTCAGCAAAACTCTCAAGAATGTGTAACCTGTCATTCAGCACGTTTTCTCAGCCCCAAACGCTCTCTTTGGCTTAGTCACAGGTCTATTTCTCTCGTAGATTTTCATATTTAAATTCATTTTACTAGAAAATTCTGAAAATAGCAACCCTTTTAAAATATTATAAATAAAAAGGTTACTTAATCGTCTTGCTTTACCCCAATTTTTCAATCATAATTAGAAATGGTGGCTGATTAACCTGATTCATTGCACCATAGTGGTAAACTTGATACTGTTTTTGATCTAAACTAGATACAAATGCTAAGACAGCATCTTTTTCCGTCTCACCACCGTCATGTCCATAATAAACCATTATTGCAATGCGACCCTTATTAGACAACATCTCTAATAATTTTCTCAAAGCTGTAAGCGTCGTATTAGCCCGTGTAATCAATTTTTTATCTGATTTAGGCAAATAACCCAAATTAAAAATAGCAGCTTTAACTTCTCCACTCACATATTGATCAACATTTTCATGCCCATCTAAAATCAATTCTGCAGTAACACCTGCATGACTCAATCTCTCTCTAGTCATATCAAGTGCTAATTGTTGAACATCAAATGCAAAGACTTTTGAACCTAAGCCGGCTAAAAATGCTGTATCAAAACCTTGGCCCATCGTCGCATCAACAGTTGTATCCCCTGCATTGATAATTTCCTCAAGCCAAGTATGAGCCATAGCTAATGGTCTTAACATGCCTTATCTCCTTGAAAAACATTTCGCTTAGTCATTTCATCATCTATGGCATTTAACACTTCCCATTTTTTTAAGCTCCACATCGGACCAATCAACATATCCCTCGGTGCATCTCCAGTTAAACGATGGATAGAAATATGTTTTGGTATAATCTCTAATTGGTCACAAATGATAGTCACATAATCATCAAACGCCATCAATTGTAATGCGCCTTGATGAAAATCTCTTTGCATCCTTGTACCAGTCATCAAATGTAGTAAATGCAGTTTAATACCTTGGATGTCAGAGTCTGTCACAACACGACGCACATTTTCTAACATCATGTCATGTGTTTCACCGGGTAAGCCATTGATTAAATGCACACAAACCAAAATACCGCGTTGTCGCAAATTAGCAACTGCATCTAGATATGTTTGATAATCATGTGCTCTATTAATCAAATTACTAGTCGTTTCATAGGTAGTTTGTAAGCCTAATTCTACCCATACTGTAATACGTTGGTTCAACTCTTCTAGATAATCTAGTGTTTCTGTCGGCAAACAGTCAGGACGTGTACCAATATTAATCCCAACAACATCAGGGCGGCCAACTGCTTGCTCAAATCTTTCTCTAATTACATCAACTGAATCGTGCGTGTTGGTAAAATTTTGAAAATAAGCAATATATTTTTTAACACCAGGCCATTTACGATGCAAAAATTCAATCTCTTTTTCAACTTGAACAGGAATAGGTGCATCAGGTGCTACAATAGCATCGCCAGAACCAGAAACCGTACAAAATGTACATCCACCATGCGCAACAGTACCATCACGATTAGGACAATCAAACCCTGCATCAATTGGGACTTTAAAGACCTTCTCCCCATAACTTTCTCTCAAATAATCATTCCATGTGGTGTATCTTTTATTCATTTTTGAACTCCTTTAAAGCGCCACTTGAACCTAATCTCATCATAAACTGGAAACCAAAATAATAACCAGCTACCACTAAGTAGCCACCCACCCAAAATATCTGTAGGATAATGAACACCTAAATAAATACGCGAGATCCCAATTAAGACTATCATCACAACTGCAATAATCAGAGGGACATATTTAAGATAATGTTGCTTAATTCGCTGTCTACATATGATCATCAAACTAATATAAAGCATAACACTAGCAGTTGCATGTCCTGAAGGAAAACTTAAGCCATTTTCAACAACCAAGTGCGTTAAACTAGGTCTTTGTCTATCATAAACATATTTCAGAATTGTAACTAAGATCGGAGCAGTCATCACATTTACTACCAAAAATATCGCTTCTGTGTACCATTTTTTAAAGACTAAAAATAAAACTAAAGCGACTACAATAACCTCAATATAGCGTACACCACCAAAATTTGTGAAGTGCTTAAAAAAAGAAGTCAAACCATTGCTCATATTTCCTCGAACTAAGTCTTGAATAAACCGATCAATGGGTGATAAACTACCTGGGAAAAACTTGACTAAGTAGCCAAGCATAACAAACATGACTAGTCCAAAACTAGCATTTAATCTATACATTTTACTTTGTTTCATCCTAACATTAT
>NZ_JXJX01000016.1 GCF_002441715.1 Pseudolactococcus plantarum
CCAAATGCTTCTGCATATTTGACAAAGTCGACTGGCCCAAAATCAACACCTGAGGCACGACCGTATTTCATAACTTCTTGGAATTCTACCATGTTATAGTGGCCATCGTTCCAGATGATATGAATTAAAGGTAGGTTTAGACGTACTGCCGTTTCAAGTTCTTGTGCTGAGAATAAGAATCCACCATCTCCAGAGATCGAATAAACCTTTTTACCAGGTCTTAGCAGTGCTGCTGTAATTCCCCAAGGAAGGGCAACACCAAGTGTTTGCATCCCGTTTGAAAAGAGGAGATGACGAGGTTCGTAAGACTTAAAGTTACGTGCCATCCAGATATAGTGACTACCGACATCGACCGTAACCGTTTCATCATCTCTAACATGTTCTTGGAACACATCAATAAAATCTAGTGGGTGAACAAGGTTATCTGCTGCTGTACGATTAAATTCGTTCGCTTTTAAGACTTTGTACAAGCCTTCAAGATAACTTTGGCTACCCTCAGGTATTTTATAGCCACGAATGGCAGGGATCAGATTTTCTAGAGTTTGTGAAATATCACCAATCAACTCACGTTCAGGTTGATAATAGGTATCGATTTCTGCAAGTGCTTTATCGATAACAATCACACGGCTATCAATCTCAGCATTCCAGTTTCTCGCTTCATATTCGATTGGGTCATATCCAATCGCAATGATCAAGTCAGACTTTTTCAATAACATATCACCTGGTTGGTTACGAAATAGCCCAACACGTCCAAAGAAGTTATGGATCAAATCTCTTGAGATGATACCAGCACCTTGGAATGTTTCAACGACTGGAATATTAACGTGTTGTAGTAATTCTCTGATTGCTTTAGTGACATCAGCTGATGATGCACCACTACCTAGTAAAAATACAGGTAAAACAGCATTTTTAATCGCTTGTGCTAGGTAGTTAATATCATCAATCGATGCATTACCTAGTTTTGGTGCATTTAGGGGTTTGATAGCATTCACAGAGACTTTACTATCAACAACATCTTGAGGGATAGAGATAAAACTAGCACCTGGTTTACCAGACTTAGACAGACGGTAAGCATTTGCGACGATTTCTGATAGTGTATCTGCATCTTGTACTTCTGCTGAATATTTTGTGATAGGTTCAAAGAGTGCGGCATTATTCATCGACTGGTGCGTACGTTTTAATAAATCTCCACGTTTTACCTGACCACCTAATGCTAAGACTGCGTCACCTTCTGCTGTTGCCGTTACAAGACCTGTTGCAAGGTTAGAGGCACCTGGACCTGACGTTGCAATCACAACTCCCGGTTCTCCTGTGATACGTCCGACAGCTTGTGCCATGAATGCAGCATTTTGCTCGTGACGCGCGACGATTAATTCTGGGCCTTTATCTAGCAATGAATCGAAGACTTTATCGATTTTTGCACCTGGGATACCAAAGATATATTTGACATCATGGTTGATTAAAGACTCAACGATTAAATCAGCCCCACATTTTTCTTCTACCTGATTTTTTTCCATTTTCCTATCCTTTTTTTGAAAGTTTGCTTTTACAATGCACATTGTAGCAAAAAAGGCGTTAAAACGCCATTATATTATCTCATTAAATATTGCTTGTGCATTTTCATCATCTGGCACGATAGCCAAATACTGTTTTAAACTGAGTTTAGCATCTGTAGCACGTGCATTTCTGATTAACAGCTGTGCGTATTCTAGTAGAAATTCTGGATTATCAGCTAAAACACTCTGAGCGATATCATCATAAATAGCTAAGGCTTTTTCGTCTGCTTCTTGTGCTTGATAAGCCTTTGCGATATTCCATTTGGCTAGCGCATGATCATCGTCTAGCAGTGCTTCTAGATTTATAACGGCGTCAAAATCTTCTTCTAGTAGATATAAATTACTTAATAAGAAGACAGTCTCATCGTGTAAATCAGCGATATCAAGTGCTTGGATAAGATAATTTTCTGCTGCTTCTAAGTCATGTAACGCATAAGCAATCCGACTTGTTAAGTGAAGTAAAGGGACATCTGTAGGATTTTTAGTCAGACCAGTTTTAGCCACGGCAAATGCTTGATCAAACTCATTTTCTGCGATTAGGACTTGCGCATAAGGATAAGCGTAGCCATCAAAATCTGGTGCTAAGGCATCTAGTTGTTTAAAGAAAGCAATTGCGCGCGTATTTTCTCCTAAAACGGCATTAATCTGTGCGAGTTCAAATAAGACTGTATCATCATGTGCAAGTTCTAAAGACTTCTCTAAAAACTTCTCGGCATTTTCAAACTCGCCCAGTGAGGCATAGGCAGTCCCGATACGTTGATAAGTCGATACCTTAGTTAAATCAAAAATCTCTCTTTGGCTCAGTTTGGCAAAATAATTTACCGCTTCTTGCCAGTTACTTTGGTTATAATATAGTTCGGCGATGGCAAAGACCACTAGAGGTGAATCTGTTAAACTGCGAGCTTCTTGTAATTTTTCAAGAGCTGCTTCCCAAACCCCGTCCAACTGATAGATATCAGCGATCATGACAAGTGCCGCAACGTAATTTTCATCTGCAGCATCAACTTGATAAAGCAATGCTAAAGCACCCTCCAAATCACCATCATCAATCTTCATCTCTGCAAGATTTAAGATAATATCTGTTTGATCAAGCGCCTCGTTTGTTAACTTATCGTATACTTGTCGACTTTCTTGACTAAATCCCATCATAGCAAGATACTCAGCTAAATCAGCGAGTATGGGGGTATCTTCTGTTTGAATGGCTTGTTGTAGTTCAACTGCCATTTGATCAAATTCACCACTATGAAGTAAGTCTATAACACGTTTTGCATGTGACATCTGGTTATCTTTCTAAATAAAATTCAAAGCGGTCGCCAACATATTGTGACAACACATACTCAAACGGCGTTTCTTCACTGTTTGCAAAACAAGAAACTTGGGTCAATGCTAAGATGGCTGAATTAGGTTTTACTGATAAAAATGAGGCAATTTCTTTGTTAACAATTTTCGCTGAGATGATCTGTTCACTACGTCCGATTTTTTTACCTGCAACCGCTAAGGTATCATAAAAATGATTTGCGATATCATCTTTGGCAAAATCAGCTATTAAACGGTGCGGAATACTTGCCACTTCATAACAAATCGGTAAGTCATCTGCATAGCGTATCCGCTCCATCCGGATAATCTGCGCCCCTTTTTTTAGGCCAAGTTTATCACACTCTACTTCGTTTGCTTTTGTTTTTTGATAACTAATGACTTTTGAGCTTGGTGTTTTGCCTAAATTTTTGATAATTTCAGTAAAACTGGTTGTCCCACGCATTTTTTCACGTACGCGGTCACTAGCGACATAAGTGCCTGAACCAACATAACGTGATAAAATCCCTTCCTCGACTAGACTCGTCACTGCTTGTCTGAGTGTCATACGAGACACACCAAACTTTTCAGACATCACACGTTCACTAGGCAAGCGTTGACCAACTGTATACACACCAGTTTCAATTTGTCGTTTAATCTCATCGTGAATTTTAATATAAATTGCTGTCATATCATCACTTCCTATTGTTTATTTTTCTACGTATAAAGGTTCTCTTGATTTTTCTTTTCTTAATGGGAGCATCATGGATAAAAACACTATTCATCACAGTCGCAACGATAACGCCAAAAAACGTATCTAAAACACGATTTAACGCATAATTTGTATAATCTGTCTCAGGGATAGTCAGCGCAATAATTAATAACGTGGCATTAGCACCAACAAGACCTGGATGCAGATTAAAGCCATCCATAATCACGATGTTTACCAAAACAAATAGGGGAATTAAAATCATTTGTGCAGCAAAATTATAATGGAGCGAGCTATAGATAAAAAAATATATAACTGCTAGCGTCCCACCTAATGCTGAGCCGATAAATCTTGCTTTTGAGGCCTGTAAAGTGGCTGTGTAAGAATCACGTACAGCGATAATCGCTGAGATGCCTGCAATCATTGCTGCGGATTGTCCACGATGAAAAATATGCGTAAACAGCAAAATAATAAAAATAGCAATAACTGTTTTAATCGTTCTTAGGCCTAATCTGAATCGACCAAATTGAAATGACATGGTACCCCTTCCAATCACTAAACAAGTCAGCTGTCAGTGATCTCTTCTGTTATAATACTATACCAATTATAACATAAAAATTGTCGTTTGCGTTTTACTTGTTTCTATGCTATAATGTTTCAGTATTGTGTTTTAAGCAATATAATTATTGAGTCAGCTGACATGAGTGAGCTGATATCATTCATAAGGAGAACAAACATGGCTAACATTAAATCTGCCATCAAACGCGCTGAGTTGAACATCGTTCAAAACGAACGTAACTCTGCTCAAAAAGCTGCATTGCGTACTTCAATCAAAAAATTTGAAGCTGCCGTTGCTGCTGGTGCTGATGATGCGCAAGCATTGTACGTTGTTGCAGCTGCTGCAATCGACAGAGCTCATTCCAAAGGTTTAATCCATAAAAATAAAGCTAACCGTGATAAATCACGTTTGGCAAAAAAATTGGCTAAATAAGCTGATTGTGGATTACTAAATAAAACGGAACTCATCTGAGTTCCTTTTTTGTTTGCAGTCCTACTTTTACACCTTATTTTTATGTTAAAATAAAGACTATGGATATCGAACATTATAAACAATTAGCACTGCAAAAACAAAAAGTGCATAAACAATTTTTAGCGTCACTTAAAAAGAAACCACCTAAAAACTTAGATAAACTCACCAAACAAATTCATGAAGAAGTCTTCATGGAAATAGATTGTACAAAATGTGCTAACTGCTGCAAATCCTTAGGACCACTCTTTACAGAAGCTGATATTACAAGAATCTCCAAATCAATGCGGATGAAACTAGCAACTTTTGAAGATACCTATCTACAAGTCGATGAAGATGGTGATAAGATTTTCAAATGTATGCCATGTCCTTTCTTGGGAGGAGACAATCTCTGCAATATTTATGATGTCAGACCTAAAGCCTGCCGTGAATTTCCACATACTGATAGAAACAAAATCTATCAGATCAATCAGCTAACCATAAAAAATACGATTATCTGTCCTGCTACGTATTTATTTGTTGAAAAATTACGTGAGCGATTGGCCTGATAAAAAACAAAAAAGATAAGCAAGTAATGATTACTTGCTTATCTTTTTTTGATAGCCATGTCTTACTATCTGTTATGTATTCATATTTGATAACTGACACTTTTTGTAGCCAAAACACCCTTCAGTTTAAGACTACCTATTTGTAAATACAGCCACATCTGCGTCGGTCATCCCAATCATCGGATCAATCGTTGTGATGTTGTCCTGTGTTAACACATAAGTTTCTTGCTTAAGTGGCGACGCGGACTGCTTTTTATCGACTGTTTGCTCGTCCACTGTAAGGTCAAGATCTTTAATCACTGGCGTGGGAGCGATGATAGTTTCTTTAACCTCTGAATCCGTGATAGCTGCTTTAGTCTCGATACCAAAGCGTTCTACCAAATATGTTTTTCGATTTGCACCTTGTCGAGTGACTGCAGTTTGAAAACTTGTCGCTTCTCCGAGTAAAATGAGCGATTGTTTTGCCCGGGTCACAGCCGTAT
Source organism: Pseudolactococcus plantarum (assembly GCF_002441715.1). Lineage (GTDB taxonomy): Bacteria > Bacillota > Bacilli > Lactobacillales > Streptococcaceae > Pseudolactococcus > Pseudolactococcus plantarum. Next base: position 5,616 of record NZ_JXJX01000016.1, read on the forward strand.
AAAGTAAGTTACGCTCTAACATGCGATGATAACTGGCGACCATAGGGACAATGACAGTTGGAAACTCACTACCTTGAGACTTGTGAATGGACATGGCATAGGCCAGCGTGATTTTGTACCACTCTGCCCTTGGATAAATGACTTCATTCCCATCAAAACTCATGATGATCTCATCTTGTTTAGACTCTGTATACTTAGCAGGCACTAAGTCTGTAATCACACCAATATCACCATTAAACACATCTAAACTAGCTTCATTAACCAAATGCAGCACCTTGTCTGCTTGTCTAAAAATCGTATCTTGAAAGTTAAATTCTAGTCGATCTGCTAAAGGATTAAAGAGATTTTGCAGCGATTTATTGACTTGGTTAATCCCAGCAATACCTTTATACATAGGGATTAAGACCTGTAAATCAAAGGGATCGTTTCCTCTTTTGAGCCATGCCTTAGCAATTTGTTCGATATAGTTAGGAATGTTAACTGCCTTACTTTCGATATAAGAGCGATCCGCCTTTTTGGCCGTAAAATCTGCTGGAAGATAGCCATCTTTGATGCTATGTGCTAGACTTGTGATCGTAGAGCCTTCACCCTGACGAAAGATTTTATCTAATCTAACTGAGGCAAAATCAGAGACGCGAAGTAAGTCAGCAAATACTTGTCCTGGACCTACAGAAGGCAGTTGATCTGCATCTCCTACAAGAATCACAGTCATAGACGGTAATATCGCTGCAAACAATTTATTGGCAAGCCATGTATCCACCATCGAAAACTCATCAACGATTAAGAGACTACCTGATAAGTCATTGCCAAAATCATCTGGTTGATCATCTGAATTTAGCCCTAATTGTCGGTGAATCGTCGCAGATGGTAAACCTGTTAGGTCGTTCATACGACGTGCGGCACGACCAGTTGGTGCCAACTGAACGATAGGAAACACATCATCAGTATAATTATCAGGATTCAAGTCTAACTTATTCAGCAGGGCATAGGCTTGTATAATGCCTTTAATGACAGTAGTCTTACCCGTTCCCGGTCCACCTGTTAAAATAAAAAATTGATGCGTTAATGCTTTGAATATTGCTTCTTTTTGTAGACTATCATACTGAATATCAAGTGTTGTCTCCACTTCTGTCATGATCGTCTCAAATCGCTCTGGATCAAGTTTTTTCGGGATACTATTGGTTAATTTATCTAATCTTTGATAGATGCCTTCCTCAGCAAAATATAAGCCATTATCAAAGAGTTTTGTGTCTTTGGCTTGCAATCTACCTTCTGCTAATAACGTATTGATATTAGTTGCGACTTGATCAACTAAAATTTCTACATTTCTAGATGATTCAAGTAAGTCGATCGTTTTTTCCAGTAAGTCTCGTGCTTCGATATAAGTATCGCCAAACTCCATCGCATGTGTGATGACAGTGTGCATTAATCCTGCTTGGATACGTGCATCACTAGTTGCTGAAATGCCTTCATCTTCGGCGATTTTATCCGCTTTTTTAAAGCCTATCCCTTTGATGTCAAGCACCAGCTGATAAGGATTTTCTTTTATCACATCTAAGGTTGTTTCTTTGTATAGCTCATAGATTTGAAAATTTATTTTACTGGGTAATTCATAGACAGCTAGTTTCGAGAGAATCTTCTCCATCCCATGATTTTCCGATAAACGTTTCACAAACCCTGTCAATTTTTGGGCAGACAAAATACCTGATAGTTGATCAGGTGCGTCTAAAATATGATCGATGGTATCTTCTGGAAAGACCTCTACGATTTTTTCAGCTGTTTTTTTACCAATACCTGGGAAATGTTCACTAGACAGGTATTTCACTAAACCAGCACCAGATGTTGGCACATCTTTTTCATAAGTCGAGACTTTAAGTTGTTCGCCGTATTTTGGGTGATTTGTCAACTCACCATAAAATTTATAACTATCACCTTCGATCACATCACCTATGATGCCATTTACAACGATTTCATCACCAGTAAACTCAGCATTTGTATCTGCAATCTCGACCAAAAGCACTTTATAAAAATTAGCTGGATTGCTAAAGAATATCGCTTCAACAGTCCCAGAAAAATATAATTTATCAGCCATGTCTTTCGTTCCACTGGACTAAGGTATAATCCTGCCCATCATAGTCCACAATAGATAAGGTGTTGTTATCAAGTCCTACTCCTGCTGGTCTCAACTCGCCAATCGGTGTACCAGTTATCATCTTGATAGAGCTTGATAGAAACGCCCCATGACTGACAATCAAAACAGTTTCGTAATCTTGTTTGGCTAACCAAGTCATAAATTTACGAAAACGACGATACACATCTGCTAAATTTTCAGCACCAATCGGATTTCCCCAAAATAGTTCTGGATGATGGCGAAAAGCATGCATATTATCAGGATCTTTTTTGATGGCTTCTTCGATCAAAATCCCCTCAAAAATACCTAAATTCCACTCAAATAACTCAGTTTTTTTGATAATCTCTTTGGGATGTTGATTATGTTCTGATAGAATCGTTGCTGTATCAATCGCCCGTTTTGACGGACTTGAAAATATGGCATCAAACTCAGTATTTGCTAGATAATCGCCTAAGTTAGCAACTTCTTGACGTGATTCAGGTAAAAGGGGGGAATCACCAGTCATCCCTTGCAATCTTCTTTCTTGATTCCAAACTGTCTTACCGTGACGCACAAAATAAAGTCTCATTTTAATTTATCCTTCTCATAACGATGTACCAATTCAAGTCCTTGATATTGCTGTTGTCTGAGGCACTCATAAATCACGATGGCTGCGGCATTTGATAAATTTAAACTTCTAACATGTTCATCATTCATCGGGATACGTAAGGCTTTTTCAGGATTTTGACGCATAAAGTCTTCTGGCAGGCCAGTATCTTCACGACCAAATAAGAAATAATGGTCGGCCTCATCGACATAAAGACCGTTTTCAGAATAATCATGTTCTGCAAACTTGGTAATGAGATGGAGTTTAACACTCTCAAGCGCCTCAATATGAGCTAAAAAGGCTGCTAAATCATCGTGATAAGTAATGTTAACCTTATCCCAATAGTCAAGACCAGCTCTTTTTAGATTTTTATCTGTAATCTCAAAGCCAAAAGGCCGTATCAGATGCAGATGTGTGTTTGTTGCTGCACAAGTCCGCGCGATATTTCCTGTATTAAAATGTATTCTAGGTTCAAAAAGTACGATATGGTTTGTCATAATACTTCTTATTATAGCACAATGATCCAATGATATCTTCATGTATCCTCTATAATACTTTATTTCAGACATTCTATTTTTAAATTCTCTTATAACTCCTCAAAGCCTATACACAAAGTGAAGATTGTCAATAGAAATACAAAACTCAATGGATACAACCAAATAGATCAGAGCATATATATTAATATGATGTCTTGAATCAAGCCATAACAAAATAATAATAAATCGTCAGTGCTCAAACAACACACAAAACAATAATACCTAAATATGTAGTTCCTAAAAAACTCAGTTTACTCTAAATACATAAAACAAACAATTTCAAAAGTATCATCAACTATATAGAGTATACGTTTTTAGCTTTGATTAAAATCAAAGCATGATTTTCAAGTATCCGCACTCAGAACAAGCATTTATCCCCTCTGAATGTTTTTGAATGGATAAGAGAAAAATACATTTTAGTTGATATTTAAAATTTTAAAGATAAATCCTTTAAATGAAAGCTTATATTTGTAACTAGTCATATTTACATTACCATTAAAACCATTCATATTAAATATATATTCACCTTTTTCACCTAAAGTAGTCTCCCATTTAACTTTTAGAGTTGGAACTGTTCCTATAAACGTCATCTTGAAAGCACAAGCATTAGACTCTTTTATACCTGGAATTTCTTCTATTAAGGTTTCTTTCTTATCAGTTTCACTTATATAAAAAAATTTCAAATATATTATATCAACATTTTTAGGTGTGATAATAAATTTGCTTAATCCATCATTAAGTACTTTACTTTCTATAACTCCTTTAAAATCGTTCTAATTATATTCTAATGGATCAATTAATATTATTTTTACATTTTCAATGTAGTAATTTGATAATTTAACTCTAAAAATGATACCTATAAAAACTTAAATACCAAGTGCCCTTAAAAACCAATCTATAAATATTGTTACCATCTTTAATTTTCTTTCTAAACTTAATGCGACAGATTGTGAGGGCAGCAGTTTAAATTGCATCTTACATCACCTGATATTTATTAACTCTTTTTTCAAATAATTACGAATAGCATCTTGGAACTCAAAAAGTGTTGGTACAAGTTCAATTTCAGACAACATTTTTTCTTTCTTAACACCATGAACGTAAAAATCTCGATTATTTTTAATCGTTTCAATGCAACGCAGGGTTTCTTTATTATTCTCCCAGCTACCATTGAATATCATATTTAGCTTTTTACTAAAATTCTGCACCGGTTTATCGTTTGAAAATGTTGACCCATTTAAATAACTCTCAACCCCAGAAGAAAGTGTCAAAAAAGCAGGTATTACAGGAATTTGATATTGACTTATCGCTAAATATAGAGAAATAAAATTTTGTAGTTTTTCTTTTTGAAAAAATGTTTTTAAAATATCTTCGAAATCATTTTTGATGGTAGAATAATTAATATCAAATATTAAACTTTTTTTCTTGATTTCATCCGGTAGAAAAGATTGCGATACAAACCAATTTTCTCTATAATCTTCTGGACGCCAATCTTTACCATTCCAAGAATTATTATTATTCAATAAAATTTTATAGAGTCCTACTTTTTTATTTAGTAAGAATTGGAAAAAATTTCGCAATTGCACTGCTAAATCAAAAACAAAATCTTTTGTTTGAGGGGATTGAAACTTCACTATTATACTAGAATGGGCTGAAAATAATACCTCATTTGTATTTCTGGATTTTTCAGTAAATCCATTTATTTTCAAAGAAAAAGAAACGTCGCAATAAACCATATTTTCAAATATAATAAGTTTTTGGTTTAGTTCTTCTCTAGTCATCATAGGGCCATACAAAGAAAACCATTCGTGAATATAATCAAGATAGAAACTGGCTTGGTACACTTTATCTTGTAACATAAATTGAGATGCAATAGAAAGATTAGTTACATGATACTTGGTAATTCCATCATATGAAACAGAATTAAAGCTATTTGAACTATGTTTAGATATAAAAAAATAATTTGCAATGATAAACTGCATCTTCCCATCCCATGTAGTCGCATACAAAGTTGAAAAATCTTTTTCACTGTATACCTCATCATTGTCAGATAAAATTGCTTTATTTTTCGATTCATGTTTCATAAGAACAGTTGATAACTCAAGTATTATTCTATCTCCTTCCTTTTTTATGACCCCTGGAAATTGTTTTGCTTGATCAACATATAATATTTTTGTTCCATCATCTTTTTTAAAAGAACTTAGCTCATCAGTCACATAAACTTGAAACTCAAAGTTATCTCTCATATCATATTCAGTAAATTTTTTTGCCCCCAAAACATATCCTCCCTAACATTTGTTCTTTTCTGCAAGTAACTTTAAGTTTCAATAAGTCAATTTTCTCTCATATCATTCGCAACCTGCATAAATTGACCTTAAAACTCATGATATTTTAAAATTCCATAATAAGATACCCTTATTTTTCAGCTAGTCTCATTATATTTACTTGGATTAACGTATGCTATCACTTACTTTTATATCATATTAAATAATGTATTATAGCATAAAAATAGGTATTGTCCATAACATAACGAAATCTAGTAACAACAAAAAATTCAGCATACAACAAGCTGATTCATTCAATCGGTTTACTCTCTTTTTTGGTGCTAAATTTGGTGCTTTTTAAAGCTGATTTTTCATCAGGTCAATCAATTTAATACTTTACGGGTACCAAATATAATTGTACCACCTGTTAACTCCTTTGATTTTAAACACCAACTCATATCATCATTATGACGTTAAGTCAATTTATTAGAGTCA
>NZ_JXJX01000017.1 GCF_002441715.1 Pseudolactococcus plantarum
GCTAAATAATCAACTAGCAATTCGGGTTTTTATTTGTATTAGAAGCTATAAGCTTCACTTCTTTTTCAATTCAGAGCTTCTAAAAAATCTTCTTGTAAATTATTTTTAAATGCAATACCAAAATCTTCTAATACTTTTTGAAGCGCATATAGACTGTAAGCCACTTTATCTGGTCTCGCATTCTCTCCCATGTGCCCAATTCTTAAAACTTTACCTGCCAAATAATCAAATGATCCTGTGATCATCACTCGATAGTTCTCACGCATTTTCCTTAAGATTTCTTGATCATTCAGACCTTCTGGCACTTTAATAACAGAAACGGTGTTTGAATAGCCATTCTGCAAATAAAGTTCCAAAGGAGAATTTTCAATTGCTTGTCTTGTCGCATGACCAATCATCGCATGACGTTTCAAAATTTCTTGGTCGGCAAGAAGATTATCTATCGCTTGGTCTAATCCATAGATATCTGAAATTGGCATGGTATATGGAAACCATTTTTTTTCATAATAATCTTTAAAAGTAAGGAGATTACAATAAAAACTTGCGATGGGGCTTTTTCTCTCTGTCATCGCTTGATAAGCCTCTGTTGAAATAGATGCAATTGTTAAGCCTGGTGGAGCTGAAATCACTTTTTGAGAGCCACCAAGAGCGATGTCAATTTGCCACTTATCAACTTGTAAATCTTCACCACCCATCGCCGCAACCGAATCAACAACGGTTAGAATTCCATATTTTTTTAAGAGAGGACAAATGCTTGAGAGGTCATTTAAGACGCCTGAGGGTGTATCACAATGAACGACTGTTGCATATTTAAAGTCATGGTCTTTTTCTAAAAATTTTTCTAGAATTTCTAAGGAAAATGCTCCTTTTCCTGAACTCTCCAGTAGAATTGCTTCACCTCCGTAAAGCTCAATGAAATCACTAAAGCCATGACCAAAAATACCATTATCAAGCACAAGTACGCGGTCACCTTTTTCGGTTAACGAAGCACAAGCTGCTTCCAATCCTAAAATTCCTTCACCAGCTAAAACTCTGACATCGTTTTTGGTTTTTAAAAATTGAGCAAGTTTACTACAAGTTTTTTTGTAAAAGTCATAAAAGGCTAAATCAATATCCGGATTCGTTGTTGCCTTTGCTCTTGCTAATCGTACATTTTCAGCCACCTCAGTTGGACCTGGGGTCATGATTAACATCTCTTTCATTTATTTGTACCTCGCACGTTCTCCACCAATGAGTTTAGGACGTGATTTAAGAGCTGTTACATGAGCGCCACCAAGTTCTCTTAAAATTGGGCGAACGGGAATTTGGACGTGTTTTACGTGCATTCCAATACTAGTATCACCAATATCTAAACCGGCGTTGGCAACAATATGTTCTACCTCAACTGGAGATTTAAAGAGTTGGTAGGCGGCAACTTGACCACTTCCACCAGCGTGGAGTTGCGGAATCACAGAAACGATTTCCCAGTCTTTTTTTTCGGCTAATTCCTCTTCAATGAGTAAGGCACGATTAAGATGTTCACATGCTTGGACCGCCAGATAAATTCCTTTGTCTGACAAGGTCTTGTGTATGACAGAAACAATGACCTGACCGATTTCACTAGAACTGGCATGGCCAATTAAACCACCATTTACTTCTGATGAAGATAAACCAAGAACAAAGACTTGACCAGCTTTAATTTCTGTTTGTTTTATGACATCATCGATAATGACTTGTGTGTCTTTTTTAAGCTTTTCTAAATCCATTTAAAATACCTGTCCTTTCAATGAGCGGGCTTAAGACTTTTGCTAAAGCAAAGCCAACCACAACTTGAATAATATTTACCCAAAGTCCCGCAATGGCTGAACCCCAGCCATACATTAATCCACCAACAATAAAATATCCTCCAACCATAAAGACAAGACTGAGCAAAAAGTTAAGCCATTTGTATCTTGTCAATCCTGCGAGATAGCCTTGCCCGCCATGAATAATTAAGCTGAAAAACATGTAGTTACTGTAGCCTGCAGTCAAATCAAGTAGAAAGGCTGCAAATCCCCCAATTATTGCCGCCTCTCGTTTACCAAACAGAAAGACTGCTGTATAAATTCCGACATCCAAAAGAGTTAATATATTACCGGCTGAACCTGGAATAGGGAAGGTAAATAGGCGACCTAGAACAAAAGTGACTGCTGTCCAAATCGCAAGTAAAGTTAATTTTTTGATATTTCTGTTGTCCATGAGTTTCATCTCCTACTTTTCCTAGAAGTTTGGTTTACTTTTGGAAATTTATTTTTTATTTTGAAAAACACCATATTCATTTGCATTTTGAATGGCTTGATAAACGAAGTCTTTTGCATTCTTGACTGAATCTTTAAAGGGGTGATTATAAGCCATATTAGCCGCAATTGATGAAGCAAAGGTACAACCTGCTCCGTTGTTATTATTTTCTATAATCGGGCTTGATAATTCATAAAAAGCTTTTCCATCATAAGCAAGGTCAACGGCTTGTTTTTGGTCAAAGCGATTTCCTCCTTTGATGACGACATTTTTTGCTCCAAAATCATGCAAAAGTTTGGCTGCTTCTTTCATCTCTGATTTATTTTTTACTGACAGCCCTGTCAGTATTTCTGATTCTTTGAGATTCGGGGTAATTACAGTCGCCAAAGGAAAGAGTTTGCTGATGAAAAGGTCACGCATTTCATTGACCGAATAGTCAGCATTTTCTTTAAAAACAATGACTGGGTCTAATATAATTGGAGTATCAGATTTCACTGACAGAGCTGTCAGCCAGTTTTTGGTCAGTTCAAGTATTTCTTTATTGGGTAATAGTCCTATTTTTATGGCTGAAAAGTCCACATCGCTTAAACTTTCCAACTCTTCTTGAAAGAGTTCTTTTTCTACTGGATGAACAAAAAATTTATCTTCTTTGACAGTTACAATGCTTGTTAAGGCGCAAAAGCCATAAAGTCCATTGGCTGCAAAAGTCGCTAAATCAGCTTGCATCCCGCCTCCGGATAGGATATCTGAACCTGCAATTGTTAGAATTTTTTTGCTTTCATTTAAATTCTTTGGCATCTTCTCTCCATTAATTTTACTGACAGTAGCTTTTAGATGTCAGTATTTTCCGCATATTTGACTTCTTTCAAATATAAACCTTCAGGTGCCGCTGTTGGTCCTGCAAAATCTCTATTTTTAGAGGTCAATATTTTATCTATTTGGCTGACAGGCATTCGGTCATTACCAATTTTAATGACTGTTCCAACCATGTTTCGCACTTGTTTATACAAAAAGCCATTGCCACGAAAAATAAATTTGAAATTTTCTTCGTCAAGATGGATAATTTCTGCCTGATAAATCGTTCTTACTTTGTCATCAACTGATGAACCCGATGCTGTAAAACCTGTAAAATCATGTTCTCCAACCAACTTTGACATTGCTTCTTGCATCCGCTCAAAATTAAGTGGATAGCGAAAATAGGCTTTAGAATGTCTTTGAAATGGACTTCGTGTAATTGAATTTTCTAGATAATACTCATAGGTTTTTTCATGCTTTTGATATCTTGCATGCCAATCATCTGGGACAAGTTCCACTTTTTTTACTGCAATATCTGCTGGGGTTTGAGTGTCTAAACCAAATCGCAGACGTTCCAAATCACGAACTTTACCCTTTAAATCAAAATGAATGACTTGACCAAAAGCATGAACTCCAGAATCTGTTCGGCCTGAGCCTTGTAAAATAACTGGCTCAAAAGAATTTAACTTCATCAGTATTTTTTCAATTTCTTTTTGAACTGTTCTTTGATTTGTTTGGCTTTGAAAACCTGCAAAATCTGTGCCATCATAGGCTATTGTGGCTTTGTATCTTGTCATTTTTCTATTATAGCACAATTTTTATTAGGACTTTATTTTCTTTTTTTATAATGGTTTATCCTTTTTTAATACCCGAATTGCTAGTTAATTTCATTGGNGCTTTCTCGTGTTTATTTTCCAATGAAATTAACTAAGTCTAAAAGGAGACAACAAAACATGCGTAAAATCATCGGTAAGAAAAATAAAGTCCATTATGTAGAAGAAACGGTTCTGTTGCAAAGTTTTAAATCAATAATATTTGACATAATATAAATAAACGTTTATATTATGTATATAAACGTTTATTTATATTATAGGAGGCAGGAATGAATTATGAAAAAATAGCTATCAGCCTAAAGGCTTTAGCCGAACCGAACCGTCTGAAAATTGTTGACATGCTTTCATACGGACCGAAGTGTGCTTGTGATTTGTTGGAGCATTTTGATTTTACTCAGCCCGCACTATCACACCATATGAAAGTTTTGGAAAAAGCAGAAGTTGTCACGGTTGAAAAAAAAGGAACTTGGAACTACTATACGTTGCGTAAGAGTTTTTCAAATAATTTTCAAGAAATGTGTTTGTCTTTATTCTCAAAGAGTGAAGAAACATGTGAATGTAATAATAATAAAAATTGTAATTGTTCTAAATAAGAAGGAGAAGATATGAAAAAAATTGAAATTTATGAACCAGCAATGTGTTGTTCTACAGGAGTATGTGGCCCCGGAGTTGATTCAGAGTTACTTCGTATTAGTAGTTTATTTGATTCATTAAAAAATAATGGTGAAGTAAATTCTTACCGTTATAATTTAACAAGCAATCCACAAGCTTTTATTACTAATGAAAAGATTTTAGAACTAGTAAAAAATGAAGGAAATGATATCTTACCGATTACATTGCTTAACGGTGAAGTTATTAAAACCGGAAGCTACCCAAGCTCTGAGGAACTCGGAGTGGACGTTAAAATAAAAGAAAAATCTGCTTGTTGTTCTAATGTTAATGGTGAACGTAAATTAACAAACAGTACTCATTGCTGTTAAGGGGGGGTATTAATGGAATTATATGATCCTCAAAAAATAGCGTTGACAAAGTACCTTTTCTTTACTGGGAAAGGAGGAGTTGGTAAAACAACTTCGGCATGTGCTACTGCAGTTAATTTAGCAGAATCTGGAAATAAAGTGATTCTTATTAGTACCGACCCTGCTTCCAATTTACAAGATGTATTTCTAACAAAATTAACAAATGTCCCTAAAGTGATTTCTGAAATCCCTAACTTGAAAGTTGCAAACTTCGACCCTGTTTCTGCTTCTAATGATTACAAAGAAAGTATAATCGGACCATATAGAGGTGTGCTCCCTGATTCAGCTTTGAAAAATATGGAGGAACAACTTTCAGGTTCATGTACAGTCGAGATTGCATCTTTTAATGAATTTGCAGGCTTTCTAACTAATAAAGAAATTGAAAACGAATTTGACTATGTTATTTTCGATACTGCTCCAACTGGTCATACACTTAGAATGCTTGCTCTTCCTTCTGCATGGACTAATTACTTAGATGAAAATCAAACAGGAGCATCTTGTTTGGGACAACTATCAGGATTGGGTGATAAAAAAGAAAGTTATGAAAAAGCTGTCAACACATTATCAGATAGCAAATTAACAACCCTTATGTTAGTCACACGTCCCCAACAAGCTGCGATAACAGAGACTGAACGTGCTTCTAAAGAATTATCAGAGCTTGGAATTAATAATCAAAAACTAATTATTAATGGCATTTTGACTCAATCTGACGATGAATTATCAAAAGTAATTTTTAAACAGCAAGAAGATGATTTAAAACAATTACCTAAAGCTTTAAGTCAAATTGAACAATTATTTGTTCCTCTCAGACCCTATAATGTAACTGGTCTAGATAAACTCCGTATCCTCTTGAATACGGTTCAACCCCAAATTACTGAGATTGATTCAGAGATAAAAGAATATCCGGAACTTTCAACAGTGATTAATGACTTTATTAAAAGTGGTAAAAAAATCATTTTTACCATGGGTAAAGGCGGAGTAGGAAAAACGACTATAGCGATTAAAGTAGCTAAAGCTTTGCAAGAACAAGGAAAAAAAGTGCACCTTGCTACTACAGACCCTGCTAATCATCTCAATTTATATTTAGGGGATATGCCCGGCCTTTCTTTAAGTCATATTGATGAAGAAAAAGAACTTCGAGAGTATAAAGAAGAAGTTTTAAACAAAGCAAGAGAAACCATGTCAGGTGATGATTTGGATTACGTTAAGGAAGACTTAGAATCTCCATGTACTCAGGAAATTGCAGTTTTTCGTGCTTTTTCTGAAATTGTTGAAAAAGCAGATGATGAGATTGTGGTAATCGATACTGCTCCAACTGGTCATACACTCTTATTGCTTGAATCTACACAAAGCTATGCAAAAGAAGTAGAGCGGACTAGTGGCGAAGTTCCGAAATCCATTCAAAAGCTTTTGCCAAGATTGCAAAACCCCAATGAAACAGAAGTTTTAATGGTTACTTTACCTGAAACTACTCCGGTTTATGAATCAATGAGATTAGCAGATGACCTAGATAGGGCAAATATTGCTCATACATGGTGGCTAGTTAATCAAAGCATGAGTGCGACTCGTACTTCAAATGAAGTTTTAAAAGCACGTTCATCAAATGAAGTAGAATGGATTGATAAAGTTGCCGAACTATCAAATAATCATTATGCAGTAGCTAAATGGCAAGCTGACTTTGAAAAATAACGGGAAATAACTGAATTATGAAAATTATAATTATTGGTTCTGTTGCATCAGGAACAAGTGTGGCTGCCAAAGCACGTAGGAACACAGAGAGTGCTGAGATCACTCTTTATGATAAGGATACAGATGTTTCATATGCAGTATGTGGTATTCCTTATGCAATTGGTGGGGAAATTAGCAGTTTTGATGAGTTAACACCACGTGATGCTCGATGGTTTAAAAAACGTTACAATGTTGATATACATACTTCACATGAAGTTTTAAGTATAGATCATTCAAAAAAAACACTCAAAGTTAAAAATCTTTTGACGGGTACTATAATTAATGATTCTTATGATATGCTTGTTTTTGCTACTGGAGCAAGTTACTACAAACCAGAGATTTTTCAAGGAAAGTCATTCGATAATGTGTTTCAAGTGAGAAATATTATAAGCGGTAAAGATATTAAATCTTTTGTAGATAATAAAAAACCTAAATCGGCAATTGTTGTAGGTGCAGGTTTTATAGGACTTGAAGTTTCCGAGCAACTCAAAAATCTAGGAATTGATGTGACTATAATTCAACGCAGTAAGCATCCAATGGGACACTTGGACTGGGATATGTCTATTCGTATAGAAGATGAGTTGGAAAAACAAAACATTTCTTTTTTATCCGAGGAAGTAATCATTGAAACAAATGGAGATCAGACATTAGAAAGTGTAGTTACAAGTAAAGGTCATACTTTACGTGCAGATTTGTATATTTTGGCTACCGGAGTACGACCAAACACTCTACTTGCAGAATCAATTGGTGTGAAACTTGGTGAAACAGGTGCAATTGCTACGGATACAACTATGGAAACTAATATTAATGGCGTCTATGCTGTCGGAGATGTCGCAGAAAGTTTCCAATTAATTACTGGGAAAGCAATTTATCGACCGTTGGCTTCAACTGCAAATAAGATGGGAAGAATTGCAGGAGATGCAATGACTGGTGGACCGCTTCGTTTTCAAGGAATATTGGGAACTGGTATTTTACGTTTCTTTAATTTAACAATTGCTCAGACGGGATTAACTGAAAAAGAAGCAATTAAAGAAGGGTACGAAACAGCAGTATTGTTCAATATTAAACCAGATAAACCGGATTATATGCATGGGGAAGAAATGGTAATTAAAGCCATTGCAGATAAGGTATCTCATCGAATACTCGGAGTTCAGATTATTGGACCCCAAGGTGTTGATAAAAGAATAGATGTTTTTGCTGCAGCAATAACATTAGGTGTAACTTCGGAAGACTTATTCCATATGGACTTAGCTTATGCTCCACCTTTTGCAACAACGAAAGATCCTATCGCATATACAGGAATGGCACTGACCAATGCCTTAACTACTTCACCATTGATTACACCACATGAATTAATGAAACTTCAAAAAAATAGAGCAGATATAACAATTGTAGATACACGCGTAAAATCAAGTTACGAAAAGGGTCATGTTCCGAATGCAATTAATATTCCTCTAGCGGAACTTCGTGAAAAATCGTCTATTCTTGATAAGGATAAATTGACAGTAGTTTACTGTAATAAGGGTGTAACTGGTAATGCTTCTCAAAATATATTGAGAAACGAAGGATTTAGGGAAGTCTATAATTTATCAGGAGGAAATAAAAATTATCAGGAAATTGCAAAAAGGAGAAATAATGGGAGAAATTAAACTATGAATCGTGTAACAAAGAAACTTTCATTTTTAGATCGTTATCTGACACTTTGGATATTTGCAGCAATGGGTATTGGTGTTGCGGTGGGTTACTTTGTTCCTAGTGTTTCAACCAGCATCAATTCATTATCTATTGGGACAACATCAATTCCAATTGCTATTGGGCTTATCCTCATGATGTATCCCCCATTAGCAAAAGTAAAATATAATGAAATTGGAAAAGTTTTTAAAGATTGGAAGGTACTTCTACTTTCATTAACTCAAAATTGGATTATTGGTCCCATACTCATGTTTATCCTTGCAGTCGTATTTTTGCAAGGTTATCCAAATTATATGGTAGGGCTCATCATGATTGGCTTAGCTCGTTGTATAGCAATGGTTATTGTTTGGACGGTTCTGTTGCAAAGTTTTCCAAAAAATC
>NZ_JXJX01000018.1 GCF_002441715.1 Pseudolactococcus plantarum
AATTAATCAATATAAAATATTATTCTAGATTACTTTTAAAAATTTATTATCTTAGCTGTTATAATTAGTATTAATAAATAAAGAAATAGAAGGCACTCAAAAATGGAAGATATTTTTCAAATTACAATTATACTTTTCTTCTCTATGTTAGCTACCCTGCTTTCAAAAAGATTAAAAATTCCGGAAGTTGTTGGTCAGATGTTGATAGGAATAATTCTTGCACCATCAGTATTGGGATTAATTAATGGTGGACACACTATAGAAATAATGTCAGAAATTGGGGTTATCCTCTTAATGTTTCTAGCAGGTATTGAAAGTGATTTAGAAGTTCTTAGAAAAAATCTAAAACCCTCAATTCTGGTTGCATTATCAGGTGTTATTATTCCAATCATTGTTTTCGGTTCAGTTGCTTTATATTCGGGAAGAACTCTCTCTACAAGTTTTTTTTATGGTATCGTATTTGCAGCAACATCTGTATCTATCACAGTAAAAGTACTACAGGAATATGGGTATCTTTCAACAAAAGCCGGGAATATCATACTAGGAGCTGCAGTTGTTGATGATATTTTAGCTATATTGATCCTTTCTGTGTTTAAAAGCTTTAAGAATGGTGGAGGAAATTTAATAGTTCAGTTTTCAATGGAAATATTATTTTTTATATTTTTGATTTTCGTACATAAATTTATTCCTAAAGTTTGGAAATTTATAAATAAACTTCCAATTTATGCAAAAAATACATCAGCAGCACTAATTATATGTTTGGGTCTAAGTTTACTTGCTGATAAAGTTGGTATGTCAGCTGTAATTGGAAGCTTTTTTGCAGGGATTGCAATCAGTCAAACAGAGGTTTCCGAATTAATTGAAAAATATGTTTCTGCGATAGGTTATGTAGTTTTCATTCCAATTTTCTTCGTTTCAATAGCAATTTCTATAAATTTTGATGTTTTAGTTGAACATCCATTTATCGTTATTTTATTTACACTACTAGCTATTTTGACAAAATTCGTTCCCGCATATTATTCTGGGAAGGCATGTAATTTAGAAAAAAATGAGTCACTTCTTATTGGAACAGGAATGGTATCAAGAGGGGAAATGTCACTCATAGTTGCACAAATTGGATTAAGCGGTGCAATCATTAATGAAGACATCTACTCAGAATTAGTTATTGTTATTATTTTGACGACGCTAATAGCTCCATTTCTAATTAAAATGGTAATTAAAAAAGATAATACAAAAAAATATATATAATTAGAAACTGAGGAACATGGTGTTTTTTAAGACATTAACTTACTCTCAAAAAATCGTTTTGGGATTTATTTGGTTCTGTTGCAAAGTTTCAATACTGAGTACAAAAGTCCCATTCTGATACTTTGACTATGCTGGCATACCCATCAAAACTTTAATTTCAGTAGATACCGAAAAGCCGAAGAGCGTTCCATTTCTTCGGTTCTTTTTGTATATGCCTCTCAATGCTTCTATGCCCTTAATCGTAGTTGATGCAGTACGAAGACTTTGATAAAGTTTATTTCGACGTTTAACAGGTCTATGATCTTGCTCAATTAAGTTATTGAGATACTTGACTGTCCGGTGCTCAGTTTCGCTGTATAGCCCCTGCTTTTGTAACTTCCTAAAAGCACTAGCAATTGATGGTGCTTTATCTGTCACGATAACTTTCGGTTCCCCAAACTGCTTGTATAGTCGTTTAAAGAAAGCATAAGCAGACTGAGTATTTCTCTTTCGTCTTAGCCAAATATCCAGTGTCATGCCTTCTGAGTCGATTGCACGATAGAGATAATGCCACTTCCCTTTAATTTTAATATAAGTTTCGTCCATTTTCCACGAATAAAAGGACTGTCTATTTTTCTTTTTCCAGATTTGATAGATCAGCTTACCATATTCTTGAACCCAACGGTAAATTGTTGTGTGAGAAACGTTAATGCCACGATCATATAACATCTCTTGAACATCACGATAACTCAAATTATAGCGAAGATAATACCCAACAGAGATAATAATCACGTCTTTTTGGAATTGTTTGCCCTTAAAATGATTCACCTGTTGTCCTCGCATTCTTTTTTATTACATTTTACAATAAATCAGGTGTTATGGGGAACTTTGCAACAGAACCGTTTGCTTCATAACTAGCGTTCAAAAAAACTAAAAATGTATCATAAAAAGAAGGCACGCTTATAAACATGCCTTCTTTTATTTGTTGTGTTATTTAACTTTCATCAATCGTAATCCGTTTAATGTTACTAAAAGCGTTGCTCCCATATCTGCTACAATAGCAATCCATAGTGTTAGCCAACCTGGTATGACTAGTAGTAGAGCTAATAGTTTTATACCTAATGAGAAGGTAATATTTTGCTTAATTACTTTTAGAGTTTGACGGCTAAGTCTAACAATGAATGGTAATTTTTGTAAATCGTCGCCCATTAGAGCAACATCAGCAGTTTCGAGAGCCGTATCTGTTCCTGCACCGCCCATTGCAATACCAACCGTCGATGCAGCTAATGCTGGTGCATCATTAATGCCGTCGCCCACCATTGCTACTTTATTATAAGTTGTCCGCAACGCTTTAATCGAATCTAATTTTTCTTGAGGCATTAGATCTCCTTTTATTTCAGTCACACCTAATTGCTTACCAATAGATTCAGCGGTTTTAGTATTATCACCAGTAAGCATAATAGTGTGTTCAATTGACAACTTGTGGAGTTCAGAAATAACGGCAGCACTTGAATCTCTTACTTCATCCGCGACAGCAATTACTCCTAAAATTTGTTCGTCAGTACCGAAATACATGGCGGTTTTCCCTTGTTCTTGAAATTGTCTGTATTGTACTTTGACCGCTGTTTCTTCGATTACTGATGCAGAAAACAGTTTAGGGCTTCCAATATAGTAACGTATGTTTTGATGTATACCTGTAAGTCCTTTACCTGTGATAGATTGGAAATCCTCGATTTGTATTGACTTGTAATCCACATTAGTTTTATCCGCTTCGTTTAAAATAGCAGAAGCTAATGGGTGTTGAGAAAGAGATTCCAACGATGAAATAATCGATAGATAATTTATATCAGTTTCAGAACTGGTTGCAATGAAATCCGTTACGACAGGCTTTCCTTTTGTTAAGGTTCCAGTCTTATCGAAAGCAATTGCTCTCAAATGACCAATTTCTTCCAGATAGACTCCGCCTTTTACTAAAACACCATTTTTTGCTGCATTACCAATAGCCGAAACAATTGAAACAGGTGTTGAGATCACTAATGAACAAGGACATCCGACAACTAAAATGGATAACCCTTGGTAAAGCCATTTATTCCAGTCACCACCAAAGAATAGCGGAGGAACAACCACTATCAAAAGGGCCATAATAATTATGAATGGCGTATAGTATTTTGCAAATTTATCTACAAAGGCTTGTGCAGGAGCTCGTTCTCCTTGCGCTTCTTCAACTAAGTGAATGATTTTGGCAATCGTTGTATCCGTTACTTTTTTTGTTACTTTGACTTCAAGAACACCTTCTTCATTTAGTGTTCCTGCAAACACCTCATCATCTAACTGTTTTTCAACAGGAACCGATTCTCCTGTTATTGCTGCTTGATTTACTGAAGAATGACCGTTGATAACAAGCCCATCCATGGCTATTTTTTGTCCGGGTTTAATGATCATAATATCGTCGATATCGATTTTATCGACACTGACTAATTGCTCTACATTGTTTCTCCTGATAAGAGCTTCTTTGGGAGCTATATCCATAAGAGAACGAATCGACTGTCTTGCTTTATCCATTGAAAATCGTTCCAAAGCTTCGCTAATAGCAAATAGTATTACTACAATAGAACCTTCGGCCCATTCTCCAATAAATGCGGCCCCAATAATTGCAATAGTCATTAAAGATTCCATGGAGAAGTCCAATTTGATCAAATCAGAGAACCCTTCTTTAAATAAATCAAATCCACCAATTATTATTGCCAATATATAAAGAGCTTTCGTTAATAAATGATCTTCGCCCAATGATAGTTGGGAAATCACAGCAACAAGTATAAAACCAAGAGAGATGATTAAAGCGATATTCCGTTTAATAAAAGACTCTTTTGATCTAACTTGTTCATCATTTTCTTGATCATCACGAATGATAAGATTTTCGAAGGCTCCCGCTTCTTCGAGTTCTTCAATTGTTGTTTGGCCTTCTACTGAAATCTTACTTGCACCAAAGTTTACTGTTGCACTCGTAACTCCTGGCAACTGCTTTACATTTTTTTCAAATTTACCTGCACAATTTGTACAGCTTAATCCTTCTATTCGATAGGTTTTTTCGGTCATTTTCTCACTCATGCTAGCACCTCTTCTTTAAAATTTAAGCCAAGCTCCATAAGATTTAAGATTTTGATATTTTTAATAAAATAGTAGACTAACTTACCATCCTTGTGACTATCAACTACTCCCAATTTTTTTAAGGAGTTCAGATGGTGTGAAGTTGTTGCGACCGAAGCATCAATGATATTAGCAATATCACAAACACATAGCTCATCTTCATGAACTAAAGCATGTACAATTTTAAGTCGATTTTCATCTGACAATATTTTAAAGAAACCACTTACTGACGGAGTATCAAAGTTTGCTAGTTTAGATTTAGCACGATTAACTTTGTCTTCATGAATACAAGTTATTTCACAAATTTCATTATTCATACGATCATTCCTTTACATTCAAATGTTTGTTTGAATGTATTATATCAGAACATCCATCTATATTCAAGTGAATGTTTGAATGTTCAGAAAATGGTCATTTTCTGAACACTCTTCTTTTCCTATTAAATTTCTCAAAATCATTTACATTTAATGTTCATTAACCCGTAATTTATTCTATGTTCATTTATATAAGTGCTTTCAAGTTATGGTACAATAGTATCAATGGAGGAATAAAAATGAATATTGGATATGCCCGAGTTTCAACTGGACTTCAAAATTTAGATTTACAAAAAGATAGCCTTGAAAAATATAATTGTGAAAAAATATTTACTGACCATATGTCAGGAAGTAAAAGAGAAAGACCTGGATTAAAATCCGCCATCGAATTTTCTCGTCCTGGGGATACGATTGTTGTTTGGCGATTGGATCGACTAGGTAGAAATATGGAAGATCTCATTAATATTGTTAATTCTCTTAATAATAAAGGGGTAAGTTTTCATAGTCTACAAGAAAATATTACAATGGATAAATCAAGTTCGACTGGACAATTGATGTTTCATTTGTTTGCGGCTTTTGCGGAATTTGAGCGAAATCTTATTTTGGAGCGTTCTGCCGCTGGTAGAGAAGCCGCACGTGCAAGAGGACGACTTGGAGGAAGACCTGAGAAATTTTCGGAGCAAGACGTAAAGCTTCTTAAAACATTGGTAGAAAGTGGAACACCAATTAAATCGATTGCGGATTCTTGGGGAGTTTCTAGAACAACAATTTATAGATATATTAATAAGTTTTAGAATAAACTAAAAAATAGCTCACAACGATTAAGTTATGAGCTGGCTTTTTATCTATTTGAATTTGTCTACTTTATCATGAGTATAGCTCTAAAATTTAGCGCACTATGGGATATGATTTTCCTTCTCGAAGTTCGAAATCTAATAGATGACGACGAGAGTATAAAAAGCGTGAAGATATAAAAATTCGAGTAGAAGCTATGATGATCGCGGAAGATTATCAAGATAATGAGCGATAATAGAAATTTATAATCCCATGAGGTAAGTTTATAGCTACTAAAAAAATCACGATTCCATAAAGTCATGATTTTTGATTTGCTGTTTTAATTCACTTTGTAATAGGTTGCCTCGGCAACTTGTTCGCCTGTTCCGCCAGCTTGAAAATTTTCGGTTTCAATGATTCGGTTTTTTGATTGGTCTGTTTTGTCAGTTTTATCCAGCATGAACCCAGCGATTGAAATACCCTTGGGAACGATAAGAAGGTTTGGCGGGGAAGCTTTCCCTTGGCCGAGAAGGTTTAGTGTTCCTGTTATCGAGAGATAATCTTTACCCACATGCTGAATAGGTGTGATAACATTCCCGTTCTCTGTGATGGTTGACCCTGAGACAGTAATCGTATTACCGTTGGAATTCTTCCAAGTTCCTTGAATACTGCTGTAATCACCGTTAGCGATTTGATTGACGTTCATATCAGAATTTGCTTGGTTTTTGTTCTCTGTGGTTGAATTAGAGTCGACTTTTCCGCTTACTTTATTTAAACGGGTTTGTAGTGCGGCCTTTTTAGATAACACCGTAGGCAGTTTAATTTTATCAAGCATTGTTTGAGCGTTCTTAACTGCGTTGTCAATTGCGGTTTGGTCAGCCTCAGAGATTGTCAATGAGTCGGGACTTGGCAGCGTAGAACCTTGTTTATAAAACAAATGCTCCTTATTCTCATGAGCGAGGGTAATATTAAGCCTTTCTTTCGTGATGTCTCCATGAGCGGGGGTCTGAAATTTCCCCGGACTTGGCTCTGTTAGGTATCCACCTATATTTTTTGGTATGAATTGAATAGACCCAGCTCCGTTGCCGTCAGCCCAAGTGATGATACCGCTACCATCATCGTAGCGTCTGTCTGAATAAGTGCTTTTGTAGGCGTTTGATAAATTAAGAGCAGTGCCGTTCATCGTAATTGAAGACTGGCTAACAAGTAATGTCTCGCCGATTGCGTCTGTCCAAGTTCCTTGTATGCTACTGTAATCTCCTTTGGCAATCGCACCCAAGTCCATTTTCTGAGCGTCAATTTTCGCTTGGGCGTCTTTCTTAACTTGCACAAGGTTTGCTTCGGCGGTTGACGTGGCTTTCTCTGCGGTTGAAATCAAATTGTCAGCGGAAGACAAATCTGTAAGTGCTGTTGTAAGTAGGGTTAGTTTGTCAGTCGGTGCTTTTTTATCCGAGCTGTTTAGCTTTTTAATTGCGCTTTGAGCTGAGGCAATATCAGAGTCTTTCTTGGTTTGGTAAGCTTTATTAACAGCAGTATTAGCTTGTTTTAGATATTTTACTTCGTTCGCTTTTGCTTGCACCTTAGCCTGTGCGACTGCTTTCTGATGTGCGACTTGTTCGTTATGAATCACGACGGCGGAAACACCGCTAACTACAAGCAGAGCCAGAATAGACAAGGTGATGATTAAAGGATTCTTTTTCAAGTTGTAAGTGCTCCTATATCTGTTGTTTTCTTATTGTGATTAAAGATTACACGTTTGTTTTTAATTCACTAGTTTCGAATAGATGCTGATTTAAGTGGTTTACCATCAAAATTATAAAGTGTGACACTTGAAGGTCTTCCAATATCATCTGACTGAACGATTGCAAATTCACTTCCTAATGGGATAACATTTCCTGCCGAAGTGATGGACTTGTTAGTGTTTTTTGACAAATCAGAAAGAAGAAAATTATTTTAAGAAAATATAGCTCATTTTGTGTCTAAATATTTGACATTAGTCCAGTCGCACGCGTTTTGCTCCGCAATCAGTTCATTCTGACTATGCTGTTTACGTACGCCATTTTTACCTGTTTTCCAATCCTTGCAGTGAGTCCGTGCCTCTTTGGATAATTTCATAGACTCATTTTTATAAGTTTCACGATATTTTCGTGAAAGTGAAAACTCTATTACGGATTCCAAGAGTTGATTGCAGGCATTGTGATAATCGAATTTATTTGAACTAAGCAAAAAAGAGAAAATTTCTAATTTATTTCCAGGAAAAATGTCTACCTTTCCCAGATGATTTGTAACATCCAGAATGGCAGTTGAATGCTCTTCAATTTCCATAAACTACCTCTCATTTTATATTTTAATTATTTCTATTATACCACTCCATTAGCCTTACAACTACAAAAAATAGAACTTTCTACCAAGAAATTATCTTCACTAATTAAAAAGGTTTGAGCAATTGCCCTACCATTTGCAACATCACTTAAAACAAATGCTATTTCATTCTTAGACAGAGGTGCAATAATTTCATCAGAATACTTCTTAACCAGAGACCATTTGTAGAAACGAATTTTGAATTTACAACAATATAATTCCCATCTTCTGAAATATCTTTCTCATGAGATTTCCCGTTTCTATAATCGGAAATTTCAACTAACTTACGCTCTTCCCAATCGTCAGCAAACCCCGCAAATCGCAATTCAGGAACTTTCTTTTGGTTCTGTTGCAAAGTTTTCCAAAAAATCTATTTTAGTGTAAAATTGAGAAAAAAGACAGAGAGGACAGAGTAATGAATCATTTTAAAGGCAAACAATTCAAAAAAGACGTCATTATTGTCGCTGTTGGGTATTATCTTCGCTATAATTTGAGTTATCGTGATGTTCAAGAGATGTTATATGATCGTGGCATTAACGTTTCTCACACAACAATTTACCGTTGGGTGCAAGAATATGGCAAACTACTCTATCAAATTTGGAAAAAGAAAAATA
>NZ_JXJX01000019.1 GCF_002441715.1 Pseudolactococcus plantarum
TTTATCTTCTTGCTTATCTTCTAGACTGTTTAACCAACTTTTTATTAATGTTTGTTCTTTGTCAGATAATACTATTGTATTTTTTCCGGATATTTTTTTCCAATTTCCGATAGATAAATTTTGTTTCTTTTTTTCATAACTAATTTTGTTTTGTAAATACTTTTTACTAATACCTAATTCGTCCGCCAGCTCTTTTATTGTTTTTAAGTTCTCACTCATGGTCTAAACCCTCGCCACGTAACTTTTTGACGATTTCTGCTTTCATTTGTCTTAATTCTTCTTTTTCAGTTTCAGTCGTTATGTTCTCATATTCTGGAAAAAAATCTTTTCCTACTTCTTCTAAGGTTCGTGGTTTTGTTTTTTTGTAATTGGCTCTTTCAGGGTGTTCCAGGTCTTGCAATGCAACGGTAGGTAAATATCCCTTAATGGCTGTTTTAAGGTACTTAACCACGTTTCGTTTAGAATAGCCCTCTTGCTTACTTGCAACGTATGATAGATGTGTTTCTACCCCTTTTAATCCCCTTGCTTCTTTGAGTTCATCGTATAGTGGGTAAACTTTTTCTGCAAGTCCTGTCATGGTACTTATATCTTGCATATCAGCAACATTAATCAGCCATTTTTCGCCTAATAACTTGGTGTAAGGACTTTGCATAGCTTCGGTAAATAATGCTTGTTGTTTGACTTCTCGGTCTGCTTTGTTTTCAAGATAAACTGGGTCTTGTTCTTCTTGCTTATAATATTCATTTTTAGCAACTGGTTTTTTCGCGATATGAAAGACAATGCTATCAATGCTCCGCCCTTTTTTGACTTTCTCATAGGTCACGTTAAAAGACGTATAGGCATTGATTTCCTTTAAAGAATTTTTCAATACGTAGCTATCAAAATCTTTGAAGGTCTGATACAAAGAAACCGTATCAGTTATTTCTCGTAATTCTTTTACTGTGATTAAGGGATTGCGGTAGGCTTCAACTTGTTCTTCTCGGCGCCCACCCTTATAACTATAATGCTCGTACTGGTTGTAATTCATGGATAACCAACGATATAAGATAATGCTGTATTTGCTATTGAGTTCTTTTAATTCAGAAATTTTATATTGCGTAAACTCTGCCTTTAAGTCAATCAGATAAGGCATAATAAACTGATTAAATTGTATCATTACATCATCATTGTAACTGTTCCACTTAACTGTTGGAATAGGCACAATGCTTGTCATTTCATAACCCTTATCTTTGACTTCTTTAATTTGGAAAAAAGCTTGTTTCTGCATCAACTCAATGGCTTCTTTAAAACGTGTGTGTTTACTTGCTGATGATACATCAAAAAAAGCAAACAACTCTTTTTTTGAAAGATAGATAATATTATCTTTGGGCGGATTTTCCGTATCAATACAAGACACTGCTAGTTCAAACATTTTTAGAGCGGTCTTTTGCATTTTAGCAATAGAGGTAATCAAGCTGTTATGCTCCACCACTTTGCGTTTTTCAAGGTCATTCACGGTCAGTACCTGCTTTTGATTTTTTTGTTTTTCTGCTATAATAGACATAGAAAGTTACTCCTTTGTGAGTGATTTTAAGGTGGCATAGAGAAAGTGATTTTGCGGTCATAATTTCTCTATGCTTTTATTATACCAAAATACAGGGGAAATTAAAACTTTTTTCCCCTGTATACATCGCTTTTTTCCCCTGTATACATCGCTTTTTTTCCCTATATACATCGCTTTTTTCCCCTATAAAAAACTGTAAAACCTTGTAAACACTAACTTTTTTATCACGCAAAAGAACAAAAGATTAAAATATATAAGATAAATAAAGAATAGGCTTCGCCTTTTTTCACTCCGTTTAAAAATCTTAAAATTAAGGTCAAAAGAAAAGGTCAAAATCATCCCGTAAGCAAACAGACGAATCAAATTCTATATTGATTCGTCTGTTTGTATCGATTATTTATAAATCTTCTGTTTTTATTTCATAATATCCCTCGTAATAATAACTCGCATCAATTCCTTTAAAGAATTGTTCTTTTCCTAAATCATCGGTTAAAGCCTTTTGAATCAAATATTTTAATTCATTGGTGCTGACTGTACTACGGATCATGGCATTTAAATATTCATCCTTATCAATTTGATTCCAATCGACGATTTTGTGTAGTTTATTTTTAAGAATTAAATCCAACCAGATACGAGTGGCTCGTCCATTTCCTTCCCTAAAAGGATGCGCCACATTCATATCCGAGTACTTATCAATAATTTCATCAAATGTTTCTTGAGGTAATTTATCAATATATTCAAGTGTTTGCGCTAAAAAAATACGTGGCGCAAATTGAAAGTTTCCTTTCGCAATATTCACTTCTCGAATTTTTCCTGCAAAGTCGTAAATATCTTGGAATAAAAACTGATGAATATCAGATAAGCCTTGAAACGTCCCAATTTCCAGATCCTCTATTTTGCCAGACTCAAACAATTCTTTGGCTCTTTTTTTCGTTAATAACTCTTCTTGTTTAGCTAATTCTGCTGAATTTGTTAAGCCTAATTTATTATCTAAAACCAAAATATCCCCTCACTCTCTATTTTTTCGGAAAGATTCTTTTGAAAATTTTTGGACGTTGATCAAACCATGTTGAAGCGGTATACATTAATCGAAAACTGCCATAGATGCCAGCACCGATTAATCCAAATCCACCTAATCCAAGAATGACTGCCCCATAAGGATGTTTAGGCCGTATCTCCATCACTGTGTCATACAAAATATGCAAACCCCAACCATCCCAGATACCTTTATAAATCCATCGTCCGATGAGAATACCGACAACTAAGAAACAGAACAGGCAGACAATGTTCGCAATCAGAATACCGTAACGTTCGACAATCTCACGTTTGCGATCTGCTTTTATCTGCTCTTTTTGTTCATTCAGTTCTTTTTTCAAAGCGAGTAATGCTTGTTTTTCAACTTGAATGTCTTTCAGTATGTCTGCTTTTAAACTTTCTGCCTCTAAACGATGGAGTTGTTCTTGAATGGCAGACTCAATTTTTTGATTCGCAACAGCTTCTATTTTTTCTTGGTAGTCCCGAAAGTCTTTATTAACTTCTTGACGGACTAAGCGGTCTAGTTCTGGAACGTTACTGAAATCAATTTTGCCATTTTTATAAGCATTTAATACTTGAACAACGAGTTGTTCATCTTTATTCATCGACTCATCCCCCGATCATGATCTTTTGTTGGTTTCTTTTCAGACTGTACGTCTCTATTCGCCTGTTTTTCTAGGCTTTTCTGTTGTTCTTTCTCGTAATTTTTCATGTCCTTTGAAAAGCGACGTTCAAAATCATCGAGTATTTTATCTTTTGTTTGCTTTAATTTTCTTGTAACGCGTTGAGTAAGCTGTGGTACTCGTCCTGCAAGCTGTTTGAGTGTGTCAATAAATCGATTAATTGTTGATTCTCGTTTGAGAGCTTCTGATTTTCTTGGTTCAATTGCTTGTTCAAGGCTAACAATTTCTGATTCTCTTTGTTGAGTGTCTCGCTCAAGCGGAGTAATCGCTGGTTCTCGTTGTTCAACAGCTCTAAATTCGTTTTGTCTTGCTCGGTTTTCCAACTCATGTAAAATGGTCTCCCTTCCAAAATCAGAACCCAATCGGGTCTCTCGTGCTCGTCTTTGCTTATTATTGGCGTCTAAAAAGGCGTATGAGAATATTTGGCCTCTTTCTGATAGAATTCACCATTATCGGATAAACGCTCTTTAAACGTCTCATATGAGCTCACAGAGACATCTTGAAGCGATTTATTGATTCTTTCTCTCAAATCATCCATGTAAGAATACTCATTTTTGGCGATTAGTTCTTTTTCTGTCTCTGTTTGGCGCTCTTTTGGTGGCTCTAAAATGTGCCAGTTTTCTCGAGAAGCGAGTCGATCATTCATTTCTCGTGCTCGTTGAACGCTTTCTCCTTTTTGTTCTCTTAATTTCTTTCCTGTCTCTAAATTGACCTTATTGACAATGATGTGGTTGTGTAAGACGTGATTTTTCCCGTCTAAATGCGTATAAACAGCGCTTTGATGGTTAGGATAGAGATTTTCTGCTAACTCAACGCCTAAATCGTTGGCTTTTTGCCAGTCCTTTTGTACTTTCGGATTCAGTTCATCTAAGGCGAAAGATTGGGTAATACGCAAGACTTGATTGGATTCTTTGGTTTGGTTATGAAGTTGTCGAACGACATCGAATTGTTCTTTGGCAATAAAGGGATCAATCCCGTTGGTTCCACCCACGGCAACTGCCCGACAATTTGTCAGCTCCACAGGACGTTCCAATTGATGGTCTTGTAGCCACTGTTCAGTTTTTTCATGCATAGGTCTGTCTTGACCTAAAGCATAATTAAGGGCGCTCGCTGCACTTGCGCCATTGCTTATTTTTGCAATTGTTGCCATAACTCTTGATACCCCTTTTGAGCTTGAGCAAGTACTCCGTATGTATAGCGTAAAGCCTCGATCAGCTCTTTATCTTGGTTGTCCATCCGATCGAATTGATTGAGTTTCTTGGCGATTTGATTTAAATTGGTTCCTTGTTTTGAGAGTTCTAATAATAAAGATTTCGCTTGGTCATGTTGGAGATAAGGTTTTTTTAAATGAGATTTTTGTGCTAATTTTTTCGCATAAAGATTCGGAGAGAGTCCATATGTTTCTCCTGAAATTTTCAGCTTATTGTATTGTTCTTCAGATAATCTAAATTGAATGTACTTTGTTTGATTTTGTGATACTTCTTTCTGATCCATAAATAGCCTCCTCAAAGATAAAATGCCCCAGCGCTCATTCCTCAATCGCCCTTTGTCATTGATTTTGTAATAAGCATTGCGCCCTATTCTGTTACAATCATTATAACAAAATAGACCATATAAATCCATAAATACTGCAAGCTATCACATTGTAATACAAAGCACTTCGTTCTTGTATTACAATGTGGCTTGAAAAGGGGAAGTTTCACTTTCCCCTTTTATCCCCTTTGGATTGTGTCGATTTGCTTTACGCAAACGCCACCTACCCATTTTATAAAAATAAAATAGGCAAAAGATCTTTCTTTTTGTCATACAAAAAGAAGAAAAAAAAGAGACGATTTTCTTCTTCCGAAATCGTCCCTCTTTTTTCTAAAACCATGGATGAACAAACAAAATACGAGAGATTTTTTATTCGTTCATCCACTAAAAATATGCGAACAGTATGGCTTCATTCAATCCTGTTCTTACAAGTCAAAAGCATCGAATCGTCCTTGGACGATTCAACAAAAAAAGTAGTCGTTTTTGGACGACTACTAAGTTCTAAACATTCATTACCCAAAATCAATTTGGTCTAACATCGTTTCTCGACTAGCTTGATCTAATCCAAGATACGTTAAGGTCATAGCTTCACTTGAATGGTTTAATAAATGCATCACTAAACCAATATTATAGTTTGACTGCGTATAGACCCGATAAGCGCCTGTTTTACGCATGGTATGCGTCCCTAGATAGTTGATTCCTAAAAGATCACCAACACGTGCCATGACCTTATAAAATTGCTTCTCGGTGATGTGACGGTCTGGTTGAGTCGTTGAGGGAAACAACCACTCAGAATTAAGATTTTGTTGGACCAGCCAATCATGATAAATTAATAAATCTTGTTGTACTGGTTTCAAATATAACGTATTCGCTTTTCCTGTTTTTTGATCATGAATAAAAGCGGTTTGTTTAACCGTTCCATCAGGATTAAAGACATCTGATTTTTTAAGTTTCATGACATCACTTACCCTTAAGAGAGTGGCTTTCCCCACTTGAAAGATGGTGTAATTGCGACGCCCTGCACGAAAACTATCAAGCAAGGTATCTTGAACCATTTTTAAAATGTTTGAATCTTTGATGGAGAGGACGATTTGTTGAACCATAATATTTTTACCTTTCTGGTTCCCATTATTATTTGATTTAATCATATCTTAGCATTCATAATAAGAATTCATACATTTGATTATCTCGGATTATGATTTAGAAATAAAGCAGTCCGGACTTCCTATATACATTTTCCCGTAATCAGGTTATTTCTTAAAAAATACGTAGCTATAAAAAAGACTTGATGATTATATTTCATCAAGTCTTTTTCAAAAATGAAAAGCTTATTACATATCGAAATATGTCGCATTATAATAATTTGCAACAGTTTTTGATAATTCAGAGAGTTTTAACAGCTACCATGTTTTATAGTAATTTACTCTCGGTAAGTAGCTCTTCGATAAACGTTCCCTTTATCTTCTTTTTTAGAGCTACTTTAGCTAATTTAGGAATTCCTAAATTAGCCTCATCAATGGTTTTTTTATCTCCCATATAGTAGATGGCTTTAAGTAGTTCTCGAATATCATAAATGGAGCCATAAACTTCAGGAACAGCGCGTTCGACTTCAAGTAAAGTATAGACAGATTCCATGGCTGTCCTAATTGAATATTCGGTAGTAAACACGGTGTCATTACTAGGTGACTCTGCGAAATTACCAATAAAGGCTAAATTAACAGACCCTTTAGGAACAATATCTGGCCTATCACCCGCAACGCGGGGCATAAAGTATGATGTAATAAACGGCATAAATACTGGAACGGTATTTATATTGTTTTGGTTAGACAATTGTTTGATCTTGGACTCAGGGACACCAAGGTGATAAAGGAGTTCTTGCGTAATTTCTTCCCCAGAACTTTCTACGATGGTCTTATTAACAAAATTTCCTTTGGTATCTGAATATAGTCCATATATCCATACAGTTGTTTCATTTTCTTTTTGTTCTTTGAAATGTGGCTGCCTGTGAACAGCAAAACTCATTAACCAGTTCGAATCGGTTATGGTAATGATTCCACCAGTATTAATTTTGTGATCATGCAAATCACGATTGGTTAGACGTTCAATGTAGGGTTCAATTTCTGGTGATTTTATAGTGGCTGTCGCTGACACAAACCAACTTTTTTCGGGTAGGTTATCATAGAATACTTCTGGATGACCGAAATCATTAGATTGTTCTGCCAGATTCTTCCACAGTGACCAACTACCACCCAACTCTTTTGATACAGGAGCGGGTTTATCATGGCTTCCGTATGTTGAACTTTCTGTAATAGAACCATTTGTAACGAATACAAGATCATCACGCGATAGGCTAACATCATCACCATCTTGGATCACGATTTTTTTGGCAATTTTTTCGTCATTTTCAAAATCTACCACAACATTATTAACTTGTGTATCATAGATGAATTCGACATTATATGACTCTAAATACTTTATAATTGGTAGAACCATAGACTCATACTGATTGTACCTATTGAACTTTAGGGCGCTAAAATCAGGTAGTCCATCAATATGATGAATAAATCGCATCGTGTATCGACGCATCTCAACTGCAGAATGCCACTTTTCAAAAGCAAACATAGTTGCCCAGTACATCCAAAAATTACTTTCAAAGAACTCATTTGAGAAAAATTCCTCAATAGTCGTCTTACCCAGTTTTGACTCAGGAGTTAAAACTAAATCTATTAATTCTTTAGATTTTTCATCCAAAGTATACAGGCCATCCGTTGGGACGCGTTGTCCCCGATTATAAATTAGGCGAGTATTAGATGAATTTGGATCATCTTTATCTAGCCAATAAAATTCATCTAAGTAAGAGGCGTCTTCAATTTCTAAAGAAGGAATTGATCGATACATGTCCCACATAGTTTCAAAATGATTTTCCATTTCTCGACCACCACGTGTCACAAAGCCGATATTGGCACGCTTTTCTCCATCTAACGATCCACCCGGAGTAGGCAATTCCTCATATATATGAATTTTTTCTCCGGACATTTGTCCATCGCGCACCAAGAAAACAGCGGTCGCCAATCCGGCCAGCCCTCCTCCAATAATATACGCTGATTTTTGATCCACATTTTTGGGCTTTCTTGGACGTGCAAAAGCTTCATAATTTCCGTTACTGTAATACATAAATGGGCCTCCTTTGTATAGACACTAAATAAACGTCCTTCTTAACTTGATTATAGACTTTTCATTACTTTTTGTAAAGAAAACCCTTTCAAAACTATTAGACAAATCAACACATTTGTCTATTGTACTAAAGGAAAATAATTATGGATTAGTATCAAAGGTTCTGTTGCAAAGTTTTAAATCTACTATCAAATAAGGTAGAATAATAGAAAAAGATAGCAGGAGGAA
>NZ_JXJX01000002.1 GCF_002441715.1 Pseudolactococcus plantarum
TTCATGTCCATTTTACCAGGAGCTGTTCAGGACAGTGTTTTTTTATCTATCAATGCTTCATCAAATGTTGTCAGAGTTATCAAACAGCCTTAACTTCTGTTTTACCTGTCACGTCATACTTAGCGGTTGCAGGCAGTTTATTATAAGCATCTAGCTCTGCTTGTGTTGCAAAATATAAGTTTCCATCTATTTTGGCCGTTACTTGTTTACCTGTGGTATCTTTAGTATTTTGAGCTGCAAATCCAATAGCTGATTTTGTGACATAAACATCACCTTTAATCTCACCATTTGCGATAACAGTATGAGGTGAATTCACCACAAGTTTAGCAACTGTTAACGTATAAGTTTTCGCTACTTGACGGTGATCATTTTGAGCATATAAAACAAGTTTTCTCGCTATCAATCCATTCGAAGCGATAAATGTTCCATCAATTTTTACTGTTTTACCAGCACCATTTATATCTGCAGTTCCTGCCGCTAACCATGTTCCATTTTTACTGAGTGCATCAGATAATACCGACAACTTCTCTGTACCATGCGTAGCACCTGTTTTTACATCGCTAGATTTTACATGAGAAATTTTACCACCTTTTTCAGCTATAGTAACTGCACCTGATTTCACACCTACTACATTCGTTGCTTCAACCTTAGTCGTACCAGTCACAACACCTTTAGCTTGAGGCGTTAAAGCATCATACGCTTTTTTTAGACGATCAGAAGCAAAAATCAAATTCCCGTCAACTTTAGCACTACCTTGCATCTTAAAGCCGGTAGCATCAACATAAACATCTCCTTTAACAGTCCCTTGTGCGATGATAAATCCGGGAGATTTCACAACTAACTTGGCTACTGTTAACGTGTAAGTGCCTTCAGGCTTCTTATCTGCACCAGATTTGTATAGTGCGAGTTCACGCTTAACTTGTCCATCCCCAGCAAATAAACCAGACACAGTAAGTGTTTTACCTGAAGCGTCAATGTCTTTGGTTACAGCATTTAACCACGCACCATTTTCTGAAACACCTTTTGAAAGTGTCTCAAAATTATCTGTTCCTTTCGTTGCGCCAGTAAATACTTCTGCGCTCTGAGCATCTGCTTTACTATCTGATTTTTTATTACCAGATCCTCCGCAAGCAGCCAACATAGTCACTGACAGTGCAGATACTGCTAGCAGTGAGATAATTTGTGATTTTTTCATGGATATAGCCCCTTTTTACATACATACATTGTACACAGCTCTTGCTCTACAATCATTTCCACCAATCATCTTATCACTTCTAATTTTTAATGTCAATCATTCATCAACTCATCATATAATAACCATGACATAGCCCTATCTGACTGCGGTTACTAAGGATTTTTGAGAATAGAGACAGGCAAAAATAAGATCCTAATGGTATTGATCTAAATTAGCCTACGATTTTACCTTTAGTGTTTTTTTTGGTAAAATAGAGTCAGTAAATTTATGCTTAGAAATGGACAATAATGACTGAAAAAGACAAGACTATTAAACTCTTCTCACTAAACTCAAACCTCGAATTAGCGCAAAAAATTTCAGATGCAGCTGGTGTCCCACTTGGTAAAATATCATCTAAACAGTTTTCAGATGGTGAAATTCAAATTAATATCGAGGAAAGTGTCCGTGGCTATGATATTTATATCATCCAATCCACTTCTTATCCCGTGAATACTTATCTATGGGAACTTTTGATCATGATAGATGCTTGCAAACGTGCTAGTGCTAACTCTGTGAATGTTGTAATGCCTTACTACGGCTATGCTCGCCAAGATAGAACTGCTTCACCTCGTGAACCGATTACTGCTAAACTAGTTGCAAATATGTTGACAAAAGCTGGTGCAGATCGTATTTTAACATTAGACTTACATGCTGTACAAGTACAAGGATTCTTTGACATTCCTGCAGATAATCTCTACACTGTTCCTTTATTTGCAGAATACTACCAAGAAAAAGGCTTAGTCGGAGATGATGTCGTTGTTGTCGCACCCAAAAACTCTGGCATTAAAAGAGCACGTTCATTAGCTGAATACTTAGAAAGTCCACTTGCTATTGTTGATTATGCAGATGGTGACCAAAAACGTGAGAACGGCTATATTATCGGTGATGTGAAAAATAAAAGCGTCATTTTAATTGATGATATTTTAAATACAGGTAAAACTTTTTCTAGTGCTTCAGTTATTGCAAAAGATGCTGGTGCTAAAGACGTATATGCTGTCGCTTCTCATGGGCTATTTACACCAGGTGCTGCAAAACGTTTAAATGCAACGTCTATCACAGAAGTTTTAGTCACTGATTCAGTCAAAACTGAAACACCAAAACCAGATGCTGTCAAATATTTAAGCGCTGCGCCTTTACTTGCTCATGCAATCATCCGTATTCATGAGAATGAACCTGTCAGCCCACTTTTCCAATACAATAAATCAGTTGATTAATCTTTTTCTACTATACTAAAATTCTGATGGTCACTTGGTTAACTATGAAATAGGTACCTTATGATATATTTAGATAATGCCGCTACAACACCACTCCTGCCTGAAGTCGCCCAAGAAATGTTTGAGATATCACTCTCAGTCATGGGCAATCCATCAAGCATTCATACTGCTGGACGGGCAGCAGCAAAATTAATTCGTCAAGCTAGAGAAGATATTGCTAACTTGCTACACGTCCCCAGTGATCATTTAATTTTTACCTCTGGTGGGTCAGAAGCAAACACACAAGCCTTGCTTGGTTATGCGCTTGCGAATCGTGATAAAGGCAAGCATTTAGTAACAACAGCAATCGAACATCATTCCGTTTTAAATACTTTTGCGTATTTAAGGGACAGACATCAGTTTGATATCACCATCATCCATCCAGATTCTGATGGTAACTATACAGCAGATATGGTACTAGATGCTGTGAAGGAAGATACGATTCTTGTCTCAACCATGTATGCAAACAACGAAACAGGGCAAGTATTGCCAATATCGGAGATTGGTAATGCTTTGAAAACACACAAAGCTGTTTATCATGTAGATGCTGTGCAAGTAATGGGTAAACTACCTATCCAACCACTTGACTTAGGGATTGATCTTTTATCAGCTTCTGCGCATAAATTTCATGGGCCAAAAGGTGTTGGGTTTCTCTACTACAATAATGTAAGACTTGATCCACTCATCCATGGAGGAGAACAAGAAAATAAAAAACGTGCTGGTACAGAAAATATTCCAGGGATCGTAGGAATGGCAAAAGCTTTAAGCCTAGCCTATCATGATATGACCGATAACTACCAAAAAGTCACAGCTCTCAAGGCGCACTTACTGGCACAACTTACAGGTCTAACGTATTATCTTAATCAATTTGGCACTAAAACGATGCCACATGTTATCAATATTGGTTTTCCTGGTGTCAATCACAACTTGTTATTAATGAAGTTAGATCTACAAGGTGTTGCAATTTCAACTGGATCTGCATGTACTGCAGGTGATATTGCATCGTCACACGTCCTTGAGGCGTGCTATGGCCCTAATTCACCTAAGCTGAAAGAATCTGTTCGTATCTCATTTTCTGATTTAACAACAGCTACAGAGATAGATAATTTTATTGAGATATTGACTAACATATTGTCTCATACTTAACTCACTCAAAAGAAAGGAGCTGCTACTAATTAGGTGATCATCGCCACTGTAGCAACTTTAATATGGCATTTTTAACTGAAAAACACCTTGATGATTGTAAAGATACTTACCAATTATCTGATTCAATAAAAAAATATACGTTGATGGATACCACATTTATCAAAAATAATGTCGGTAATTATGAATTGACACGTGTTTTAGAAACAATTCCTAACTCTGGTGAAGGTCCTGTATTAAAAATCATTATCAAAGCTGATTTATCTGGTTTTAAATTATCAATTACAGACCAATCAGGTTTAAGACATGTTAATATCTTTAAATCAGATGATAACCAAATGGTACAAGAAAAATTCTATTTCCAAATGAATGCACTTGTTGATCGTGGTGTCTTCAAAAAAGTAAACTAAAAGTTCAATTGATTTGAACTTTTTTTATGTCTCATTTACGATTGGCTTTAGTCATTAAGCATAACAAAAAAACACTTAGCTAATCGCTAAGCGTTTTTTTGCATTTATTGTCCGACCAATAAATAGTTTTGGAAGTCTAAAATGAATTAAGCTTCGATTTCTGCAACGATACCTGAACCAACAGTACGTCCACCTTCACGAATAGAGAAAGTAGTACCTTGTTCAACGGCGATTGGGTGGATCAATTCAACATCGATTGATACGTTATCACCAGGCATAACCATTTCAGTACCAGCAGGAAGCTTGATTGAACCAGTTACGTCAGTTGTACGGAAGTAGAATTGTGGGCGGTAGTTATCGAAGAATGGTGTATGACGTCCACCTTCATCTTTAGACAAGATATAAACTTCACCTTTAAATTGTTTGTGAGGTGTGATTGAACCTGGTTTAGCAATAACTTGACCACGTTCGATTTCATCACGTTGAACACCACGAAGGAGTACACCAACGTTATCCCCAGCTAAACCTTCGTCAAGCTGTTTACGGAACATTTCAACACCAGTTACGATAGCGTTTGAGATATCGTCTTTGATACCAACGATAGAGATTTCGTCATTGACGTGAACAGTACCACGATCGATACGACCTGAAGCAACTGTACCACGACCAGTGATTGAGAATACATCTTCGACTGGTAAAAGTAAAGGTTTGTCAGTATCACGTTCTGGAGTTGGGATATATGAGTCAACAGTATCCATCAATTCCATGATGATATCTTCGTATTCAGTATCGCCTTCAAGCGCTTTAAGTGCTGAACCAACGATAACTGGAGTGTCATCACCTGGGAAGTCGTATTCTGATAATAGGTCACGAACTTCCATTTCAACAAGTTCGATCAATTCTTCATCATCAACAAGGTCTTTTTTGTTAAGGAAAACGATCAATTTACCAACACCAACTTGACGTGAAAGCAAGATATGTTCACGTGTTTGTGGCATAGGTCCATCAGTTGCAGCTACTACTAAGATAGCTCCGTCCATTTGAGCGGCACCAGTGATCATGTTTTTAACGTAGTCCGCGTGACCTGGGGCATCGATATGCGCATAGTGACGTGCTTCAGTTTCGTACTCAACGTGAGCAGTATTGATAGTGATACCGCGTTCGCGTTCTTCTGGAGCAGCATCGATTGATGCGTAGTCTTTAGGTGTATTTACTGCTGAAGGTAAACGACGTGATAAAACTGTCGTGATTGCAGCAGTAAGTGTTGTTTTACCATGGTCAACGTGTCCGATAGTACCGATATTAACGTGTGGTTTCGAACGATCGTATTTTTCTTTAGCCATTTTAAAAATGTCTCCTTTAGAATAAAAAATATATTTTTTTTTAGACAGACCGCGCAATACGACAATCTACCATTACTATATAATTATATAGGTTTTTTGAAAAAAAGCAAGTAGTTTGAGACATTAAAGATACTTTTTGTTTACTATAAGCTAATTTTAAACAAAATAATGTAAAATATAGATATCACTTATTATAGAAAAGAGAAGAAATGGCATTAACCTTTAAAAAACGAGATGATTTAGACAAAGTATTGGGTGACTTGGCTGTCATGCCACCAGAATTCGAATTTACTGATGCAGAGAAAATAGAAAAGACAACAGATAAGCGTGTTAAAACACCTGAAGATTTTCTAAAACAATTTAATACCGATACGCCTAAGGAAAGTGACTTAAAAGATGTTAAATAATCTACCTGATGTTTGGTCACAATTAGCAGCAATTTTCTTATCCATTATTATAGAAGCCTTACCATTTGTATTGTTTGGCTGTTTGGTTGCTGGTATCATAGAA
This sequence comes from Pseudolactococcus plantarum, assembly GCF_002441715.1. Taxonomy (GTDB): domain Bacteria; phylum Bacillota; class Bacilli; order Lactobacillales; family Streptococcaceae; genus Pseudolactococcus; species Pseudolactococcus plantarum. Next base: position 5,894 of record NZ_JXJX01000002.1, read on the forward strand.
ACCTACTTATCTCCGAGTATTGTCGCTAAATTTCTACCTAAAAATAAATTTTTACGTGTTATTGTGGGGATTTTTGCTGGTTTCTTTTTTCCATCTTGCGAGTGTGGTATTGTGCCGATCATCAATCGATTTCTAGAGAAAAAAGTACCCACTTATACTGGTATTCCTTTTTTAATCGCTGCACCGATTATTAATCCTGTTGTCTTATTTGCTACATTTGTTGCTTTTGGTAATTCTTTCAAGTTTCTACTATTAAGATTACTTGGTGCTTTGGCACTTGCTTTGATTATCGGACTCATTTTAGCTTACCAATTTGACGAGCCTATTTTATTAGAAAAACCTGCTGATGATCATCATACACATACTCACGCACAACTGACTGCACGGCAAAAAGTATGGCAAGCCTTATCACATGGTGTAGATGAGTTTTTTGACACAGGTCGCTATCTTATATTTGGTAGCTTAGTGGCCTCTTGTATCCAAGTATTTGTCCCTACTAAACTATTAACATCTGTGACACATAGTCCAGTTGTTGCCATCTTATTAATGATGGGATTTGCCTTTCTACTTTCCTTATGTAGTGAAGCAGATGCGTTTATCGGTGCAAGCTTACTGAGCTTGTTTGGTACAGGACCAATCATTGCTTTTCTACTATTTGGACCAATCATTGATATGAAAAATCTACTGATGATGAAACACTACTTTAAACCTAAATTTATCATCCGCTATGTATTGGCTATTTCTGTGCTTGTCATCGCAATCAGTATGGGGGTGAGCTTATTATGATTCGATTCCTCATTTTATCAGGCTATTTTGAGCTGATGATGTATTTGCAACTTACTGGAAAACTCAATCAATATATTAATACACACTATAGTTACTTGGCTGTCTTATCAGCACTACTCTCATTACTTTTTGCTATCGTTCAATTAATTAACTGGATGCGACATGTTAACCCACATATTCATATCACATCAAAATTTGCACGAGCAATTGCACTCCTTTTACTTGCAACACCGATTTTATCAAGTATCTTTATTCCGTCTAAGTCCTTAGATACAACTATCGTTTCAGCTAAAGGGTTTAACTTTCCATTAGCTGAAGGATCTGGAGATAGTTCAGATGGGACACAAATTCAATATCTTCAACCCAATACCAGTCTTTACTTTACAAAATCAGTTTATGACAAAATGATGAAAAAAGAATTGCGTACCTATCAAGATCAATCTACGATCACAATCACGACTGATAACTATATGGAAATTATGGAACTCATTTACAATTTCCCTGGCACATTTGAAGGTAAAACGATTACTTACACTGGATTTGTTTACAATGACCCTACAACATCAGGTGCCCAATTTTTATTTAGATTTGGGATTATTCATTGTATTGCCGACTCAGGTGTTTTTGGGTTGCGCACTTTAAGTGAGGGGCAAAACTTTCCCAACAATACTTGGATCAAAGTCACAGGACAAATTCAAATGGCTTACTACCCACCTTTTAAAAGAGAAATCCCTATTGTTAAGCCACAAACACTTACACAAGTTGAAAAACCATCAAATCCGTACGTGTATCGAACTTTCTAAGCTAAATTTTGATATAATTGGTAGAGTAAAAGAATTTTTGGAGACATAATGATATGACTAAAGTAGTAATTACAATTTTTGGTGCAAGTGGTGATTTAGCAAAGCGTAAACTTTACCCTTCCCTTTTTCGTCTTTATAAGTCTGGTATTTTAGCTGAAAACTTTGCTGTTATCGGTACAGCTCGTCGTCCATGGACAAAGGATTTTTTCGAGCAAGTTGTCATTGATGCCATCAGCAATTTAGCAACCACTCCAACACAAGCCAGTGAGTTTGCCTCACATTTCTACTACCAAAGTCATGATGTTCAAGATGTTGCACATTATGCAACACTTAAAACATTACAAGATGAGTTAGCTGAAACTTATAAAACTGAACATAATAAAGTCTTTTTCTTAGCAATGGCACCTGAATTCTTTGGTACAATCACTGATCATCTAAAATCAGAACAGATCGTTGACGGACAAGGGTTTGAGAGACTGATTATCGAAAAACCTTTCGGTACAGATCTTGAAACGGCTAAACAACTCAACCAAGCCTTATCAGAAACATTTGATGAGAGTCAAATCTTTAGGATTGATCATTATCTTGGTAAAGAGATGATTCAAAATATTTTTGCAGTACGTTTTGCAAATATCTTATTTGAACATGTGTGGAACCGTGAGTTCATAGACAACATCCAGATCACTTTTGCTGAATCAATCGGCGTGGAAGATCGTGGTGGCTATTATGACCAATCGGGCGCACTTAAAGATATGGTACAAAATCATATTTTACAAGTCCTCTCAATTCTTGCCATGGATAAACCTGCCTCTTTTTCAAGCGAAGACGTGTTACCTGAAAAAATTAAAGTCCTACAGAGTTTACGTGTACCTGATGAACAAGCGATTACTGAAAACTTTGTACGTGGCCAATACCAGAGTGGCCGTATCAATAACCAAGATTTTCAAGCTTATACTGATGAGCCATCAGTCAACCCACTTTCTAAAACAGAAACTTTTGCTAGTGGCGTCTTTTTTGTTGATACTGAACGCTTCAAAGATGTGCCGTTCTTCTTTAGAACCGGTAAGCGATTGACTGAAAAAGGGACTCGAATTAACATTATTTTCAAAAATAATGCTAATATTTTCGGAGAATCTCTTAAGCCTAACATCTTAACCATTTATATCCAGCCGACAGAAGGTTTCTCACTCCAGGTTAACGGTAAAGAAGTCGGTAAAACGTTCTCTATCGAGCCAGTTAAACTAGACTTTAGACATGATGCTGATGCCTTGGGTAACTCTCCTGAGGCTTATGAAAAACTGATCTATGATGTGCTCAATGGCGATGTGACTAACTTTAGCCGTTGGCAAGAAGTTAAAGCATCTTGGGAATTAATTGATAAAATAGTCGGCAGTTGGCAATTAGATAAAACACCTCTCCAATATTATCCTGCTGGTTCTATGGGACCAACAAAAAGCTTTGCATTACTAGAAAAATACGACACTAACTGGATTTGGCAACCAGATATCTGGTACAAAGAACGTGGGTTACTATAATAGTAGTCACTCATCTAGATATGCTGATCTACTAACTTAAAAAAACTGATGACCAAACAATTGGCATCAGTTTTTTTATAGGTTATGGACATCATAAAAAGCCTACTACTCTTGCTACTTTTATCAAGTAGCTATCATAGCAAACTTTTTTAGTTAATTATTTTTTCAAATGATATGAATAACTTGACACAACTACATTGTCTCGCCAGCTTAAATAATAGCGTAAACGAACAGACATTTGATTATGCAAGATGTTTTGCCATGAGCGTTTTGGTACAAATTGTGGGACGATAACCGTTACCGTATTATTTTTCTTATTGGCTATTTTTGAGACTAAATCTACGTAGCGCACAACAGGCTTCACAATATCGCGATAACTTGATTCCACAATTGAAAAACGAATGTCAGGATATAGAGTCTTGAATTCTGTTTCTACTTCTTTATCTTTCTGATAAGTTTCCTTGGTTGATACATGGACTGCGATAACTTCTGATCCAATTGATTGCGCATAGCTCATTGCTCCTACTGCAACATTTGTTACATTCCCAACGAGAACTATGACTGTATTTCCAGTATACTCATGAGTAACAATTTCATCTTGAAGTCGTAATTGGTGTGCTACCTCAGTATAGTGACGTTTAATCGCATAGAACATGGCAAGCAGGATAGGCATCACGATAAAGAATGGCCATATATCTGCTAATCTAAAAACCAATAAGATCATCACGATAACTGCAGAAATTAGCGCACCAATGATATTTGATATCGCATGGCGCCAAAATGTTTTGCCTGCTTCTCTACGCCACTTCACTACCATCCCTGTTTGCGATAAGGCAAATGGTACAAATACACCGATTGAATAAAGTGGGATTAGGCGTGCTGTAGACCCGTTAAAGATCATCAATAAAACAATGGCACCCGCTGCAAGACTGATAATCCCATTAGAATACCCTAGTCTATCACCCTTTTCCATATACATGTGCGGCATATATTTATTTTTGGCAAGATTATAGCTAAGCATAGGAAATGCTGAGAAACCAGTATTAGCTGCGACAGCTAAGATCATAGCTGTTGCAAATTGAAAGACGTAATAAAAGATACGACCTACACCATTAAAATCAAAGATATTATGGGCAAGCTGCGATAATACTGTATCCTTTGCATTAGGAATGATACCAGTATAATAACTAAGCACTGTAATACCTGTGAAGAAGATACCTAGTATAAGTGCCATCATCGTCAACGTACTTGCAGCATTTTTAGCTTTCGGTTTTTTAAAGAAAGGAACGGCATTAGAAATTGCTTCTACACCTGTTAAGCTGGCAGAACCACTAGAAAATGCTTTTAATAATAAGATAATCGAGATCCCAGGAACAGCCATCCCGACATGGCTCGTTGCATTATAAGAGACGTCACCTGTCAATACTCTAAATATCCCAACAACGAGTAATAAGACAGTTGCACCCACGAAAGTATAAACTGGCACTAATAAAAATCCGGCTGATTCTCTAAGCCCCCGAAGATTCATTAGCATGAGTAATAAGACAATGATGATCGATATGATTAGGTTATAAGGATGAAGAAATGGAATTGCAGAGGTAATCGCATCCGCACCTGCAGAAACCGATACTGCGACAGTCAACATATAGTCAACTAATAAACTCCCTCCTGCAATCAAGCCCGCATTTGCACCTAAATTTTCAGTTGAAACAACGTACGCACCCCCACCATGTGGGTAGGCATGAATGATTTGACGATAACTAAGTGTCAAGGCCGCAAGTAAAACGAGCACGAGTGCCGCTATCGGTAAACTATACCAAATTGCTGCTGCAGATAAGGTAATTAATACTGTGACGATCTGTTCAGTACCATATGCGATAGAAGATAAGGCATCGCTGGATAACATAGCTAATGCTTGGAATCTAGTGAGCAGATGACTGTCATCATCAGTTGACTTCAATGGTTTTCCAACTAAAATATGTTTTACATTTATTTTTTTCAAAGATAGCTCCATTTAAAATTAATATCAATTAAAAAGATCTCTCAATTCCCTAATTACAAGGATTGATAAACATTTTTTTATTATTTAATTCTTAATTATATCATCAAATAATGGCAAATAAAAGTCTAAATATGTGTTTATAAAAAAAAACACCGATAGTTAATCGGTGTTAGCTTGATGACTTGACTTGATCGCATTTATCAACCAGTTGTTCAAATGCTAATCTCACAAAATCAAGCTCTGCTTCGCTTTCTGGTTTAAAAGATTTCATGGGATTAACCACTACATCTCGATAGCTTAAAAATAGCACTTGGTTTGATTCTGGCATGAGTTTAAATTTAATAGCTGGATGACTCTCAAACGTACCACAAGCACCAGAAATTGACACTTCTAGTTCATAAGTATCATTGTCAAACTTTTTTAACCGATAATACTCACCATTATGGTAGACTCTTTCTTCAGTAAAATGTGCTAAAACAAACTCAAGTTTATCCATCATATTATTTAGTCCCAAAAAGACGATCGCCAGCATCTCCTAAACCTGGCACAATGTAGCCATGTTCATTTAATTTTTCGTCCAATGCAGCAGTATAAATATCAATATCAGGATGCGCTTCTTGTAAAGCTTTCACACCTTCTGGTGCTGCTACAAGACAGACAAACTTGATATTGGCTGCACCAGCACCACGTTTTTTTAGTGAGTCAATCGCTAAAATAGCAGAGCCACCTGTTGCAAGCATTGGATCTACAACAAAAATCTGACGTTGATCAATATCTTCAGGTAATTTCACCAAGTATTCAACTGGTTGTAACGTTTCTTCATCTCGGTACATCCCAATATGCCCTACTTTAGCAGCAGGCACTAGAGATAAAATCCCGTCAACCATACCGATACCTGCACGTAAAATTGGTACAATCGCTAATTTTTTTCCTGCTAATGTTTTTTGGATTGATTTCGTGATGGGTGTTTCAATTTCAATATCTTCTAACGGTAAATCACGTGATATTTCATACCCTAAAAGCATCGCGATCTCATTAACAAGATCACGAAAAGCCTTTGTTCCTGTTGAAGTTTGACGTAAAATTGTGAGTTTATGCTGAATTAGTGGATGTGTGACAACTTGAAATTTTCCCATGTTAATAAACCAACTTTCTGAAATTATCTATTCTTTTAGTATTATATCAAAAAAAATGTTTATTGGCTAACTTCTTTTGTGAGCTAGCAGGACATGACTTACCTATTATATAACTAATCTTTTGGTAGCACAGCAACTATTCTCTGAACAGCTTGTTTGACATGTTCAAGTGGTGCCGCAATATTAACTCTAACATGTCCTTTGCCTTCAACACCAAAACTGGTCCCATTATTTAAGATAACTTTTGCTTCATCTCTAAATAATCCGTACAATATATCATCGCTTAGACCATAATCAGAAAAATCTACCCAAATCAAATAAGTCCCTTCAGGTTGCATCACTTTCACACGTGGGGCATGTTCTTCAAAATAAGTGACCAAATATGAAAGGTTGTCTACTAATACTTTTTTCAGCTCAACTAACCAAGGCTTACCATAAGTCAAGGCAGTTTCAGTCGCAAGTAACCCTAATGTAGTCACTTCATGTTGATTATTAGCCAGCTGTTGGGTTTTAAATTTCTTTTTAAGTCGCTCATCTTCAATCAAGACAAATGCTGTACCAGTACCTGCGATATTAAATGTCTTTGTTGCACTGCTCAAAACAATTGCAAATGATGCATAATCGCCAACTGTGTTGAAACTATGATGTTGGTTGTCAAATAAAGTCAAATCTTGATGAATTTCATCAGATATTAAGCGCACATCATATTGTTTACAAAGCTCAGCTATCTTGATGAGTTCTGTCTTCTCCCAAACACGACCTCCTGGATTATGTGGGCTACAAAACGCATAGAGTTTAACGTCGTTTTCAACGATATCCTTTTCCAATTGCTCAAAATCAATTTCAAATCGACCATTCACTTCCACAAGTGAATTTGTGACGAGTTGTCGATTATTTAATTTGATTGTTCTGGCAAAAGGAGGATAAAGCGGTGTATTAATTAGGACAGCATCACCTGGTTGAGTAAAAGCTTGTATGCCAACTGTAATCGCTGGGACTACCCCACTAATTAAAATGATATCTTCTTGTTTAATCTCATAATGGTGTTCTTCTTTTTCCCAAGAAATAATCGCATCATATAGTGATTTTGGTGGATAACCATAGCCGTATACACCATAGTCTGCAAATTTTTTCACTGCTTGTGACATTTCTGGAAAAGTTTCAAAATCCATATCAGCAATCCACATTGGTAAAACTTCTGGATCTGTTTCAGTCGCCTGCCATTTTACTGAATGGTTGTTTAAGCGATTCGGAGCGCTTGTGAAATTATACTTCGTCATTTTTTTCTCCTTCTGCTAATGCTAGTTTTAAATCATCAATTAAATCACTGACATCTTCAATCCCAATTGACAGTCTTAATAAATCGTCCGTCAACCCATAACTAGCTCGAACTGCTTGTGGAATATCCGCATGTGTCTGTGTCGTCGGGTAAGTAATCAAGGACTCTACTCCCCCTAGACTTTCGGCAAAAGTGATCACACTTAGACTGTTGATAATCGTTGGGATTTTAGATTGATCTTTCACTTTAAAAGAGATCATGCCGCCTAATCCAGTATAAAGTACTGATTTGACTGCAGCATGTTGTCTTAAAAAGTTAACAATCTCAGTCGCATTTTGCGTCGCACGTTGCATACGTAAAGACAAAGTCTTTAATCCTCGCATGACTAAGTAGCTGTCAAACGGAGATAACACAGGTCCAGTCGTATTCAGGTTATAAAGTAGCTGTTCATATAGTGCAGCTTCTTTTACAATCACAGCCCCTGCTAACACATCGTTATGACCTGATAAATATTTTGTCGCAGAATGTACCACAATATCAGCACCCAACGTGAGGGGTTGTTGATAGATAGGTGTATAAAATGTATTATCAACAATGACAGTCGCACCGTTTTCATGCGCTTTCTTAGCTACTTTAGCAATATCTACCTCAATCATCAGTGGATTTGTTGGTGTTTCAATATAGACAACATCAGTCTCTTTTGAGATAGCTCCTAACATGTCTTTTTCTGTCACAACATAATCAAAGAAAAATCGACCACGTTTTTCTTGATCATTAAACCAACGAAATGAACCACCATATAAGTCTCTTGAGGCAACAATCTTAGCACCAACAGGAAAAATATCAAGCGCTAAAACAATAGCCGACATCCCAGAACTTGTCGCAATCGCAAATTGACCACTTTCAATACTTGCCAAAGCTTCTTCAAGATTTGTCCTGGTCGGATTCTTAGTTCTCGTATAGTCATAGCCCGTTGACTGCCCAAATTCAGGATGTTGGTATGTCGTTGAAAAATGAATGGGAGAAATTAAGGCACCAGTTGCTTCATCATGATTAATGCCGATATGTGAGAGAATTGTATCGAGTTTTGGCGTTTTGTTTTCTGTTTGATTATGCATTTTCCACCTCGTTTTGTTTATAATTATTACTATGATAACACTTTAACTACTGAAACCACACGATCTCCTCACTTTTTTTTGATGTTGACCATTTGTATTTTTTATGACTGGTTCTAACCCAAAAAGAAGCGACCTAAGTCAGCTTCTGTTAGTTAATCGTGATCGTATAGGTCGCACTAAATTTTTTCTTGGCAGCTAAACTATTAATCCCAAATTTTGTTGTCAAATCACCATCAGTATTGACATCATCAGCAATACCACACCATGGCTCAATACAAACAAAAGGAGCTTCATTAGGATATGTACTCCATAACCCAACAAATGGCATATCCTTCCATGAAACTTTTACGGAACGCGCATTAATTGTGTTACTTAATAACACTTCTGTTTCCCCAACAGTCTCAAAAATTAAGGCATCTGATTTAAACAGATCGCGTGATACCTTAAACACGTTGTCATCTCGTTTATATTTTTTACTTAATTCAAGTGTCCCGGTTGACACATTGATTGGTATAAAAGGTCTAGATATTTCAGGGCTAATGGTTAATTGATAATCTTCAAATGTCGCATTTTCCAAAGTTACATTAAATGCTGGATGAGCACCTATCCCAAAAAACATCTCATCCTGACCTTGATTTTTAACTTCCCACTTAACTGATAGCTGATTACCTACTAATGTGTATTTGATTCTCAATCTGAAATCAAATGGATAGACTTGTAAAGTCTCCTTATCAGCTCTCAACTCATAAACAACTTCATGCTCACTACTATCTATCATTTCAAAAGCTTTGTCACGCGCAAAGCCATGACCACCCAATGTGTACGTTTCATCATTGTATACGTAATGACCATCTTTTAATTTGCCAACTATCGGGAATAACACTGGTGCTTGTCTTCCCCAAAAGGTTGCGTCACCTTGCCATAGATACTCAATACCATCTTTTTTTAGAGACTGTAATTCTGCACCAAACGTGTTGATTTTGACCTGTAATTGTTGATTTTTCATGTTTGTAATCGTCATATTACTCCTTTAATTAGCTTAATATCATGTGTTACACTGCGATAACTTTAGAGAGATGGACGTGCATTTTAAACTCTTCTTCTCAATTATAAATTATAACATTTTTAGTATGATATAACTTGTACATATAGTTATATTAGTATATACTAAGTAACATAGAAGGGGATTCACTCATGTCAAGAACAAAAACAATTTTTAAAGAAGATATATTAAAAGCTGCTCAGAAATTTATTGTCGAAAAAAGTGTTGGCGAACTTACAGCTCGTGCACTATCAAAGTATATGAATATTTCCACACAACCTCTTTATGCTGAATTTACGAATATGGCATCATTAAAAAAAGAACTTTTCACTAACATCTATAAAGAGTTAGAAGAAGATATTTACAATAAAAAAACTCATGACGATCCTATAATCAATATATCGCTTAATTATATTAACTTTGCTTGTCATAATCCTCAGTTATTTAAAACAATTTATTTAGAAAAACATGGGGATACTGACACCTCTATCACTGAATTTTCTTATCATTTGTTCAGACAAACAATCAAAGATAACCCTGTTTATGCAAACCTAAGTGATAAAAAACTTAATACACTTTTGACAGCCACTTGGGTTATCTCTACTGGGTATGCAAACCTCATCGTAAGCAATGTCATTAGTAATAACCAAGATGACATCATCGACTTCTTAAAATTAACAATCAAAGAAATACTTGAAAGTAGATAATACATCGCAACATATATAAAAACTCCTAAAGCCTTCACTTTAGGGGTTTTTATAATGCCAACTATTTTGTAACTTAGCTGGTACTTTATTTTTGATCAAAATTAGGTTTGTAGAAATTTCGATTATCCAAAGCAAAGATACGTGGTGTCATCTCTCCTGTACCTACTTGGTTTAAGGCTGTTCCCATCATCATAATACTTGCATCCATCATATCAATTTGATGGATAACCTCTGCCTCCATAATTTGGGGTCTAACAGGACTGCCGTATTCTCTCAACCCATGATGCGCTAATAACACGTGACGTAAAATTGTCACATCTTCTTTATCATTATCTAAGTCAAGTTCGCGCACGGCCTCTGAAACTTCTTCATCTATTAAGACAATATGACCAATTAAGTTACCTTTTAACGTATAAGTTGTGTTCTCAGGTCCTGAGAACTCGATAACTTTAGCCATATCATGTAGTAAAATACCAGCTAACATCAAACTTTCATCCAACATTGGGTAAACTTCACAAATTTTTTCTGCAAGCTGTGCCATTGTGGCAGTATGATAACTCAAACCGCCCTCAAACGCATGGTGATTCGTTTTGGCAGCAGGATATTCAAAAAATGCTTTATCATATTTTTTAAAGATATAACGGACAATTCTATTCCATGTTGCATTTTCAATTTTAAAGATAACTTTTTGGATATAGTCACGCAATTCTTTTTCATTCACGACTGATTTAGGCTTGAAATCTTTTGGATCATTAGGCTCTGTATTTTCTGGTAATCGTAAATAAATTTTATTAACCTGAGGCGTACCTTGATATAATTCTTTAACTGCACGCATATAGACAACTTTACCTTTAGTAAACGTCTCTACCATATAGTCATCCGCATCCCAAAGATTTCCTGCAATTTGTCCAGTTCTATCTTGAAAAACCATGGCAAGATATGACTTACCAGCCCGTGTTTGACGTACGTCAGCTTGCTTAATTAGGTATAGACCTTCAAAAGCATCTCCAACTTGTAATTCTTTTAACTGTGTCATAGTTTTATCGTTCCTTCCATTTCTAGAGTGAAATCTTGATCACTGGTTAACAGTATAATTTGCCTATCCTGGGCAATCGTTTGTAACAGCTTACCAAAGTTTAAGCGACGTGTTTTATCAAAACGAAGAAAATTATCATCCAAAAAGATAGGGAACTCTTGTTTTTTTGATTGAATAAAGGCTAACCTTAAGGCGAGTTGAAGCTGATCTCTTGTTCCTGTAGATAAATCGATTAACCGCAAACTTTGTTTCCGACTATTTTTTACCCATAAGATATCTTCATCTAAGTAGATTTCCTGCCAACTATTGTTGGTTAACTCTCTAAATAATAAACTTGCCCGGTGCAAAATATCTGGTAACGTTTCAGACGATAAGGACTGCATCACGTCACCTATTAGCTTAATTTCGGCAGTTTTTGTTGCAAAGTCAACTAAATAATCTCTTAAAGTAGCTTTTTTCCTTGCCAATTTAGCTGCTAGATCTATCAAGGTCGTATCTGTTTTTTGTTGATTAATCACAGCTAAATTTCTAGAATGTTCATCAATAACACTGTTTAGCTCCTGAGTAATCTTAGTTTTTTCTGCTACTTGTTGATCTAGTTGTTTTTGTTCTTTATACCCATTAAAGACAATAGATAGATCAAAAATTTTCGATAGCTGTTCTTTCAGTCTTGTCAATCGCATTAAGTCACGAGACTGTTGTGCCCATTGTTCTAATAATTTAGGTGCCGTATCAATATCAGGTATTTCTTCAAAAATAGCATTATCCAAGTCTTTTAGTGCTGATAGTTTTTCAATTGATTCCTTTGGATGATACTGGCTTAAGGTAATTCTTAACTCTTGTAGTTCTTTCTCAAGTAATGTGATGTTTTCAATTTTAGTGTTGACACTATCATTATCTAACACGATCATATCGTTAAAATAAGCTACTTTTTGATCGAAATCTGCCAGCACTGCTTCATTTTTAGCTAGTTCTTGTCGTTCAAGTTGATGCGTTTTATAGTGTGAAATACCTGAAACAATCGCTATAATCAAGAAAAATATCGCAACAAATGGTTTAAGCGCAAGGCTAATCCCCATTAAAATAATTGCAATGATTGTAATAATCAAATAGTGTTTTGAAAACTTAAATTGTGCAATTTGTTGTTCAGCTGAAATTGCTTTAGGATACTCTAATTTAAGTTGATAAAACTTTTCTAAAGTCTCTTCATCTTGTAAGAAACGATTTTTAGGTGTATCCAAATTTTCGATAGCGATACTATCTGCTGCTATTTTTTGATTTAGATTACGGATTTCTTGATTATATTTTTCATGCAGTGCATGTTTACGTCTTAAATTATCTGCTTCTTCAGTTGATAAAATATTTGATAAGTTTTGACTATCAAGTTCTTGATACTCTTGATATTCCGCTAAAAAACTTAACTTATGCTTACTCTGATTAATTAAGTCATCTAAGCTCGTTTGTTGGTCACGATAATCTTTAATTTGTTCCTCAAGCTCAGCGTTTTTTGTCATTAGCGGTAATAGGGCCGCTTCTTCAGTTGTCTTTTTTTCTATTGCTTCTTGAACAGACGCGATATCAGTCAAAGCTTGATTGATCGGTTTTTTAGCTGCCCGAGTGGTTGTAAAAATTTGATCACGTGATTTTGATAACTTTTGAACTTGGTCAAAAAGTGCGACTGTTCCTGTTGTCGCAGACATACGCCATTCTTGATCAAGACGATCGGCATTATAATCTTTAACGGTCGATATCTGAAGATTATCTTGTGTCACTGTATAAATCTCAGAAAAAACTTTTGCTGTGATTGGTCGCATAAACTCTTGCCAAGATGCTTCATCTAACTGATAGCTTTGACCCTCTTCACTGATTTCACAAGAAAAGCTTGGTTTCCCAGTACGTAAGATTTTAATTCTCTCGATTTTAATTGTTTTATTCTCATGTGTCAAGGTAATCTGACCACCATAAGTTTTCACATCTAAAGGATTAAAGTTTTGATTGGCTGTTGTGGCATTTTCAAAGCCAAATAACATATATTTGATGAAGGCGAGGATTGTTGACTTACCAGTCTCGTTATCCCCTAAAAAAGTTGTCATATCACTGAGGTTATAGGTTTGATTAATTATTTTACCAAATCCCTCAATCTTGAGTTGGTTAATTTTCATCTCTATCACCTCCAAAGTCAAAGTACTGACTCGCAAATAATCTGACATTATCTTGTACTTCCTGATTCAAATTTGGATCATCAAACAAAGCTTTAATCTCCTTTTTATGAGGCAGTAACCTATAGATTTGTTTCATGTCTATATCAGGTAAACTAAATTCAGGTAAGGCTATTTGCGTTATCGTTTGATTTGTTTTAGTCAGCGGCCGTAAACTCAACTTCACAATGATATGATTTTGACGTAAAGCCTCTAATAACTCTTCATTTTCATAGGCCTCTTGTAAATTATCTGCAATCATCTCATAATTCTCCAGCATAATACTATAAAAAATATGATCATCAGATAACTGTGATTCAATATAATGAAGTGCTTGAGCTAAATTTTGACAATCAGAAAGATCTAATACGATTGTTTTAAAATGTACATCAGCTAAGTCTTGGAAATAGATCAGATTGCCAGATTTAACAATTTCACCATAAACCACAAAATTCGTATTTTCTTTTTTATTACGGCCTTGTGGTGTCCCAGGATATATGATATTATCAGCGACTTGATTTGCCAAATGAATATGGCCTAATGCCCAATAATTATAGCCTTTAGCAAGCATATCTGTCAGATTAGCTGGCGCAAAAGAATCGCCTGAAAATTCGCCATGAAACAACCCAACATGGTAATCGCAAGTGTAGTCACTCAGTGGATAATCGCCTATTTTATTTTGTGAGATATGTGGGTGTTGATATGAGAATCCTGATACCGCTAGTGTTTCACCTGATCTCAACGTCAGTTTTTCTGTTGTGACAGTTTCAGAATAAAAAACAGTGACATTCTCGGGAAAACTCACCCAATAAACTGATTCTCTATAATAATCATGGTTACCAAAAATCACAACGGCTTGTATGCCATGAGGGGCTAAACGAGCCAATTCTTGAACAAAATAATTTTGTATTTTTATACTTGGTTGTGATTGATGAAAATTATCTCCCGCAAAAAATACAACATCAACTGCTTCTGCAATTGCAAAATCAATGATTTTTTCTAATATTTTATAAGGGTGAAAGGGGACATCTTGAACGACACCTTCAAATTCTCGATCTAAATGCAAATCTGCAGTATGTAAAAATTTCATAAATAACTTTCTAACCTATGCCTAACCAAAGCTCTTGACTGATTTTACGTTTTTTAGCGGAGTACTTCTCTTAATTTAGTCATATTTGCTTCAATGTCCCCATTAAATACATAAGAACCTGCCACAAAAACATCCGCACCAGCATCTCGACAAGCGATAATTGTTTGGTCATCCACGCCACCATCAACCTCAATCTCGAAACTTAACCCACGAAACTCTCTGATAGCAACTAATTCTCGAACTTTTTCAAGACATTCTGGAATAAATTTTTGGCCACCAAATCCAGGATTGACAGTCATCACTAACACCATATCTACCAAGCCAAGTACATGTTTAATCGTCGACACATCTGTACCTGGATTAATCACCACAGCACTTTTTAAGCCGGCTTGCTTAACCTTTTGAAGGACAGCATGGATGTGTTTTGTGGCCTCAACATGAATACTAAGACTATCTGCACCAGCTTGTGCAAGGCTTGTGATGTATTTTTCTGGATTTTCGACCATCAGATGACAGTCTAGTAGGCATTTTGTTGCTGGTCTAATCGCCTTCACAACATCAGCACCAAAACTGATATTGTCAACAAAATGGCCATCCATGATATCAATATGTAGGTAATCAGCGCCAGCTGCTTCGAGACGTCTCGCATCTCTTTCAAAATTACCAAAATCTGCTGCTAGAATTGACGGTGCTAATTTCATTTTTTTACCACTTTCTTATAAGTTTCTCGTCTACCTGTAATCTCAGATAGAAATAGTAAATAATTATCGTAACGAGACCTTAGTACTTCTCCTGATTCAACTGCTGGTTTGACTGCACACTTCGGTTCATGTGTGTGTGTACACTCTCTAAACTTACAACCAAATGATAAGTGTAATAATTCAGGAAAAGCAGCGTTTAGGTCTGGCTGATTATCAATCTCATAGTCTAATGATGAAAACCCAGGTGTGTCAGCAATTAAGCCAGCATGTATGTCAAATAATTCAACATGTCTAGTTGTATGTCGACCACGGCCAAGTTTATCTGATATTTCTTGCGTCTCTATAGCCATGTCGGGTGCGATTTTGTTTAATAAAGTTGACTTACCAACACCTGTTTGACCCATAAACACACTGACTTTATTTGCAAACTCAGGTAGCATCGCTTGCCAATCATTCATAAAAAAGTCATAGCCGATTGCTTGATAGTCACGCTGTATGCGCTCAAAATAAGTCTTATCCTCAACCAAGTCTAATTTTGATAAATAGATGAGTGGTTGTATGTCTTTATTAGTTAATAAGACTAGAAAACGATCTAGTAAGTTTAATGAAAAAGCAGGTTCAACTGCAGATATAACCACAACCGCTTGATCGATATTGGCTATAGGCGGTCTGACTAAAGCGTTTTTACGTTCGGCTATAGACAAAATATAGCCTTCAGATTGCTTTGCTGCAGAAAATTCAGCAAAATCTCCCACGATTGGTTTCGTACCTTTTTGTCTAAAATTCCCTCTAGCTCTCGTCTGATGTACAACATCATCTGACCTATCTTTGATGTAGTAAAACCCACTCAAGGATTTAAGTATTCTACCAAAATGTATCTCAGTTTGTTTTGTAGCCAATTGTTCTGATCACCTACCTTTTATTTGACGCTTATTTTTTTATACTCACGCATCATCACTTACTAGTAACGACGCTATCGTCTATCTATACTGATAGTATAAACATGACTTTTAAGTTTCCTAACTCGGAACCAGTTGATATTTCTAATTATACCATTTTTAAACTAAATATTTAATGTTATCTATATTAAAAATGGATAAAACGATCAAGTCTGCTTGACTGCTTGTTTACTAGCCATAACTCGTTGGTCAATCATTTCCCGAAATAGGCGTGATGATACTTGAAAGTCCTGGCAAAATATGTCACAATATAGGCATAGAAAAGAGGTTTCCCTTATGCCATTTGTACATGTAGATTTATTCGAAGGTCGTACTGACGCACAAAAAATTGCACTCGCTCACGACATCACAGAAGCTGTTGTTAAAAACACTGGTGCACCAAAATCTGCCATTCATGTCTTTATCAATGACATGAAAGAAGGGACTTATTTCCCTCAAGGTGAACTAAAGAAAAAATAAGTCTGATGATTATGACAGTTAAAACGAGTTCTACAGTTACTAGAACTCGTTTTATGATCCCTCATTTTAAACAAATTACCTAAATGATAAGGACTACACCTAGGCTTAAACGCTATCGCAACCCTTAGTTTTATGCTATAATAAAAAAAATTATGAGAAAGGCGCGATATGCATATATTGATCACTTCAGGTGGCACAACTGAACCTATTGATGATGTCCGTGGCATTACCAATTTTGCTACTGGCAAATTAGGTAAAATTTTAGCAGAACAATTTTTAGCAACAAATCACCAAGTTGTTTTATTAGCTGGCCTAACAGCTTTGGTGCCAGATAACCACCCTAATCTCCAAATCATACGTATTTCAAACGTTGATAGTCTAGCTATAGCTATGAACCAATGGTTACCTAAGATAAATGTATGTGTGCATACAATGGCGGTTTCTGATTATACTCCAGTTTATATGACCGATCTTGAGACGGTTGAAAAAACGCAAGATATCCAAAGCTTGTTAACAAGACAAAATACTGAGCATAAAATTTCTTCACAAGAAACTTACCAAGTTTTATTTTTAAAGAAAACGCCTAAAATCATTGCCTCTATTAAAAATTTAAACCCTGATATCATCTTGATTGGGTTTAAACTGATGGTTGATGTCAGTGATGCTCAATTGATTGAAACTGCTAGAGCCTCATTATACAAAAATAATGCTGACTATATCTTAGCAAATGATCTAACAACAATTTCAGAAACACAGCATAAGGGATTACTGATCAGCCAACATCACATACAGTCAGCTGATACAAAACAGCAAATTGCCCAACTAATTGTCAGTAAAAGTGAGGAAGCATATGACAAACGTAACCATCGCGGTAACCGGTAGTATCGCTGCATATAAGGCTTGCGATATCGTTTCAGAATTAGGCAAACTTGGATTTAATGTCACTGTTTTGATGACCGAAGCTGCGCAACAATTCATTACCCCGTTAACACTTCAAGTATTATCTAAAAACCCTGTACATACTAGTGTGATGTCAGAAGACCGTCCTGATGTTGTCAACCATATTGAATTAGGCAAACAAACAGATTTATTTTTAGTGGCACCAGCGTCTGCTGATACAATCGCGCGACTATCACACGGTCATGCAAATGATATCGTTTGCGCTGTTGCGCTAGCACTGCCAGCTCATGTCATAAAAATGATAGCGCCGGCAATGAATACAAATATGTATGAACATCCCCTAACACAAACAAACCTCAATACTTTGAAAACGATTGGCTATCAAGAAATTGAGCCTAAAACATCCCTTTTAGCCTGTGGCGATTTAGGAAAAGGTGCTTTAGCAACTGTCGACGATATCGTGCAAATCGTACAAGATGCTTTACTAGATATTACTTAACTCTATTTTTGGGGATTTAATCACCAACTTATTATACGAAAGGAACAGATTAGTCACCTTTACTAATCTATTTAAACAGATGAATACCAACTATACAAAAAACTCTAAAGCTTCTGATGTTGCGATTTTAGGCATCTTCATCGCAATCATGCTTTTTATCCATCTTATCTCTAGAATTATATATAGCTTTTGGCCATTTCCTATTCAACCCACTTTAGTTCATATCCCTGTCATTATTGGCTCAATTGTTCTTGGGTGGCGTAAAGGTGCATTTCTTGGCTTTGTTATGGGCCTTATTTCATTCTTGAATTCAACTTTAGCACCAATACCTACTTCTTTTTTATTCTCACCATTTGTCCCACATGGTAATATCTGGTCATTATTTATTGCCTTTATCCCTAGAATCATCGTGGGCATTCTGCCATTCTTTATTTTTCATCTCATCAAAAATAGATGGGGAGCAGGTATTGCTGGGTTTGCAGGCTCTGCAATTAATACGATTTTAGTCCTTAGCTCAGCCTTTATTTTCTTTAATGATCAACTTAATATGACCTTTAAAACACTGGTTGCAACTATCATCACGACTAATTCCATCGTAGAAGCAATTACCGCAACTATCTTATGTACTAGTCTTGTACCGATATTATTAAAATTTAGAAACTAAAAACGAGGTTAAACGTGATTTTCACGTTTTTTTTTGCTAAAATAGCAGTATAAATGAAAATGCTTTCTAAAGCGAAAGGAGACACTATGTCTTACAACGAAATTTATCAAAAATGGTCTGAATTTGACGCACTCCCTGATTATCTGAAAAATGAATTAAAAAACATGACTGAACATGACAAAGAAGATGCCTTTTATACGTCTCTTGCCTTTGGTACTGCAGGTCAACGTGGCTTGATTGGTGCAGGGACCAATCGGATGAACATCTATACTGCAAGACAAACAACTGAAGGGCTTGCAAGACTGATGGATGCAAAAGGTGATAGCAAAAAACGTGGTGTTGCAATAGCCTATGATTCTCGTCACTTCTCTAAAACATTTGCTTTTGAGGCGGCACGTGTTTTAGCTTTACATGATATCCCATCTTTTGTTTTTGAATCACTACGACCAACACCTGAGCTGTCATTTGCTATCCGTGAGCTGAATACTTTAACTGGTATTATGATCACTGCCTCTCACAACCCAGCACCCTATAATGGTTATAAAGTTTATGGGGAAGATGGTGGACAAATGCCACCAGAGGATGCTGATAAATTAACAGAATATATCCAAGAAATTGATGATATTTTCCAAATCCCACTTGCCGATGAAGATAATGAGTTAATTACAATTATCGGAGAAACAATCGATAATAAATATCTAGCTGAAGTTAAAGCTGTTACAATCAATCAAGACATTATTAATACCTATGGCAAAAATTTAAATATCGTTTTCACACCTCTTCATGGTACTGGTGAAATGCTTGGTCGTAAAACATTAGCTCAAGCTGGTTTTGAGAAAATTGCAGTTGTTGAAGCACAAGCAATTCCAGATGGCGACTTTCCAACATTAAAATCTCCAAACCCAGAAAACCAAGCTGCCTTTGAGCTATCTGAACAATTGGGTAGAGAAGTCGATGCTGACATGTTAGTCGCAACAGACCCTGATGCCGACCGTATTGGTGTTGAAGTGCGCTTGCCTAACGGTACTTATCAACCACTAACAGGTAACCAAATCGGTGCTGTGTTAGCTAAATACATTCTTGAAGCACATAAACAGGCTGGTACATTACCTGCTAATGCTGCGATCGTGAAATCAATTGTATCTACTGAATTAGTCACAGCTATCGCAAAATCGTATGATGTCAAAATGATTGATGTCTTGACTGGCTTCAAATTTATCGCAGAACAAATTCAATCATTTGAAGAAACTGGCTCACATACCTACATGATGGGATTTGAGGAATCATTTGGTTATTTAATCAAACCTTTTGTACGTGATAAAGATGCGATTCAAGCACTCCTCTTAATTTGCGAAGTGGCTGCTTACTATAAATCACTCGGTAAAACACTATATGATGGCATCCAAGATATCTATGCTGAATATGGTTACTATCTTGAAAACACTGTATCAATCACACTTGAAGGTATCGATGGTGCTGCACAAATTAAAGCTGTGATGGATAAATTCCGCTTGAATCAACCAACACATTTTAATGGTATTAAAGTTGCCTTAACTGAAGATTTCCTCCACAATACGTCAACTTCTGCTGATGGTGAAACAACAGCCTTAACAACACCTCCATCAAATGTTCTTAAGTACCACCTAGAAGACGGGTCATGGATTGCTGTTAGACCTTCTGGAACAGAGCCTAAGATTAAATTTTATTTGGCGGCTGTTGCTGAAACACAAGAAGCTTCTGCTGATAAGCTTATCGCTTTTGCTGACGATATCAACGCCTTTATTAAGTAAGACTTTTCAGTCTATTTCTCACAAAAAAAAAGATCTCAGTCCAAGGACTTATTGAAAATCTTTTTTTTTTTATGGTAGAATAGATTATATATTTATTTTTCTAGCTATCAATGCTTATAGCAGCTTACTTTTGAGTTGATTTAGCTTGGAAAAATCGAACTGTAGATAATATATTAGAAATTAGGAAAATCTTTTTGAAAAAAATAACTAAACGACTCTTACTATCAGGTGTCATGCTAACAGCAGTATTGTTTTTAACAGGGTGTGTTAAAACAAAAAATGGTAAGCCAACTGGAGAAGGAATTGTCTATAACTTACTTGTTAAACCTATGAGTGCTGCTGTTGAATTCTTCGCTCACAATTTAGGTTTCGGATTTGGTGTCGCAATTATTCTGGTAACTGTGATCGTTCGCTTGATCATTCTACCACTAGGCTTGAATCAAGCCTACAAATCAAGCTATATGCAAGAAAAAACGCGTTATTTAAAACCAATCTTAGAACCCATCCAAGCTAAGTTGAAAAATGCCAAAACAAATGAAGAAAAAATGGCAGCTCAGTCTGAATTAATGACCGCACAAAAAGAAAACGGTGTTAATATGTTGAGTTCTATTGGCTGTTTACCACTGTTAATACAAATGCCATTTTTCTCAGCTCTTTTCTATGCAGCACGTTACACAGATGGTATCTCATCAGCTACTTTTCTCGGAATTGATCTCGGAAAATCTAGTATTGTTTTAACAATTATCGCTGGTATTTTCTACTTCCTACAAAGCTATATCTCAACAATCGGAATTGATGAAGATCAAAAGAAACAAATGAAAACGATGATGTACATGAGTCCGTTAATGATCGTCTTCTTCTCTTTTAGCTCACCAGCCGGTGTAACTCTTTATTGGGTAATTGGTGGTATCTTTGGGGTGATTCAACAATTAATCGTGACGTTTATGATCAAACCTCATTTACAAGCAAAAATTGATCAAGAGTTTAAAGAAAACCCACCTGTTGTCAAAACTACAGGGTTGAAAGATGTCACACCTAAAGATGTTGCTAAAGCAAAACAAGCATTTAATAGCGGTATTGCGACGAATAAAAAGCAAAATCGAAATGCAGGTAAACAACGCAAGTAAATCATGAAGCATATCACTTGATATGCTTTTTTTATGCGCGTGATCTAAAGTCGCTTAATCTAGATTTTCTGTCTAATCTACACTTTTTAATCTATTTCACAAAAATCCGAACTATTGACTATAAAAACCCAAAGAAATTTCCATATAACTTGTTAAGGCATTTAAAGTAGGTTAAAATTAATTTAACGCTATAAATTAGCAAATAAAAATTTTTCTGGAGGCGGCACATTGATGAACAAGAAAGTATTAGGTCTAGGATTGGCAGCTGTTGCTGTTTTAACACTTGCAGCATGTGGTAGTCGTGACAAATCTGCATCAAACAGCAATGCAAAAACTGATCTTAAAGTAGCGATCGTGACTGATACTGGTGGTGTTGATGATAAATCATTTAACCAATCAGCTTGGGAAGGCCTACAAAGTTGGGGTAAATCAAAAGGTCTTGCTAAAGACAAAGGATACACTTACTTCCAATCAGCTTCTGAATCAGATTATGCAACAAATTTGGATAGTGCTACATCATCAGGTTATAAACTCATCTACGGTATTGGCTTTGCATTACGTGATGCTATCGCAGAATCAGCTAAAAATAACTCAGCTGTCAACTATGTGATCATCGATGATGTCATTAAAGATCAAAAAAATGTTTTCTCTGCAACTTTCATGGATAACGAAGCATCATACCTAGCTGGTGTCGCTGCTGCTAAGACAACAAAAACAAATAAAGTTGGGTTTGTTGGTGGTATGGAAGGTGAAGTTATTAAACGTTTTGAAGCAGGATTTAAAGCAGGTGTCGCTTCTGTTAATCCCGCTATCAAAGTAGATGCGCAATATGCTGGATCATTCTCTGATGCTGCTAAAGGTAAAACAATTGCAGCTGCACAATACAAATCTGGTGCTGATGTAGTCTTCCAAGCTGCTGGTGGTACTGGTGCTGGTGTATTCTCAGAAGCTAAAGCACTTAACGAAGGTAAATCTGAAGCTGATAAAGTTTGGGTATTAGGTGTTGACCGTGACCAAAAAGCTGAAGGTAACTACAAATCTAAAGATGGTAAAAACGCTAACTTCGTACTTGCTTCAACTCTGAAAAAAGTCGGACAAGTTGTTAAAACTGTCTCAGACGATGCAGCAAACAAAAAATTTGAAGGTGGCAAACACATCGCTTACGGTATCAAAGATGGTTCAGTTGACTTGATCAATGACAACATGTCTGAAAAAGCAATCAAAGCTGTTGATGAAGCACGTCAAGCAATCAAATCAGGTGAGGTAAAAGTTCCTGAACAATAATCACCTTTTACGTAAAGGATTAACAAGCTCAACAAATCTACAATAGACTTGTAGGTTTGTTTTTTTATCTCAATATATCAGCTAAACTGCTACCATTAAGACCACAATTCAGGTTAAATCAGAGTGTCCATACCTTATGATTTAACTATTAACCACTCCAAATGACAGATGTTAGCATATATAACTAATATTTTATTCTTAAAAACCTAGTTATTTATGAACATATTTTGTTATAATTATTAAGACTAAAAAAACATATAGAAAGCCATAATATGATAGAAAATGTTATTGAAATGCGTGATGTATCGAAAATTTTCGGTACATTTACTGCAAATGATCACATCAATCTCCAAATACGTAAGGGTGAAATTCATGCACTTTTAGGTGAAAATGGTGCTGGAAAATCAACGCTCATGAATATTCTTTCAGGACTACTTGAGCCAACAGAAGGCGAGATTTTGATTAATGGCAAACCTGAAGCTATCAGCTCACCCTCTCGTGCAAGTGAGCTTGGTATTGGGATGGTACACCAACACTTTATGCTTGTTGATGCCTTTACAGTTACTGAAAATATTATTTTGGGTAACGAAACAACAAAAGGTGTCACATTAGACCTTAAAAAAGCTGAAAAAGAAATTCTAGAGTTATCAGAACGTTATGGGTTATCAGTTACGCCTGATGCTAAAATAGCAGATATCTCAGTTGGCCAACAACAGCGTGTTGAAATCTTAAAAACACTTTATCGTGGTGCTGATATTATCATTTTTGATGAACCTACTGCTGTGTTAACACCAGCAGAAATTGATGAGTTGATGGCAATTTTAAAACGTCTTGTCAAAGAAGGTAAATCAATTATCTTGATTACCCATAAATTGGATGAAATTCGTGCAGTAGCAGACCGTGTGACTGTTATTCGTCGTGGTAAATCTATTGAAACGACTGACGTTTTAGGTAAATCAAATCAAGAACTTGCGGAGATGATGGTGGGCCACAGTGTATCCTTTACAACGGCAAAAACACCGGCAACACCAAAGGAAGTTGTCTTAGATATTAGCGATCTTGTCGTCAATGAATCTAGGGGTGCTCAAGCAGTTAAAGGACTAAATCTACAAGTCCGTGCTGGCGAAGTTGTTGGGATTGCTGGAATTGATGGAAATGGTCAGTCAGAACTGATTCAGGCAATCACTGGACTACGTAAAGTGGAAAGTGGTAACGTTTTAATCAACGGTGTTAACATTAACAACTTGTCTCCTCGTAAGATTACGGAGATGGGTGTCAGTCATGTCCCTGAAAATCGACACAAAGATGGCCTGGTCCTTGATATGTCAGTTGCTGAAAACATCGCATTACAATCCTACTATCAACCACCACTAAGCAAGTTTGGTATGCTTGATTACTCACAGATTAACCAACATGCTAGAGAATTAATGGCCGAGTTCGATGTTCGTGGTGATAATGAGTTGATTTCAGTCAAATCACTATCAGGTGGTAATCAACAAAAAGCTATCATCGCAAGAGAAATCGATCGTAATCCTAAATTATTGATTGTTAGCCAACCAACACGAGGGCTTGATGTTGGGGCTATTGAGTATATACATAAACGATTAATCCAAGCACGTACTGAGGGTCGTGCTGTCCTTGTTGTTAGTTTTGAACTCGATGAGATACTTAATGTTTCTGATCGTATTGCTGTTATCCATGATGGAAAAATTCAAGGTGTTGTAACGCCTGAAACGACAGACAAACAAGCACTAGGTGTTTTAATGGTTGGAGGACATACAGATTAATGAAAAATTTCAATCTTAAAAAGACATTAGTCCCGCTTATCGCCATTTTATTTGGTTTTATATTAGGGGCAATCATCATGTTAATATTTGGTTACAATCCACTATGGGGCTATGAGGATTTACTCACAGCAGCATTTGGTACAACTAAGTCTATTGGCGAGATCTTTCGTAGCATGGGACCACTCATCTTAACTGCACTTTCTTTTGCAGTCGCTAATCGTGCTGGCTTATTTAATATTGGGATGTCAGGACAGGCATTAGCTGGTTGGCTAGCTGCTGCTTGGTTTGCTTTAACAAATCCTGATCTACCAAGACTTGTTATGATTCCTGCAGTCATCATCATAGGGATGCTGGCTGGTGCGATTATTGCTTTGATTCCTGGTGTCTTAAAGGCATTATTTGGTACGAGCGAAGTCATCGTAACGATTATGATGAACTATATCGTTTTGTTTATGACGACACATATCGTTCATAACGTTTGGAGTAAAATCAAAGTTGGTGGCAAAACCTTCATGCAGTCTAAGGATAGTACAGTATCAGTTGGCAAAAATGCAACCTTTAGAACTGACTTTTTGACGCAGTTAACAGATAATTCTCGTATCAATATCGGTATTTTCATAGCTGTTATTGCTTTAATTATTATTAGTATCTTGTTGTCAAGAACAACACTTGGATTTGAAATTCGTGCTGTTGGTTTGAATCCAGAAGCTTCAGAATATGCTGGTATTTCAGCCAAACGTACAGTCATTACCTCAATGGCTATCGCTGGTGCACTTGCTGGATTAGGTGGTGTTATCGAAGGTATGGGTACCTTCCAAAACTTCTTCGTCCAAACAACTAATCTACAAATCGGCTTTGATGGTATGGCGGTTGCGTTACTCGGACAAAGTTCGCCAATAGGTATTTTCTTTGCATCTTTCCTCTTCTCAACGCTAAAAGTTGGTGCTCCTGGTATGACCAACACAGGTATTCCAGCAGAAATTATCTCAGTTGTTATCGCCACAATCATCTTCTTTGTTGGTATTAAGTTTGTGATCGATAAATTTTTACCAGAATTTCAATTTAAGAAAAAAGTCATAAAAGGAGATAAGCTATGACGCTAGGCGCAATGTTACAATTAGTTATTTCATCAATGCTGATTTATGCAACACCTTTAATTTTTACAAGTTTGGGCGGTACATTTTCAGAACGTGCAGGGATTGTTAATGTAGGTCTTGAAGGCATTATGGTAATGGGTGCATTTTCTGGGATTGTCTTTAACCTCACTTTCTCATCTACTTTTGGTGCAGCAACACCATGGCTTGCGACATTATTTGGTGGCCTTGTCGGTATCATTTTTTCACTGTTACATGCTGTTGCAACCATTAATTTTCGGGCAGACCATATTATTTCAGGTACGGTACTCAACTTGATGGCACCAGCACTTGCTGTATTCCTTGTCAAAGCACTTTATCATAAAGGGCAAACAGATAATATCCAAAACTCTTTTGGTTACTTTAGTTTTCCTGTCTTATCTAAAATTCCTGTTGTTGGTAATATCTTTTTCAAAGATACGTCACTGATCGGCTATATCTCGATCCTTGTCGCTTTCATCGCTCATTTTATTATTTTCAAAACACGCTTTGGTTTGAGATTACGCTCTGTCGGTGAACATCCTCAAGCCGCTGATACTTTGGGTATAAACGTCTATCTAATGCGATATTCTGGTGTATTGATTTCTGGTTTATTAGGTGGGATTGGTGGTGCAATATTTGCACAATCTATCTCAGTAAACTTCTCAGGTTCAACGATCGCTGGACAAGGTTTTATCGCGATGGCTGCCATGATTTTTGGTAAATGGAAACCAGTCGGCGCTATGCTCTCAAGCCTCTTCTTTGGCTTGTCACAGTCTCTAGCGGTGATTAGTGCTCAGTTACCCGTCATACGTGATTGGCCTGTTGTCTATCTCCAAATCGCCCCTTATGTGGTGACTATCGTTGTCCTCGCACTCTTCTTTGGTAAATCAGCTGCGCCTAAAGCAGATGGGATCAACTATATCAAATCTAAATAACGCTATACAGTCAAAAAAGACCATCATATCAGTATGATGATCTTTTTTTATGCGTTGGTATGTCGATATTAAAGAATACCCCAAATTTCTTTGGCATAGCCTTCAACTGTGTCATCACTTGAAAATCTGCCAGAATTAGCAATATTTTTGATGACTTTAGCTTGCCACTTATGTTTATCTTGATAAAGTTCTGAAATATAGGCTTGTTTTTCAGCATAATCAGTAAAGTCTTCTAGTAAGAAGTACTCATCATTATAAGAAACAAGCGCATCCCAAATTTCATGTCCTTCATAGTGCGTATTTGGAATCGTCCCATCTATAAACGCGTCAACAACGCGTTTAATTGTTTGATCTGATTCATAAATTGCCCGAGAATTGTAATCATGCTTGTCATAATGGGCATAGACAGCATCTTTATCCATACCGAAAATAACAATATTATCTTCACCAACTGCATCTTTTATTTCGATGTTAGCACCATCTAACGTTGCGAGTGTTAATGCACCGTTCATCATAAATTTCATATTTGAGGTACCACTAGCTTCTTTACCTGCTGTAGAAATTTGTTCTGATACATCTGCTGCTGGCACAATCAACTCTGCCAGACTAACGTTGTAGTTCTCTAGAAAAACTACTTTTAGTTTATCATTTAAGCTTGTATCGTAGTTAATCAGATTAGCTAATTCATTAATAACTTTGATGACTGATTTAGCAAAGTGATAACCTGGTGCAGCTTTTGCCCCAAAAATGAAGACACGTGGCGTCATGTCTAATTCTGGATTAGCCTTCAAATCTTGATATAATTTGATAATGTGCATCACATTTAACAACTGACGTTTATAGGCGTGAAGTCGCTTCACTTGCACATCGAAAATCGCATCAACTGGTAACGCAATATCAAGTGTCTTTTTCACGTAATCAGCTAATTTTTGTTTGTTAGCCTGTTTCACTTGATAAAACGATGATTGAACATCACTATTTGTGAGCTGTTCTTCTAGTTTAGAGAGTTCATGAATATTTGAGCGCCAATCCTTGCCAATCAAGTCATCAAGTAGCGCTGACATACCAGGATTTGCGATTTGGCTCCAACGTCGTTGGGCAATCCCATTCGTTTTATTATTAAATTTTTCAGGAAAAAGGATGTAAAATTCTTTTAAGACATCTTCAATCAATAATTCCGTATGTAGCTTAGCAACACCATTAACCGAATGACCACCTATAATCGCTAGATTAGCCATGTGAATTTGGTTATTTTGAACAATACGTGTCCGTTCAATAATGCCAGTATCAACTTTTCCAGCCCATTCTTTGACAAACTTACGATCTATTTCTCCAACGATCTGATGAATCCTTGGCACGATTTCTTTAAATAAACCAGCATCCCATTTCTCAAGTGCTTCAGATAAGACTGTATGGTTGGTATAACTCATAACTTGCGTTGTTGTTGCCCAAGCATCATCCCAATCGACACCATAATCATCCATCAAAATGCGCATTAATTCAGGTACTGCCATCGCTGGATGTGTATCATTAATATGCACAGCTACTTTTTCATGGATTTTTTCCATTGGCAATTGCATTTTAGCGTAAGATGAGACGATTGTCTGTAAACCAGCTGATACCATGAAGTACTCTTGAATCAGGCGCATAGCTTGACCATCACGTGATGAGTCGTCTGGGTATAGAAAACTTGTTATATCTTCAACACGTCGACGATCTGCAAGCGTTTGGTAATCTAGTTCGTATTTTTCAGGGAGTTCAACATCCCATAAACGTAAGTTGTTGACAACACCATTATTAAACCCAATTTGGATCACATCATAAGGTACTGCGTGTAGCGTCTTAACATTTTCATAAACCGGCTTTAACACACCATCTTCCTGAGGTGTTAAATACACACTACCGTATATTTTAACATCTACTGCTGAATGGGGCTTCTTCGTTTCCCAGACACTACCTTCTGATGGTAACCAGGCATCCGGTAACTCAATTTGGTAGCCATTCACAATTCTTTGCTTGAACAAGCCATATTTATAGCGAATACCGTTACCAAATCCAGGCGCACCGATTGTCGGTAAACTATCCATGAAACACGAAGCAAGACGACCTAAACCACCATTTCCTAAGGCCATATCACGCTCAGCTTCTACTAAGATATTCAAGTCGACATTAATTTCTGCTAGTGCTTCGGCAACTAGATCATAGATGCCTAAGTTTAACAAATTAGTCTGCAACATTTTACCTGGTAAAAATTCTATTGAAAAATAGTAAGCCGTTTTTTTCTGCTCTTTAATAATCTCATCACGTTGACGTAGCCAATCAGACATCACATATTGTTTAATGAGTTTTCCTAATGTTCTAAAGTGTTCTTCTGCTGTTGCTTCACTATTATCCACTAGATAATCTGTATGCAGCTGTGCTTTAAACGCTTTTATAAACTGTTCTTTTGTTAACTGTTCCATGACCGCTACCTCGTTTTATTTTATATGGACTATACCGTATGCTACTGCATAACTAACAACTTTTTCACTGCATGACTAGGCGAGTAACTTTTGATAAAGGGTGAGATAATTCAGACTTGCACTATCCCATGAAAAATCAGTTGTCATCGCTTGTTTTTGTAAGTTTCGCCAAGTATTTGGCTCATTTTCATAAATGCTCAATGCATAGAACAGTGTCTGTACTAACTGATAGCCTGAAAAATTGGCAAAGCTAAATCCTGTACCACTTCCATCAAACTGATTGTAGGCAACGACTGTATCTTTTAAACCACCTATTTCATGCACAACTGGCAATGTCCCATATCGCATACTCATCATTTGAGAAAGACCGCATGGCTCGAAAGCTGATGGCATTAAAAAGAGATCACTACCTGCATAAATCATCTGTGCCAGCTCAAGATTAAAAGTGATCTTAGCTGCTATTTTTTCTGGATATAACTGACTAAAATAAGCAAAATCAGATTCAAATTTTGGATCACCTGTTCCTAATAAAACAATCTGTATATTTTTTTGTAGCAAGTTTTCCATCTCATCTACGACTAGATTAAAGCCTTTTTGATAAGTCAATCGACTGACAATTCCGATTAAAGGAATGTCTGCATCTACTGGTAGCCCCATTCGTTTTTGAAGACTCGCTTTATTTACTGCTTTGCCACTTAAATCGGTTGCATTAAAGTGAGCAACCAAATGCTCATCTGTCATCGGATCATAAAGCGTTGTGTCGATCCCATTAATTAATCCAGATAACTTACCTGATACCATGCGCAAGATCCCATCTAACCCTTTACCAAATTCGGTTGTTTGAATTTCTTGTGCATAGGTTGGTGAAACAGTTGTCACTTGATCTGCATATAGGATACCTGTTTTCAACCAATTAAAACAGCCAGCCATGCGGACTGTACCATCTTCATAACGCTCAGTTCCCATACCAAAAAAGTCTGGTAAGATGCCTTTATCATATTGACCTTGAAATTCTATATTATGAATCGTCAAGACTGTTTTAATGGCTGAAAAATCTTGTCGCCAGTGATATTTTTCTTTGATTAAGAAAGGTAGGAGTGCTGTGTGATAATCATTGGCATGCAGAATATCTGGTACAAACTCTAACCGCTCAATAACCTCTAGAATCGCCAACTGAAAATAGGCAAATCGTTCCGCATCGTCAGCATAACCGTAGACTTCATCACGATTCGTAAAATAATCGCCATTGTCGACAAAATAGAAGGTAACACCTTCAACGACTATTTGTTTAATGCCAACATATTGCCAACGCCAGCCTACTTGAATAAATGTCCAAAATACATCAGTGACTTGCTGACCATATTTTTCAGCCACCTTTTTATAATAAGGTAGAATCACACGTATCTCAACATCTGACTGCTGATGTAATGCTTTTGGCAAAGCCCCAATCACATCACCTAAACCACCTGTTTTGATAAAAGGTGTTGCCTCTGCTGCTGCTAATAAAATCTTCATAACCTTACATCCTCTGTCACATGCGCTTTTTTCGCCACGATAATCGGTTGTGCTGCTGTACCAATCACCTTGACACCTGGGTCTATGACCACGCCTTTATCAATAATAGCATAGGCAATGCTTGCCCCTTCACCAATTTGCACGTTTGGAAAAATAATTGACTCTTTAATCGATGCCTGTTTACCAAGTTGGCATCGTCTTGAAATAATTGCGTTTTCTACACGTCCCTCAATAACAGAACCAGAAGCAAACTGTGCGTTATAGATTTCAGAGGATTCTGAAAAATAAGTTGCCTCTTCATTTTTTACTTTTGTATAGACTTTTTGGGTTGCATGCAGTAAAGAAGTAAATTTTTTCGGATCTAACATATCCATGTTGGCATCAAAGTAAGATTTAACATCGTAGATATTCTTCATATACCCTGTATACTCATAACCAAGCGCCCCTAATTCAACAAGTTTGTTGAGTAAAAGGAATCTTAATTTGCGAGGTTTTTCTTGATGCTGCTCACTCTCCATCATGCCAATCAAGAAATCCGTATTGATAATATAAATCCCTGTTGACATCCTGATCAGCTCATCATCTGAATAATCCTGTTCAGCATAGTCAATGACCGATGTGACCGTATCCATTTCATCCATTTTCAGGACACTATTCACTGAACTCATCTGATCTTTAGTCATTTTTTTGTAGACAATACTCATGCTCCTTTGGTTAACTTCATGCACATGAATCAATTGGTCCAAATTAATATTACATAAAATATCAGCCGTAGAAAAGATTGTATATTGGCTATATGAACGACGTAAGAAAGTTAACAATTGTGGATAGTAAGTTGGGTCACATACGACTTCTTCACGATCATCGTTATTATAAAAGCCAACGAAAAAGTGATTTAATAAAGTATTTAATCCCCACTCACGACCTGTTCGAATATGGTCCAGAACAGATGGGACGTTCTTTTGAGAGAAAATACCATAAATATTGGTAACCCCTGCATTCACGAGATTTGATAGTTGAAAATCAATCAAACGATACTTACCATCAAACGGTAAAGTCGCAAGTGGTCTAGAATCAACTAACTGACCGAGATTATGTGTGCCTAGCGCATTTCCTAAAATCGCGCAATATTTAGCTGTCTTCATTTTCTACCCCCACTACCTCTTTATACCCAACGACTGCAATCTCTTTTTCAGTACCAATAATTTCTACATTAGCACCAATTCGTGTGCCTTCACCAATAATGGCATTTTTGATTACTGCTCCTGATTCGATCACACAATTTGTCATGATGAAAGCATCTTCTATTACAGCTGATTCATGAACTTGAACATTGGTTGAAATAATCGAATGCTTAACAGACCCTGCTACAATCGCACCATCGACAACGAGTGAATCTCTGACTTGGGCCGTTTCACTAATAAAATTAGGTGGTGCAAATTCATTATGTGAGTAAATTTTCCAACTCCGATCACGGCTATCAAGCTCGTTATCGGGTGAGATATAGGCCATATTTGCCTCATGTAATGATTCAATCGTCCCCACATCTTTCCAGTAGCCTGAAAACTCGTAGGCATAAACAGGTTCTCCTGAGTCTAAATATGCTGGAATGACATTTTTACCAAAATCACTCATATCTACCTGATTTTTTTCACCATTTGCTAAAATTTGGCGGAGTTCTTTCCAGTTAAAAATATAGATACCCATTGAGGCTTTGGTTGATTTAGGATGTTCAGGTTTCTCTTCAAACTCAATGATGCGATTTGACGTATCCGTATTCATAATACCAAATCGACTTGCTTCGTCCAAAGGTACATCCATAACAGCTACTGTTAAAGTCGCATGACTATCTTTATGGACACTTAGCATATCGTCATAATCCATTTTATAAATATGATCCCCAGATAAAATCAAAACATACTCTGGATCCAACTTATCGATATAACTCATATTCTGGAAGATAGCATGACTTGTTCCCTCAAACCACTTATTTCCTTCCGTAGCTGAGTAAGGTTGTAAAATCGTTACCCCACTGTCTATACCATCTAATCCCCAAGCAGATCCGTTACCAACGTGGGCATTGAGCTTCAGTGGTTCATACTGTGTAATCACACCAACATTTTTTATCCCTGAATTTACACAATTTGATAGAGCGAAATCGATAATTCGATATCGTCCACCAAATTGTACAGCAGGTTTGGCGATACTAGATGTCAATGCGCCTAGGCGTGTCCCTTGACCTCCAGCTAAAATCAATGCAAGCATTTCTTCTTTCATACTCTGTCCTCTTTCCTTTTTTATAAAGGTAATCTCGTCACATAGTGGTAAACAACATGGTGCAGGATAAATTGATTTTTTGTTAGTTAGCGTTACTGATCAACACAATTATTGTCGTTTAACGCCTCATATTCAGACATCGCTCGCTGCCAAATCCCAAGTTTGGTAGCACGTTTATAAAATGCATAGACTGTTTTGTATGGTGGGAAAGTGTCTGGTAATCTTGTCCATGGACTGCCAGTTTGTTGAATAAATAAGACGGCACTCACGAGTTCTCGCTTATCATATTTTGCTCGTGAGCCTGCTGGAAAATAGGGGGCTAATACTGCCCACTGATTATCTGTGATAAAACTGCTTGATAGTGGCTTGTGTGCCTTACTGCTTAACGCTCTGGTCTCTTCACTCTCTTCTTCGACTAACTGCCATATGAGCACACCAAGCGCTGGTAGTGTAAAACTCAAAGTTTGTTCATATGTCTTCCACAGACCTTTTTGCGTTTTTTGATCAAGATTATGGGCTTGCCAGTCGCCACCAAATTCTGACATTTCAGTATTTAAGACTTCGGTATAAGTACCCGAAAGTGGCACACCTATGGTAAACTGTTGGCGCTCAATCGGTGCCATATTAAAGACACAAATCAATTGTTTACCGGATGCATCTTTACGGATGAAACTCAAAACACTTTCTGCTATATTATCTGCATCAATCACCTCAAATCCACCAACATCATGGTCAAGTTCAAATAGTGGCGGA
The DNA here is from genome assembly GCF_002441715.1 of Pseudolactococcus plantarum. Lineage (GTDB taxonomy): Bacteria > Bacillota > Bacilli > Lactobacillales > Streptococcaceae > Pseudolactococcus > Pseudolactococcus plantarum. The sequence continues at coordinate 39,853 of NZ_JXJX01000002.1, forward strand.
AACTCACGATAAGTATGTGCCAACTTACTTGTGAAGTACTGCATCTGATCATTCAACACATCAGATGCTTCCCACTCAAGCTGCCAATCATACTTCCATTCTAGAAATTGACCAAATTCTTGTCCCATAAATAATAACTTTTTACCAGGATGACACATTTGGTAGGTTAGTAGATTTCTCAGACCGGAAAATTGTTCCTTACGGTCCCCCCACATTTTATGTAGTAATGATTTCTTCCCATGTACGACCTCGTCATGTGAGAAGGGCAGAATATAATTTTCATGCATCATATACATAAAACTAAAGGTCAAGAGATTAAAATACTGACCACGATAGAGCGGATCCATCTGATAAAATTTTAAAACATCAGTCATCCAGCCCATGTTCCATTTAAAATCAAAACCTAAGCCACCCATTTCGAGCATGCCGGTTATCTTGGTTTGACTGGTTGCCTCTTCTGCTGATAGTATCACATCTGGATGTGATAATTTGATCACACTCGTCAGTTTTTTGAAAAAGGCAACCCCATCATGATTAATATTTGACCCATCTGCGTTAGGCGTCCACTCCCCTTGATCATAATCCAAGTACAATGTATTAGATACGGCATCAATCCTGACACCATCAACATGATAAAATTCAATCCAGAAATTTAGAGATGAGATTAAGAAGGATTGGACTTGCGGTTTGGATAAGTCAAAGTTTAATGCTTGCCAGCCGACATTACGTGCCTTATTTTTGTCTTGATATTCATAGGTCGGTGTACCATCATAGTAGGCCAAAGCATCATCATTTTGAGAAAAATGTCCTGGTACCCAATCAATAATTACACCAATATCTGCTAAGTGGGATGCTTCAACAAAATCCTGGAATTCCTCTGGTGTCCCATAAGTATGTTCCAGGGCAAAATATCCAGTGAGCTGATAGCCCCAACTCATCCCGAGAGGATGTGTCATCAAGGGCATAAATTCGATATGGGTAAACCCCAACGACTTGACATATGGAATTAATGTTTTAGCTAAATCTGAGAAGGTATACAGACGGCCATCTTCATGACGTTGCCAAGAGTTCGCATGTACTTCATAAATACTGACTGGGGAGCTAAACATATCCCACTGACGTCGCTTTGTTAACCAAGCCTTATCCTGCCAGTCTTTAGGTGAAATATCATAGACTTGAGCTGCCGTATCAGGCCTTTCGCCAAACCGGATGGCATAAGGATCCATCTTCTCGATCACTTGAGATGTTGATCGAGTGACAAGATACTTGTAATAGTCGCCTCGTTCAACTTGACCTACAAGCAAATCCACTTCCCAAACACCTAGATGATTTCGTATCATAGGTATCGGATTACTTCGCCATTGTGTCTTATCGCTGATTAATGCAACTTCTTTTGCATGTGGTGCCCAAACACGAAAAACATAACCGTCTTCCGTCCGATGGCAGCCAAGGTAGTGTTGTACATGAAAATTTTCGCCAGTTGAAAATGTGTTTAACGCGTTGTCTATTGACTGTTGGACCATCACAAACTCCTTATCATATACCTCTTATTTAATTCTAATTATATCATAAGGTGAAACCGTTTGCTCAAATTAACCTGAAAATTCAGTATTTAATTATACGTGTCGATATAAAGAAAAATCGTTTGAGTTTAACCAAAAAGTTAGTCACCCTTAGCCTTACTTTTATGCTGGTTATTTAGTATAATTACCCATATTATATCTCGTGATAAAACAGGTAAACACATAAAAAAAGATAAGACAGTCGTCTTATCTCAATTAGATCATTGTTCTATAGTAAGCTGATAACAGCTAATCCGATCATTAGGTTAATTTAGAAATACTTTCAAGTGCCCCAATAAAAAACGGCGTAAATTCAACCGGTTGCGTTAAAAATGTCAAATCCTGTGCATTCACTGAAACACCTTCATTAGCCAAATTATAAATAAAGATCGCAGTCTGTGTCTCATCTGTCCGGACAAATCCAAAAATCTTATCCGAGTAAAATAGGTTGATATCCCCATCGGCTAAAGCTGGTATGGATTTTCTAATCTTAATCCAATTTTGATAAATCTTTTGGGTATCTTGATTGATATTATCCCAAGGAAAAAAGGCTCTGTTTTCTGGATCTTTTAGACCAGTCAATCCCGCTTCATCTCCATAATAAATCGTCGGTACACCAGGTAATGTCATCAACAAGCCAACAGCCAAATTCAATTTGGTCAGATTATGATCAAGTAAGCTTAAAATCCGCTCTGTGTCATGAGTCCCGATATTATTAAAATTATTTAAAAAGACGTCTCTTGGATAATTTTCAGATAACTGCATCACTTTTTTAGCTGCTAGTTCAGGGGACAAACCGCCTACTAATAAGCCTAGAATAATATCTCGGAATGGATAGTTCATGGTCGCATGCAAGCCATCACCGTATATATACTTACGATATTGCTCATAAGCGATTTTACGTGACGCATCTTCCCATACTTCACCAATTAATACTTGCTCTGGATAGCGCTCTAAGGTATCTCGAATACCTTTAATAAAGAAATCCGGTAGTTCATCTGCTACATCAAGACGCCAACCATCAATCCCTAGGCCATTCCATTTATCTATAACACTATCTTCATCTCCATAAATAAACTGCTGAAAACTTGTCTTACTTTTATCTATGGTTGGTAGATCTTTAATCCCCCACCATGATTTGTAGTCGTCCGGATAGTGAGTAAATGAAAACCAATCAAAATAAGGAGACTTATTGGTTTGATAGGCTCCCATGCCACCGGATTTGCCATCAAAATCAAAGTATTTAGAGTTTCGGCCCACATGAGAAAAAACACCATCTAATATTAGCCTCATATCATGTTGGTGTAAAGCAGTAACTAATGCTTCAAAATCAGCCTCAGATCCTAAAATAGAATCGATTGTCATATAGTCACTTGTATCATAACGGTGCGTACTTCTTGCCTCAAAAATCGGATTAAGATAAAGTGCAGTCACACCCAATGTTTTTAAATAAGGGATCTTACTGATAATACCTTGTAAATTACCACCATAGAAGGTCCAACGTGTGATATCCCCATCTTTTTCTCTGATATAGTAAGGCTTATCCGTTTCTTTACCGTAAAAAAAGATATCATCTTTTTGATTAGCATGGCCAATCTGAGCAAAAGCATCTGGGAAAATCTGGTAAAAAACGGCATTCCGATACCAATCCGGCGCCTTTTCTTTTTTTAAAAAAATCGTCTGCGTATACGCAATAACGGCTCCCTCATCCGCATAAGTTTTCCCTAACCTACCACCTATGTCTGTTGCACCATAAAAATAGCGGTATTCATGTGGCCCATCAAACTCAATAATTTGAAAATAATAATTATAAAAGCCAATCTCAGACAGGTTATTTAAAGCAAAATGAAACCTATTTTCTGAACTTGGTGTCATTTTTTCATACGATTTGAAGCCATTTTCGAATTGAATCACAAAGTTAACTGCTACATGATGTGGCGTATCGATGATGAGATCAAATTCAAAATTGGTTCCAATCAGTGCGGCACCAAAAGGTCTTTTATAAGTAGATAACCAAGAATTATAGGTAATTTCAGCCATATTCACTCTCCATCATGGCTGGCAATAATTGTTAATTTACCATCAAATTCCCACTTAGTGATATCACTTGTCAAAATGAAGTGATCCCCAAGCTTAACTGGATATCTTTGACCAGCAACAGTTAATATCCCTTCTCCATCTAAAACTGAACAAAGTGTATAAGGTGCTGTCTTATTAAAGGTAGTTGGACCTGTAATTTCCCATTTTTCTACAGTGAAAAAGTCATTTGAAACAAAAGTCGTCTTATCCAGGTTTTCTGCTTTTGTCACAGTAGGTGTTGTATTAGCCGGCTCACCTAAGGTTAAGACATCAATTGATTTTTCAATATGTAATTCTCTCAAGTTACCTTGATCATCTTTTCGATCAAAATCATAAACTCGGTAAGTTGTATCTGATGATTGTTGTGTCTCTAAAATCAAAATACCTTTTCCGATAGCATGCATCGTCCCACTAGGTACATAGAAAAAATCGCCTGCTTTAACTTTAACCTTAGTTAATAAATGATCCCAATCTCCAGACGCTATCATGTCACGTAACTCAGCTTTACTTTTTGCATGATGGCCATATATGATTTCTGCACCAGGTTGCGCATCTATAATATACCAACATTCTGTTTTACCAAGTTCGCCTTCGTTTGCAAGTCCATAAGCATCATCTGGATGTACTTGAACACTTAACCAGTCATTTGCATCTAAAATCTTGGTTAATAAAGGGAAAACGTCTTTTTTAGCATGACCAAATAACTCTCTATGCTCCTGATAAAGATCATCTAGTTTTACACCTGCATAGTCACCATTTTTGATCGTTGAAACGCCGTTTGGATGCGCAGAAATAGCCCAGTATTCCCCGATTTTATCAGAAGGTAGAGTGTAACCGAATCGCTTAAGGTGATCTCCACCCCAGATTTTTTCTTGAAGTACTGACTCTAAAAATAATGGTTGTATCATATATGACCTCTTTCTACAATGACGATGTTATTGAATGAATTGATACTTATATTTTACCAAATAATTCTCATAAATACTGTTTTAAAATTAATTCATTAATTAAAGATGATAATATCATGATATGGGTCTACTTATACTATCTTAATCACACATCACAATGACCCGATCAAGAGCACAACAAAAAAATCTATACAAGAGAAACTCTTGAATAGATTTTTGATGTTTATGCCTGTCCAATTTTTGTCAGAATAGCATTAATAAATTTCGCATCTTTCTCATCATTGAAAGCTTTTGCAAGTTCAATCGCTTCATTTATTGCAACAACACGTGGTGTTTCGTTAAAGAGAATTTCAAATGTACCTAATCTTAGAATCACACGATTAATAGGAGATAGTCGTTTGATAGACCAATTTTTTGCTAAATATTGGCCAATCTCTTCATCGATACTCTCTTTTTTAGCACGGACCCCATAAACCAATGCCATCAAGAATTCTAAGTTATTTTTGTGTACATCATCAAACTTATCAGTTAAAACAGTTGTCTCAACTGGTAAGTCTACTGGTGTAACTATGTCTATCGCATCCTCAGAAGTTTCTTGTTTTTTCGTTACACCGCCCTCACGGTTAGGCGTAAATGAAAAAATATTGCCAGTTTTTTTAGGTTTTTTTTCAACTGGTAATGCAGGCGCTATATCTACTTCTTGACTAGACAATCTAGCATCATTTGTTAAAGCAAATAGCATCGCGTTCTCAACAGATTCTTCTGATGTCATCTCTAACAAATAAAGCGCCTGTACTGCACGAATTCTGATTTCATGCTGCGTTAATGGCTTAGTCGACATCTAAGAAATCCTCATCAAATAAATCTTTAAAATCAGGTTTTGGTGTCTTTTCAGGGACAACACCAGCAACATGAATGTTAACTTCGTCAATTACGATGTTGCTCATGTCAAGGACATTTTCTTTGACAACACTTTGCATCGTCATCGCAACACTTGGTACTGACACACCATAAGTGAGATAAACATAGATATCTACGATAACCTTATCTTCATCTTGACGTACATAAACGCCACGACCATCTGCTTTTTTACCGATTAAATCGGCAAAACGTTTATTTCTTAAGCTATAAACGCCATCAATCTTAGCAGCGGCAATCGCAACAATTGTTTCAATCACTTGTGGTGCAATGACGATTTCACCAAGTGCTTCAGAGTTAGTAATAATATTAGTATCTGTCATATTTTCATCTTCCCGTCTTTTTAGGATGGTTGAGCAAGTGGGGTTAAGCACGTTTTAAGTAAGCACTTGTTTCAGTGTTAATTTCAAGTTTTTGGCCTACTTCGATAAAATCTGGTACGTTGACAACTAACCCTGTTTCCATTATAGCAGGTTTTCCAGATCCAGTTACTGTCGCGCCTTTGATAGAAGGTTGTGTTTCTGCAACTTCTAATACAACAGTCGTCGGTACTTGAACACCAATGACTTCACTGCCAAAGAATTGAATTTTCACTTCTGCATTTTCAAGGATAAATTTCAATTCATTTTCAACATTTGCAACTGGGATTTCATATTGGTCATATGTTTCATTATCCATGAAATAAGCTGTATCATCCATTTTATATAAATATTGTGCATTATGCGTTTCGATGATAGCTTGATCAAATTTTTCCTCTGGACGATAAGAGGTATCAAATGTAGATCCAGAACGAACATCGCGTAATTTCATACGCATAATCGTATTGCCTTTACCTGGCTTGTGGTGACTCGCCTCTAAAACGCGTAAAAGTTTACCGTCTGTTTCAAAAGTCATACCTGCCTTCAGTTCGTTTGCTGCTACCATGGATTATAATCTCACTTTCATTTTCTTCATTTTGTACGTTCTCTCCATTTTACCATATTTCCAATTTTTTCGCTAGATTTATAGTACAATAAGTTCCTTCGGCGCTAAAGTTAGTACCTCTACACCTTCTTTAGTGATCAGTAAATCATCTTCAATACGAATACCTCCCACACCAGTTAGATAAAGACCTGGTTCATCAGTGATGACCATGTTTTCAAGCAATGGACTGCTTGACGTTTTAGAAAAATAAGGTAATTCATGAACATCTAGCCCTAGCCCATGTCCGATACCATGCGTAAAAGCTTCTCTATAGCCGGCTGTATCGATTATTTCTCGTGCAGCACGATCATATTCTCCATAAGTTAGCCCTGCAATACTTTTTTCAATCATTGCTTCTTGCGCAGCTTGAACAACACGATACATCTCTTCTAGTTTTGGACTTGCATCCCCTACAAAAAATGTTCTTGTCATATCACTTGCATAATGCTGATAATAACAGCCAAAATCGACTGTCACGACATCACCAAAATCAATCGGTTTATGTGTGGCGCGACCATGAGGTAAGGCACTTCTATGACCTGAGGCAACAATTGTTTCAAAACTTGTACCTGATGCCCCTAAAGCACGCATTTTAAAATCTAAAAAGTTAGCAACCTCTATCTCAGTCTTGCCAGGTTCTACAAATTTCAATAAATCTTGAAAGGCTTGATCAGAAATTTGACAAGCTTTTTTGATTGTTTTGATCTCAGATTCAGACTTGATTTGTCTCTGTATTTCTACAAAATCAGTTAAAGGCCTCAACTCTATTTCTGTTAGCATTGCCTGGAATTGTTTAACTGCTGCATAAGATAAGCTATCTTCAAACCCAACCTGACGAATCGCTTCTTGTTTCAATAGTTGATTGAGTTGTTCAGTCGTATCAGTTGTCTCAATAATCTTAAAATCAGCGGCTGCATCTCTTGCTTCACTACTATATCTGGCATCTGTCAACAGATATTGCGCTTTTTGCGTGACTAACACCGTAGCAGCCGTTCCCCAAAACCCGCTCAGATAATAGATGTTTTTCAAATTTGTCACGATGATTGCATCTAAATTTTCACTTAGTAATCGTTTCCTGATTGTTAATAATCTCGACATTATTTATCCTCAGCTTCTAAGATTTTTTGATTATCTTGTAATAACAACGCTAACATGACAAACGAAATATTTGCATTGTGAGAATATGCTGTGTATCTTGGTTCCCAAGACGTGACATATTTTTTCTTATAGTTACGCAAGCCTTCAAAATTATAAAGTGAATCTCCAAATTGATAAATCAAATTAGCGATACGTTCTGAAACAAATGACCGGCGTGATACCCCGACATTAGCAAGTGGTGTCATACCCAAATCAAATTTTTCAATGCCTTGTGCTTGAAAATACTCGAATAATTTGATGAAAAGAAAATCCATCACACCATTTGGCGCATCATTTGTGTGACGCATTAAATCTATCGTCACAAACTCTTTTGAATAGGTTGGCATGATATTTGCAAAAGCAACAATTTTTTCATCCGAGCGGACAATCGCAATAGGGGCTTTACTTAGATATGTTTCATCAAAATAGCCCAGTGAGAAGCCTTTTTCTTTTCGTTTTCCCAACCACTCATCTGAGATCTCACGAAATCTCACAAAATCAGCTGATGTTAAGGCCTCACTTTCGATAATTTCGAGACGATAGCCTGCTTTTTCAACTTGATTAACTGCTTGACGTTTACTCTTATTTTTCGTGCCAGATAACGTAAAATCACCTAGTTTAACATGTCCTTCTTCACCTTGTTTGATAAAGTGATAGCCTAGTTCATGCAAGATGAGAGTTGTCTTTTCATCAATTTCGTAAAATACTGGTCGATAGCCAAGACGGTCTGATGCTTCTATAAAGGCTAATAACGCGTCATAGAGACAGCTCATATCACCAGATGGTGTGCCCATAACAAGAATTTTATCTTGACGAATCGCAAATTGGATCAATAATCGATCCTCATATACCCACATTCTTTTATCACCCATAAATACAAGCTGACTTTGGGTATTGCCACCATAAGTTGTTAAAATGTCTAGGGCTACTGCTTCATCAAGCTCTATCCCGATGACCTGTTTTTTGCCTTGCAAGTAATGGAGATATAACATCCATATGGCCGCAACGATAAAAATACCTATTAAGCCACTAATCCACAGTTTTTCAGATGGGAACAAAAGAAAGTCAGTCACTTTATGATGCAAATGATAAGCAGGTCTTGATAGTGTACCAACCACTATATAGAGTAACATCAAGAAAATGATCACAAAACTATCAACGATAATCGATTCGTAACTCAGCACCAATTGTTCTCTATAGAGTTCGCTTCTGGTAAATAGTGTTAATAAGAATAAGACAACCATCAACACAATAGAGTACCATGAAAAGTCATCTAAAAAGATATAAACAATCATAGCCAACTCAATTACCAAAGTCGGTATATAAGCTCTTGATACCCGATTTTTTAAAGCTCTACTAGTAATGATCAAAAGAAACCCTAATATAATTTTAGGTGATTCAGCTATCAAATTCGCATTCCATGGTGAGATGCGACGCAACCAATCAAATCGATTAAAGACCTCAGGTACCGTTGCCGTTAATACGAGAAAACCACCAGTTATGCCAATTAATAGTGAGATGACTTTATGTAAGACCTCTTTACTCAAGTTAATCGGTATGCCATTAAATCGTTTATCAAACTCTTGACCAGTCGTAAACAGCCAACTTAATATCCCGACGAGCAATGGGATTAAATAATAAGATAAGCGATAGAGTAATAACCAAATAAAAGCAATCTCTTGTGAGACACCTAAACGGATTAACCCTAACATCATCATCACATCAAATGATCCTAACCCACCAGGAATCATCGAAATAATACCGATAACAGAACTTGCTGTAACTAAAACAATCAAGGTAGAGATTGATAAATCAACACCTAACACCTGACCGATGACGATGAACGTGAGCATGACCCCACTCCACTCTAGAAAACTTGTGACTAATAATTCAGCTTGTAACCACTTTTTTAGACCACCCAAGTTTTTCCTAGTGAATAAGACGACGACAACAAAATAAACTGCTGCACCAATCAACCACGGACTATACTCCGCAACAAAAGAATTGACATGGCCCAGATGAATCAAAATAAAGCCAATCAAACCATAGATGGATAAGCCAGACAGTGCAAAAAAGAATACTTTTGAGATATTAGCTAATAAGTTTTCCTTATTTTCTTTGCCGTAATATTGACTGCGCAAGGCGATAGAAACTGCACCGCCAAACCCTGCGATGTTATTGATTGTATTAATCAGCCATGACACTTTGATCAACTGAGGAAGCGGAAAATCATTGCCAGATAAATGATTAAGGATTCTATCATAATTTAGCATTGGGACAATACTAATCATCCCCACAACGACTATAATAACTAAATCCACAAAATTTAAACGCTCAAAAATCAGCGCAATTTTATCTGGCTGAACTTGTTTGAGGATACCCGCAATCTGACTTAGCGCAATAAAAGTGACTGCTATCATAAAAGTGACTTTTATATACTTTTTATTTTTTTTGAAAAAGTTGAACATATGCCTATCTTTCTTAGTTTACTTGTAAAAATTGTGTCACAATTTGGTTAAATAATTTAGGTCTTGTTTGGGAGGCTTTATGAAACGCCTTAGGAATGACGACAAAATCACCATGACAGTATCTTGCTATTTTTTTAGATGACGATTTTTTAATGAGATCATACTGACCGACAATCACCAAAACTGGCATGTTAAATTTACTCAAATCTGTTTTTTTGACGCCTACATTTTTGACCAATAGTTCGGTCACTGGTGTATTGAAGAAGAAATTTTGAAGTATTGATGTTATTTTAGATAACAATCTTAAATCTGAAAATTTCAAATTACCCGAATTTAAAATTAACTTATTCACTCGATGTGGATAGTTTTTAGCAAAAACCATCGCCAGATTAGCACCATCAGAAAAACCTAGAATATCTGCTTTTTCAATATGGAGCGCATTAAGCACATCTAAGACGTCATGTGCCATCAACTTAAAGTTCAATTCTTGTGTACTACTTGATTTACCGTGATTTCTTGAATCAATCGCAATATTATCAAAAGGTAAATCCATCTGAGACTTGAAGTAAGCTGCACTTTGTCCATTACCATGCAGTAATATTAAAGGCGTCCCTTTTCCTTTTCTAATATAGTGAATTTCTTCATGGTCTTGTGTCGTGACATAACCTGATGTCTGTGTATCGGCTTTAGCTTGCATTGTCGTATGTGTGACTCCTATGGTTATCAGTATCAATATCAGTATATATTTCATAGTTATATTTTACACCTTTTTATTTTATAAAGGTTAACTAACCATATACCCAGTCACTTTATCTTTAACATTGACCAAAAATAGACAACTGTTATGAAAAAAACTTTGAGATTATATCATTGATAAGCTCAAAATTTCTTTACTTGTACTGATTCACAAAGTTTAAAGTTTGTTCATAACACAGTTTAGCTTCCTCAGTCTTATAGTTAAATTGATATTCATGCGTTATCTGTTTCTTTTTATTTGTATAAAATAGACTTGTTACAGGGACTTTCAGCGCTTTAAGTTTATTTGCTAACGCAATATTTTGTGCTTCAAACGAAAAAGCATTACCATCTGTGATATATGTCGGTGGAAAATTGGCTGTTACCTGATCAACTAAACTAGCTTGAACTAGTTCATCACTTGATTGCCAATTTTTCGTACCAATTAAGGACCAAGCCACTGTCTTAACAAAAAATTTCATTTTCTTATCTGATACGGACTTATCAGCCATTTGTATCAAATCTACTGGACCACAGTAAGAAATAGTCCCTTTAATGGACTTATCATCTAAAATTTTAGGAATCCCTACTTTTTCACCATAAGTTCTATTTGTTTGTGTGTTGACAAACTGTAGCGCGATTTGGCTACCTGCACTATCGCCACCAATTAACATTTTAGATATATCTAGATGCTTATCTTGTTTCTTTTTAAGTGTCTGCATCATATCAGCCACTTGTATAACTTGGTTAGGATATTTTAGCTCTGGTGCAACACCATAATTCATCGATACAACAGCAATATTAGCATCAGAAGCTAGTCTGGTTGCAAATTCTTTTGCACCTTCTTTATCTCCGCCAACATAGCCACCACCATGTACCCATAGTAAAACTGGAACAGGTGTTGTGCTCTGTTTAGGATAGTAGACATCATATGTATTATCCTTAAACTTAGACTGATAGGTTTGATTCAAAGTAACCGATACATTTTTCTTAGCCAAATCATAAGCTTTTTCATCTGATATTTTTACTTCTCCATTAAAGAGTCTAGCAATGATCATCGCACTAGGTTTTGGAGAAACTTGGAAAGCAATCCAGATGCCTAATAATAAGCTTACCACGATACCAACTGTCCAAGCAATCACTTTTAATATTTTTTTCTTCATATATTTGTAACCTTTCAAAGTTTTAAAGATCTATCCTCTATTTTAACATGAGTAGCGGTTGCTATGTTATTTTTATCAAAGTATTATTGATTTATTTAACACCATGTTAAATTAAAAATACAATTCTTTATAGAATTGTATTTTTATAGTCATTACTTTAATTTAGCCTTAATTATCAATATCAACACATTACACAACTCTATATTTTTACTCCACTATTTAGTATGCTTCTAAAAGTCTTACAAAAACTTAAAAGTGATATCATATATGATTGTTGGATAGTATATTTTTATTTAAAAATATTAATACACTAAATACTATAGTAAGAATCCCCAAAATCGTTATCAACAAACCGGTACGCTCACCAGTATCAGGTAACCTATCTGTTTTTTCATCACTCACTGTTACAGTTTCAATATCTGCTGTTTCAGTGGACTTGATTGTAAACTCATGATGGCTTGTCTCAAGCTGATGACCTTTTGGTGCTTTTGTTTCCACGAAATAGTAATCACCGTTAGTTAGATTATCATAACGTAATATGCCATCTTCACCTGTGACAAGTCCCGCTTTGATTAGTGTACCATCTTTAGCAAAGAGGCTAAATTCTGCACCTGCTAGCGTTTTATTTTTATCTCCACTATCAACTTTAGTCAGAATAACTGAGCCTGTAACTGGCGATTTTTGAACATTAGTCACCGTGATATATTCAACATCTGTCTCTTGATTTGCTTTGATTTTAAAGGCATGTCTAGTTTTATCTAAACGATAGCCTTCTGGTGCTTTTGTTTCCACAAAATAATCTACATCACTTGCTAAGTGGTCATACTCTAAAATACCATCTTTATTTGTTTTAAGGCCTGATTGAATAAGAGTACCATCTTCTTTATAAAGACTAAATTCTGCACCTGCTAAGGTCTTACTTTTATCTTGGCTATCAACTTTCTTGAGAATAACCTCCCCAGGATTTTGTTTATCAGAAACGGTTACTGATTGAGCCTCGGTCGTTTCATCGGTATTTATAGTAAATGGATGCTTACTAGCATCTAGCTGATAACCTTTTGGTGCTTTTGTTTCTATGAAATAGTAATCGCCGTTAGTCAGATTATCATAACGTAATGTGCCATCTTCACCTGTGACAAGTCCCGCTTTGATTAGTGTACCGTCTTTAGCAAAGAGGCTAAATTCTGCACCTGCTAGCGTTTTATTTTTATCTCCACTATCAACTTTAGTCAGAATAACTGAGCCTGTAACAGGTGAAGTTTTTTCATCACTCACTGTTACAGTTTCAACATCTGCTGTTTCAGTGGACTTGATTGTAAACTCATGATGGCTCGTCTCAAGCTGATAACCTTTTGGTGCTTTTGTTTCCACGAAATAGTAATCACCGTTAGTCAGTTTATCATAACGTAATGTGCCATCTTGACCTGTGACAAGTCCCGCTTTGATTAGTGTACCGTCTTTAGCAAAGAGGCTAAATTCTGCACCTGCTAGCGTTTTGTTTTTATCTCCACTATCAACTTTAGTCAGAATAACTGAGCCTGTAACTGGTGTAATTTTTTCATCACTGACTGTTACGGTTTCAACTTCTGCTGTTTCAGTTGACTTGATTGTAAACTCATGATGGCTTGTCTCAAGCTGATAACCTTTTGGTGCTTTTGTTTCCACGAAATAGTAATCACCGTTAGTCAGTTTATCATAACGTAATGTGCCATCTTGACCTGTGACAAGTCCCGCTTTGATTAGTGTACCGTCTTTAGCAAAGAGGCTAAATTCTGCACCTGCTAGCGTTTTATTTTTATCTCCACTATCAACTTTAGTCAGAATAACTGAGCCTGTAACAGGTGAAGTTTTTTCATCACTCACTGTTACAGTTTCAACATCTGCTGTTTCAGTGGACTTGATTGTAAACTCATGATGGCTCGTCTCAAGCTGATAACCTTTTGGTGCTTTTGTTTCTACGAAATAGTAATCGCCGTTAGTTAGGTTATCATAACGTAATGTGCCATCTTCACCTGTGACAAGTCCCACTTTGATTAGTGTACCGTCTTTAGCAAAGAGGCTAAATTCTGCACCTGCTAGCGTTTTATTTTTATCTCCACTATCAACTTTAGTCAGAATAACTGAGCCTGTAACAGGTGAAGTTTTTTCATCACTCACTGTTACAGTTTCAACATCTGCTGTTTCAGTGGACTTGATTGTAAACTCATGATGGCTCGTCTCAAGCTGATAACCTTTTGGTGCTTTTGTTTCCACGAAATAGTAATCACCGTTAGTCAGTTTATCATAACGTAATGTGCCATCTTGACCTGTGACAAGTCCCGCTTTGATTAGTGTACCGTCTTTAGCAAAGAGGCTAAATTCTGCACCTGCTAGCGTTTTGTTTTTATCTGCACTATCAACTTTAGTCAGAATAACTGAGCCTGTAACAGGTGAAGTTTTTTCATCACTCACTGTTACAGTTTCAACATCTGCTGTTTCAGTGGACTTGATTGTAAACTCATGATGGCTTGTCTCAAGCTGATAACCTTTTGGTGCTTTTGTTTCCACGAAATAGTAATCGCCATCAGTCAAGTTATCATAACGTAATGTGCCATCTTCACCAGTGACAAGTCCCGCTTTAATTAGTGTACCATCTTTAGTGAAGAGACTAAATTCTGCACCTGCTAGCGTTTTGTTTTTATCTGCACTATCAACTTTTTTAAGAATAACCGAGCCTGTAACAGGTGAAGTTTTTTTATCACTCACTGTTACAGTTTCAACATCTGCTGTTTCAGTGGACTTGATTGTAAACTCATGATGGCTTGTCTCAAGCTGATAACCTTTTGGTGCTTTTGTTTCCACGAAATAGTAATCACCGTTAGTTAGATTATCATAACGTAATATGCCATCTTCACCTGTGACAAGTCCCGCTTTGATTAGTGTACCATCTTTAGCAAAGAGGCTAAATTCTGCACCTGCTAGCGTTTTATTTTTATCTCCACTATCAACTTTAGTCAGAATAACTGAGCCTGTAACTGGCGATTTTTGAACATTAGTCACCGTGATATATTCAACATCTGTCTCTTGATTTGCTTTGATTTTAAAGGCATGTCTAGTTTTATCTAAACGATAGCCTTCTGGTGCTTTTGTTTCCACAAAATAATCTACATCACTTGCTAAGTGGTCATACTCTAAAATACCATCTTTATTTGTTTTAAGGCCTGATTGAATAAGAGTACCATCTTCTTTATAAAGACTAAATTCTGCACCTGCTAAGGTCTTACTTTTATCTTGGCTATCAACTTTCTTGAGAATAACCTCCCCAGGATTTTGTTTATCAGAAACGGTTACTGATTGAGCCTCGGTCGTTTCATCGGTATTTATAGTAAATGGATGCTTACTAGCATCTAGCTGATAACCTTTTGGTGCTTTTGTTTCTATGAAATAGTAATCGCCGTTAGTCAGATTATCATAACGTAATGTGCCATCTTCACCTGTGACAAGTCCCGCTTTGATTAGTGTACCGTCTTTAGCAAAGAGGCTAAATTCTGCACCTGCTAACGTTTTGTTTTTATCTCCACTATCAACTTTAGTCAGAATAACTGAGCCTGTAACTGGTGTAATTTTTTCATCACTGACTGTTACGGTTTCAACTTCTGCTGTTTCAGTTGACTTGATTGTAAACTCATGATGGCTTGTCTCAAGCTGATAACCTTCTGGTGCTTTTGTTTCCACAAAATAGTAATCGCCATCAGTCAAGTTATCATAACGTAATGTGCCATCTTCACCTGTGACAAGTCCCGCTTTGATTAGTGTACCGTCTTTAGCAAAGAGGCTAAATTCTGCACCTGCTAACGTTTTGTTTTTATCTCCACTATCAACTTTTTTAAGAATCACTGCACCATTTAGAATAATTGGATTCGGATCCCATCTATGTGTTTCTGCTTTGATATCCACATCTGTTGCAATGATACTACCATCTAAATTTTGATTGACAATAATCGCTGAATTTGGGGCTAATACCGTCCCTTGAAATGGAGCATTAAAATTAATAGTATGTGTGTCATTGCCAAAGTTCCAAGAAATATTAGCATCTGAAAAATTTTCTGTTTCTTGGTTGCTGCGTCCATTGTAAACTATTTTCGATGCGATATCCAAATTACTTTGACTATTTGTCACATTCATAATGACGATTTTATTACTAGGATTATTGATATTTAAATCAGTATTACCAGCTAATACACTTGCATCGATATTAACAAAAACGTTACTTGAGGTTTGACTAGCTAAATCAATGACTCTTTTATTAGGGTCATCAAAAGAGTCATTGGTAATCGTAAGATTAGGTTTCTGTGAATACAACTGATCTGATGTTGCATATAGTTTATTAAATTCAGATGAAAAATCTATATACTTTTTATTTTTATCTTGAAATATATCAGCATTCTTTAAATGATCTAATTTTGTACCATTTAATGCAATACCATTGCCGTTATCAACAGATGAGAACTGATTGTTAACGCCAACAACAAACTTGGTTTTTCGTGTTGCATTATCTGGTATCTCAGATGAAGAATTAATTGTTTTTACAGATTCTAAATAATCAATCTCATTAGAAACTAATCCTTCGTGGATATTTGTACCAAAATTAACTTCTCCTTCAAATATAGCACTTGCTATATTACCATTCGTATGAGCATTTAGCTTTGAAGTACCTTTTGCAAAAATATGGAACTGCGAAGCAATTCCCAATACCCCATAATTAGCTGGTAGATCATCGTATACACTACCTGATTCAGGCACTACAATGTCCTCAGCATATACTTTGATACCGAAAAGAGATGAAAAAGTTGGAATTATCAATAAAATTATTAGTAACAATCTCATTGATTTTAAAACTGATTTTGTCATAATCCTTTGTTTGCTCCTATTAAATAATGAATTAGATACTTGCTTTTACTAGTTGGTATATACCGAATTTAAAGCAGGTAAGTGTTATTATATCAAATAATTTTAAATAGACAAGCATATTTTATAATTTTAATAAATTTTTTATGTAATTTTATTTCATAATTTCTTATAAATCTCATTATAGTAGACTTTTATGCATAATAAACTAATTATTATCTAATCATATCAAAAGGTACCAAGATTAATACCTAACATAAACTAGCAAAATGTTTAGGTTAATTCTAAATGCTAATTTCTTGGCATATTGAATATTGCATAAACCAATGACAACAACTGGAAAAAATAGACCAAGGTATAGGATATTTATTTGATAATATCTGACCACAAATGACCCCATTTTGTCCCTATTTTGTCCCTATTTTTTTTAAAGTTATATTTATTTAAGTAGAAAAATACAAAAAAACCGCACTATTATGCGGTTTTCTTTTTTATAAATTTATCAAAAATGTTATGAAAGGCGGTAGACGGATTTGAACCGACGATCAAGCTTTTGCAGAGCCATGCCTTACCACTTGGCTATACCGCCACAACTATTCTATTATATAATAAAATGGTTGTTGTTGTCAAGATTGTTTTTTGAATACATGTATTAATTAGTCAATGTTAACTCGTTACCAACTTTTTTAACACCATCAGGCATCGTCCAATCAGGATTATTGGTAGTAGACGCTAGGTAAGTCATCATTTCTCGATAAACATCTAACGCGAGATATAGTTTAGAGCCCCATACTGGCGTCATTTGGTTCTTATACCCACTCCATACTGCCATTGAATATTTTGGTGTATAGCCGACAAAGTTTTCATCTGGTGCGAGTGAGCTACCATCATAAGGACCATCTAAATTCGCCATGGCTTGTTGATAGGCATTATCATCATAGTTAGATGTCCCTGTTTTCCCAGCTTGATTTAAACCTGGAATAATCCCATTTGTCATCGTCCCATTGGTGATAACACCTTTAAGCATATCTGTAATGATATAGGCTGTGGTTTCTTTCATCGCACGACTTCTTACAGGTTTTAAGACAGTTTCTTTACCTTCAGAATCGACGATTTTATTGACATAATACGGTTCTGTATAAACGCCACCAGCACCTAAAGCAGCATAGGCAGCAGCCATTTTTTCAGAACTTGCACCATAACTTTGCGCTTTAGGATCATTGTCATCTGGCTTATTATTACTTGAAATCGCATTAGAATATTGCATATTCGGATAATGAATTCCTAAGCCTTCAAGGAATTTTTGAGAGTTATCTAATCCAACAGCTGCAAGTGTTTTTACAGCTGGTATATTTCTAGATCCCCAAAGGGCTCTCCGCACTGTGATATTACCTTGGTACAACTTATCCCAGTCATACACCGGAATGTTAGTACCTGGGTAGACATACCAATTATCACCGATGATATCGCCTGTAGATTTATAAACGCCATCTTCATAAGCAGGTCCATAGTCTGTTATCGGTTTCATGGTAGATCCCCAATCCCGGTTCGTCTGCACTGCTTGGTTGAGCCCAAACGTCACATCTGTCGGTTGTTTACGCCCACCAAGTTGCGCGATAACTGCACCCGAGTTAACATCAACAATCGTTGAAGCAACTTGGAATAAGTCATCTGGGAAGTGTACATATTGATCTGTGTTAAAAATATCCCACAATTTCTGTTGCGCAGCATTATCTAGTGGTGTATAAATTTTAAGTCCAGCTGTAGCGACATCTAAGCCAGTTTTATCTTGGACTTCATGCATCACTTGCTTGATATAATTATCAAGATAACTTGGGATAGATTTATTATCTGCTTTAGGCTGTAAGCCATCCGTAATCGGTTTAGCAATCGCTTCAGTCATCTGTTGCTTAGTGATGGTCTTATAGCGATACATTGCTCGTAACACCATATCACGTCGATCTTTAGCCGCTTCTGGATGGGCATAAGGATCATAAGAATTTGGTGCTTGCGGCATTCCAGCAAGTAGCGCAATTTGAGATAGATCTAAGCTTGAGAGTTCTTTACCAAAATAACTTTTTGACGCCGTTAACATCCCATAATAGCCATTTCCTAAGTATGTTTTATTAATATAATAAGTAATAATTTCTTCTTTAGTTTTTTGGCGTTCTAGATTAACTGCCATCCACGCTTCTTGCGCTTTACGCTCAATCGTTGCATCTTTAGTCTTTGTAGAGAAAAAAGATAACTTAATTAATTGTTGCGTGAGTGTTGAGCCACCTTGTGTGCTGTCATTTTGCGTGTTATGGACAACTGATGATATGATCCGAATCGGATCAACCCCTCGATGTTTAAAAAATCTATGGTCCTCGATAGAAGTGATCGCATTAACTAAGGTTAATGGGATGTCTTTAGTCGATGCAAGTTCTCTTTTTTCAACTCCCAAATCCGCTAAAACTTGTCCATCTTTGTCATAAAAAACGGAAGAAGGTTTAGATACAAGTTTAGATTCTTCTAACGGTGGTGCATCTTTAGCATAATAAACAAAGAGTGCAACGCCAGCTGAAAAACCTAAAATGATTAACGTGAATACTGAAATCAACAGCCACTTAATCACTTTTATAATACGAAGATTATTATTGTGTTTTAGACTTGAAATGTGAGTTACCTCCTAAAAGTTTGTGAATACAGTCAAGATAAGGAATACTTGGTAGTTTATTTTTTGAAATTTCATATCCTTTATCTTCTATAAAAGCAATCGGGATAGACTTTTGTCCCTGTTTTTCCTTATAAAATGGAATGAGATCTGTCGCTTTTAACAAAAACGTCCTAGACAAAACTGTAAAATGCAAAAGAACAAACGCTATCCCATTTTGTTCGACAACATTCTCCATATGGAGAATCTGATGAGCGTGAAAATTTTTCAGAGGAAAACTCGTTTTATTTTGTGTTTCTTTTGCTTCAAAATCAATATAGTGTCCTTGATAAACGCCCGAATAATCCGTAGTCGATGCCTGGCGAAAATAAGCTTCTGTAATCTTGGCTCGGCTACGCTGTGGATAATCTACTTTAACAATCTGGACTGGTGTTGGTTTTTTATGTATGACCGCAAGCCCATGGGCTAAATAGTAGGCATTTGTCGCGTTTATTTCAGCTTCAAAGTCCATCCCACGTTTGCCAAACATGATCGCTTTCGGTTGTCTTGGTGTTATTTTTTTGGACCTTAGCATCCCAGCAGGATAGTTAACCATATTTTCCCTTTCATTTTATATTAAAATAACTTATTCAACTACTCTTACAAGAGGACACCCTGATATCAAAGACTAGAGTTGACATATATTATGTTTAGCATATCATCAAATCTGTCATACATTATATAGTAGTCTTTTATTACCTTATTTTAATAAAATACAGTTATAATAAGTATATAGGTTTATAGCAAAATGTGCAAGTATGACCTTACTAATCATGATATGAATTAGATAGTTATACCACAATTAAGGAAACAATGAGAATCAAGCACCATAAATTTAAAAGGATAATACACTGATATGAAGACACTTTTAGTTACAGGATATAATGCCTTTGACTTAGGCATTTTTGATGAAAAAGATTTGAAGTTGACCATTATCAAAACAGCTATTCGAAAAAAGTTAGAGCAGTTTGCCTCGCAAGGGCTAGAATGGCTTATATTCACTGGCAACTTAGGATTTGAGTACTGGGTACTAGAAATCGCAATTGAGATGCAAGCAGATTATGGCTTCAAACTAGCTACAATCTTTCCATTTAAAACACATGGTCAAAATTGGAACGAGGGTAATCAAGCAAAACTTGAGCTGTTCAAAAAATCAGATTTTGTACAATATGCCTACGATGCATACCAAAACGGCAACCAATTTCGTGAGTATAACGAGTTTCTCATCCAAAATGCTGATGGTGCATGGGTATTTTATGATGAAGAAAATGAAACAAAGCTTAGCTACTTAATTACCAAATTTAAGCAAACAGCTGACTTTCCTGTTTACTTTCTAACATTTGATGTATTACAAGATATCGCTGATGAGCTAAATGATTCCGAATAAATAAATTAATTCCCAAATAAAAAGCTGGCTAGTTGAATAATCCATCAACTAGCCAGTTTTTTGTAAGACATGCTAGTAGATGCTCACACAGGTGCCATCCACTATCCCATTTTCTGAGAGAGTTAGCTAATTTTTTATGAGGTAACCATGCAACTAAGTCATATGAATTAAATCAAATCACCTTGCCAGAGTGCCACGCCACCCTTAACGTTTGTCACATCGTAACCTTCTTGACTCAAAAATTCACATGCACTGACTGAACGAACGCCCGCATGACAAATCACATAATAAGACTGATCTTTAGTTAATTGGTCATAGTCTAAAACAAGACTACTTAACGGCATATTTTTACTCCCCTCGATATGCTCCTCTTCAAACTCATGTGGTTCTCTAACGTCTATAATCGTTAGCGATTCTATTTGTGATTTCTGAAAAAACACATCATTTTCCATCGATTTATACATTTTTGATTATCTCCTATTTAGTATACTAAACCATATATTAAACACTATCACTATCACAAAGTCAACTCATTTAACTTGGTTAACTCATCCATTTTATCTTTAGATTTTTAATGCCCATCTCAAGAGTCCTCTAGGGATACTCATGAAATTTACGCAAATAAGCAGTTTATCTCTTATGCTAATATCAATAGCAATAAAAAAACAGCTACTCTTTAAGTAACTGTTTAATGTTTTTTTGTATATTAGGTAATTTGAATTACTTGCTGTGAGAGTTGTTTAAAGGATAATTTAGATCTTTTCATTACTTTAAGTTGATAAGTCATCGCTTTTATCTTAGTTTGTCCGATCAACACACATAGCGCATCATCTTTGGTTTTTAAACAATACATCCCTTTTGCTAAGTGATCAATCTGATAAGTACCCGTCGCATCTGGTATTAATATCACCGCCTCACCTTGACGCTTCAATGCTCTTTTACCCGTTCGATCATAAAGATGTAAAGGTTGTGCGTAAGGCGATTGATCTGAGGTAATAATCTGTAAAACAATCGACATATTTTGCTTAGCGAGCAGGTATTGGTGGATAATCCGATAAAGTATCCAGAGCATTAAGCAAACTAGTAAGGTAAATAAGACTAGCAAAGCAAGTTGGATCAGTTTGCGATTATGGTCATTTTGCGCTAACATCTTTTCAACTTTTGGCGTATAAGGGACACGACTGCCAGTAACTAGTAAGCGATGAGAGTTGATCATATAAGGTGTACAAGTCAATAACGTCACCAAGTCTTGCCCTGGCTCTATCTTTAAGACCTGTGTTTCTTCTGGTTTCACCACAACAATCGTCTTCACTTCATAGGCTAATTTATGACCCAATACTTCTAAAACAAATATATCCCCTGCTTTTAGTTTTGGTAAATCAGTAAAAAGTGCACGGTCTGGTAGCCCTCGATGAGCCGAAATCACAGCGTGTGTATTTTGACCTCCTAATGGGTATGAGGTCCCATTTAAGGTTGTTGCACCAATTTCTAACAGTTCACTATTAGTCGTATCAAATAGTGGGATTTTAATGTTGATCTTAGGAATATCAATGGTGCCTAGTAGATGTTTTTTATAATAATCTTCAGAAACACCACTTGCTTTGGCATCTTTAAAAGGATCTGTAGAGGGTGTCAAGCCTTGTTTAGCTAATTTTTCATTAGCTGCTTTCAACTGCTTTTCTTGTGTGTCGTGAGCTTTTTGTAAACTATCCTTATAAAGTGACACACGAACATTATCTAAATAGTCATTTAAGGCACTGATATAAAACGGATATAGCATGATCAATATACCAATCAAAAATAAACTATAAACCATCAAATTAATCAAAAAACGCTTGCCTATGCTTTTTTTAGCCTTAGCTTGTGGCTTTTTTTTATTTTGCATGATGTCCCCTATCGATGATATAGTCACGATGATGTTGCTTACCGGTTCTTTTTACGCGTGCACCACGAGCCTTAAGTGTAAAGTTTTGATCCTGTAACAGTCGCACAAATCCAGATACTTTTGGAAAAGCGGTTTGTTCATCAGGATAAGCAACATAACGGCCACCTGGAATACCTTCAAACAGGACACGCCCATCTTTATCACTGATTGCTTTAAGTCGTTCACCGTCTCTTAATACTGGTATTTTCCCTTTTTTCTCTACCAGATAAAAGGCTAAATTAGCGATTCCTTGTCCATCAGCTACAGCATAGAATACAAAATCATAGCGATGTTTGATACATAGATAATAGACAAACTTGCGCCATATCAAGTATGCAAATAAGAAACAAAAAATCGGGATACCGACTGCAAAAGCGAGTAGTCTATTCTCATGATAGGCTTGTGCTTTCTTGATTTGCTTGGTCATCTTTTGTTCGACAAAAGGAACGCGTTCTCCCGTGATCAATAACCGATGCGTATTAACCATATAAGGAGTACAAGTCACTAAAGTGACTAAATCTTTGCCATCTACTATCTTTAAACTCTCTAATTGCGTTGGTAATACTGTTTTAAAGTCAACTGCTCGATAAGCTAATTTCTCACCCAATACTTCAATGTAAAATAAGTCACCTTTTTTCAATTTATCCAAATCCGTAAAGAGTTTTTTATCTGGTAGACCACTGTGCCCAGTCAAAACTGAATGTGTACTGATACCACCTATCGGATAAGAAGTTCCCTGTAATACTGTAGCGCCTTTTTCTAATAAATCATCGTTAGTTTCATTAAAAATGGGTAGGCTAACATGAATAGAAGGAATAAAAACGGCACCTATCATATGAGATTGGAAATAAGCTTTGCTTGGTGTCACATTATTTTTTAGTGCACTTTCAAACGGATCTTCAACTAAGCCCATGCCAGGAATGTTTGTCGTATGCTCTTGTTTGAGAAGGGATTCATTTTCTGCTTTCATTTGCGTTAAGCGTTTTTTTTGTTGTGCTTTATGTGCTGTTTGATATTGAGTTTGATAGTTATCAATCACACGTTGATCATAAAAATTATTAATGGCATCTACCACAAAAGGATAGGCGAATACCATTGCACCAACAAAGAACAAAAGTGCCATCAAGACCTTAAGCCATAAATTGATTCTTTCGTTTTTTAAGTTATCTTGCTGCGGGTATTGTTTTTTCAATGCTGATTCACCTTCCTTTCCGAAACACAACAAGGCTGGGAAAGTTCCCCAGCCTTGTTAACGTTAACCTTTAACTTCAGGAAAACACCTGTTAGTCTAAAGACTTAAACTTCTGCTTGTTGTCTTGATTTTTTAAACCAAATATATGCACCAATCATCATCGCTGCACCAATAATGATGAAGGCGTAGATACCAGCACCACCAGTTGATGGCAATAGCCCTTTAGGTGTATTCTTAACATCTAAGTTTGATGCGCCATATTTACCATGTTCAACTGTAAATGTAATTGTACCATCTTTTAAGAGAACATAGTTAGCTGAAGGTGTATCCGTTTCATTTAAAACATAATCGCCATTTAACAACCCAATGACTCTAATAGATCCGTTAGCATCTGAAACGACTTTAGTCGCAGCATCTTTTGTATCTACCCATTTTGTAAATACGTTATCACCATTAGCATTAGTAGTAAAAGTTGCAAATTTTGATTGATCTTTATTGGTTACAACAAATTTAGCGTTTTGTAACACTTTACCAGTTTGAGCGTCTTTTTTAGTGAATTTATAGCCACCAGTTCCTACTGGTGTAGGCGGTGTGATTTGTTGCTCAGTATCATTGTTAATTTGAACACTTGCTTTGTTACTTTGTAAAGCATCTGGATCAACCGTCGCTGTTAAAGTCATGTTATAAGCTAATTGTAGTTTTTGACCTGCCAAAGCTTTAACAGCAGCACTATCTAATTTAAGATCAACAGTAAAACCACCATCATGTTCAGTAATTGTATAATCAGTATCTTTTACTAGACTACCTACTTTAACTGTTCCAGCTACTAAAGCCAAGCCAGCTGACGGTTTATCATTGATTTTGTAACTTGTTACGGCATTTGAATCACCGATATTAGCAGGGATATTTACAGTTAATTTGTAATTTAATGTATCACCAGTTGTAACATTTGCAAATGTTGTACCGTTTACAGTAACTTGATTGAATTGTCCTAGGTTACTAAATTCTTTAGTATCTTTAGCTGTTTCATTTTTAGGATATAACTGGATATCTTTATTGATGTCATTAGTTGGTTTTAGATTTGCATCTAATTTGTAGATCGGCATTGCGACTACCATCGGTACAGCACGTTTTGTAATCGTCACATTATTAGGTGTTTTTGTTTCTACAAAAAGGTATACAATATATTTACCATTTGAATCTGTAAGTGGTAGATTAGCAAATGTTGCTTGACCTTGACCAGCTGTTGTTTTGGCATCCACTTTTTTAGCATAATCTGGTGCTACACTAGCAGCATCTTGTTGAATTTTAGCGATAGCAGTATTTTGGTCGCTTCCTTTAATTAAGCTATAATATTGATCACTCACATTATAAACTGTGAATTCTGAACCATTTAAAGGTTGACCACCAAAGTCACTCATCACATCACCTGTATTTTGTTTGTTAGCAGGTGTTTTTCCTTCATCAAAAATACGTTTGTTGATTGTGATATTCGTATTTTTTACATCTACATTATCATCAGCTGAAACGATATGCTGATTTGACACAAAAGCGGTTGTTAACAACAAAATTGTTGCTAAAATCACTTGTAAGAATTTGTTTGTTTTCATATTTTTCTCCAAAATTTTCTATATAAGCTTGACAATAATTGACAAAGACTTTAGTTTATGACGGCTTTGGCTTACGTCGGTTATACCAAAAGCTAACTGCTATGATTACGACAATACCACCCAAAACAACCATTACCGACTTAACTTCACCTGTATCAGGTAAAAAAGGGAAATGAGGTGGTTTCGGATTTACCGGATTTACTGGTGGGATAACTGGTGTTTTGACTGCTGTATTTTTAGGATACAGATTTATCGTTGTCAAAAATGATGTTTTATCAACAGGATTCGCTACTGGTAATATAACCAACATCGGTGTTGCCGTCATCTTGACTTGACCTGCATCTTTATCAGAGATCTGCTTCTCCAGTATCAGATAAGCACTGTTTTGAGAAGTAGGTTGAACACTAAATCGTGCAACACCATCTTCTCCATCGCTTGAAACTGTCACAACTTCCTGACTTGTTGGCTGATATGGCTTTATTTCGGCCAATAGGCTAGCCTTATCAGTATTTGTGACGTGTTTCATAAGCGCCTCTTTAGATGTACTTTTTAAAGCATTTGATACATAGCTAGTAACATCATAAACATCGAAAGTGACACCATTCAACCCATATGTTTTATCCGAATCAATCACACCTGAATTGGGATCATTAGGTGTAATCACTAACCCATTATCTTTAATTGTTTTTAAGTCTCCACTATCTTTAAAGACACGTTTATGTAAGATAAAGGTAATCGGTTGTTCATCTGCTGCTATTTTCTGAGCATTTGTAAAGGTTATCCCAAGAGACGTGATTAACAGCAACAGTAACAGATGACTTTTGTTAACTGGACCTTTAAGAAGTTGATGATGACGTAGACGTCTATTACGATAATAGAAGATACCACCGATAATCGCAACTAATCCCATAAAGATAAGACTCGCTATAAAATAGCCTGTCCGACCAGAGCCACCTGTACTAGGGAGAATACCTTTTTGCTGATTTTTAACGGTTAGTTTAATCGTATAATTATCAGCAGAAATAGGCTTCCCATCTTGTGTAACAGATCCATTCTTGGCAACAGTGATGATAATCGGCTGACTTAAAATAACATAACCATCTGGTGCTTTCGTCTCAGTTAACGTATACGTACCAGGTGTTAAGTTTGCAAATGTAAAAATAGCACCTGTTGAATCTGTATTAATACTGAACTCTTTACCACTCGAATTTACCAGTTTAAAACTAGCACCTGCTATATTTTTACCATTACTATCAGTTTTTGTGACCTGTAAATTTAAGGGTTTAAACTGTTTTGTATTTTTATAAGTCATCTCATCTACTTTAGTACCATCATAACCATTAACAGCGACTTCCTCAGATACACTATAGTTGAATGCGACACCATTTGTATTGTACTTAGGTAACGATAAACTAGGTTGACTAGTTGCATCTACTGCAAGTTTTGAGACACTTGTCGTCCATGTATCATTGCTGGACGTACCTTGGATAGTGGCAAATCCTTTTTGCCAAGCATTGTTTGTTACAGTATTGTTTCGTGTGATACCATATGTCACTTGAGTTGGTCGATTGGTTTTAATCCCATCATACTCTTCCCAAATCTTCTTTAGGTTAAGTGTGATTCCAGGGGCCTTCGCAGATGGCACACCAAAATCAACTTGATAATCAGGAGTGTTGATATTTGGCATCAGCGTCGTACGACCATTCATCTGATACCAATAATCTGGTTTAAAATCATTGGTCTCAGTATTTAAGCGAACTTGGTAATGAAATTGAACTTCTTCACCTGCACCTAAAGACATATCTGACACGTTTAATTGATTACTCGTCATATTCGTCGTAGGTAATTTCACAATTGACTTAGTCCCAATACTTTTCACATCGACTGTACCATTATACTGAAATTGTGATCCTAGAGGATCTGATATCGTCGCATTATTGACCGTATCGAATTCACTGATCACATTTTGTGCACGATCTTGTAGATATTTTTGGATATCATTTGCTGAATTAGCATCTTGATAGAGATCCTGAGATGCTAATAATTTCATATTAGACAAAACTTGCTGTCGCGTCATGTAGGGATTACTACTATCATTGTAATAACCATTGTCTTGGTCCAGTTGAATTCCTAAGGCATGAAGAATAACTCCTTTATCCTTCGAAATTTTAGCCTCTCCTAAAGTTGCTGGCCATGTATCTTTAATCAATATTGGATTGTTACGTGAACCTATATTATAAGGTGATTGAAATTGGGCTGTATTGCCCGGGTTATCTATAGAATTAGAAAAAGATGTTCCGTAAAGAGTACCACCATAATTTTGAGCTGCAGTCACTTTGTAAGCATATGTTGGTACACCATCTGTTAGCAAAATCATCATCTTCTGATTTTGACTACTATCTTGAGCTAACATCTCAGTACCTTTGCGAATTCCTAACTGAGTGAAAGTCCCACCTTTAAATTTCGGACTTATTGCATTATTTAGCGCAGATATTTGCCCTTGATTAGATACCTTGTTCATCGGAACAGAAATATATCCAGTTCCAGGAGTTACAGAATCATTTCTTGTACTTGAAAAACCGATTAAACCAACATTCACATAATCACCAATCCCAGCGTTTGTGATTTGTTGTAAAAAACTAGATATCCCAGATCGTACAGCGGCAGCTCGATCAGGCTCCATAGAGCCCGACATATCGACAACTAAGACGATATCAACCGGTTTGATATTTTTTTGATCGTTACCTCTGACATTTAGATAAACATCATATAAGCCTGGTGTTGCTGTTTCTTTAGCGTACTTACGCATGGCAAACTGTGCAGCACTCCCTGTTCCACCATATTCTATATAAGAAGTGCTCTTGTTACTAGGATCACCACTCCATGATTTGTTGCCATCCCATTGATTTGTGGCATTGACATTACCTTGATGGTTAATGACTGTCTGATTGCCTGTTGGGATCCAACTATTAGTCGGATATATTCCTGTCGCATCAGTTGTATATTGCGGAACTATATTAGGGCCAGCTGTTAACATTTCAGTCTGAGATTTAGTAGCAGTTGACTCACTTGCTAAGGTCGACGCCCTTGTTTGACTTGCTTGGGAGTTCGTCACTGAATTTGATGTAGTTGAAGCTGAACTTGAACTTGGCGTTGCACTAGAACTGGATGATGTTGAAGCACTTGACTTACCAGCTACTGCATTTTCAGGTGGTGTTAACGCATAAGTTTTACCAATGTCTTTAGGTAAGATATCTGTTTGCAGTTTGCCAGATTTATCTTGTGCGTCAGCTTGAACATTTAAAGAAATCTTAGTAATACTACTTTCAGTTGTTAATCTGACATAGCCTTCATCTTGTGCTCTAAAGGTACTAAGCAATTGCTTATCTTTGGTTATCGTCCAGCCTTTTTCTGGTACTACAGTAATCGGTTGGCCTTGAGGATCTAAAAACTGAAATTTCAAACGCCTTGTTTCACCATCTTCAACTGCATGATAACGATAATGAATCACCCAAGCATTACCTGTTTGAGTAGGAGTTGCTTTATAACTGACTAATAAGTCATCATCTTGTATTAACATCGTTTCATCACTCGCTAATGAATCTGCTAATACAGTATAACCATGTCTAATATTTGCTACTATACCCAAGCATAGTACCAATAGGCTGAGCCAAGTCGCCCACTTTTTCTTCATATATCGTCCCCCTTTCTCTTAAAATATATATGTAAGCAAATCTTGACTCCCATCAAAGATCTGAAAACAGCTTAATTCGGTTGGAAACTCAAAACAATTATTACGCTCAACTTTTTAATTTATATCATCTAGATTTATATCATAATACTAGAGATATATTTTCTAATTTTTCTTATACTACTTTTATGTTATAACTATTATTTATTATCAAATAAGTTTTAACAAGCTGTTTGCTAGCATAAGTTTGCTGTTAAGATGCGATACTTTATCCATTCAAAAGTAAAATTATGTTATTAAACTATAATTTTCAAATCATTTCATACAATTTCTTTTGAAATATTAAATAACTTTAATATTTCAAGAGAAATTGTATAAGTAAATAGTTACCATTAACCATTATATAGACTATATAACTTTAGATAATTTCTATCAAAAGTGATGTTGTAATTATAATAAAAATACAAAAACATTAGAACTATTTTTAGACATTTTACCAATACTTGTTTTAAATTGCAACTTAGTTGACTCATTATTTCTCTTTTTTTAATCAACCTATAATAATTGGGAATAATGTTAGTTTATTACCATATTTTCAGATATAGAGATCATTTTTTAATAAAAAAAGATTATATGCTCAGCACATATAATCTTTATATATAAACTAATGAATAGCTATGACTTTAAAACAAGTCGTAAGCATTATAACAATTAATGACTAAGACACAGATAACGACTGACTGAAAAACGAGTGTGACCTTATCTTCTGATAATAGATGAGTCAGTTTTGCACCTATGATACCCCCAATCATTGCAGCAGGGATAATATAGTAGAGCATACTTAAATCATACTGCATCACACCAGTTGTAAACAAAATCGTTAGTAATTTAGCCAACTGTGAAAAAAATATGGTACAAATAGAGTAAAACGTAGCCTCTTTAATTTTAAAAGAAAACATCAACATGAATAGAGATACATTAATTGGGCCGCCACCGATACCTAATAAGCTAGCTAAAAACCCTAAGCATAACCCACAAACCAAATACCACTTGCAACGCATTAACTTTGCTGTTGGCCAATCGTATTTTGTAAAGCAAAAAGCAAAAAGTAGGGTGATGACGGTCAAGATAATCTGCATCAGTTGCACTTTGTCTTCACTCTCGAAACGGTTAAGACTATACTCCAGTGTGATATTTCCTAATATCCCACCCATAATCGCACCTGTTGCAACCCAGAAAACAATTCGCCAGTTAGCTTTTTGACCACTTTGTATTTGTCGTGTTGTCGAAACTATCGACATGGTAAATACAGCTAAAGTAGCATAAAATGAAATCTCTGAAACTGAGTGAACGTTTATCAGATCAAAAATTGGTTTGATCAACACCCCGCCACCCATACCAGATATAGCACCAATTGTATTGGCTAAAACGATTACGATAACATACAAAATACCTATCATCATCTTCTCCTATACTAACGCTAGAACCTCTTCAATTTTGGGTATAAAATCATGAAGTAAACTTGCATAACCACAGAAATCTGCTTCATCAACATATACCGTATCCTTCATTCTCTTACAACCGCCTCGACACATGTTTAAGAACGGACAATCGTCACATGTACTAGGCAGCGTCGTCCTTTCACAAAGAAACTGTCTTCGTATATCTTTTGAAAATAACTCTCGTAGTGTTTCATCTTGAATATAGCCCATTCGATAGGCATCTAATACATAGAAATCACATGGATAGACACTACCATCTGCTTCAATCACATACTGAATCTGGCAATTGCCCAGCATCCCACAAGCCGTTACCTGCTTTTTAACAAGTAAATTCAAAATATCATCAAATAATTTGATACTGATATAATGACCCTGTCTCAGCTCTTTCAGCCAATAAGCTAATAATTCTTTATAAAATCCTGCAAATGCTTTAGGCGTCAGTGCATTGTGGTTCACTTCTGTTACCTCTAAATCATCCAAACAGGGGATGAATTGGATGTAGTGAATATCTTGCTCCTGAATAAACTGAAATACTTTTTGGGCTTCTTTAGCTAACTGATTCGTTAAGACACATAAAACATTATACTCGATCTCAAATCTATCAAATAGTTGCTTAGTCCTGATGACTTTATAAAATGTCCCTCGACCCTTAGTATCTATCCGATTTAAGTCATGATACATGGGATGACCATCAATCGAGAGGCCCACCAAAAAATTATGTGACTTTAAAAACTGACACCAATTTTCGTTAATTAAGATACCGTTTGTCTGTATAGCATATTGAACGCTGACAGTTTTGGATTGTTCTGAAACTAGTGTCGTAATCAGCTTAAAATAAGATAATCCGGCTAAAGTTGGCTCCCCACCTTGAAATGCGAGGGTAAGTTGATCGCCATCTGCCAAATCTTGGTAGATATTGTCAATCATCTTTTGTGCCACTTCTGTTTTCATTTTACCAAATGAACGTACTTCTCTCAAACTACTGACATTTGCATAGAAACAATACTTGCACCGGATATTACAAAGTGATGAGGCTGGTTTAATTAAGACTGATATATGTTTCATGCGCGCCCCTTTCTAGTGTTGCCTTTATGACGGTAAATACCACCTACTTACTATCTTTTATCACGTTTATTTGGTACAAAATCTGTTGTCTCCATATAGAATTGCGTCACTCTATTTTTCATTTCTTGTAACATCTCTTGATATTCAGGTTTCACAGCTAAATTATTAAGTTCCATCGGATCTTCTTTTAGATAATACAGTTCATCTAGTTCATACAATCTCATGATATATTTATAGTCACCCATTTTACACATGACAGCCTTGGTATGTTCTGGGCCCTCACTATATTGCGTTGAAAGTCGTGGCCAGTATGGTGATGATGGCCCATGCCCTAACTCCATCGCTTGGGTTTCACCATGTATACGTCCGCCTTCACAAAATACAGCATCTTTATGTATCTCTTGTCCTGCCAGAACAGGTAATAGCGATTTGCCAAACTGTGTATAAGATAAATCAAAATCTGCTAGTGCCGCTATAGTAGTCGGTAAATCTAACAACTCAACTTGTGCTTTAGAGATACGTGGTACAACTGCAATACTTTTAGCTGGTTTAATCAGTAACGGGACATTTGAGATTGGATCCTCAAAACAGTTTTGTACTTTTTCAGTAATCGAGTAGTCGCCTGTGTAATCACCATGATCACTAAATACAATCAAACTGGTGTCATCATAAAGATTGGTTGCCTTTAGTTTATCTTTGATTAACCCAAGTTGTGCATCAAATCGTGAGACCATCGCTAAGTAAGTCGCACGTAACTCATCAAAACGCGACTCTGTCCAATTATCTAACTGTTGTTTTTGATTAATCCCATATAGCATAGATGCTTTGTTTGGTACATCTTTTATATTTGGTCTACGTTTTGGTAGTAGATGACGATCAATACTCGAATACCACGGATCTTCACAAGCATATGGCGGATGTGGAAAAGCAATCGTGCAATAAACAAAGAAGGGTTTATCAGACTTTTCTTGACTTCTACGATCGATATAGTCAAGTGCCTTTTCAACACAGTTCCAATCTGTCTTACCATATCCTTCACCATCCGGCAATTTACCCATATAAAAAGAATAGTAATTATCGCCAGAAAGCATCTTTTCTTGCAGTTTTTTACTTGCTTCATTCATAGTTGCACCATGATCCACTTCACTGTTTTCGGCGTCACGTGTGTTTTCATCCAACACGCCGTCGTAGTATTCATCACAGTAATCCGTTTTTTTACGATCAGCAGGAACGACATCATTACGACCAATCCAGATGACTTCATAACCATTATTTTTCATTTCTTTCAAAATATTAGGTTCATCGTCTCTTTGCAGATAGTGCATGGTTCTATGTCCACCAACATGAGGATATAAACCCGTTAAAAAGCTATTTCTTGACGGTACACAGACTGGATTTTGACAATAAGCATTTTCAAAAGATACCCCCTCATCTACTAATGCATCCAAGTTAGGGGTAATCGCTGCCGGATTACCCATATGTGCTAGTGAATCATTTCTCATCTGATCAGCCACAAATAAAAATATATTTTTTTTCATCATTTTTCTCCTTAATTGATAACCGTTAACAATGTATCTGTGGGTTCAACGTGCGTGTCGCTTGTTGTGACAACCTCTAAAAATTGTTTATAATTTGTGACAATAACTGGTGTCTGCAGGACATAACCCGCCTCTTGGATAGCAGTCATATCAAATGTCATGAGTAGTTGACCTTTTTTGATACCCTGTCCTTGCTTAACCAACGGGTTGAAATACTTCCCTTTTAGATTAACCGTATCCATGCCGACATGAATTAATAGTTCAATACCAGCTTCAGTTGTTAATCCTAAGGCATGATTTGTAGGAAATAGTGTTGTGATTTCCCCATCTGCAGGTGCATAAACTTTTCCTTCTTCTGGAATGATTGCAAGACCCGTACCCAATAGTCCAGTAGCAAAAGCGGCATCTTTTACCTCACTTAAGGGGAGTACTTGACCTTTTATCGGTGTTTCAAGTTCATATAAAACTGTTTGCCCAACTGATTCAGGTACCCCTTCAAGCACTGCTACTTCATCATCTATATCTGCTACGATATCCTCATCTATTTTAGGGTTGTAGGAGTAAAGATAAGTGATTAAAAATCCTAATCCAAAAGCAACTGCACTGGCTATAGCAAACCCTATAAAACTATTATCTATCCCTGCTTTAGGATTGATATAACGAGGTAAAGCAAAGATACCTGTTCCGCCATTAATATACACTCGCGTTTTAAACAACCCCATAATACCGCCTGCAACTGCAACTGCGATAGATGTGGTATAAAAGACTTTCTTTCTAGGTAAGGTCACGCCATATAGGGCTGGTTCTGTGATACCAAAAAATGCTGAAAGAAAGGCAGGAAAAGCAACTTCTTTTAATTTTCTATTTTTGGTTTTCAGACAAACGGCAAGCGTTACCCCTGCCATTGCAACTGGTGTCGTCGCTCCAGACATCATGACCACGTCATATCCTAATGTCGCAAAATTATTCAAGGCAATCGGTAAGAATCCCCAGTGCAATCCAAACATGATGAAAATTTGCCAACATCCGCCAATGACGATACCAGCTATCACAGGACTAAAACTATAAGCAGCTGATAATGATTTCCCTAAAAATAAGCCTAGCCATGTTGTGAGTGGTCCAACGATTAAAAACACAATTGGCACTGTGATAATAATTGTCAAAAATGAGACAAACAAACTTCTGATCGCACGTGGTAGCATACGTGTAAAAAGGGCTTCAATTTTGGCGGCCATAAAGGATGCAGCGATAACCGGAATAACACTGGACGTATAATTCATTAAAATAATCGGAATACCTAAAAATGTGATATGGATTGGCGTTTCAATAATCGTCCCCGAAAATAAAGTATATAAAACAGTCGGACTTGCATTAGCCGCTAAAATACCTGGATAAACCAAGGCTGCCCCTATCGCCATGCCCATAAACGGTTTACCACCAAATTTTTTTGATGCCGTATACCCTAAAAATAATGGGAAAAAGTAGAAGAGAGCATCTCCAGCAGCATTTAAAATAATAAACGTACCAGAGGTCTTATCTAATACATTAAATGCCGTAAGCACCGCTAACAATCCTTTTATCATCCCTGCAGCCATCAAGACATTAATAACAGGGGTAAAGATAGCTGATACATTATCAATAAAGATATTTAAAATGCCTTTAGGCTTATCAGTATCACTTTCTGCCTCTTGATCTGTTTGAATACCAGCCAACTTAACAAACTCGTCACAAACTTCTCCAACATGATTCCCAATAACCACCTGATATTGACCACCACTTTGTACAACAGTTACAACACCTGATAATTGTTTAATCGTTTCCGTTTTTGCCTTCGACTCATCGTTTAACTTAAATCTCAATCGCGTCATACAATGTGTGATGCTCTTAATATTTTCTTTGCCGCCAATATTA
The DNA here is from genome assembly GCF_002441715.1 of Pseudolactococcus plantarum. Taxonomy (GTDB): domain Bacteria; phylum Bacillota; class Bacilli; order Lactobacillales; family Streptococcaceae; genus Pseudolactococcus; species Pseudolactococcus plantarum. The sequence goes on from NZ_JXJX01000002.1 coordinate 75,188, forward strand.
TCTAATAGCTCGGCGTTCAGTGTTTCATAAGCCATAATAACTCTCCTCCTAATATATAAAATAAAAAAAGCAAGACTAAACAAAGCTATATTCTAGCTTCATTAAGTCTTGCCTGCTATAACAGTAACACCTTATTTAGTTTTNAGCGATACTTGAGTATGTCATCGAATTAAATTTAATGGAGTGATTTGTTGGATAGCCTCCTGTAGAAGAACTGATATTAAAATGTAATTCTGAATTTTGGTCAACAATTCCGTTAAGATTTTTACTAAAATGATATATTGTTCCGTTGTAATTTAGCTCAACTGTTAGTCCCATATTACCATCATAATTAATAGATAATTTATGGTATTGACTATCTAAAATACCATCGGCGATTTTTTGATAACTACTCGCATCAATCTTTCCAATCCCTGAAGCATTAGTAGTCACAAATGCACCATAAGGTACTTGTTTCCCATTATCATTTTCTCCTTTGAGATCATTGGAATTTTGAAAGGGGTTAGACTTCATTGATTCATTATTTTGCCAAGTATCAATTTTCCAGCCGAAAGCGTTAGGAATGCCATAAATACCCAAATTACCAGCTGAACCACCAATTTGTTGCTTTTCTCCGGAATAAAAAGCAATCCCAATGCCATCAGCAGCAGGTGCAGTGCCAACATTTATATCAATGTCAAGATGAAATGCTTGCTGTAAATCGATATTATTATTGAATGTCACCACTCCAGCTTGTTGAGATCCAGTAGTCATTTTTTGAATTCCGGTATTTACTTCATAATTATTTAATGCCGAACCAAGCTGCGTAAAGTTTTTTAAAAAATTTTCTCTTGAAATAGTATTTCCGTTAATAGCACTTGACTCGTCGGCCAATGCGATTATTGGATTAGAATATAACGGTACAGAACATGTAGTCAATGTTAAGATTCCTGCTGCAGTTAATTGTATAATTTTCTGCTGTTTAGACTTTTTTTTCACTTCTTATCTCCCAAAATAGTTTGTTAAACATATAATATAAAATTATGACTGGTCAAAATATTATTCCCATCAAAAATAAATACAATTTCAATGATACGATATATTTATGCTTTATTCAATTATTTAATTTTATTATTATATATTTATTACTATTTTATAAAGAAATGACAAAAATTAATGTGATTGTTGTAAGATATGGGGTTAGCGTTTATAATGCTAGGATGCAGAAGCTATAAATTTGCACAGACTCTTCATTAAATAAAGTAAAAAAATTTTATTACTATTTAATTTTAGTTAATTAAATAAATTTTAGTAAGAGAAAGATGAAATTAAACTCAATTCCATGTCTATACTAACAAAGTTATATTCTAGCTTCATTAAGTCTTGCTTGCTATAACAGTAACACCTTATTTAGTTTTCAAGTATTTTTTGTATGTGTAGAGTGATATAGAGCTGTTCTTCCTCAGCAAATGCTTGTCCTAGATATTGTTCAATCAACTTTGCCGTCTCATAAGCTAAGCTGCTCTCGTTAATCACGGATAGATTATACTATCTAGCAATAGATAAAATATTTTTCGTCGTATCCTTCAAATTATTCTCAAATAGTCCTTGATATAATTTAAAAGATAAATCTCTATACCAATATCAGAATCCTTCCTTCATCCGACAAATACATAATTATTATTTAAAATAATACTCATCTCCAAACAAATAGTCACTTCCTTACAAAAAACTATACCTTAAAACACACTCGATAATTTGAGTACATTTCAAGGTATAGCCTGTTTCATCAGTAACTACCCATCTAATTAACTTAATTCTATATCATTTCTATAGAAAATGCAAACGTTTTATTGGTCGATTTTTACACTGATTTATCTATTTTATTTGAAAAAAATATTTTTGCTAATCAATTACTTTTTGCAATTTATAAAATAGTATTAGAATTATCTTCGTCATTTACAAATTACTTCTTATTTTTTTTTACTCGGAACAACAAAGATCCCAATGCGCCTACTAGTAACATGAATCCTAAATATATTGAATTCGAAGGCTTTTCAGATGTTTGTGGTAAGTTTAGTACAGAATCAGGTATTTTATCTTGACTCGCTGCTGGTGTCTTAGTACCGTTTTGAGTATTCTCTTTACCCGGCAATGTTTGATTGTCTTTAGTAACAACACCAGTCGCTGGTTCACTATCTCGGTTACTACCTGGTGCTTTTTGCGTAGCAGTAAGTTTGTCACCAGCTTTTAATGTACCTTGTTCTACTGGAAGATCCCACTTACCGTCTTCCTTAACAGTTGCGGTACCTAGTTTTTTGCCTGATGCGTCATAAACTGTAACGCTATTGCCAGGTGTACCTGTGCCGGTCACACTAGTGTCGGAATCTTTAGCGTTATTAATCACTGGTTTATCCGCAGCTTTATCTTCACTAACAACACCAGTCGCTGGTTCACTATCTCGGTTACTACCCGGTGCTTTTTGCGTAGCAGTAAGTTTTTCACCAGCTTTTAATGTACCTTGTTCTACTGGAAGATCCCACTTACCGTCTTCCTTAACAGTTGCAGTACCTAGTTTTTTGCCTGATGCGTCATAAACTGTAACGCTATTGCCAGGTGTACCTGTGCCGGTCACACTAGTGTCGGAATCTTTAGCGTTATTAATCACTGGTTTATCCGCAGCTTTATCTTCACTAACAACACCAGTCGCTGGTTCACTATCTCGGTTACTACCTGGTGCTTTTTGCGTAGCAGTGAGTTTTTCACCAGCTTTTAATGTACCTTGTTCTACTGGAAGACTCCATGTGCCGTCTTCCTTAACAGTTGCGGTACCTAGTTTTTTGCCTGATGCGTCATAAACTGTAACGCTATTGCCAGGTGTACCTGTTCCAGTCACACTAGTGTCAGAATCTTTAGCGTTATTAATCACTGGTTTANGAGTTGTTCTTCCTCAGAAAATGCTTGTCCTAGATATTGTTCGATCAACTTTGCCGTCTCATATGCAATGGGATACTTATTTATCACATGTGGTAGCAACGAATGACTACCGTTTGTCGGTGGTCTTTTTTCAAGTCGTTTAAAGAAAAATCTGAGATGTGTCACAAACCGTTCAAAAGCTAAACTGTTTTCATCAATTTCGACTTGATTGTGCAATCTAATAATCGATATAATATCTTTTATTTTTTCGGTCATATCTTCAATATTATCAACACACTTGGCACTGTTTAGTTGGGCATTAATAAAATGCATGGCGATATAACTCCCCTCACATTCATCCAATACAACACCAAACTTTTGATTAATCAACTCGACCGCCTTCTCACCTACTGCAAATTCAGTCGGATAGAACTTTCGAATCTCCCAAAAAAGGTAATGTTTTAAGACCACGCCTTCTTTTTGTAAGCGAATTGTATTATAAATATGGTCTGTCAAAGAGATATAAATGGCATCACTAAAGGCATAAGCTAATTCTTTCTTAGCATACTGGATGATATCATCAGCTAACGCTGCATACGTAACTGGTATTTCTTGTAGCAAATTCATCAACCGTTCAGTTGACTGTTTTTGCAAAATAAACACACGCTCGATCTTACTATCATCGGCTTCTTGGCCTGGCTTTTTCCTAAAGCCAATACCAGTACCGACCCAAATATAATCCTTCATCCCCTGTCCAACTAATACAGAATTATTATTTAGCACTTTTCTGATTTCCAAACAACACGTCACCTCCTTACAAAAAAGCTATACCTTAAAACATACGCGATATCATCGGGCATATCTTAAGGTATAGCCTGCTTTATCAGTAACTACCCACTTAACTAACTCTATTTTATATTAAACTTCCTAAAATTGCAAGCGCTTTCTTATTTATTTATGCATTTACTTTTTTATTTACTAAAAATCATAGAAACTGCCTTGATACTCACGCGCAACTAACCGTTGCTTGATACGTCCTCAGTTTGTTTCAACTGCAATACCTCAACCTGCTTTTCTGCAGCCAGTTCATCCAGATGATCTGATAAATAATCATAAGCATCTTGCGTCGTTTTCGCTTCTTTAAATAGATCAACTAGATTAAACGCATCAACCATTGGAGTATGATGTCTGGATAGCAACTCAAACAATGCAACAACTACACTGATCGATTCACATGCAACATGTAGCTGAGTATCATCTTTTAACAGTAGTTTCAGATCCAAATTAATGCGAAATCCCAGTCCAAAAACAGCACCTATCACCTTTTTTACAGGATTAATCTCTATGTGCTGTATTTGCTCGTAAGCTAAAGTAGTGATAACCTCTTTCTTCTTTTTGTTTAACAATGGCGCAACTCCATGTATAGCGATACCACTTTCGTCGAACGTTAAGTAGCAAAACGCTGGCATTTTTATAGGAAAACTTGGGTATACATCATCATTAATTTCAATGATTGCTTGTAAAATACGATTACTAGCAAATTCTCTAAATGTTTTTGTATCCATATATGACCTCTTCTATTTTATAAAAATCATGCAACTATCTTGACGATGTTCAACTACCTTTAGCGACTACTTCTTAGTCAGTAATACTTTTTTAGCTACTGCTTCTATAACTGATAGCTCACCCTCTACTTTATAGAAAACGTTTACTTTTTACCGACATTATAACACTTTATAGAGAAAAGACAATCATTTACTGTTAATCATGGACCATTTTCGTGCTATTCTATCAGAAACTTATCATGGTATGGACTAAATATAGTCAAGCTGTGTGAGGAAAATTCAGTATCATTTTCGTTTTTAAGCTAAGAAAAAAATCAAGTCGGCATACTTGATTTCAATCCCTTCTGTTTTAGGACTACCAGCTTAATCAGTTCTTTTTCTAACTTTATAAGATACTAAACAAGCAGTCAACACCATCGTTATTCCCACTAATATCTTTATTTTGGGGCTTGTTTCACCAGTTTTAGGCAACACTTTAAGTCTATCTTTGCCCTTATCATAAGAGTTATTCGTATTCCCTGTGACGACAGGTTTATCTTTTGGTGATTGAGTGTTTTCTTGATGTATCCCACTACTTCTCTCTTTTACCGTGACTGTAATTGTTTTAGTGGCACTACCATTTCGATAACTAACTCGATATATACCAGCTTTTGACGTATCAACGTCATGACTTACCATGCTTGGATTAAATGACATCATATGACCTGATTTATCTGTAGTAGAAATAAAGTTATCCTCTGCTGACCACTTATCTCCGATAAATAGCGTTGAGTCCTTGGCATCTATTGATTGTTTACCTGCCTGAACCGTTATTTTTGCGACACTAGTGACACCGGCATAGCTATAGTTGACTTCATAAACACCTGCCTTATCCGTATTTAGGGTCTTAGGTGTATAAGTTAATAAACCTGATTTAACTGCATCAGAAAAAGCATAGGGAGCGTCATCTTTGATCAATTCAGCAATCGCCAATTCTGGATCCCAGGCATCTCCTTGTATTAAGGTAACATCCTTTAGTACTAGTTTATTTATAGGTAATACTGGTTTTGCTACTTTTTTATAAATAAATGTATGGCTTATAGGTTTGAGTTGATAGCGCAACTCTATACTCGCAGTACCTTCTTTAAGTTGGTATCCGGGAATATTTTTTGCTTGGCACTGTCGACTTTCACCAAATCGTCCAGTTTGACTGTCTGGAGCAGCTATGACTTGTCTATCCTCATCAAGGTAGTATAACGTCATCACGCCAGGTCTAAGATTTAAAAAGTCTTGATATGCTACTAATAATTTATCTCGGTCTTTTTCAGGTAAAGCAAGTATTGCGACAATGATTTGATTTTTTTCAGGTGAATCTTTAATCTCGCTAATAGCTGGATCTTTCTTCAAATTATCAATCGCACTAATAATTTTCTCAACCCTAGATGCTGTATCTGGTTCGCCATTCTGATTAACTAAATATCCATTTTTAACAAGTAGGGTATTCGTTTTACGCTTTGCATCAATCAACCCAGTTGTTGTCGATGTCAAACGATTTTTAGTTTCAGCATGAAATATTTGAATTTGAAACCCTTCTTTTATAGGTATGTCAACTTTCTCAAGTTTAGCATTAGTACCGTCTATGTCTTTTTCATATACTAAATTTCCTAACTCATCAAATATTTTTAAAGAGGCATAAAGTTCCCCAGCATAACGGCTGTGAGGATTCTTTGTAAAAACATCAAATGTCAGGTTTTGGTTTTGAAAATCTGTTTTGATTGTTGCAAACTCATAACTCCACCCTCTAAACCTGATCGTTTCATCAAATAACTGACTCCCATTCAAAACTGTAAAATTAACCTGCGTATCATTTTGTGTATCTCGTACATAGGCATAGTGATTATCAATGTCATATCTTCTTTCTGTTTCCGGAAAAGCCATTGTATAGATACCGTTTTTCATATCTGGTATCACTAACTCAGGAGAATCAATCGTCACTTCTTTTACAACCCGCTGACCATCCTTTAATGCTAAGGTCTTACCTTTTAACTGTGCAAACTCATCGATCTTTAAATGAATTGTTAGTGATCCTCCAGATAAGTTCATGCCAATCAAATCTTGATTCGTTACAAGGTTAAATTTAGAATCTATCAACAGGTTTTGACTTAATGCAGTAACTGCTTCATCTAATTTATCTTTGGGCACAACGTCTACGAGTGAACTCACTGCTGGATAGTCATTTCCTCTATTGATTGTAGGTTGTCTCGTAGCTGTTAGTGACAACCCCCATTTGTTAAATATCGGACTATAATCTTTCTTAGTTTGATCACTATAATAGAAAGTAAACAAATCAGGAAGGGATAAATTTTTGACAGCTATATTGCCATTATTAATCGCTTCTCTGTAAAATACATTAAATTTTGTCCAATTTTCTTTGCCTGCGCTTTGTGTCAAATCAGACAATAAAATTAATCTGCGACGATGATCTAAATCTGCATAACTTTTCTGTTGTTCAACTAATAACTGATATAGAGAATCTTCAACACTTTTTTTCTTATTATAGTTATACAACCAAGATTTTTTATCACCAATGGTTTTCCCTCTATGTTCATAAGTAAATAAAACAGCTAATAAATTATTGGATACCTCACCTGTATACATTCCTTTATTATTATATGATGGTTGATAGGCATGTCCTAACTCATGTAATGTTCCCCAGTCCCATTTTGACATCCACATGCCAACAACAGTTGAATAGCCGTTTGCAGTATAATTATTACCATAATAAGCGCCTACCCCAGAAGGTGTCCCGCCATCTCCTTTCAGAAAAAAACGATTTTTAGGTGTCTTATTAAAACCTGTTGTTGATGATAGCCCCATCGTATCATCATAATAGGTGATAATGCTATCTTGATAAGTCATATAAGTATCAAGCGTATCAAAATCAGGTAAACGTTTAGTTTTATTTTTTTCCGCAAGTGGTATTAATAATTGAAATTTGTCTCCTTTAACTAGTGCGAAGGGTGCATCACTACCATCCCATTCTGAAAAAAATTTTGCTTCACTTGTATTTTTCTCATAGATAGGTAATGGTGTTGCTGACCCCTCAATCTCATATTCAATTTCTGTATCAGTTGTCCCATATGGTGTATCTATGAATGGTACACCACTTGATTCAATCTTGATTGTTTGCCAATCACCTGTCAGCGAAACAGATTTTTCAGCATTTCTATTATTACCCAGGAGCCTAAAATTCAAATTTTTATAGCCATCTGATGTATTCGACTTTCTGATTTTTATCGTTGCACCTGAATTCAAAACAAGCCCTAAATCTTGTCTATCATGATACTTCCCGCGCGACATCCCCGTTTTAAAAACCCAAGAAGGTTCTTCCAAACAGGTAATTTTTTGTGTCTTTACTTGTGCTTGCACTGATTGCATAGACAAAAATAGACTCAAAAAAAATAATACGCCAACTAACCCCATCTTTTTACTCATAAAACACCTTTTTCTGTATACTAATCACGATATTCCCATTATACTAACAATTTAATCTTTTATCAAGTCGTCGAACATTTTAATTTAATGGTAAGTTGTGATTATTTTATGATAAAGGTGGAGATATGAGAGATTGTCAATAGACATGCAAAAAATTTTTTTAAAAATAAAAAACCTCCAAAATGGAGATTCTCTAATTATAACCCGACTTTATCTTTAAGCCCATCAAATAAATGTTTTGCTTCATCTTTAAGATTTTCAGGCGCAAGTTTTTCAATGCCTTCAGAAACTACGTCAGAAACCTTCTCCTTGATATCATCAGGTACTTTACCTGTGAGGTCCTTTGCTTTTTCTTGTAAGTCGTTAATGTCCATCGATCGTCTCCTCTTACTTAAATATAATTCATTATATCATAGGCTATAATTTGTTTAAACTATTTGATACTGGTCCTAATTTTTACTAACAGAAAAAGCTATCAAACTTATTATGGATCTTTTTAGAAATGTCATCACGTATATTAATCTATTTTTTTACAAATGGATAGGATTTTTAGATTGATTTAAAATCATCTAATCAGACTTCATTACAATATTTTCTTTATCAATAATACGCCTGATATACGATTTTATAACCTTTCTGTATAATACTATAGCAAAAAAAGCAAAAATAGCCAAAAGTATAATCCTTATTATACTCAAAGATAAAATCATATCTGATGTAGGAATCTTATAATCGCTACCTTCAATTTTATTCTTATTCATTTCAAGAGCTAGTCTTTCAACTACTCCTTTATCACTTAATTCTTTTGAAATTATTAATGAAAAGTATATAATAACATTATATACAAGAAGTATTATTCTACCTCTCATAAACTTAATTTTTAAAGAATAAGGTAACTGATCTTTTTTTATTTCTTCAGGAACAAAAAAAATCATAATATCTTCCGAATATAAAACCGTCACTAATGCTGATAACAGCGATATTCCTGTCCACCATTCAGGTTTTATATATCCAATAACATATACTACTATAATTAAAATAACTAGCTCTCTGAATCTTATAGATAAGGACAATAAAAGAATTCTAATTAATAAAAATAAACCAAAAAATGTGAGCAAAAAATCATCTAATATTACTTTATCTTTCAAATCTAAAATGTTAAATTGATATAAAAATTCAACTAATGTAATACAGGGTATCAATAATAAAAAATCAAGCCCAAATCTTTTAATTTTTATAAGCCATTTTGCATATTTATCTGTTCTTACCTTACAAACATAATAAATAATATAACGCAAAGACCCCAACATTACTAAAAAAAATCGAATATTTGCAAATAAATTAAATCCTCTAGTAAAAATAAAAAATATGAGCATTAAAACCCAAAAACTTTTTTCAATATTTTTTTTTAAAATACCTTTCATATAAACACCTTTCTTTTATTTTAGTATACCAAAAAAACACGCCCTAAGACGTGCTATTTTTTAATTTACTGATTTTATTATTAATGCCATGTGTCCTTTCAAACACTATAATCACACTCTAAGTATAATCTTATTTTCGACAAAAAAAGCTATCAAACCGAATGTTTAGATAGCTTTTATATTTTTTACCCAACAGAGCCTTCCATTTCGTAAGAGATGAGTCGGTTAAGTTCAACTGCGTACTCCATAGGGAGTTCTTTTGTAAAGGGTTCTACAAATCCCATAACGATCATCTCAGTTGCTTCTGATTCACTAAGACCACGACTCATGAGGTAGTAAAGTTGTTCCTCAGAAATCTTAGAGACTTTGGCTTCATGTTCAAGGGCAACTTGTGAGTTGTGAATTTCGTTAAATGGAATAGTATCAGATTTAGACTGATCATCCATGATAATCGTATCACACTCGATATGGCTGACTGATTTTTTACTAGCTGGGTTAAAGGTTACTTGTCCACGATAGTTGACCTCACCACCACCTTTAGCAATCGATTTTGAAACGATCGAGCTAGACGTATTTGGTGCATTATGTATCATTTTTGCACCTGTATCTTGAATTTGTGAGCGGTTGGCAAAGGCGATAGACAGCATCGTCCCACGTGCACCAGGCCCATCAAGATAAACAGCAGGGTACTTCATGGTAATGGCAGCACCCAAGTTACCGTCGATCCACTCAACAGTCGCATTAGATAGGGCACGCGCACGCTTAGTTACCAAGTTATACACGTTATCAGACCAGTTTTGGATAGTTGAGTAACGGACATAAGCACCATCAAGTGCAAAGATCTCAACAACAGCCGCATGGAGTGAGTTACTGTTATAAGTCGGTGCTGTACAGCCTTCTACATAATGCACACTTGCGCCTTCATCTACAACGATCAATGTCCGCTCAAACTGTCCAGTATTTTCATTGTTAATCCGGAAATAAGTTTGCAATGGAATATCGACTTTGATGCCTTTAGGCACATAGATAAAAGTACCACCAGACCAAACAGCCGAGTTAAGTGCTGCGAGTTTGTTATCAGTTGGTGGGACAAGTTTCGCAAAATATTTTTTAAAGATTTCAGGATATTCTTTTAACGCTGAGTCTGTATCTGTAAAGACGATCCCTAATTTTGTGAACTCGTCTTTCATGTTATGATAAACAACTTCTGACTCGTACTGTGCTGAAGCACCGGCAAGATAAGCACGCTCAGCTTCTGGAATCCCGATACGCTCGAACGTTTCTTTAATTTTTTCTGGTACGTCATCCCATGAACGCGCTGGTTTATCTGAAGCTTTTTGGAAATAAATAATATCATCAAAGTTAACTTCTGACAAGTCAGGTCCCCACTTAGGTAGTGGTAATTTATGGTAAGCTGCTAAAGCTTTTAAGCGAAACTCAAGCATCCACTCAGGTTCTGCTTTAGCTTCTGAGATATCTCTAACAACCTGCTCAGTTAAGCCACGACCGGTCGAGTAAATCGGCGTTACATCATCATGAAAACCAAACTGGTAATCGCCTAAATCCACTTCTTCAATATTAGGTTTAATTATATCTTCTGCCATCTGTTTTATTACCTTTCATTTTTTTACAATTACGGTTCAACCCGTTCTCATTGCCAGTCTTTAGGACTGGTATAGAGGAAATCTTGTGCTCTTTCTTGTCCATAATATCTGATAAGAAAGTCACGTTTATAAGCCCAGAAAGCAGCATCTGATTCGTTTAGTTTCTGACGGATTTCTTCCACCGTCCGGATCACAAAACGTTCATTATGAATACTAGCAAGCACCATACCCGTTACTTCATTTGCCTTAAATAGATGGCGCATATAAGCTTTGGTATGATTGAGACAAGTATAGCAATCACAGTCTTGATCGATCGGCGTAAAATCATCTTCAAATTTTTTGTTTTTGATATTAATTCGCCCATCATAGGTGAAAATCGCACCGTTTCTGCCTTGTCTCGTTGGTGCGACACAGTCAAAGGTATCACAGCCAAACTCGACTCCCAAGAAGAGGTCTGCTGGTTGTGCACCCATGCCTAACAAGTGACGTGGTTTACCTTCAGGTAGTGTCTCATTTATCCAAGTCAAGACATCTGGTAACTCTTCAGGTTGGAAGGTCCCACCGATCCCAAAACCATCAAACTGCTCACCCGTTTCAAGAGTCAAACCACCTAAGAAACCAGCACTCTCATAGCGAAAGTCTTCTTCTCTAGCACCCTGTACAACACCGAACAAAGCTTGTTGGTGCTCTCCTTTTTCAGCATGTAGGCGATTGAGTTCAACGTGACGTTTTAAAGACCGCTCAGCCCAGGCATGTGTCGTATCGAGCGCTGATTTGATTTGCTCACGACCAGAAAGTGGAGACGTCAACTCGTCAAATGCCATGTGGATATCTGCAGCGATTTTATGCTGCAACTCCATAGAATATTCTGGTGTCATGAAAATCTTATCACCGTTAAGATGACTCTTAAACCAAACACCTTCTTTATTAACTTTAGTGAGTTGATCTGAACTCATCACAGCATTATCAGATGACCCTTTTGTCGTATGACTCGTTGCATCTAACCCTTTTTTATAAGCCATGCCAAGTGAGAAAACTTGGAAACCACCTGAATCGGTATACATGGGTTTATGATAGTTCATAAATTTATGAATACCACCTGCTTTAGCTAATAAATCAGCACCAGGACGCAACATGAGATGATAAGTGTTTGATAAAATCGACTGAGCACCAAGCTCGTCAATTTCAGCATTTGTTAATGTTTTCATCGTTGCCGCAGTCGCTGCACCAATATAGGCTGGTGTTTGGATGTCACCGTGTGGTGTCGAAATCACACCAGTTCTAGCTAAAGTATCAGGTAACTTGCGTTTTATATCAAATGTTAATGGGGGTGTATGTTGTGTCATCTTAACTTTCACAGTGTCCTTGCAAGTTGGCAACTTGTGCGCTACCACTTGCATTTTCTAAAGCTTTTTTCAAAGCATTCCATGCTAAGGTTGAGCATTTGATGCGTTGTGGAAATTTTGCAACACCTGCAAGCAGGGCGCCATCTCCTAATTGTTTTTGACGATCATCTGTTTTGCCTTGCACCATATCTGAAAAAATATCAGCTAATTCAAGACTCTCAACCGCTGATTTACCGATGACAGCATCTGTCATCATTGAAGCTGAGGCTGTCGAAATACTACAACCTGAGCCACTAAATGCGATATCTTTGATCGTGTTTCCTTCTAGTTTTAAAGTCAACTGAATGACATCTCCACAAGTTGGATTATTTAAATCTACCGTTTCTCCACCTGCCACTTGCCCATGATGGTGGGGGTGACTTGAGTGGTCAAGAATGACTTGACGATAGAGATTATCTAATTTAGACAGTGCCATGTTTAAAAAACTCCTTTGTTAATGTTATCGCTTCGACTAACTTATCACAATCAGCAAACGTATTATAAATATAAAAACTTGCGCGTGCTGTCGCTGATACGTCTAAATAATTAATCAAAGGTTGTGCACAGTGATGCCCTGCCCGAACAGCAACCCCTTCCATATCGAGTGCTGTCGCCACATCATGTGGGTGTAAGCCATCAATATTAAAAGAGATGACACCACCACGACGGTGGTTATCCTTTGGTCCATAAATCGTTAAGCCATCGATTTCTCTTAGCTTAGGCATGACATAGTCAATCAACTCTTGTTCGTGTTGATGAATGTTAGCCATACCCAGTTCAGTTAGATAATCAACTGCTGCACCAAGACCAATCGCATCAGCAATATTTGGTGTACCTGCCTCAAATTTCCAAGGCAACTCTGTCCAAGTCGCTGTTTGTTCGTAAACAAAATCAATCATTTCACCGCCGAACTCGATCGGATCCATCTGATTCAGTAACGCTTCTTTACCATATAAGACACCGATACCAGTCGGTCCAGCCATCTTATGACCAGAAAGCGTAAAGAAATCACAGTCTAGGTCTTGAACATCTATTGCCATATGAGGAGCAGACTGCGCACCATCAACGACCATAAGGGCACCATGATCATGCGCAAGCTTAGCTATCTCTTTGACAGGGTTAATCACACCTAACACATTAGAGACATGTGTGATACTCACAAACTTGGTTTGATCAGTCATCTTGTCTACTAAATCGGCCATATCAAGTTCGCCATCTTTTAAATAGGCAAACTTAAGTACAGCTCCCGTTTTAGCGGCTGCTTGCTGCCAAGGGATAATATTTGCATGATGTTCCATGATTGAGATGACAATCTCATCACCTGGTTGTAAGAGTTGTTCAGCAAATTTTGCGACCCAGTTTAACCCCGTCGTCGTACCTCGTGTGAACAAGACCTCTTTACGAGAGTTAGCATTGATAAAGTCTTTAAGTTTATCACGGCTCGCTTCATACTCAGCTGTCGCACGTTCTGCTAGTGTATGAACACCACGATGGACATTTGCATTATCCTGTTCATAGTAATGGCGCAACACATCTAAAACCTGTTTAGGTTTTTGAGTTGTTGCTGCATTATCCAGATAGACTAGAGGCTCATCATTGACGATTTGGTCTAGGATTTGAAAATCACGCCGAATTTTTTCTATTGCTATACTCATTATGTCTCGTTTCTCTATTTAACCTATGGGACTAGCCCATCATTGTGTTTATTTGACAGTCAGCTAATGCGACTATCCATTAACAACCTTATATCTGATCAACTAAACAGTTAATGACGCAACAATAGGACCTAATTAAACATGACACCTATTAAACATTAACGCTTGTCTAGCTTACTTTCGATTACAGCAATCATTTCTTGGCGCACTTCTTTAACCGGAATTTCACCGATAACAGTGCCAAGAAATCCTCGAATGACAAGGCGTTCAGCTGTATCTTGATCTATGCCTCGACTCATCAAGTAATACATATCCTCAGGATCAACTTGACCGATAGAGGCAGCATGTCCTGCTGTCACATCATTTTCATCGATTAACAAGATTGGATTGGCATCTGAACGTGCTTTATCAGACAACATCAATACGCGAGATTCTTGTTGTGCATCGGCACCTTTAGCCCCACGAATAATGTGACCAATCCCGTTAAATGTCAACGTACCAGCCTCTAAAATAACACCATGTTGTAAGATATGTCCGATTGAGTGCGGTGCATAGTTAGTCACACGCGTATCTATTCCTTGCACCTGTTTTCCAGATGAAATCGCAACTGCTTTTAACTCAGCATGGCTACCTTCGCCAACTAAGTCACTATCGAAATCAGCGATGACATTACCTTCATTCATCACACCTAAATTCCAGTCAATCGTTGCATTTTTTTCCAAACGACCACGACGGCTCATAAAGGTTGTGATATTTGCACCTAATCTATCGATTGCAGAGAATTTAACCTGTGCACCTTCTAGAGCAATCACTTCAACTGCAATATTTGCTGTTGTTTTCTCACTATCCTCACCAAGACTTTCAAAACGTTCTAAGTAAGACACTTTCGAATGTTTTCCAGCAATGATCAACACGTGTTTGTTAAACTCAACAGCTTCATCAGAATTTTGGTAGAAGAGTCCTTCGATCGGCACATCAATCTCTACATTATCTGGTATATATAAAACTGCTGCAGAATTAAAGTAAGCATGGTGATAAGCTGTTAATTGATCTTCGTCAAAAGCCAAAGCTGTACCAAAATACTGTTCAATCACTTCAGGAATAACTTCCAAAGCAGAATAGAAATCAGTAAAGACAACGCCATTATTTACTAAATCTGGTGATAGTTGTTCAAATACAGTACTTGTCCCAACTTGGATTAATTTTGGATTATCTCCTAAGTTTGTAAAATCAACGACGTTTGCTGTTTCAACAGAGTCACTGATTGTTTGATTACCAAACTTCCAACGTGCAATTTTCACACGTTCGATAGATGGTAATGGTAATTCACTAATTTTATCAAACGCTTTTTTCCGACGCGCTTGTAACCACTCTGGTTCCGCATGCGCTTGTGAAAAAGCGATAATCGTTTCTTTCGTCATATTGATATACCCTCTTAAGCTTCTTCTTTGTACTCGATATTAAGCTCTTTAGCTATACCATGGTAACCTTCTAACTCAAGGCGCGCAGCAAGTTCAGGTCCGCCTGTCATGACAACACGACCTTCCATCATAACATGGACAACATCAGGCGTGATGTAGTTTAGTAGGCGTTGGTAGTGAGTAATAATCAACGCACCGAATTTTTCTCCACGAATCGCATTAATCCCTCTTGAAACAACTTTAAGTGCATCAATATCAAGACCTGAATCAATTTCATCTAAGATACCGAATTTTGGTTCAAGCATCAAAAGTTGTAAGATTTCATTACGTTTTTTCTCACCACCTGAGAAGCCTTCATTTAGGTAACGTTCAGCCATATCTTCATGCATGTTAAGTAAGGCCATTTTTTCATCAAGTTTTTTCAAGAAGTCCATGACACCAATTTTGTCGTCATCTTCACGACCTGCATTCATAGCAGCTCGCATAAATTCTGCATTTGTAATACCTGGGATTTCGCTAGGATATTGCATCGCCAAGAAAAGACCCAAACGTGCACGTTCGTCTACATCCAACTCTAAAATATTTTCACCATCAAGTAAGATTTCACCTTGCGTAACTTCAAAATTTGGGTTACCCATAATCGCAGCAGAAAGTGTTGACTTACCTGTACCATTTGGCCCCATAATTGCATGTATTTCATTTGTATTTATAATTAAATTTACACCTTTGAGAATTTCTTTCTCCTCAACACGAACGTGTAAATCTTTGATTTCTAATGTAGACATAGTATCCTCCAAGTATTCTTAATTTGACTAGTCCCATTTTAACAAAAAAAAAGACAAAATAGAATCATTTTGTCTATAAAGCTTTACATCTTGCCCTTTTTTTTGACCTCTTGACGATAGTCGCTATTGCCGACAAATTTGATAATGTGTAACAGAGGCGTTCGATCTTTTCCTAACACGCCGACAAGTTCAATCATCACCTCTAGTCCTATCAGACTAAAGATTAACAAGAAAATGCCGCCCCAACGAGATGAGACATTTAAAATCAAGGCGATAAATGAGAAGATACCAGCTATACCGTAGATGACGAGTACTGCTGCGTGTGGTGTCAACCCTAGACTTAAGAGTCTGTGATGGAGATGCATCCGGTCTGCTACCGCAATACTTCCTCCGTTTAGTTTACGTCTGATCATGGCAACCACAGTATCTGTTAATGGCACACCAAGGATTAACATCGGTGTTACGATTGCAACGGCTGTCGCATTTTTTAAACCTTGTAGGGATAATACTGAGATCATAAACCCTAAAAATAAAGCCCCCGTATCACCAAGATAGATAATAGCTGGTGGAAAGTTATAAGGAAAGAAGCCACCAATAGCGAAAACTAAAACAAAAATAGTAACCGGAAGATAGATATCTGACGTCCCTAAAAAGAAATAACTGACTATCCCCATCGTTGTTAAACTTATAATAGATACACCACTAGCTAAACCGTCTAACCCATCTATCAAATTCAAGGCATTGGTAATGGCAAGTATCCAAAATATGGTCGCAAAAAATGACAACCAGGTCGGAAATATCAAAAGCGGACCACCAAACGGGATCTTGAAATTATCAAATCTACTCGTTGAGAAAAACCAAATGACACAAGCCCCAAGTGTCTGACCTAATAACTTGCTCTTAGCTCCGATTTCTAATATATCATCTATCAACCCTGTTATTGCGACGATACCACCACCTAAGATAATTGGCCAAATGTAGTTCAAATACGTGGCATTCACACGGTTATGATTGGCTAAGCCAACAAATCTAGGCAAAACAAATAAGGTAATCACAGAAAATGCAAGAAAAATAGCCACGCCACCTGCTGATGGCATTGGTTTCAGATTAATACGTCTTGCATTTGGATTGTCAACAGCCCCTATCCGTCTTGATACGAAAACCATAATCGGTGTCAAAATCAAGGCGATAATTGCAGTAACCAGTAAAATAATAATATAGTTAACAGTAAACGGAAATTTAGTTAAGTTATGCATATAGTTCATTATAACAAAAAATTAGTTAATTTTGCTTTTTATTCCGAAATCGATGTGCTATTTGCCTAAATTATCTAAAAATTGCCAAAACCAAATTATCTAAACTGCTGTAACTACTCTACCATTTGAGTAATCAGCCATACAGTCAACAAGGTTGTTACTCAAAAAAAGACAACGTATCGACTATCTCGTACTTTGTCTTTTTTATCTTATGATGACGAGCTACTCAAATGCTTTGGAGATTTTCTAAAGCTTCTTCTCTAAAGATCGTCTTAGCGTGTTCTAGTAGTGTTTCTCTTGAAACATCTGACGTTTCGCCATATTCTAACATTCTAGCACGTAGCAGACTAACTGCTTTCACACCTTTTCGTTTTTGATTATCTAAAATCGTGAGGTAAAGATGGTCTTGAAACTCAAAGAGTTCAGATTCTTCAACATCGTCTAAGACAGCTTTACTTAGCTTGATTGCTTCAGACATCGTCTTGACTCTAAGAATGAAGTAGACAAAATCAGCATGGTCGTCCATGACATCAAAGTTAGGTGCTTTTTCTGAGTTATCTAGCATATTTGCCAAATCTCCCATCTGCCCCATCGCTTCGTCCATCATTTCTTGTAACCCTTCAGCACCATCAGGAAACTGCATGTTTTCGATATCAGTTTCTTCGGTTACAAGTAAGTCCACGCCTTTTGGATGAGGGCGTACTTGAAAGGTCATCATACCTGTATTTGAGAATTTATCTTCTATTTCAAGTTCACTTACTAACTCATAAAAAAGTTTCTCTACCATCCCTTGATTGACTAAAAAATCACTCATTTTGATATCGTGATTTTTTAAATCTTCAAATGTAAGGGAAATTTTCATTGTTTTATCGTTTATTTGTTTATATTCCATAGGTTAGCCCCGCATTTCATTTCAACAAGTTTTAAGTAGTTTTACTTACCTTGACTTCTAATTATATCATATTATTACAAAAGCGCTAACTTGAGCGCTTTTACAACTGTCATATGTTAAATTTACCTTTAAAATCGTTGATTGCTTTATGCTAATCTTATCACACTTATAGTACTTTAGCTAAAAATTCTTGGGTTCTAAGTTCTTTCGGGTGATCAAACAGTTCTGTAGGTTCCCCAGATTCAACGATCTTACCATCAGCCATAAAAATCACACGATCTGCAACTTCTTTGGCAAATCCCATCTCATGCGTTACGATGACCATCGTCATCCCATCACGAGCTAGATCTTGCATCACTGATAAGACATCCCCAACCATTTCAGGATCGAGCGCTGATGTTGGTTCATCAAACAACATCACATCAGGACTCATAGCTAAAGCACGCGCGATCGCCACACGTTGTTGCTGTCCACCAGACAAGCTTTGTGGATACGCTTCAGCCTTATCAACCAAGCCAACTTTGGCAAGTAATTCAAGCGCAACTGTTTTAGCAGCTTCTTTTGTTAACTTACCAGTATTAACAGGTGCTAAGGTTAGGTTATCTAGTACCGTTAAATTTGGAAAAAGATTGAACTGTTGAAACACCATGCCCATTTTTTCACGGTGTTTGAACACGTCAGTTGATTTGTCTGCGATATTAGTCCCTTCAAAGTACACCTCTCCTTTTGTGGGGGTTTCTAAGAGATTCATCGTCCGAAGAAAAGTTGATTTACCAGAACCTGATGGTCCGATCATCACGACAACTTCTCCCTTTTTGATTTGGATATCTAGGCCCTTTAGGACCTCATTTTTATCAAACGATTTATATAAATTTCTGATTTCAATCAAATTTGGTGCAGTCATTTTACATATCCTTTCCCAAGTTTTCTCTCAAGTAAATTAACTAAGCGACTGGTAATAAAGGTCACAACAAAGTAATACACTGCAACCAGTAGCCAAGGAGATAAACTTTGATAAGTTGTTGAGCTAGTTGTTTGGGCACCATTATAAAGTTCCATAACACCAATTGTTGCAAGGAGTGAGCTATCTTTGATGATCGTTACGAATTCATTTCCCAAAGCAGGTAAAATATTACGAATCGCCTGTGGTAAGATCACCTTTAACATTGTTTGACGTGGTCTAATGCCTAGAGAATAAGCCGCTTCAGTTTGGCCTTTGGGTACTGCATTAATCCCACTACGCACGATTTCCGCAACATAAGCACCTGAATTCATCGATAACACGATAATCCCTGGGACAAGACGAGATAAATCCTCAGTCAAAATACCAAGTTGGAATTCTGGTAAAGGCATTTTCCCAAGTACTTGAAACCCAATCATGATTTGTACTAACATCGGTGTCCCACGGAAAATTTCGATGTAAGCATTGGCAAGCCAACGTAAGAAACGTATTTTAGATAGTTTTCCCAAAGCAATCGTTGTACCCAAAATGGTACCACATACAACCACAAAAGCTGAAATAATCAGGGTAACGATCAATCCGTCATTAAAGTAAGGCAAAAATTTATCAATAAAACTAAAACTCATATGTCATCTCTTTCTCAAAATAGTTATAAATTATTATATCATAAGACATACTGTTTTGC
This sequence comes from Pseudolactococcus plantarum, assembly GCF_002441715.1. Classification (GTDB taxonomy): domain Bacteria; phylum Bacillota; class Bacilli; order Lactobacillales; family Streptococcaceae; genus Pseudolactococcus; species Pseudolactococcus plantarum. The sequence continues at coordinate 95,190 of NZ_JXJX01000002.1, forward strand.
ATATTAATTCATTTATCTGTATATTTTCTTTTTTGTTCAGGGACAAACAAAAAACGCCACTTGACGTTTTTTTATTTTCCTTAACCAATAATACGTTCTTCTGTATTAATATCAAAGAAATGGGCTTTGTTGATGTTGAAGGTTAGGTCTACAACCTCACCTGGCTGACGAAAATCACGTGCATCTACTTTTGAGACAAACTCAGTATCACCAACTTTTGCATATAACATCGTTTCAGCGCCTAACAACTCAGATACCACAACTTCAGCCTTAACGATTTGATTAGGAAATACATCTTGTACAATAGGTTCAGCAGAAATATCTTCTGGTCGGATACCAAACCACAATTTTTGACCCTGATATCCTGCTTTTTTAAGTAATTTTTCTTGTCCTTCTGGGATAATCATCTCAAAACCAGTACCATTACTAATGACATTTCCATTCAGTGTAACCTCAAAGAAATTCATAGCTGGACTACCGATGAAGCCTGCGACAAATTTATTAGCTGGTTCATTATATAGGTCTTTTGGTTCACCAATTTGTTCGATTCGTCCTGTTGTCCCATCTGCACTTTTAGTCGCACTCATGATAACAATACGATCAGCAAGTGTCATCGCTTCAGTTTGATCATGGGTAACATAGATCGTTGTTGCACCAATACGGCGGTGAATCTTTGCAATCTCAGCCCGCATCGTCACACGTAATTTGGCGTCTAAGTTTGATAATGGTTCATCCATCAAGAAAACTTTTGCATCACGAACAATCGCACGCCCCATTGCCACACGTTGCCGTTGTCCACCTGACATATCAGCAGGCTTACGATCTAATAACTCAGTTAAACCAAGAATTTCAGCAGCTTCTTCTACTCTTTTCTTGATATCATCTTTTTTATATTTTCTAAGTTTTAACCCAAATGCCATATTATCAAATACAGTCATATGGGGATAGAGTGCATAGTTTTGAAAGACCATTGCGATATCTCTATCTTTCGGTGCGACATCATTCATGCGAACATCATCAATCGAAAACTCACCACTTGTGATGTCCTCAAGTCCTGCTATCATTCGAAGTGTTGTTGATTTCCCACAGCCAGACGGGCCTACAAAGACGATAAACTCTTTATCTTTGACATCCAAATTGAAATTTTCGACTGCTTTGATTTTAGCATTAGGATAGACTTTATCTACATGTTCTAGTTTTAATGTTGTCATTTTTTCACCTCGTTTTATTTGATACTTTAATTATAAAGAAAACGTTTGCAAAACAAAAGATACAAAAGGCCTATATTTTTTGTACAATCTGCTTATTTACTACATAGCATGAGTTTTCAAAAATGACACTGTAGCTGGTTTATTCTCAAAAAAAAATAGACCACTCTCTAAAGACTAGTCTACTTAATCTGATTAGAAGCTTTGACGTTTAGCTTTACGCTCAGCACGACCTTGTGCACGACCTTCAATCCGTTTTTTCGCTTTCTTTTGTTTATCAATTTCCCAGCCAATTTTCTTCTTATAAGCTGGTTTGATTTGTTTTTTCTTCTTCTTAACAAGACCAATCATGGTAATATCAAGCGCTTCACGCGTTTTTTCTCGTTTATTACGACGATCACGGTCATAAGAATCGACAATTTCATTATTCTTGATCACTTTTGGGGTAAAGCTAATGCCCATTTTTTCAAGTTCATGAATCGCAGCATCATCAGATGGTTGATATAGCGTGATCGCAGTACCCGACATACCATTACGACCTGTTCGACCAACACGATGCACGAAGAACTCTAAATCACGTGGAATGCCGTCATTGATGATATGACTCACACCCTCGATATCGATACCACGCGCAGCTAAATCTGTCGCAACGACAAACTGATAGTCCAGATTCTGAACTGCTTTCATAATACGCTTACGTTCACGTGGTGGGACACCGCCATGAATTTTCGCGACTTTAAAGCCATTATTTGCTAAGAAACGATGTAACTCATCAGCTCTTTCTTTAGTATTGGTAAAGATCATTGCTAGATAAGGATTTAATGTTTGCAAGATTTCTAGAATCGTCCCATTATTGCCACGACCTTTAGTTGAAAATACCCAATTATCAATCGTATCGCTGATGACTGTTTTTGTTGCAATCTTTTCCATAACTGGTTGATTGAGGTACTTCTTAAGAAATGGTTGTAATTTTTGTGGAATCGTTGCTGAAAATACTAGCATCTGTACTTTTTTGTCAAAAGTACCTGCGATTTTGTCTACCTCCGACAAAAATCCCATATCTAGTGTCATATCTGCTTCATCGACTACAAACATACTAGCAGTATAAGTTTTCAAGGCTTGTGCATCGATCAAATCTAAAATTCGACCTGGTGTACCAATCACGATATGAGGTTGGTTACTCGCTAGTTTTTCAATCTGACGTTTCTTATCTGTACCACCAACAAAATTAGAAATACGGATGTTGCCATCAAACTGTGTAAAGACCATGGCAGCTTGATATATCTGAGTCGCAAGCTCTCGTGATGGCGCTGTGATAACTGCTTGGACACCATCTATCGTAGGGTCTATATTCTGAAAAATTGGTAGCAAAAAGGTATGGGTCTTACCAGAGCCAGTTTTGGATTCACCAACAATATCACGCCCATTAAGTGCAATAGGAATCAATTTTTCTTGAACAGGTGTTGCTGTTTTAAAGCGAATTTTTTCTAATGTATCATTTATAAATGGTTTAAAATTAAAATCTGTAAATAGCATATTTTTCTCGTTTTTCTAGTAGTCGTGCTTCTATTATAACATAAAATATTCTTCTAATTTTTCTTTTATCCCCTAAAGGAGCTGCCGATGCCAATTTGCGATACTCAAAAAACACCACCAAGCTCGTTGCTCAGTCGTGTTTGATGATCATTATTGCCAATAAGCAGGCCGTTTGGCCTCATATGCTGTAATTAGCTCTTCAAATTCTAGAGTGATGCCGATGTCATCAAGACCATCCACAAGTTTTCTCTTCCACTCTGCATCAATCTCAAAGGTAAAGTTACCTTTAGATGTCTTGATTGTCTGATTAGGTAAATCAATTTCAATTGTTTCATCTGCAGATAAAGATGCTAATAATTCACGCGTCTCAAGTGGCTGTACGATAGGTAAAATCCCATTTTTTAACTCATTGTTGTAATGAATATCTGAAAATGACCCAGCGATAACAGCATGAAACCCGTAATCTTTAATCGCCCAAGCCGCATGCTCACGAGAAGATCCTGAACCAAAGTTATCCCCAGCAATGAGAATCGTTGCTTGACGATATTCTGGATGGTTGAGGATGAAATCAGGATTTTCAGTTTCGCCATCGCTCAGATAACGCCATTCAAAAAACATATTTTTACCAAAACCAGTCTTATCGGTTGATTTCAAAAATTGTTTTGGAATAATTTGGTCTGTATCGATATTATCGTTCATGATTGGTACTGTTGTACCTTTATAAACCGTAAACTTCTCCATTAGGCTACTACCTCCCGTGCATCTACAAACTTACCATTGATTGCTGCGAGTGCTGCCATCACTGGGCTACAAAGATGTGTTCTAGCACCATGACCTTGACGTCCTTCAAAGTTACGATTTGACGTTGACGCACAATGTACACCTTCTGGTACATGGTCAGGATTCATACCAAGACACATCGAACACCCAGGTTCACGCCACTCAAATCCAGCATCTGTAAAGATTTTATCAAGCCCTAGTGCTTCTGCTGCTTCCTTAACAGGACGACTACCTGGTACAACAATCGCTGTTAGCGTGTCTGCAATTTTATGTCCTTTAACAATATCTGCGGCTAATTGTAAATCGCTTAGACGGGCGTTGGTACAAGAGCCTATAAAGACATAACCTAGTTCGATCTCTTCAGGTTTGCCACCTGGCTTAAGATCCATATAATTATAAGCACGCTCATCATTAAAATCTTTAATTTCAGGGAAAGTTTCTGTAAACTCGATACCCATCTCAGGGTTAGTGCCCCATGTGACCATAGGCGCAAGTTTTGAGACATCTATCGTGATCACTTTGTCATATACTGCATCCTCATCAGAAGGTAGTGTTTTCCAGTCTGCGATTGCTGCTGCCATATCTTTTGGTGCAAACTCACGGCCACTCACGTAATCATACGTTTTTTGATCTGGATTCATCAACCCTATTTTTGACCCAAATTCAATTGCCATGTTACAGATGGTCATTCTCTCTTCCATCTCGAGTGCATCAATCGCCTCTCCAGTAAATTCAACTGCATAGCCAACACCAGCATCAACACCATGTTTAGCAATCAACGCTAAGATGAAGTCTTTTGAGTAGACACCTTTAGCTGGTTTACCTATGAATTCAACTTTCATTTGTTTTGGTTTAACTTGCCAAAGTGTTTGTGTCGCAAAAACATGTTCCACCTCACTAGTCCCAATACCAAAGGCAATCGCGCCAAATGCACCATTAGTTGCCGTATGTGAATCACCACAAACAATGACTTTACCTGGTTGGCTATTACCAGTTTCTGGTCCTACCATGTGAACAATACCTTGACGTTTAGAGCCATGAGTGGCAGCATCAATCCCAAATTCTTTGACATTTCTAGCTAGAGTATCAATTTGATTTTTTGAAATCAAATCAGAAATATTAAAAATGTCTACAGTTGGGACGTTATGGTCAGTTGTCCCAAAAGTTAAATCTGGTCGACGTACTTGACGTCCAGCTTCTCGTAAACCTTGGAATGCTTGAGGACTGGTTACCTCATGAATCATGTGAAAATCCACATAAAGGAGTTGCGGTTCAAACTCCTCACCTGTAATGACATGACGAGCCCATAGCTTATCAAAAATTGTTTGTCCCATATTTTGCTTCTTTCTAATTTTTAAACAACAAATAGATAATAATTGCCTCTATTATAACACTAAACCACCAGATTATCTGAAAATAAAGCTTTCGTGTTTTGTGATGATAAATATGCGCTGCAATCACAGCACCGATACCCCCACACAAAGCTGTTGATACTAACAGTGTTTTTTCACTAATTCGCCATTTGCCTTTAATCGCACGTCTTTTGTCTATAGCATATAAACTAAAGGTCACGATATTCCAAGCTACTAGTAAACTAGCCAAAATCAACCTTATACGCATAAATTGTTGATGATTGCTGATGTCATCTCATCCAAACTCGCATTGCCACCCAAATCTTTGGTCAAAACACCATCTAACAAAGTTTTGTTTACTGCATCTTCGATGTACTGAGCACCTGTTGTCTCACCAAAGCTTTCGCGAAGCATCATGGCAACAGATAAAATCATCGAGATAGGATTCGCAATCCCTAAACCAGCGATGTCAGGAGCTGACCCATGGATTGGTTCATAAAGGGATGGACCATTTTGCGCATGAGAAGCTGATGGCATAACCCCTAAAGTACCTGGTAAAACACTTGATTCATCTGATAAAATATCTCCAAAAAGATTTTCAGTCACGATAACATCAAAGTCACTCGGATTTGTGATCATTTTCATCGCTAAACTATCTACAAGTGCATGCTCTAATTGGACATCTGGATAGTCTTTTGCAACTTCTTCAGCTACAATACGCCATAACTTAGAGGTAGCAAGCACATTTTGTTTATCAACAGAAGTTACTTTTTTACCTCTACCACGTGCGATATCAAAAGCAACACGAATAATGCGTTCAATCTCTTCATAACTATAGTCATTCACGTCTCTTGCAAACTGTTTGTTTAGAGAATGTTCCCCAAAATAAATCCCTCCAGTCAGTTCACGAACAACGACAAAGTCTACCCCTTCGATAATTTCTGCCTTGAGTGGTGAAAGATGTTTAAGCGCCTCAAATATTTGCACTGGTCTGATATTAGCAAATAAGCCAAGTTCCTTTCGTAGCTCTAGCAAGCCTTGCTCAGGTCTTACTTCGGCATCATTATACTGAGGACCACCAATAGCAGCCAGTAATATGGCATCTGATGATTTAGCACTTGCCAATGTCTCATCAGGTAGCGGATGACCATCTGCATCGATAGCTGCCCCACCGAAGTTTCTAGCTTTCGTTTCATATTCAAAGTTAATTTTTGGTGCAACTGCCTCTAAAACTTGTAGCCCTGCAGCCATAATTTCTGGTCCAATGCCATCACCAGCTAATGTTACAATCTTTTTAGTCATTTTATATCCTTTTTATTAACCTTCAGGGTTTGCTTTTTCTGAGATTTTTTTTGTAATAATCCCTGCGTTTTCACGTTGTACTAAACTATTTGCATTTGAATAAGCGATCGCACTTGCACGTAACACATCAAAATCTAGACCATTTGCATTAAAAATTGTGCCTGTATCTTCGTTTTCAACCGTTACATGTACCTCTGCCTGTGCATCGATACCTTTTGTAATGGCAGTGATATCATAGCTGTTTAGTCGAACTGATTGTGTGAAGAAGCTATCAATCGCATTAAATGCTGCTTCAACTGCACCACTGCCAGTAGCTATGGTATCAATCACTTCATCACCTGCATTTCTCATCGTGATGGTCACAGTTTGTTTACCATCTTCAGTAGAGGTAATCGCTAAATTATCAAATTGGAAACCAGTTGGATTTTCGATTGTTGTCCCCGCAACTAAAGCACGAATATCTGCATCTGTCACTTCATGTTTTTTATCTGCTAATACTTTAAATTTAGCAAAGAGTGCTTGCAGTGCCTCATTAGTAATATCATCAAAGCCAAGTCCAGAAAGTTTGTCAACAAAGGCATGTCTACCAGATAGTTTTCCTAGCGGTAGTGAGTTTGTTTTCACACCCACAAGTTCAGGTGTGATGATTTCGTAGGTTTCAGGATTTTTCAATACACCATCTTGGTGAATACCAGACTCATGTGCAAAGGCATTTCCACCAATAACAGCTTTATTTTTAGGTACTGAGATACCTGAGAAGCGTGAGACAAGTTCAGACGTCGCAAATGTTTCATTTAACACGATTTCTGAGTTTGCTTGGTAGTAATCTTTTCTGATTTCAAGTGCAACTGCGACCTCTTCTAAGGCAACGTTCCCAGCACGTTCACCGATCCCATTCACTGTACCCTCAACACGACCAGCGCCACCTTTGATAGCAGCAAGTGTATTAGCTGTTGCCATCCCTAAATCATCATGACAGTGAGGACTAAAAATAATCTCACGATCACTAGTGATGTTTTCGATCAAGAATTTAAAGGTCTCATAATATTCAGTTGGTGTTGTAAAGCCCACTGTATCTGGAATATTAATATAACTAGCCCCAGCATCTACAGCTGTTTGGACTGCTTTAAGTAAAAATGATTTTTCAGTACGTGTCGCATCTTCTGGTGAAAATTCGACAATGTCAAATCGCTCTCTTGCATAAGTGACATGCTCTTTAATTGCTGCGATGACCTCATCAGGTGTTTTTTGTAACTTGTATTTCATATGTACTGGACTTGTTGCAATAAACACATGAATCTGAGGTTTTTTAGCATCTTTCAATGCTTCGTAACATGCATCGATATCAGATTTAACTGCTCTTGCAAGACCCGTTACAGCTGTTTTTGTCAAAATTTTGGCAATTTCCTGAACAGCTGTAAATGAATCAGGACTCGCAGCAGGAAAACCTGCTTCAATCGCTGAAATACCCCATTTTTCAAGCTGTTTAGCAATCATTATTTTTTCATTAATTGAAAAATTAACACCTGGTGTCTGTTCCCCATCACGAAGACTCGTGTCTAGAAATTCAATGTTACGCATAATACCTCTCCTTTTTTTGCTACATACAATCCATAATAAATGCGAATACGCTAACTCCCCTACAACATAAACAAGTGTTACTGACTAGTTTAAGTCAGTTTTCAACCTGTGATTTAGTAAGTTTGTTAGATAAAATGATAAAAGAAAAGCGCCTCACCTATTCAGCAAGACACCCTTTTGTCCCGCTTGAAAAATGAACGCCAAACAGGATACGATCTATAAGAAAAAATTTCTTAGAACGTATCCTTCTTCAACAACAATAAGTTTGTGTTTGGCATCTTCATAATTCAACCGTAGAACCTTTCATATTTTATTATAGTTTAACGCTTTAATTAGCGTTTGTCAATCTAAAACACTTAAAATATTACTATTTTTCCGATAATTCTGTCAATATAGCAAACAGGCTAAACTCAAAGTAAAACTTGTATGACATTAACAGCAATCTGACTAACGATAAGGTTATGCTTACTTAGTTGGAAAAACATCTTTAGAGAACCATTTGTCTGATATTTTTTGGAATTCTCCATCATCGTGTAATGTTTTAAACGCTTTATTAATATTATCAACTAACGTTTTATCAGATTTTCTAGCCCCTACAGCAAAGTTTTCTCCAGCATACCCAGTTGTGATAATATTATAATTTGATAACTCACCATTTTTAGTAAGGTAGTAGTTGGCATACACATTATCGATTAATAGCCCATCAATACGACCTGCTTTTAAATCTAATAATGCTGAATTAAAATCATCATATAGCGTTGCATCATTATCTTTCACACGATCTTTTAAAACATCCGTTTGTTTAGTAAACGCATCATAGCCTGATGATCCTTGTTGCGCACCTAGTTTTTTATTTTTCATATCAGAGACTTGTGTGATATTACTCGATTTTTTAGTCACTAGAACTTGTTGGTTTGTCATATATGGCATAGTAAAGGCTACTTTTTTCTCACGCTCTTTTGTAGCAGAATAGCCGTTCCAAATTAAGTCAATCGATTTATTTTTTAATTCAGTTTCTTTCATATCCCAATCGATTGCTTGCATTTTGACTTTAATATCATATTTTGCAAAGACGGCATTGGCTAAATCAATATCAAAACCGACATTTTTACCATTTTCATCCTTGAATCCCATTGGTACAAATGTGTTATCAAATCCAATAACAACTTCTTTTTTGTCTTTAATTGACTGCCAGCCATCTTTAGCTTCTTTTTTACCACATGCTGTCAAACTGATCATCGCTACAAGTAAGGCAACTATACCCATCCATTTTTTAAGTTTCATCGTTTACTTCTCCTAATCTTTTGTTTTGCTATTGACCTTGATAATCGTATCGGCTATCTTTGTTGCAAATGCCATGTCATGTGTCACAACAATTTGCGTAATCCCCAAAGATTTATTTTCTAATATTAGGTTAGCAACTTGATCACGCAAAGCTGGATCTAGTGCTGATGTAGGTTCATCGTAACCAATAATTTTAGGATCAATCATCATGGCGCGTGCTAGAGCAACACGTTGTTTTTGCCCACCAGACAAACTATAAGGGTAGGCATTTTTTTGTTCAATAACTTCTAAATTAGTTAATAATTTTTCAGCTTTTAACACCGCAGCTTCTTTTGACATCCCCATTGTTTTAACAGGTGAGAGAGTCAAATTCTCAAGTACAGTCATATGTGGAAATAGTTGGAAATCCTGAAACACAAACCCCAAAAAGTTGCGCGTAATTAACTCATCTAATCCGATCACCTCATCATCAAAGATAACTTGACCAGAATCGATCGTCTCTAATCCAGCAAGCATCCTAAGAAGTGTCGTTTTTCCACCACCTGAAGGACCCGCTATTGCGACCACTTCACCTGCATTGATGGCTAGATTAAAGTTATCAAAGATAACCTTTGACCCAAATTTTTTATTAATATTTTTTAATTCCAGCATGATTACCTCCTATTTGTAATAATCAAACTGCTGTTCGATTTTCTTGGACAAAATTGTGAGAATCCCGATGAGAATCAGATAAATCATAGCAGCCATCATAATCGGAATTAATGAAACATCTCGGCTCATAGCGATTTTACCCGCTCTTAATAAGTCACCAAGTCCAACCACATAAATAAGAGAAGAATCTTTGACTAACGTGATAATTTCATTAAATACTGAGGGTAAGACAATCTTCATGACCTGAGGGATTTGCACATAGCGCACAGTTTGCCATTTCGTTAATTTGAGTACCTTTGCGGCTTCCAGTTGCCCTTTCGGAATCGCATTAATACCACCACGAAAAATTTCTGCATAGTAAGCTGCATAATTTAAAACAAAAGCAACTAATGCTGCTAAAAATCGTGGTAATGTCAAACCAACCATCGGTAGCGCATAAAAAATGATAATCAGCTGGACCAGTAAAGGTGTCCCACGCATAATCCAAACGTAGATATTAACAAACCATTTCACAATAGGTAGACGCAATAAAAATGCCAATAACATCCCCAAAGGAATCGATAATACAAGGGTCAATACAAAGACTAAAACTGTAAGTTTTAAGCCATCAAATAATTGTGGTAAAATTTCTAAAATATAGGACATCAGTTCTCCAATAGTGTAAATTCTTAACTTGATAAATGTTGCATAATAAATTATAGCATGATTTGGGCTGGTTTTGATACTTTTTTGTCGTTATCTTTATATTCATGCATATTAAAATACACTAAAATACGTTACTATTTTTAAAAAAAGACATTATATGATAAACTAATAGGTATGAATACAAAAAATAAAAAAAATCTATTGATTGTTCTCCTCGTTGCTATTGTCGCTATCTTAGCCTGCATATTAGTCTATGTAGCAAACAAACCCAAAGAGAGCACTCAATCAACAACACAAAGTAACACCCAACAAGCATCAAGTGCAGAACAAAACGCAGATACACAAACGCCAAATAAACCTGATTATCAACTATTTACTAATTTAGCAAAAGCTGAAAAGTTTGATCCAGCTAGTGTGAAGGAGTTGAAAGTTGAAGAACTGAAAGCAGGAACAGGTGATACCGTTTCAGAAGCCGATACAATTTCTGCAAATTATGCTGGTTGGAACGCGTCTGGAACCATTTTTCAATCAACAAAAACGGCTACAGATAGTCAGGCTAAGCCTATCGACTTTCCTTTATCTGGTGTAATTCCTGGTTGGACAAAAGGATTATCTGGTAAAAAAGTTGGCGGGATTTATAAGTTAATGATTCCAGCAAATATGGCTTATGGTGATAAGGCACCATCTAAAGATGTGTCAGGGCCATTAGCTTTTGTTGTTGAAATCGTCGCTAAAAAATAAAAGAAAAAAGAAGATGCGATCATCTTCTTTTTTTATGTTCTGATGTAGTCATAGCCAGTAATAGACTATATAAAACTAATAAAGATTTCTGCTATAGAAAAGTAAATAAACACACTGGTGATATCTGACATGGTAGAGATAAAAGGCCCTGATGCAACAGCTGGATCAAACCCTAGTTTTGACATACCTACAGGAATAAGCGATCCTGCCAAGTTGGCTACTGTAATGGCGCAAAACATCGCCACACCTACAGCAAGCCCCAACATGACGTTACCTTTCCAGATACTTACCACAGTAAAGATCGTTAAACCTGTAACAGCTCCTGTCACCAACCCGGTTGCAATCTCGGCCATAATCAATGAAAAGAAAGATTTATTTTCTTCATCATTTATCGAAATACGGCGGACAGAGACGGCTAGAGACTGTGTCCCTGCATTACCGGCAGTACCTGTAATCAAACTAATAAAAATTGCTAAAACAGAGGCCTGACTCACAAGACCATCAAAGTGATCGATAAGACTCGCTGTCCCCATGCCCAAAAATAACAAAGCAACTAACCAAGGTAAGCGTTTTGCAGCCGATTCAATAGGACTTTGATTCACATTATCCGTATTCACCCCGGCAAGACCTGAATAATCACTTTGAGCTTCATCATCAATAACGTCAATGATATCATCAACCGTTACGATCCCCAACATCAAGTTATCATGACTGATCACTGGCAAAGCAAGTAGATCATAATCCCTAAAGTAACGTGCAACACGCTCTTGAGGTTCATCAACATCAACCTTGATGATGTGTTCATTCACAATATCCGAAATCAAGGTGTCATCATGGGAAATTAAAAGACTACGCAAGGAAATCACACCTAACAGTTGTTTGTTTTGGTCTAAGACATAAACATAGTAAATCGTTTCTGCATCCTCTGCTGTTGCCTTGATGACAGTCATGGCTGACTTTACTGTTTGATTCGCTACGACAGCAACAAACTCTGTCGTCATCAAAGACCCAGCCGTTTCCTCATCATAGTGCATGAGGTTACGAATCTCTGTTACTTTTTCAGGTGCCATCTGTGCAAAAATGGCCCGGCGCTCACGTTTTGTTAAGTTAGTTAAAATATCTGCTGCATTATCGGCAGACATCTCATCAAACATCGTCGAGAGATATTCTGGAGAAATTTCTTTAAGATAAGGACTGATATCTACTTCATCAAAATCAAGATTTTCAAATATTTCTGAGAGTTCTTGAGGTGATAAAAACTTATATAGTTCCAGACGTTCTTCATCAGTAAAATCAAGATAGTACTGAGACTGATCATAGATATGGTGTTCGAGAAATTCATCTCGAAAGGCTTGGATTGCATTTGTATTCAGGTACTCCTGCAACTTTGAAAAAATTTGTTGTGTTGTTAAAATGTTAGTACTCATTTTATCAGGAGCTCCTTAACTTAATTTATAAACTATAATATTGTGCATCAGCGTCAATACTGCACACATGATTAACGTTTTTTTATGATAAACAAATAAGCACATTTTTTCTTTGATACCTTTTCCTTGTCATTATAACGTAATGGCTTCTTGATGTAAACTATAGCCTATCGGTATCTGGGTCTTGCTGTGCTTCCTCTTTTAAAATCTGAGCCATATCCTCAGGTAATGCAGCCGCTAAGTTAATCAGTTCACCTGAAAAAGGGTGTTGAAAACTTAGTGTGTGACAATGCAAGGCTTGACGCTTTATCTTATCTCTAAACCCACCATATAAATCATCGCCTAGTAACGGCGCTGATAGATGCGCAAAATGTACTCTAATCTGATGTGTGCGCCCCGTATGTAGTTGGATATCAACCAAGCTAAACTGTTCATCTGTCTTGATAATCTGATAGGACGTATGCGCATACTTAGCAGTTGGATGATCCGCAGCCACCACAGCTCGTTCTATAATTGAGCCATCCTTACGTCCGATTGGTACCTTAATTTCATGTGATGTCTGTAAGTCATTTGACGTATGCACCAAAGCAAAATAACGTTTTGTAATCTTTTTTTGCTGTAGTAAGTTATCCATTCTGTTATGTGCATAGCCATGCTTAGCAAATAACATCAAGCCAGAGGTATCTTTGTCTAGTCTGGTAACCACATGAACTTTTTGATTTTCATATCTTTGTGCCTTTAAGTAACCAGCTATAAAATTACTCATCGTCTTATCTGGATAGTTTTGCCCCGTCACACTAGCTACCCCGGCAGGCTTATCAACTACTAAAAAATGGTCATCTTCATAGACGATGGAAAGGGGCATCTCTTGTTGCTTTAAAGTGACTGTTGCTTTTTCTTTTGGAATATCGACACTGACCAAATCATTTTGAGATAACTTAAAAATGGCATTTCTCTCAATGCCATTCACAAGTAATCGTCCACCGTCAAACTTAATCTTTGCTAAGAGTTTTTTGGAGATGCCGTGCTGTTTTAGTAGCGTTTTCAAAAGCAAACCATCTTGGCTAGCTGTAAATTCAAATCTCATTCTACTTCACCTATAAATGAATTTTTGACACGATGCCAAAACCCAGTGTGACCGCCATTAACAAAAGCAATCTCTCCACCATCAAGGCTATAGGTCACAGAAGCAATCTTGTCATAATAAAACTCTAGCTGATCTACAGTTAACAAATAATCATTTGCATTTTCTAAAACAAATGTGACCGTATCTTTAGCAGCTATGATCATAGGTGCCCCTAAAGTTCTATAAACCAAATTATTGAGCGAGGCAACCTCTGTCACTTGAAATGCTTTGACACGTGGGTGCATGACAGCCCCTCCGATTGATTTATTATAGGCAGTAGAGCCTGTAGGTGTTGAGACTGCTAGACCATCTCCTCTAAATTTTTCAAATAAAAAATCTGAAATTTCAACATCAGCAACTAATGTTTTTGACGCTCGCTTAATGATTGATTCATTTAAGGCTAGATGTGTTTTTACCTCACCATCGGTAAATTGAATTTTAACTTTTAAGAGAGGGTATCTAAAGGCCTCCTCTGGTGTTTCATGCTTGATTGCCTCTATCAATTTTTCAAGTTCATGTTCTTGGAAATCCGTATAAAACCCGAGATGTCCTGTGTGTAAACCAATGAATCTGACTGTATCTAATTGGGTTTCATAATAGTGAAGCGCAGCAAGCATCGTGCCATCTCCACCAACAGAGATGACAATATCTGGATGTGCTTCGTCAAAAACAAACCCTGCTTCGATACATAATGCTTCTAGTTCTGATGCTATGGTCAGTGTTCTTTGATAATTATTTTTTATAATCCAAACTTTTTTACCAGTTATTTTCTTCATCAAAATCATCTCGATTTTCTACACCATCATCAACTTTACGATGTGGTGGATTAAACAAAAGTTGTGCGTCTTGTATTTCCTCGCGAATTTTACTCATCTCTTCATCCAATGCAAATGCAATTTTTGCTGTCGTGGCTAAACGATTTTTCAATTCATCTGGAAAAGCACCTTGATATTTGTAGTTAAGTGAATGCTCGATTGTTGCCCAAAAATTCATGGCTAGTGTTCGAATCTGTATTTCAGCAAAAATCAATTTTTGCCCTGTTACCATCTCTACAGGATACTCGATCACAACATGATAACTTCTATAACCAGATTCTTTTTGATTGTGGATATAGTCTCGTTCTTGGATAATTCTAAAATCCTCACGTTTGCGTAAGAGTCGTAACACTTCATCTACATCTTCTACAAACTGCACCATCACGCGCACTCCGGCAATATCTTGCATTTCAGCTATATTTTCTGACGTGAACCCACGCAGTCGAGCCTTATTTTTGATTGATTCAGACGGTTTAACACGACCGGTCACAAATTCAATCGGCGAATGTCGATGTTGTTTTTGATATTGTTTTCTTGCACCACGTAACTTAATTTTTAATTCTCCAACAGCTTGGATATAGGGGTCAAGAAAAGATTCCCAGTCAAATTTTTCTGTCATGATTTATCGTTGATAGCACTTATGTTCAATGTTTGTTGATCATTTGCAACTGCTATCTTTCCTCTATAACTATATTACGAATAAAATAAATATTCTCTTTCTCATTTTAACATATTTTCTACTTGCATGCTATGTGAGACAAATGCCATCTCAGCTAATCCATCAGGTGATAGCCTTTTCGCCTCATACCTGTTTGCCCTAAATTTTTTAATTTTTTATAATGACTAGTCTTATTTGACATGAGTTTGGATTGGCGATACTTACGATACTTTCACCATATCTCATGTAAACAGGATATCACCTGTCTTGACAAGGGCTAACACAAAGTTTTACAATAGACTTTTAAAGGTGTTACGTATTGTTATATCTATTTATCACTCATCCTTTCTCTACGAAAGCACGTAAGGACATGCTATGAAAACAAATCTTGAAATTGAATACAAAACGCTCCTAAGTTTATCTGAATTTGATCAACTCAGTAAACGCTTTAGTCACATCACCCCAATCCAACAGACCAATCATTATTTTGATACACACGATTTACAGCTTAGAAAGAATAAGCTTTCTTTACGTATCCGTACATTTTCAAAAGGCGCTGAGATGACTTTGAAAATACCGCAAAAGGTCGGAAATATTGAGTACAATATTGACTTGACAACGCAAGAAGCACTAACTATTTTAGAAAAAGATACCCTAACCAACTATCCGTTATTGATCGAAGGTATTCTCGAGCAGTTAAAACAATACGATATCCAGCTGAGCGATATCCATACGCTAGGCTCACTCACCACAACACGTCGTGAATACCAGACAGCTATTGGCCTAATGGCGCTAGACAAAAACGAATATAGTCACAAAATTGATTATGAGTTAGAATTAGAAGTTGAAGAGGCTATCAAAGGGCAACGAAATTTCAACCAATTTTTAAAAGAAAATCATATTGAACATCGCTATGCCCGTAGTAAAGTTGTACGCTTCTTAGAATCAATAGGCAAGATGAATTAATGCTATTTTTTGAGTTATTTTGAGTGATATGGTACGTTTTGATCTGTAACTTTCATTTTGATTGGCGGTTGCATATTAGATAGTAAATATTTTTATCTCTTATCAAACTTTGGTAAAATGAAGGTAGATAACCTTCTTTTTTTTCTGCAATCAGTCTCAAAGTTTACCATGACCTACTCGTTTCAGTAAACCTGTTGAGATATGAGCAGATAGGAGCAACAGTATAGAAATCAGGGATACAGATGGGTCAAGAAATTCAACATTACTTTACTATTTTTGACGATGATTTTGCTAATTTTGATACACAAACTTACGATTGGTTTTTACATCCAGTCGTGACACCCGCGGCCATAAGAAAAATTCAAAACAGGTATCACTTAAAACAAGATATTGCGACTTATAACAAGATTTTTAATCGTATTCATAAAGTCACACTAGATTATTTTACTGTTAATTTTTCTGGTCGTCATTCAGGTCGCTCATTTCTACTTGCACTGCAAGAAGAGATGCGAGGTCTAACCCCACTAAGTTATGATAATCATGTGTTGCTAGCACTCTTACATCGACTACATTTTGATGTGTCAGAGTTTATCAAATATTATCCGTATGCTAAGAGCAGTATCAGTGTAGAACAAAAAAATTTTAACTCTGAACAGCTAACTGTCTTACCGGCAACATTTATTTATTATCAAGACGATGTCATCAAGATAGAATCTCTTGCACAGCGTCAAATTTTCGATTTTCTTAATGAAAAAACAGCTGAACGTTAGTCGTCAACTGTTTTTTTATCTGTCGCAACGATTTGCTGAAAGGCACTGGAGAAATCTTTATTGATTTGATCAAACTGAGACACTTTGACATCATGGACAAAATGCAAGTTTGTAATTTTTGGTAACACCTCATCGAGTGAGGCCGTATCAACATACAACATAGCATAGCGTGCTTTTTTACTACTATAGACTAACTCGCCATAATTGCTCAACTGTCTAACGTGTTTATAGCTATTGTAAAAAATATACATCGCTGTTCTGCCTTTAATCTCCATCGTAGGCACTTTTGATTGTTCAGCCACAAGTGTGGTGTTTTCCATGGTGTCCTCCTTTTTTTAGCGGTAGATGTTCATCGACAGGGATATCAGCAGAAATGACCTCTGCAATTTTTTTGACAAGATCAGATAGTGATTTTTGTACATCATTTTCAGCTACTTTAAGTTCATATATCACATCACTCATCAATAACTCTTTTTGTAACGCTTTAATTTCAGGTCTATAACGAATATATGCTAAATTTTCTTCTAGTATCTTGATTTTATTTTGAAGCACATCATCCATCTCAAATGCGTTTTGCTTCGACCGGAATGCCTCCACAACAGCCAACTCTGTAAATTGAGAGGCTAGTTTATCTGCAAGTTCATCAAGTTTTATTATTTTTTCATCAATTATCAACATTACTTTCATTATATCAAAAATCTAACTTTATGACCAATACCTAAAATACCTAAGCATATGCTTAGGTATTTTGATTATTTTAATTCGTTACGGTCCATAATCTCATCTATAAAGCCGTATGCTAATGTCTCTTCTGCTGACATCCAACGATCACGCTCAGCATCTTTATGAATCTTATTCACTGTTTGACCAGAATTATCTGCTAAGATTTTTTCCAAAGTTTTACGTGTTCTTGATAAATGATCAGCAACAATCTGCATATCAGTTTGTTGTGTACCACCACCTGTGCCACCCATTGGTTGGTGAATGAGATATTCAGCGTTTGGTAACATGAAACGTTTACCTTTAGTACCAGAAGAGGCGATAATCGTTCCCATAGATGCTGCCACACCCATCACAATTGTTTGGACATCTGATTTGATGAAATTCATCGTATCAACAATAGCAAGACCTGCTGAAACTGATCCTCCAGGAGAATTGATATATAAATAAATATCTTTAGTCGAATCTTGTGCATCTAGAAATAGCAGTTGTGCAATCACTGCATTAGCCATATTATCTTCCACTTCACCAGTTAACATGATGATTCTATCTTTTAAAAGACGTGAATAGATATCATAGGCACGTTCACCGCGGCTAGATTGTTCAATGACTGTAGGAATGAGTACCATAGGAAAGGCTCCTTTATTTTCTTATTAGTAGCTCCATTATAGCTTAATGGTCAGTCAAGGTCAAATATTTAACTTCAGTATCTGACTATAGGCTTTCCTACTACAGGATCACTCTGATAATATCTGATGTTTGGTCAGCTATTATAAATTAATAATTAATAGTTTTTCACGGGTCATCGCATCAATTGTCTTAGAGATACCATGAACACCCATACCTGAGTTTTTAACACCTAGGAATGGGAAATGATCTGGTCCACGTTCTGTTCTACCATTGATTTGAACTGAACCTGCTTCAATCTTGCCTGCGATTGCAACTGCACGAGAAAAGTTTCTTGAAAATACTGATGCTTGTAAGCCGTATTCTGATTGATTAGCAATCTTAATCGCTTCTTCATCAGATTTGACGCGAATAATAGGCAAAACAGGTCCAAATGGTTCTTCCCATGCTAAGCGCATATCAGTCGTCACATGATCAAATAAAGTAGGATAAATTAAGTTATCTTCACGTTTATTGCCAACAAGTAATGTCGCACCGTCTTTGATTGTATCCGTAATCAAACCATCAACATAATCTGCTGATCCTTTATTGATAAGTGGGACAATCACAGGATTATCGATTGGCATCCCAACGCTTAACGCTTCTACTTCCACTTTAAGTTTAGCAGCAAGTTCATCAGCTACAGCTTCATTAACCAAAACACGTTTGATAGCTGTACAGCGTTGACCAGAATAGCTATAAGCACCACTCATAATTTCAGTCACAGCTTGATCAATATCGGCATCTTCACAGACAATAGCTGGGTCTTTCCCACCAAGTTCTAACACCATCGGTTTCATCGTTGAAAAACTAGAGAGATGACGGCCTGTTGTTGCGCCACCAGTAAAGGAAATCATATCTATCCCTTCATGCTCACTCACGTAATCACCGATATCTGATCCCTTACCTGTGATTAATTGCAAAACATTTGCAGGAAAGCCAACTTTATCAAAAGATTCAATAATTTTGACCGCTGAGATAGCGCCTTGTGTCGCAGGTTTAAATACAACTGCATTACCTGATATCAAAGCAGGTGCAAGTTTTGCAACTGATAAGTTTACTGGATAATTAAATGGAGAGATGGCAAGTACTGTCCCCAAAGGAATACGTTTGATAATGGCGATTTTATTTTTTGATCCGCCAGGGTAATTTTCTCCCGACATGGCACTATCATTTGTATGGATGTATTCTTGAACTGTGTAGCGAATGAACTCAGCTGTTCTAGTCACTTCTTTAACAGCATCATTCCATGTTTTGCCAACTTCTTTCATAATGATTTCTGCAATATCATGCGCATCAATTTCAAGTTGATCAGCCCATTTGTTTAATAAGTCAGCACGCTTAAACAAATCGAGTTCAGCCCACTCTTTTTGTGCTGATTTTGTCGCTGCAATCGCTACATCAGCTTCTTCTTTAGAAATAGCTTGTACGCGACCGATAACTGTTTTTTCGTAAGGGCATTCAATATCAATCAAATTACCTGAGTTTGATTCGGCAAATTTGCCACCTACGTAATACTTATATGTGTTAATTTCAGACATGTTTTCTCCTTTTAAACCCTTTCACCAAATGAGTCGTCTAGTCTAACTTTGCTTATCTATCCTTACTTGCTTTTTACATTTTTAGGCAATGTAGAGATGGGATAATGACTCGGTTAGCCATCTTGTTTTCATGACAAGCTCATTAGGTAATTCCCTTTATTGTAAAATAATTCACAGTATTTGTCAATCAATTTTCAGAAAATTCGACTTATTTATTTTTGTTATCATTATACAGCCATTAACTGTCTATCTATAATAAAAAAAATCAAAGTTGCTTGTCAGCGCCTCTAATTTCTTTTTGGTACCTATAGATATATTAGTCTTCAAATGCTTGTTTCCTGAGTTCTGCTAAGCGATTTTCTCTTTTTTTAGTCAAATCACGCACACCACCTCTTGGGACAATATCTTCATACGTTACTTGACTCTTAGGTATTTTCCCATCAAAATGTGTCAGATAATGCATCACTTCTCTAACGATTGCTGTCGGCGTTGACGCACCTGCTGTCACTGCTATCGTCGCATTATCGCCTAATCCGTCAAACCACTCAGCCTTAATTTCTGATACATCAGCGACACGATGTGCAGGAACACTAGCCTGATTTTCAGAGACTTCTGCTAACCGGTTGGTATTATTCGAGCGTGGGTCACCAACAACGATTGTCAAATCACATCCCACAGCCTGTTCTGCCACTGCTCGCTGTCTTTCATCGGTAGCTTGACATATATCACTATGTTCAACGACCTGAGGGAATTTTTTTCGGACTGCCTGCATGATATCGTCAACATCCCAGATACTCATGGTCGTTTGATTGGTCATAAATAACTTGCCAGACAAATCAAGTCGCTCAAGATCTTTCAACTCCGATAAGAGATGAATTTTGTCAGCATCGATACCAAGCACCCCTTCTGGTTCCGGGTGCCCTTTTTTACCAATATAGATCACTTCATAGCCATCTGCTAATCGTTTTTTCACGATTTCATGTGTAATTAAGACATCCGGACAACTAGCATCGACAACTGTTAAGTCTTTTTCATCACATTTTTTCCTAACCGCATCTGATACACCATGTGCCGTGAAAATTACAGTACCTTGATCGATTTTCTCTAAAATGGCTAAACGATTATCTCCATCAATTGTCTGGACACCTATCTTTTCCAGACTTTCAGTGACGTGATGATTGTGAACAATCATCCCCAATATATAGATCGGTCTCGGTAAACTTGAACTCTTTGAGACATTTTTAGCAATCACCATAGCATCGACAACCCCGTAGCAATAGCCCATGGGGGTTATATGTTTAATCTTCATAAAATATTTTTATACCCGATTTCAATTTTTAATAATACCTACTATTTTTTCAGTAGTATAATAGTATTATAAACTATTTGGTAATTAATTTGGAGGATACTTATATGTCAAAAATTTACGATAACATTACAGAGTTGATTGGTGCGACACCTATTGTTAAATTACGTCACGTTGATGAGGATTCAGCTGATGTTTATGTTAAATTAGAAGCCTTCAATCCTGGCGGCTCTGTAAAAGACCGCATTGCCCTAAATATGATTCGTGCTGCTGAAGCAGACGGCTCCTTAAAACCTGGTGGGACTATTATTGAACCTACATCTGGCAATACAGGGATTGGGTTAGCTTTTGTTGGTGCTGCGCTGGGCTATAAAGTGATTATCGTATTACCAGAGACTTTTTCTATCGAACGCCGTAAACTCATCCAAGCTTATGGTGCAGAGCTTATCCTGACACCTGCTACAGGTGGTATGGGAGCTGCGATTGCCAAAGCTAAAGAGTTAGCTGAGGATAACGGCTACTTCTTACCTTTGCAGTTTGAAAATCCTGCCAACCCGCGTATTCATGAAGAGACAACGGGTCCTGAGATTATCGCTGCCTTTGGCGAAACTGGCTTGGATGCTTTTGTTGCAGGAGCTGGTACTGGGGGCACTATATCTGGTGTTTCACATGTCCTCAAAAAAGCAAATCCAGCTATCAGCATCCATGTTGTAGAAGCAGATGAATCGGCTGTTTTTTCTGGTGAAAAACCAGGACCTCATAAAATCCAAGGTATCTCACCTGGATTTATCCCAGGCACACTCGATACGACGTCTTATGATGAAATCATTCGGGTCAGCTCAGACGACGCTATAACCGCTGGTCGTGCAGTTGGTCAAGAAGAAGGTTTCCTACTAGGTGTTTCGGGTGGTGCTGCCATCTTTGCTGCTAAACAAGTCGCTAAAAAATTAGGAAAAGGCAAAAAAGTCTTAACTGTTGCACCAGATAATGGTGAACGCTATCTCTCTACCTTCCTCTATGATTTTGGAGAGTAATCACCCATTATGCCACTCACTATACCCGACATCAAGAGAATAATAAACAGGAACTCTCTACGCAAAAAGCACAATGACTCTACTCATTGTGCTTTTTTGTGCTGATTTAAGCTAGCCATAACCCCTTTTAGGATGCTTACTCAACTGGACTGACTGTTTTAAACTTTTCATTATATCCTGCATCATCTCTAGTGAATTTTACCACGGTAAATGATGACGACATTATCACAATAGTATCTATGAAATAGTGGCCTTTAACCATCGATGCTTCTCTCAATATCTATACCCCGACCAACATCTCAACCTACTATGTCAACACCACAAACATATTTTTGCGATTAAATAATAAGTTTGTGGTAAATGTGGATGTGCCATACTGCCAATTACCAGAGAATTAATTGTTTCCAGCCTTGTCATTAATTCATTTCATTCTAACTCCTCTGGCATTTGGTCCTCTGCCCTTACTCTAAAGTAAATCGTCAGAAGTAAATGATAGATCGCTAATCCAATTATGGTGTACATCTGAATTTCACCATTTGACGTGATTAGATCGTTAGATACCCAAAAGTCCCCAAAATACCTTGCTCCAAACACAAATACAAAAAAAGAAATAGCTGACCAACTAAGGATCCAAAAAATGTAATGCCCTCGTAATTTATTTCGTACGATAAAAATCACTACTATAGATAAGATAATCGCGATACTAGATACGACTACGTTATAAAAGATAAACACACTTTCCAATAGCACACCTAATATGACTTGGAAACCTGTAATATTGAGATAAGTGGTGAAATTTTGCTTTAACGGCGATTTTTCTTGTCTCTTGAAACTACTTACCCATCTGTGTAATTTAACTAATAACCAGAGACTAACTTGTAATATGATACTATAAACAACACTCAAAATAGGAGTTAGTCCTTCTGCCATCCCACCAAAAGGTCTATCAAAAATAGAGGTATCTAGTTGAATTAACGCAAAGCTCAAACTAGGTGAAATAATAAGATTAAGTGACAACCAATAACTTAACTTAATCTGCCATTTATACATAACATGACCGGTAATACAACTAACTATCAGTAAAATTAAGGCTATATATATATACAAATTACTGTTTAAATAGATACTTGATATATATATCCCAACATACATACACTGTATAACTGAGGTGATAATCACCTGAAAGTATATGCTTTTCCCAGGAACAAGTCTATGATACTCTTCAATAACAAAGTTTATCAAAATTAAACTCCCCAATAGGCTCATACCCAACACATTCATACCCATCATAACCTCCTTAATTTAACGCAACAAAATTATTTTTTGCAATCAAATAATAGGTTTGTGGTATATGTGGATGTGCCATACCGCCTATTACCAGAGAATTAATTGTTTCCAGCCTTGTCATTAATCTTTTTCATTCTAACTCCTCGGGCATTTGGTCCTCTTCCATTAATTTATAGTAAATCGTCAGAAGTAAATGATAGATTGCTAATCCAATTAGGGCAAACATTCCAGAATCCCATCGCCTTTGATTTATCTCATAGGAAAGTGAAAAATCATATGGCACAAAATCATAACTTGCCACCAGTGCAAGAAAGGAAATACCAGACCAACTGAGGATCCAAAAAATGTAATGCCCTCGTAATTTATTTCGTACGATAGAGATCACTACTATAGCTAAGATAATCGCGATACTAGATAAAACTAGATTATAAAAGATAAACACACTTTCCAACAATACACTTAGTAAGACTTGAAAACCTATGATTTTAATATCAGTAGTGATAATTTGCTTTAACGGGAATTTTTCTTGTTTCTTTAAACTACTTACCCATTTGTGTAATTTAATAAATAACCAGATACTAACCTGCAAAATTATACTACAAACAACACTAAAAATAGGGATTAGCCCCTCTCCAGTGCTACCAAAAGGTGTATCAAAAATAGAGGTATCTAGTTGAATTAAGGCAAAGCTCAATACAGGAGAAATGATCAAATTAAGTGACAACCAATAGATTAATTTGATCTGCCATTTGTACATAATGAAACCTGTGATACACATAACAATCAGTAGGATTAGAGCTAAATATATATATAAATTGCTGTCTAAATAAATACTTGATATATATATCCCGACGTACATACACTGTATAACTGATGTAACAATTACTTGGAAAACTATGTTTTTTATAGCAATATGTCTCTTACACTCCAAAATGACAAAGTATATCAAAAAGAAAATGCCAATCAGACTGGTACTTAAATCAAGTCCAAACATCTCAACCTCCTACGTCAACCCAACAAAATTATTTTTCGCGATCAAATAATAGGTTTGGGGTAAATGAGGATGTGCCATACCGCCTATTATCGGTACCTGATTTCCAAACCCACTTGTTATTATAAAAGATTTTTTGGCTGCTTCATACTTCCTTGAGACATCATTACCTAATATAGGATATGCCTCATATTGTTTTTTATAATCACCTTTACTCGCTAAATATGCTAAATCCTGCATCAAGAAAGCCAGAGTTTGGTATATATGACCTGAATTGTTTTTGTAAATATGCCGTTGTAAACGCCATCCTTTATCTAAATTGTTTTTATAACTATCATATTCGTGAGGAATCAGCCAAGAAATAAGTAGTGTTTCCCTATTATAATCTTTACAATATATCGCAGTTCGGTCAGTTGCCACTTTGGAAAATGCGTTTAATGTGCGTTTAGTCCCACCATCATTATTATAGTCACGACCTGTTAACCACTCGAAAGTCCCAGATACATTTTTATTTTTAGATAGTGTTTTTTCATATTTTTCCGCAACACTTATTTTCTTCATCTTCCCATAATTGGTAAATCCCCAGTCCTCGAGCGGCATCTGTGGGACGATATCATCTGTGTTGATGACGTTAAAAATTGTCTTATAATTTTTCTTATCTTGTGTTGTATTTGGTGCAGCAAAAGTATAAGTATATGTTTTATATTCAGAATCGTCCTCATACTTAGCCCCTAAAAGATTTGCGATTGCAGCCCCTCTTGAATGACCTGTTATATAGATAACTTTTTCAGCAGATGTTGAGACGTATTGTTTAACATATGCTTTAATATATGTATTTAAACGATTGGCAGTGACATCGAAACCTTTATGGTGATGTTTATTATCCCAGTCTGGATTATTTTGATCCCAATAATCCTTTGTATCTGCACCTACATCAAAATTTGAGCTCCATTCTTTAACAGTGCCGTTTGTCCCCCGTACTGTCACAAAAATCACCTCTTTTTCTTTTCCTTGATAGATTATCTTGCGATGACCTATACCGAGTTCAGAAATGTCGTCATCACCATATTTATTTTTGGATTGATAGCGTTTAGTATCACTCATGCCATAACAGTCAAGCATCTTTATAATATCACCTTTAAAACTTACGCCTTCTCCAACATCTAATACTCTATCTTTATAAACAACGCTTGATAGTAACGACCCTAAAACACTCAAGTCCTTGTGGTAAGAGGTGTTACTAGCTGTAAAGAATCTTCGAAAATTAACTTTATATTCAACAGGTATTGCATCATTAATACCATACTCTGAACTACCATTAGCATCGACCATTAATCCTGCAAAACGATTACCATTAATTTTTTCCCTATCTTTCTTATCGTTTATTCCATCAAAATCAGTATCTGGTAGTACAGGATTAGAGGTATAATTATAAACTTCTACAACATCTTTTCCTTTATATAGATCGGGAGAAACATTATTTGCTAAACACATTGCAGTGATAAACGGTTTTATAGTTAAAGATTCTTTTTTTCCCAGTTCTTCATAGTCATATAAACCATCTTTATCTGTATCACAGCGTGAACCTACCTCACCATCCAAACGTACAGCCTGAAAATCTTTCAATAAAACCCATGTACCTTCATTGACATTTTCACCAATATTATCCGCAATTTTTAATAACTCCTGACTAAAGTTACCATAAATATTGCCATAAATCCCTCCTGTCTGTTCATATAGTTCTTGATAGGTAGCTTTTAAATTAGATGAGGTAATGACAGAAGTCATCATATTATCTCGTTCTAAAAGCCCTATCATTTCTTCCATATCTGATATACCATGCCGATTTCCAACTTTAAAAGTGGCATCTGTAACAAGAATAATAAATTTCTCAGCATTCGTTCTAAAATCAAGTTTATGAGCGGTTGCCAATGCGTCAATAGCACTTTCTGGTGCATCTCCCCCACCACTAATAACAATACTGCCTAAGCCTTGTTTAAAACTATCTGAATCAGTATACCAATTAGATAATTTATTTTTAACAACTACTGTACTATTTTCTCCATCTACCGAAATATCTTTATAATCTACTAAAGCAAAGTTTGCTTGAACATTATAAGTTGTTAAAAGTTCTTGTGCAAATACACCTAAATTATTTTTGACATTAGCAATTTCATCACTCATTGATCCTGTAGAATCAAGAACAAAAACAATATCAGCCCTTCCTGATGTAATAGTTGATTGTCTACCAATCTGCTTCGCTACTTTTTCAGCATTTATTTTATTCGATTCTGGTGGTGGTACTACTTTACTTTTTTGTCTTGCAGCAGCATAATGTCCATTATTATCCATTGTAGATGTTTTAGGCTCCTCTACAGATAAACCTTGTTTTGCACTTCGAGGTGCTATTTTATTATCAATTATTGATTTTGGATCAACCCCTAAGTTTTTCAAAAAAGTAATATTATCCAGCACGAGATAGATGCCTTGTGATGTAATATCTGCTGAAATGACCTGTCCATCATAGGATGTTGTTAATGGTTTTAAGGTATTCCCCTCATACTTACAAATAATTAAATTTTTATTGTATTGTTCTCCCATAGATAACACAGACTCTGACAATTCAATAGCCAATGTCATATCTGTTGTTTCAAAATCTGTTTTTAACTCTATCGGACTACCTAATAGTGCTCGCTGATTATCAAAATTATCAATATCAGAAATTTCAATTTCTGCGTGTTTATCTAATACTTTTGCCACCTTTGCTTGAAGCTTAGGAATAAATAATGAGTTGGTTTCATAAAACTGTTCATTAATTCTTTCTCGACTTAACTCTTGTCCGATTTTCCGCTCACTATCAAGCGTTTTGCCATCGGTCTTTTGCTTGAGTGGGTCGAGACCTAGCAAAATCTCATCACCATCTGATAGGCCATCACCATCAGTATCTGGATTTAAGGGATCTGTCCCGAGTTCTTTTTCTTTGAGATCATCTAAGCCATCATCATCAGAATCTGCTTTAGCTGGGCTTGTCCCATTTTTAATCTCTTCTAGGTTAGCTATCCCATCTTTATCGAAATCTTCATCCCCATCGGGAATCCCATTACCATCACTATCTACTTTCAAAGGATCTGTCAACGTCTGATGGTACTCGACACCGTCTGTTAGCCCATCACCATCAGTATCTGGATTTAGTGGATCAGTCCCGAGTATTTTCTCCAGATCATTTGGCAAGCCATCGTTATCATAATCTTCTATCGTCCCTACGATATTAGTCATGCGGCGATAGTTTTTAAGTTGGAGTTTTCTAAGCGCCTCATCTCCTTTTGCATCATCTGACACTTTAACACTTGTCTCACCTTGGAAAGTCAAGTTTTTTATGGGTTTTAATATCATGTCTGCTTGATTCGTCACGGGTGTTTTGACATTCCATAATTTGAGTTGGTGGTCTTCAAAGATGAGTTGGTTCGTCTCATTTCTAAGATTAATCGTTCTATGACGCTGAACATGTCTACCTGTCGCTTGATTTTGGCTATCAAAAATAGCACCCGATGCTACTTTAATCTGACAATTCTTTGCTTCATATCCTTTAAAAGGGACCATTAAACTCCCGCCAGTAAAGTCAATTAGACTGAGTTGACCTGCTCCATCTGTCTTACCTGATACAAATAGTGCACCACCTGATTCGATGGTTAACTGACAATCAGAGACTTTTCCTGACCGAAGCGGTCCTCGACCAAACTGGATGACTTTCCCTTTACCAGTTGATGTCAAGGTTAGATTAGCCCCTTTTTTGATGGTTAACCTACTTTTATCTTGATCAAAACGCCAAGCCACGCCTTTATTATTCACCTTGACCTGAGAATTTTCACCGATGACAGCTTGACCATAATGACCATAAAAAGCAGGATAATCACGGCCATGATCAGGATTAGCGAGTTCAATCTGACAGTCTTTTCCGATAGTCAGTGCTTGACTATGGCCTGTACCGTCTTTGGGACTGTCTATGGCAAACCAGACTGTTGCATAATTATAGTGTTCAGTTTTACCTGTCCAACTTGTCCCGTCTTCAACTGTGAGGGACCCAACATACATGTTTTCAGCAGATGTACTCAAATCTATCTTGCCATAAAGGCTAACTGCTGCCCCATATGCCATGACTAAGCGAGCCACGCCTTTGGCATTATCCGTATTGTCATCTTGTGCAGTCGTCACATTACCAAACCGAAAGTACCAGTTCTTAGTCATATTTTCTTCGTACTTTGAAGCTTCTAAGCCCCATGACGCATGTACGTCACTCGCGCCAACAAAAGCAAAAGAAGAATAGTTACCTACTGCTGCTGCTACACCATTTAAATTTTGACGAATACTAATATCATGCATATGAAAAAAAGAACGTGAAAAAGGGTTACCTGATTTTTCTTCCGTAAATCCGGTTGCTTTCTCACTCGTTCTTAAGCCATGATATTTTTTTAAGGTTAATTGATGATTTTGTCCATCAATTTCTAAAGAATTTTGTCGCTTGTAATTTGTAGGACCGTGTGGGCCATTTTTTGATGTATCTGTAATATCTGCAATCAAAATAATTTTTGTGACACTTTCGTCTTGATAAGCTGCAATAAACCGATCCCAGTTATCAACCTTGACACTATTTTTATCCGCATCAAAAGCGCCATATTGTTTATAATAATCAGTTGTTGTTTGCGCACTTGCTTTGAGCATTACTCCTAAACTAACTGTAAGTGCTATCATTAACGTAGCCGCAATTACTAAAATTTTTTTCATTTAAAAACTCCTTAATTTCTACACATCCTCTAGTGATGATGCGTTACCGATGTACTCTCCTTACAAACGTTATTCTAACACAATAAAGATTATAATAACAGTTAAATTATAATTAAGGGGTTATGTGAATTAACTAAGTAGAGTTTTATCACAAAAAAAATCATTGACATGCGACCTCGTATTGCCTTGCCCCAAAAGCGCTCTGTAAGCTAAGAAAAGCAAAAAAAAACACCCTTACGGGTGCCTTGTTATTTATCTATTAATTTTAATTATTTTGCAGCTGCGTAAAGTTCGTTGACTTTATCCCAGTTAACAAGTTCAAAGAATGCTGCGATATAATCAGGACGAACGTTATGATATTTAAGGTAGTATGCATGTTCCCAAACATCAAGACCAAGCACTGGTGTTTCACCATCAGTAATTGGGTTATCTTGATTCGCAGATGACGTTACTTTAAGTTCACCATTTGCATCAACAACTAGCCATGCCCAACCACTACCAAAACGGCCTGTAGCTGCTGTTTTGAATTCTGCTTTAAAGGCTTCGAAATCACCAAATTTTGCAGAGATAGCATCACCAATTTCTCCAGTTGGGTTACCACCTGCATTCGGTGCTAAAATTTCCCAGAAGAAACTATGGTTGACATGTCCACCACCGTTGTTTTGAACTGCTGTACGGATATCTTCAGGCACTGAGCTCAACTCTTTTACCAACTCAAGTGCTGATTTTTCAGCTAATTCAGGATGTTTTTCAATCGCTGCATTCAAGTTAGCAACATAAGTTGCATGGTGTTTATCATGGTGCAATTTCATTGTTGCTTCATCGAAAAATGGTTCAAGCGCATCGTATGCGTAGGGAAGTTCTGGAAGTGTGTGTGCCATAATGGGTTCTCCTTATGATTCTTATTTTCTTCTTACTGACTATATTCTAACTCAAAATATAGAAATTAACTACTATTTTGTCTATAAATTATGATCATGATTTGCTTTTGGCAAAATCAGGATGTACTAAATTTTTCTCAGTTATTCTGCTTTACCTTCTAAAACGATATCTTTTGCAGTAATATCGTTACCAAAGAAACTTTTCAGTGTTGCGTCATAATCTTTAGCAAAGAATCCTGTTTCACCCAACTTTTCTAATTCTTTATTCGTCCAGTTGAGTAAAGACGTATTTCCTTTTTTAATACCAGGATTGATCGTCGCAACATCACCAAGTTCTTTAATCCCTACTTCAAAATCAGGATTTTCTTTAACCCAAGCATACAAATAGCTATTATCATCAGCTATTGCATCCGCACGACCATCTTTCAACGCTTGAAATTGCTGTGTTTTTGATTCATATTTTTCGAGTGTCACATCTGGTTGTTTTTGGGTGAAGTAACTCTCTGCTGTCGTCCCTTTATTCACAATCACTTTTTTACCTTTTAATTGTGAAACTGTTGTGATAGATTTATCTTTTAGACTCGCCACACCCACTGCAACTTTCATGTAGGGATTGGCAAAATCAATCACTTTTGCTCGTTCTGGTGTTTTAGTAAAATTAGCTAATACCAAATCTACTTTATTAGATTTCAATGCATCTACACGCTCTTCGGCGTTAACAATTACGTATTTAACTTTAACACCTAAATCTTTACCGATTTGATTGGCAAGATAGACATCATAGCCTTGGTTTTTTCCTGATGCATCTAAGTACCCATAAGGTGATAGATCTCCAAATACCGCTATTTTAATCTCTCCTCTTTTTTTGATTGCACTGACACTCGAGATATTCTCTTCTTCTTTTGAGCTTGCCTTTTTCTGTGATGTTGCACATGCTGCAAGTGATACTGTAATCCCTGCTACTGCGATAATACCTAAAGTTTTTTTCCAAATTTTCATACTGATTTCTCCTATAAATTTAATATGTTAAACTAGATAAAAATTGTTTAACACGTGGGTGTGCTTCTGTTGTAAAAAATGACGTTGCTGTCGTTTCGACAATGATTTCTCCTGCATCCATAAAAATAATGCGATCTGCTACTTGCTTGGCAAAATTCATTTCATGTGTCACAATCAGCATCGTCATGCCCTGACCAGCTAAATCCTTAATGACAGTTAAAACCTCTCTAACCATTTCTGGATCTAGTGATGCAGTCACCTCATCAAATAATAAGACTTGGGGCACCATCACTAAACTTCGAATAATCGCAACTCTCTGTTTTTGTCCACCTGACAACTGACGCGGGTAACTCTCAGCTTTATCAGCAAGTCCGATTCTTTCTAAAAGTTGTTTGGCGATAGCAGTGACATTTTCCTTATCTCTTTTTTGGACTTTTATAGGCCCTAATAAGATGTTTTCTAGCACTGTTAAATTTGGGAAAAGATCGTAAGATTGGAAGACCATCCCCACTTCCGGCCGTACCTTTTCCCAGGACTTTTCTGTTAGCGTCAAAGCCTCATTGTTTAATAAGATATTGCCATTATCAATCGTTTCAAGCCCATTTAACGTTCTTAGCAAAGTGGATTTTCCACTACCAGAAGGGCCTAACAATACTAATACTTCACCTTTTTCAATTTTTAATGAAACATCTTTTAAAATGGTATGATCGCCAATCGTTTTGCTAATATGTTTCGCTTCTAGCACACTCATCTCACCACCTCACTTTCTAAGTGCTTTGCTAACCTGGAAATCGGCCAACATAATATAAAATATAGTAAAAAAATAAACCCATAAACCCAAAGTGAAGCTGTAGGCACCTTGATGGTGTAATGTTCAATAATTTGCTGTCCAACTTTTATCATCTCCGGTACACCTATAATTAATAAAATAGAGGTCGTCTTGATCACCCGGGTAATCAGGTTAAGTGTAGCTGGTATAACAAGAGGCAAGCTCTGTGGCAGA
This sequence comes from Pseudolactococcus plantarum, assembly GCF_002441715.1. Taxonomy (GTDB): domain Bacteria; phylum Bacillota; class Bacilli; order Lactobacillales; family Streptococcaceae; genus Pseudolactococcus; species Pseudolactococcus plantarum. The sequence goes on from NZ_JXJX01000002.1 coordinate 127,242, forward strand.
TAAATAAATCGATATTGCTGTAATTTGTTTAACCCTATTGCCCGACCTGCATCAGTCTGCGTTTTAGGTACACTCACGAGGGCAGATCTGACTATATCGCTCATCTCAGAAGAAATCCACAGTACAAATACAATGATCGAAACCGTTATATTACTAATAGTTGTCTGAAACATCTCTGGTAAAATATAGTAAAACAAAAATAACAATACTAATAAAGGCAAAATTCTAAATATTTCCAGATAAAGTTTAAAAATAACTTTGATAATCCGAGACTTTGATGTGCGTAATATACCAAACAGAACGCCTAGAGATAGCCCGATGACTAGTGATATCAAAGATATCTCCGCTACCAACCACATCCCTTTGAGCAGTCGGGTTAGATTCGTACCATCAAATAGAATATCAATACCCGAAAATCCCATATCTTACCCTCCTTTCAATAAAACTGATCAATAATGATAATGGTACCAAGATAATTGCATAAGCAACGACTAGCATGAGTAAATATTCACGTGTTAAATAGTACATGCCAATCAAATCCCTAGTTACATTCGTCAAATCCATGATCGCAATAGCAGAAAAAATAGAGGTTTCTTTTAGTAAAAAAAGTACGTTAGCTCCTATTGCTGGTACACTATTGGCAAGTCCTTGTGGTAAAATAATGAATCTTGCCAACTGCCACCGTGTTAAGCCAATAGCTCGACCACTTTCTATCTGAATCCTAGGAACGGATGCAATACCTCCCCTAAATGCTTCACTCATGTAGCCACCGCCTAGAAATGCTAGGCCAATCAATCCAACTGTCTCCTTTTCCAACCGAATACCAATTCTTGGCAATCCATAATATAAAAAAAATAATTGAATCAATAAAGGTGTATTCCTGGATAAAGCGGTATAGGCATTTGCTATCTGTTTAAGAACTGGCACTTTAAAATAACTCATAAAACTCATAATCAAACCAATGAATAAAGCAAGTAGAATACCACCTAGAGCTAATTTTAATGTCAGCAAAGTTGCACTGATATATTGTGGTAGCGCTTCTTGCATCATCTGAATGTCCATAATTCTCCTTTCTATTTCTCATCTACTAACCTCTTTTATTATTTTAACGCCTAGTTGAGAAATTAGTATTAAAAAAAACAAAACATCGTGATTAGTTAAACTAATCACGATGTTTGATAAGGTTACGACACATAGAGTATCAAAAAAACGTATCGGCATACAACTACCAATACGTTTTTTCAACAAACAAGTTATTCAGTAATTTCTTCCACAACAGCGTCTGTTTCAACAGCTGGTGCTTCAGGTGTTTGTGCTAATGGTTCAAGATTGCGGTAACGTGCCATCCCTGTACCAGCTGGGATAATCTTACCAATGATAACATTTTCTTTAAGACCAAGTAATGGATCTTTCTTACCACGAATAGCAGCATCTGTTAACACACGAGTTGTTTCTTGGAAAGATGCAGCAGATAAGAATGAATTGGTTTCAAGAGATGCTTTAGTAATCCCCATCAGAACTGGACGAGATGTCGCAGGTACACCACCATCAAATAGAATTTGTTGGTTAGCTTCCTCAAAGTCAGCAATATCCATCAAAGTACCAGGTAATAGATCTGTATCACCAGCATCCATCACGCGAACTTTACGGAGCATTTGACGTACCATAACCTCAACGTGTTTATCGCCGATTTCAACCCCTTGGCTTCTATATACTTTTTGTACTTCGCCAAGTAAGTAAGTTTCAACTGAAAGTGTATCACGAACTTGAAGCAAATGCTTAGGTTGGATAGATCCTTCAGTAAGTGGTGTACCACGGTGAATAAAGTCACCAACTTCAACATGCATACGCGCTGTAAATGGTACTTCATACGTACGTGTATCCGTTTCTCCTTTAACCGTAACTTCTTTTTTACGTGTCGCTGCTTCCTCAGTAATTTCGATAACTTCACCAGTTACTTCAGTAATAACAGCTTCCCCTTTAGGATTACGTGCTTCAAAGATTTCTTGGATACGTGGGAGACCTTGTGTGATATCTTCAGATGATGCTACACCACCCGTGTGGAAGGTACGCATCGTCAACTGTGTACCAGGTTCACCGATAGATTGGGCTGCGATAGTACCTACTGCTTCACCAACTTCAACTGCATCACCTGTTGCTAAGTTGACACCATAACAATGTTTACATACACCATGACGTGTTTTACATGTAAATACTGAGCGGATTGTCACTTCTGTGATACCTGCTGAAATGATTTGTGCAGCAATTGCCTCAGTAATGAGCGCATCTTCACCAATAATCACTTCACCTGTTTCAGGATGTTGTACAGATTTACGTGTATAACGACCATTTAAGCGTTCTGATAATGGTTCTACCATTTCTTTACCAGTTGCGATATCGCTAATGACAAGACCACGGTCAGAACCACAATCATCTTCACGAATAATCACATCTTGGGCTACGTCTACTAGACGACGTGTTAAGTAACCAGAATCGGCTGTTTTAAGGGCCGTATCTGTCATCCCTTTACGGGCACCATGGGTAGAGAAGAACATTTCCAAGACTGATAGACCTTCACGGAAGTTAGAAATGATTGGGAGCTCCATGATTTTACCATTCGGCGCTGCCATCAATCCACGCATCCCCGCAAGTTGTGAGAAGTTGGAGATGTTACCACGGGCACCAGAATCCATCATCATAACGATCGGGTTAGACATGTCTTGCGCATCGATTAATCGACGTTCAAGTTCTTCTTTAGCCCCACGCCATACATCTGTAACGGCTGTATAACGTTCATCATCAGTAATCAATCCACGACGGAATTGTTTCGTGATTTGCGATACTTTATCATGTGCTGCATCGATAATCAAGTGTTTATCTTCAACAACAGGAATATCAGCAATACCAACAGTCAAACCAGCTTTAGTAGAATGGTGGTAGCCTAGGTCTTTCAAACGGTCAAGCATTTCAGACGTTAACGTCGTACGGAAACGTTTGAAGACTTCTGCGATGATATTTCCTAGATGTTTTTTCTTGAATGGAGGGACTAAATCAAGATTTTCGATAAATGCTTTAACATCTTCACCTGGTGCCATAAAGAAACGATCATCAGTTTGAGACGTTAAGTTATCTTGTGTTGGCTCGTTCAAGTAAGGGAATTCTTCTGGCATAATCGCATTGAAAAGAATTTTCCCTACGGTTGTGGCCATGATTTTATCTTTTTGATTTTCAGTCCAAGGTTTGTTTAATGATTTTGTTGCAATACCAACACGTGAGTGAAGGTGAACAAACCCATTACGCCAAGCAACTTCTGCCTCATCAGCATCAGCAAAGACCATGCCTTCGCCTTCACGATTGGCTTCTTCCATCGTAATGTAGTAGTTACCCAAGACCATATCTTGTGAAGGCGTAACAACTGGTTTACCATCTTTTGGATTAAGGATGTGTTCAGCAGCTAGCATTAAGATACGTGCTTCAGCTTGTGCTTCTTCAGAAAGTGGCAAGTGAATCGCCATTTGGTCACCATCGAAATCGGCATTGTAGGCTTCACATACAAGTGGGTGAAGACGGATAGCACGACCATCGATAAGCACTGGTTCAAACGCTTGAATACCAAGACGGTGAAGTGTTGGTGCGCGGTTAAGTAGTACTGGGTGTTCTTTAATAACATCTTCCAACACATCCCAAACATCTGGATCTTGACGTTCAACTTTACGTTTTGCAGCACGAATATTTGGTGCCATTTCACGTTTCACCACTTCGCTCATGACGAATGGTTTAAACAATTCAATAGCCATTTCACGTGGTACACCACATTGGTACATTTTTAATGTTGGCCCAACGACGATAACAGAACGACCTGAGTAATCGACACGTTTACCTAGTAAGTTTTGACGGAAACGTCCTTGTTTTCCTTTTAGCATATGGCTGAGGGATTTAAGTGGACGATTACCTGGACCAGTAATTGGACGACCACGACGACCGTTATCGACTAAAGCATCAACTGCTTCTTGTAGCATCCGTTTTTCATTTTGTACGATAATATTTGGTGCATTAAGCTCCATCAAACGTTTCAAACGGTTATTACGGTTGATAACACGACGGTACAAGTCATTTAAATCTGATGTCGCAAAACGACCACCATCTAGTTGTACCATCGGACGTAAATCTGGTGGGATGACTGGTAGTACATTGAGTACCATCCACTCAAGTTTGTTGCTTGATTTATTAAAGGCATCTAGCACGTCCAGACGACGGATTGCTTTAACACGTTTTTGTCCTGTTGCTGTTTGTAATTCTTCTTTAAGTGCTGAAATTTCAGCATCTAAATCAACAGCTTTTAACAAATCCTGGATTGCTTCCGCACCCATCTTAGCAACAAATGAGCCAAATCCATTTTTAAGCATTTGTTCTCTATACTCACGCTCAGTCAGTAATTGTTTCTTCTCAAGTGCTGTTTCTTTAGGATCAATCACCACATAACTTGCGAAATAAATAATTTCTTCAAGAGAGCGCGGACTCATATCTAAAGCTAAGCCCATACGTGATGGGATACCTTTAAAGTACCATATATGAGACGTTGGTGCTGCTAATTCAATATGTCCCATGCGTTCACGACGTACTTTTGCACGTGTGACTTGGACACCACAGAGTTCACAAACCTGATTTTTATAGAAAACGCCTTTAAGTTTACCACAGCTACACTCCCAATCTTTTGATGGGCCAAAAATACGTTCGTCAAAGAGACCTTCACGTTCTGGTTTTTGTGTACGATAGTTGATTGTTTCTGGTTTTTTGACTTCACCAAAAGACCAAAAACGGATTTTTTGAGGAGATGCAATCCCAATTTGCATACTCTCAAACTTATTTACATCGACCATTTTTTCTCCTGTAATTGAGAAGATTTGTATCAGTGAGTTGTGTGCAACTTCTGATTAAAATCTTTTGTTCTGGTTTTCTGTTCTGATAAGGTGCTTACTAAATAGTTCGCAGCTACTACACTGCTCATCTAATATAAGCACTAATCAGAGAGTTTTATATCTTTTTATTTCGCAGTTTCAATAGCGCTCTCTTCAGCTTCTACTGCTTTAGCGACTGCTAATTCTTTTGCCTCTAACATATCAACTGTGACTTCGATTTTTTCAGCATTATGTGGATCAGCATCATCGTCTAACTCACGAAGTTCCAATGCTTTATCTTCTGCATCAAGTACTTTCATGTCTAAACCAAGTGATTGTAACTCTTTTACCAATACTCTAAATGACTCAGGAAGTCCTGGAGCAGGGATTTTTTCACCTTTAACGATGGCTTCATATGCTTTTGTACGACCGACAACATCATCTGATTTGTAAGTTAAGATTTCTTGTAGAATATTAGCAGCACCATATGCTTCTAATGCCCAAACTTCCATCTCACCGAAACGTTGTCCACCAAATTGCGCTTTACCACCAAGTGGTTGTTGCGTAACTAGTGAGTATGGACCTACTGAACGTGCGTGGAGTTTATCATCAACCATGTGGTGAAGTTTGATCATGTACATGACACCAACTGATACACGGTTATCGAAGGCTTCACCAGTTCTACCGTCATAAAGTACAGTCTTAGCATCATCAGCCATACCAGCTTCTTTAACGGTATTCCAGATATCTTCATCACTAGCACCATCAAAGACTGGCGTTGCGATGTGTAAATCTAGGGTACGTGCAGCCATACCTAAATGGAGCTCCATAACCTGTCCGATATTCATCCGTGATGGTACCCCAAGTGGGTTCAACATGATATCAACTGGCGTGCCATCTGGTAAATAAGGCATATCTTCAACTGGTAAAATACGAGATACAACCCCTTTATTACCGTGACGACCGGCCATCTTGTCCCCAACATGGATTTTACGTTTTTGAACAATAAACACACGAACAAGTGTATTCACACCCGTTTGGAGCTCATCCCCGTTTTCACGACGGAAAATCTTCACATCGTGAACAATACCATCGGCACCATGTGGTACACGAAGAGAAGTATCGCGAACTTCACGCGCTTTTTCACCAAAGATGGCACGTAACAGACGTTCTTCTGGTGTAGGATCTGTTTCACCTTTAGGTGTCACTTTACCAACAAGAATATCGCCTTCTTTAACCTCAGCACCAATACGGATAATACCAAATTCATCTAGGTGACGCATTGCTTCTTCACCAACGTTTGGAATTTCTCTTGTAATTTCTTCAGGTCCAAGTTTTGTATCACGTGTTTCAGACTCATACTCTTCGATCGCAATAGACGTATAGACATCATCTTTGACGAGGCGTTCACTCATGATAACCGCATCCTCAAAGTTATACCCTTCCCAAGTCATATAAGCAACGAGTGGATTTTGACCAAGGGCCATTTCTCCACCTTCCATAGATGGACCGTTACCAATGATTTCATCTTTATCAACTTTATCACCTACTTGAACAAGTGGACGTTGGTTGTAAGATGTTCCTGAGTTTGAACGACGGTATTTCGTTACAGTATATTTGTCTAATTCGCCAGTCGTTCTACGAATACGGATTTCTCCACCATCAACAAATTCTACTGTTCCTTCATGTTTCGCCAAGATTGCTGCACCAGAATCACGGGCTGCTTGATGTTCCATCCCTGTCCCAACAAAAGGTGCATGTGGATCGATAAGTGGCACAGCTTGACGTTGCATGTTCGCTCCCATGAGGGCACGGTTGGAGTCATCATTTTCCAAGAAAGGAATACAAGCTGTGGCAACAGCAACTACCTGTTTAGGAGAGACATCCATGAAGTCAGCTTTATCAGCTTCAACTTCAATATTGTTTCCTCGTGTTCTAGCCATAACTGTATCAACAGCAAATTTGTTGTCTTCTGTTAATGGAGAATTAGCTTGAGCAACGATGTAATTATCTTCTTCATCAGCTGTTAGATAGTGAATATCATCAGTCACGACACCATTTACACGGTCAATACGACGGTATGGTGACATGATGAAGCCATATTCATTAATCTTACCAAATGATGATAAGTTATTGATCAATCCGATATTTGGTCCCTCAGGCGTTTCAATCGGACACATACGGCCATAGTGCGTATAGTGTACGTCACGTACTTCATATCCAGCACGGTCACGTGTCAAACCACCAGGTCCAAGCGCTGACAAACGGCGTTTGTGTGATAATTCTGACAGTGGATTATGTTGGTCCATGAACTGTGATAACTGTGAACTACCAAAGAATTCTTTGATTGCAGCTGTAACAGGACGGATGTTAATCAATGACTGTGGTGTCATATTTTCATCATCTGCTGAACTCATACGTTCACGAATGACACGCTCCATACGGCTTAACCCGATACGGACTTGGTTTTGTAACAATTCACCTACTGAGCGAATACGACGGTTACCTAGATGATCGATATCATCAACGCGACCGATACCTTCGTTAAGCGCTAACCAGTAGTTAACGTTTGCAATGATATCAGCTGGTGTTAGATGACGGACTTCTGGTGCAATTTGGCCATTTGAAATGACGTTAATCACTTTTTCAGGATCCTTTGGAGAATAAACTTTAACCACTTGAATCTCAATTGGTTCAGTCAAAACAGCATCATCTGAAGGATAAAGCGTCACAGTGTTTAAGCCGTTGTCTAATTCTGCTTCGATGCTATCTAAGACATCACGTGTCAATTCAGTATCTTGGCTAACTAAAATTTCTCCAGTTTCAGCACTGATCAAGGCTTCAGCTAATGTAAGTCCTAATAAACGGTTCTTAAGGGCTAATTTTTTATTGACTTTATAACGACCAACTGGCGCAAAATCATAGCGACGTGGGTCAAAGAAGCGTGATGTTAATAAGCTTCTAGAACTATCTGCTGTTTTAGGCTCACCAGGGCGAAGTCTATCATAGATGTCTTTTAGTGCTTCTTCCGTACGAGTATCATTTGCAAATTTATGAATATCTTTTTCAATAGTAGCTCGTGTTAACTCGCTATCACCAAGAATTTCAAAAATATCATCATCTGAACCAAAACCAAGCGCACGTAAGATTGTTGTAAATGGCAATTTACGTGTACGGTCAATTCTTACATAACCGATGCCTTTAGCATCTGTATCTAGTTCGAACCAAGCACCACGGTTAGGGATAGTGGTATGTCCATATGATTCTAAACCATTTTTATCTACTTTTGGATGGAAATAAGTACCAGGTGAACGTACTAATTGTGAAACGATGATACGTTCAGCACCATTAATGATAAAGGTACCCATTTCTGTCATGATTGGGAAATCACCAAAGAATACTTCTTGTGTTTTTAACTCTCCAGACTCTTTATCAACAAGTCTGAACGTCACAAATAAAGGCGCAGAGTAGTTTGCATCGTGCGCTCTTGCTTCCTCTATCGTATATTTTGGTTCTTTCATTTCATAACCGACAAACTCCAAGTCTTTTGTACCTGCAAAGTTATCAATTGGTAACATTTCTTTGAACACATCTGCTAAAGACTGTTCTAAGAAACGCTGATAAGAGTCAGTTTGAATTTCGATCAAATTAGGCAAATCAAGTACTTCTTTGATTCGCGAAAAGCTGCGTCTAGTACGGTGTTTTCCGTATACTACGTCATGTCCTGCCAAGATCTTCTCCTCTAATACTTATGTCTATTGATAAAAAATCCGTCAATAGACTTTACAGTGGATTGTGCAATGTGATCAACTAATAGCTTGACCACTCTTTTAAGTTTGTCGATAACCTTTTAAGAAAAAAGAATTTTCAGAAAGATTTTTTTTTGATTACAATTAAGGTTTTTAGCCTCTCAGAACATCAAAAAAAGCAACGAAAATAACTCTTCTCGTTGCTCACAAAGTACTAGGGACAAGATTTCCTAGCATTTTGCCGACAAACTGTTTAAATTATTATATCATATTTACTCGCATAATTCAAGATTTATTCCTTTTGTTAACTCACTTGTAGGAAAGAAAAAACCACAGAAAAGTGGTTTTTTACTACTACCAAATTTTGACACGATCTGCTGGATTACGCCACATCCCATCGCCTTCTTTAATCTCAAATGTATCAAAGAATTCATCTAAATTACTAGCTTGGATATTGGCACGAAGTTTACCTGGTGCATGGACATCCATGGATAACAACATTTGTTGATATTCCTGTGATGCTTTAATTCTCCAGATCTCTCCCCATTGTATGAAAAAGGCTTTCAAATCCGCATCTGACTCTCTTAACGCTGCGGTCATCGCCGCTGTCAAGCCACCGGCATCAGCGATATTTTCAGAGACAACGAGTTGACCATTCACTTTAGCACCAGCCAGCTCAAGGCCATCAAATTCAGCTATCATTAACGCTTGTTTAGCTTCAAATGCTTTAAAATCTTCATCTAGCCACCAGTTATTCATGTTACCAAATTCATCAAACCGTGCACCATTATTGTCAAAAGCATGTGAAATTTCATGTGCAATCACTGCACCGATACCACCATAATTTTGACTTGGTGTTTGATCGTTTTCTGAATAAAATGGTTTTTGTAAAATCGCTGCTGGAAAAACAATTGTATTACTATCTGGACTAAAATAAGCATTGACCATATGTGCTGGCATATGCCATTCAGTTTTATCAACAGGTTCGTTGAATTTTTCATAGTGTCGATGCGTACGCACAATATTAAAGCGAGCAACATGACTGTAAATACTATCATGCGATACTGTAAATTGTTCATAGATTTCAGGTAATTTATCCGGATAGCCGATAAAAACTGTCATCGCATCTAATTTTTTAATTGCTTTATCAATCGTCTTTCGACTCAACCAATCATTTTGTCTTAAACGTTCTTGATAAACGCTGATCATTTCAGTCGTCATACGCTTCACGTCTGCTTTAGCAGATTCTCCAAAATACTTACGACCGTAATAAAGCCCTACAGCTTGAGAAAATTGATCTGTTGCCAAATCATAGGCGTGCTTTTCTTGACTACGTGCTTGCGCAGTACCTGATAATTTACGAGAGAATTCACTGCCTAAAATGCGCAGCTCATCTGATAGATAGTGTGTTGCACTTCTGAGCAATTTGACTAACATCCAAGACTTAATGCGTTCAAAGTTTGCTTCATTGATAATATGATTAAAGTTGTCGTAGATACGTTTTTCATACACGATGACTTTGTCTGGTAATTTACCAATCAATGTCTTGATTACATCTGAAACAGGTAGCGTTGTAATCATCGAAGTAAATGCTTCTATTGATACTGGTTGATATAACTCGGCATATTTTGCCCATTCTTCCGATGTATTCGCATATTGAGCGACTAGCGCATCAAATTCGATAATGTTCTCAACATGTTTAGTTGCTTCTAGCTTACTATAACCAAACTCCTGCATGATAGCAATCGTATTATCCGCATAAAATGCCAACAATTCTGCCTTACGAGGATGTGATGGATCATAATAAGTTGTATCAGGTAAGATTAGGCCTGGACCAGAAAATGTTAAGGCATAGTGTACAGCATCTTTCATATCAGTATCTACTGATAAACTAAATGGTACAGGAAGTTGAGAATTCAAAATAAGATCTGGAATTTGCTTAGCCCAATCAGCAAAATTTTCAATTGCTAAAAGCTTATCTATCTCAGGTTGAACTGGTGTTACCCCAAATTCAAATCGTTCAATAAAGTCACCAGCTTTTTTATAAAATTTCGCAAATTCATTCATAACAGGAATGTCGAACTGTTTAATGGTTGCAAAATCATGCATCAATGTCTGCTCATTACTGATGACAAGTTCATCAAATGCTGCTATTCTAGGACGGTCAGAGGGTATTTCTGTGTTTGCTAACCACTCTGCATTAACCGCTTCAAATAAATCATCTTGAATCTTAACCATTCACAAAACCACCTTCTAAACTTTAAGTTACTGAAAAGAATGGGTATCACTAACCAATCTTTTTATGTTCTAAACTAATTTTTCCCGTATCACATCATATCAAGCTCATACCTTACGATCCAACACGACCATGACTTTATTTTGCTGATTTAGTTGGGGTTGTACTACCTATATTCGCATATAGTTCATGGATAATATAAGTCATGACATCTGGATTCCCAATTAATTCACTGTGTTGCGCGTCAGATCCGTAAAAGTTTTTCTGTGTAAAACTAGCTACTTGTCCCTGAAAAATTTTTTTACTCGAAGAGACACTCTCAAGCGGTACAACACCGTCTCCTGAATTATTTTATATCTCTCCTGCGATTGAGATCATGTCCAAACTTTTTGGAATTTTACGCTTAGCGGCAACTAATTTTTTGAGCATGTCCGTTTCTACTATCGTTTCTACACCACTGCTTGTTTTCTTCTCCAAAGGTAGCTGTGTATCAAAAGGCGTACCCAAGGTAATTAATTTTTGCATTTTTTGGGTATATTGACTAGGTGCTTGCTCTAAATAAATTGTCCAGGCTAAGCCACCATTTGAATGTCCTATCGCATTATACGTATCAAAAGCACACAAAGTATGCGCTTTTTTTAACGCCAATTGGACCCACTTTGCTTGTTTACCTACCGTCTCTTCAGAACTATCTACAAAACTGATAACGATAAACGGATTCACTAATTTATGATTTTGAGTAGCAGTCCACTCTACTGTTCCATCAGGTTGAACCTTTAATTTTATGACATCTTTATCGCCGACTTTAGCAGCCATTTGTGTAATAAAATCATCGAATCTATCCTCTGTGGCACTAGTCCCCGGGATTAGTATCAAAGGCATATCTTTCTTTATCACTATCTTCTTGTCACTTTTACTAAATACTTTAGTAATGAGTAAAAAAGATGATACTGAGACGATGATTAATAATACTAAAGTGACTATTATTGTTAGCTTATGTTTTCTTAATTTCATATATTAACCCTCAACCTATGTCGTTATTACTAATCTTACACCATTTGTTAAAAAAAAACTAATATCAAGTTTTTTAAAATTTTATTGATATTGATTAAGCCTAATTTTATGGCAACATATGCAGTATATACTTGTTATCTTACAAGAAGCATAACACTACGCTAATAAATAAAAAAAGTGCCACAGCACTTAAATCATTTTTTCTTTATGTAATTGTTCCACTGATTGATCCGGATCATTTAGATTTTCCCAAATTTGGACACACCCAGTTTTCAAAGATTTTTGTACATCTATGATCCGTTGATTACTTGAGCCACGAAATTGGAGTAATAGATTTTTCTTAGTTTGCTCAAACCTACCATCTACCAATATATCCAGCTCTGATAGCAAGGCTAACTTATCCTCACCCTCTAATAGCAACTCTTCCCATGTATAGCCAGTCCAAGACCAAATATCTTTATCAGGTAGTTCTGCTTTAATACGTTTGACAAGCGGTAATACCGTGTCGATATTTAAAAACGGTTCCCCACCTAACAGCGTCAACCCTTGAACATAAGGCTGTGCCATATCAAGCATTATCTGATCTTCTAATACTTTTGTATAAGGTGTACCAAACCTAAAATTCCAAGTCGCTTCGTTATAGCACCCTTCACAATGAAATAAACAGCCACTAACATACAAACTATTTCTGACACCTTCACCATCAACAAAGTTAAATGGTTTATAATCCGCAATATAGCCTTGGGAAAGTGCTGCTGACTGCCATTCATTAGGTTTAGGATGATTCATTTCTTACCTGATTTCTTGTTTTCCAAATACTGTTTTTTGATTGCTTCAAGCTTACTTTGCTTATCTGTTTTTTCTACTTTAAGTTTCTCATGAAACTTTTGAACTGATTGTTGACCTTTATAATCTAATTGAAATTTCCCCATCATACACCTCCTAAACTGTGAACTATTATGACATGCTGTTATGTTCATAACCTATCCAAAGACCAGGTTATGTCTTTACTTAAATATGTAAGCGTCGTCTAATGGCAGTTCCCTTGTCACCAAATAATTTTTCTAAATAGCCTAGTTTAGCAGCCATGACTAAATACGCAACAAAGCCAACACCACCGGCTAGTACGATTGTCAAAATCGTTTTATCTGGTAATACCACTTTAACAAAACTCATAATAACTGACATGATTAAAGTCATCACCAAAATACCCAGTACACCACGATAAGTGACTTTGATTGAGAATTGTGTCACTTGTTGAATCTTACGGATAAATAAGTAAATACCAACACCAAAAGCAATCGTGGTTGCAATCATAGGACCATATACTTCAAAAAATAGAATTGCAGGGATTTGAAGGATAAGTTTGATAGCTAATGTAACGCCAAAGTATTTCATCGCTGTTCTACTATGATGCAAGGCTTGCAACATAGGAGAAAGCATGGCATAACTCGCCAATAAAATACTCTGTAAAAAGGCAAAAACAAACAAATTCAGTTGGAGTTGACTAGGTGCTACATAAAATAAGGTATGGATTTGACGCGCTAATAAACTTAAGCCGACGACCACCGGTATCATGAAGACTGAAAATAATTGGATACTAAAACTGATTAATTGCCCTGTCTCTTTTTGATTACCCTTCACATAAGCCGAGGTAACCAATGGGATACTAACGCCACCTAAGGTCGTTGCAACCCCAAGTAAGACCATCGTCAATTTATCTGAATTAGCCGAGAAATAGGCAAAAAATACTTTTAATTGTGTATCTGAATAATTCGAAATCCAACGCATAATATGCGGAAAAGTCGACTGATCAATTAATTTAAAAATTTGGATTGCCGATCCGATGATAATAAACGGAATTGCTTGTCTTAATGTTTCTACTAAGAGATGAAGTCCATCTACTTGTCGATGCGTTTCACCAGGATTGAGAATTTTCTCGAAGTCTCCTTGCTTCATTAAAGATAAAACTAATACGATAAAACTTGCGATCATCCCTATAAACGCTGCAGTCGTAGACTGTGTCACAGCGGCTACCCAATCACCAGAGCCAATTTTCATAATCATAAATGCCGTAACTAGCATCCAGATGACACGAACAACCTGTTCCAACAACTGACTTAGTGCATAGGGTCTCATATCATTAATCCCTTGAAAATACCCTCGCATCACTGACATAGCTGGAAAAACCAAAACTCCTAACGATAAACTTTTCATCACAGGTATCAGTTCTGCACCACCACCTAACAAATCAGCAAAAAATGGTGCAAGTAAATAGAGTATTGCAGCAAACACAACACCCATGATCAACATGAAAAATAGCATCTGCCTCACTAAACGATAAGACATATTTTTATCATCTAGTGTGTTATATTTGGCCACTTCTCTAGAGATCGCTACAGGAATACCTGCCGTTGATATCAATAAAAAGAGTGCATAAACGTTATAGCCCATAGAGAAAACAGCATTCGCCTGATCGCCATGAGTCCCCATCCAAGCATACCATGGAATCAAATAAACGACACCCAGTATTTTCGACAAGAAATCGGCACCTGTTCGCCAAAAAGCACCCACCAACATCGTATTCTGTTGGTTTCGTGAACTAGCGCCTTCTTCTGTTTCAAAATCTGTATTATTCATTTATTATGTTATCCTTAAAAATCGTCTTTACGATAGCCCATTGCATGGATATCAACTTTTTTATCTCGCCAATTAGACTTGATTTTAACCCAAGTCTCCAGATAGACTTTATCGCCAAGCATCAGTTCAATATCACGACGTGCCATTTTACCGACCTTACGTATCATATCTCCGCCCTTACCAAGGATAATACCCTTTTGGCTTTTGCGTTCAACATATATCGTCGCCATAATGTGGACTTTGTTAGTCTCTTCATCACGTTTCATCGAATCAACTGTTACAGCGATAGAATGTGGAATCTCTTCACGTGTTAAAATCAATACTTTTTCACGAATCATCTCACCAACCAAGAAACGCTCTGGATGATCTGTAATCATATCATCTGGGAAATATTTAAACCCTTCTTCTAGATTATCTTTAAGAATCGCAAGCAATCTATCTGTATTGTTGCCTTCTAGAGCAGAAATTGGGATGACTTCTTTGAAATCCATCTGTGTTCTAAAATCATCGATTTGAGCAAGTAAACGATCAGGATGGACTTTATCGATTTTGTTGACCACTAAAATCACAGGGACTTTAGCTTGTTTAAGGCGCTCGATAATCATATTATCGCCTTTACCACGTGGTTCATCCGCAGGTACCATAAACAAAACTGTATCAACTTCACGCAAGGTAGAATAAGCAGATTCTACCATATAATCTCCTAAAGCATTATGAGGTTTATGAATACCTGGGGTATCAATAAAAACAATTTGTTCTGTTTCTGTTGTATAGATACCTTGTATCTTATTTCGTGTTGTTTGTGCTTTATCACTCATGATTGCAATTTTTTGCCCCATAACGTGATTGAGTAATGTTGATTTACCAACATTTGGTCGGCCAATAATAGAGACGAATCCTGATTTAAATGTCATATTTTTCTTTCTTTTGATGAGGTAATCTTGGTAATCATACCAACGACTGTACTTATTCATTTACTGTCCAAAAATGGACATAACTAAATTCATTATAACATAAAAAGCCGTTGCCGACTTTTCAATTCTGTTACTTATCACCCTTGTTACGGATTACGAAACCAGGTTTTTTTTCAGTTGCTTTAGGGTGTACTTTTTGTTTGTCTTTTTTGTAATAATCTTTTTTATTACGATCATCACGATCACGACCGCCACCACGTTTATCACGGTTATAGCCACCGCCACCACGACGGTCATTACGACCACGGCCACCACGGTTACCACCGCGACCACCGCCACGACCACCTTCACCATTAAATGGTAATGGTTTTTCAGGGGCAATATCCACTTTAGGACGTGTATCTGGATCGCTAACTTTAGCTTGAAGTAACAATGAAACTAAAAGTTTAGGATCATACTCAGCTAATAATTGTTCAGCATCTCCATCAAATTTTGCTAACTTAGCAGAAATTTTCTCATCAGTTAGATCACGTTTGATCTCATCAAATGCAACAGCAAGACTTGCTTGGTAAGCTTCTTCGCGTGTTGGTGGTTTCATGCCTTTCATTTCTTTTTTAGTCAAACGTTCAATCGCACGAAGGTAACCCATCTCGTTGTTTGATACAAAAGTAATAGACAAACCAGATTTACCAGCACGACCAGTACGACCAATACGGTGAACGTATGATTCTTGATCTTGTGTGATGTCATAGTTATAGACATGTGTCACACCTGAAATGTCAAGACCACGTGCTGCAACGTCAGTCGCAACAAGCACATCTAAGTTATCGTTTTTAAAATCACGTAGAACTGCTAAACGTTTTTGTTGTGCTAAATCGCCATGAATCCCTTCAGCACGGTAGCCTAGTAATTTCAAACCACGTGTGATTTCATCAACACGACGTTTTGTACGACCAAAAACGATGGCTAATTCAGGTTTTTGAACATCGATCAAGCGAGTTAACACATCAAATTTTTCAAATTCTTTTGTTTTAACAAAATATTGATCAATCAAATCTGACGTCATCTCTTTTGAGACAATCTTAATGTGCTGAGGATCTTTCATGAATTTCACACCAATTTTTTTAATTGCGTCAGGCATAGTTGCTGAGAATAATAATGTTTGGCGTGTTTCTGTTGGTGTTGCTTTGATAATGAACTCAAGGTCATCAATAAAGCCCATGTTAAGCATTTCATCAGCTTCATCAAGGATTAATGTTTCGATATCCCCAAGTTGCAAAGCACGACGTTTAATCAAGTCAACCATACGTCCTGGTGTTCCCACGACAACGTGAGCGCCTGATTTAAGTGCTTTGATTTGTTTGTCAATACTTGCACCACCAAATACTGAGCGTACTTTAATGCCTTTATCGCGACCAAAGCGGAACAACTCTTCTTGAGATTGTACTGCAAGCTCACGTGTTGGTGCAATGACGATAGCTTGTAAGCCACCATTCACATCAATTTTATTGAGTGTCGGTAAACCAAATGCGGCTGTTTTACCAGTACCAGTTTGTGCTTGACCGATGACATCTTTACCTTCAAGTGCTAACATGATTGTTTGCTCTTGAATAGGTGTAGGTGTTTCATAGCCAACTTTTGTGATTGCTGATAAAATGTCTTCTGATAAACCAAGTTCTGTAAATTTCAAATATATCTCCATTCAAATAAAAACGGAGTTTTCGGTTATTTTCTAGTTTTCTGTAAAAAGATGTGTCTCAACACATAGTTCAGATATCAATATCGTGATATAAAAAACTTGTTTGCATTTCAAGCAAACAAGCTTAAAACGCTAAATCCAAATACTCCATTACTTCATCATTGTCCCAATTGAACAACTTATTTAGTATAACATATTTTGGATTGAATTAGTAGGTGGATATTTGGGAATACGTTTTCACGCAAATAAAATGCGTACGCCTTTGCGTTTCACTCAATACGTCAACTAGTTCAGATTGACTGATAACAGGATATTTTTTTGTTCATCATATCGATGCAAAATAAAAAAACTCATAACTTGCGTTATCAGTTCTTCTTTATATCAATTATTGCACTTGCCAATGATAGCCAGCAGGTAAGCTCCCACCAGGGTGAATGATATGACTATGACCTTTTCTAGTTTGCCATGTGTAGCCATTTTCTATCGCCCACTTATCACTTGCAGTCGTATTGATGTTACCTGAATTAGCCACTGATGCTGATGCTGATGCTGATGTTGATGCTTGGGCTACTTGCTCGGCGGCTTTTTTTTCTGCCTCAGCTTTTGCTTGAGCTGCCTGCTCAGCGGCCTTTTTTTCTGCCTCAGCTTTTGCTTGGGCTGCTTGCTCGGCAGCTTTTTTTTCTGCCTCAGCTTTTGCTTGTGCGGCCTGCTCAGCGGCCTTTTTTTCTGCCTCAGCTTTTGCCTGTGCGGCTTTTTGTTGTGCTTCATTGGCCTTGGTATTTTCAATAACTTTACTTGTTTGTGATTGTAAATCATCAATATACGTGAAAGCATCAGCTACATCTTTAGCTTTTTTTACTTTATCTAAAAGACTAACTAAATTTGACTTATCTGTTTGCTGAATGTATGGACTGTTAATTGCTTGTGTCGCCTGATTTTTGACAGTGTCAACAACTTGTGTCCTACCTTTAGATAAAGCAGTCTGACATGATGTATAGTACGTATTATAATTGCTAAACTCGTGAGATTCAGAAATCAGTTTGTCTAAACTCTTTTTATTTGCTTGATCAATTGCCACATTTTTTTCAAGCTGGGTCATTGCAGCTACATCATCAGAAACTGATTTAGATTTTTCTTTAAGCGGTTTTAATACACTTTTTAATTTACTTGTTTCATCCGTTAACTTTGATTTTGAAGTAGATGTTTCAATTTCTTTCGCATGCTTTAATTCTTTTTGCAAAGTTGCCTGGTCATCTTTTGATAAATAATCTATTTCCTTAGATGCTTTGTCAACTTTTTCAATCTGACTTTCTAAATCAGATTGAAGCCCTCTCACATCATTTGAACAGCCAAAAGTTGCAAAACTAAACAAAAGCACACTAGTTGCTAATAAATTCCTAATTTTTTTATTCATTTCATATTTTCCTAATAAAATTGTAACTAATATCATATAGTATGTCAATATACTAGGAGCGCATTGTTATAGGTTTTTTTTATTTATTTTTAAAATAATGACTGAACCTATTAATAAACCTAAGGTAGCAAATAATAAGATGATACTCTCTGAAACTACTGTCGTCAACTGTCCACTTAGAGATAGCCCAATGCCAAAATCAGCTTTAAAGTCTAATAGCTTATCTGGGCTTAATGGTGCAAACGTAATTTTAAGCTGATCAGCTAATAATATATGCCTAAAAAGAGACGCACTGTAAGCACCTGGATAACACTTGATGATGGTTTGGCCGATTTCTGGTAATGCACGCATGGGAATATACACACCAGATAGGAAACCGGATAAAGTCCCGATAATGGTCCCAAGCGATGTTAAACTTGAGCTCTTTTTAACTCCACTCAATAGTATCAAGCTTAACGCAGCACTGACTAGACTGTTTAAGATAATGGCTAGAGTTGTCAGCAATACTTGGTACAGAGAAAACCCAATCCCATCTACTGCACTTAAGATCCCAAAACCAATCATGAATACTGCGATTTGCATCAGTATTCCAATGATAACACTTGAGAAAAAGTAGCCAAGATACACCGATAGTCTACTTGTTTGCGTCAAACGAAATGCACGCATCCGTCCAGTTGTCTTGTCAACAACTAATTGGGTCATGGCTTGAAAAGTCGTTGTCATCCCCGTCACCGACAGTAAGCCCGCAAGTAACCAGATATCTGCAAACTGTGCGCCTTCTTTTAGTGATTTAAGTGACTCAGTATAATTTTGCTTTAAAAATGCGAAATACAAAACAAGAATAATCAGAGAGCTTAATAGCGAGAAAAAAATCGTTGTTTTTTCTTTAAAATATAAATTTAAGTTACGACTGATAATGGTGGTCATGATATCATCTCCTTACCTGTTAATGCGACAAATACATCGTTCATCGTGCCTTGTTGGTAGCTAAATTTTTCAACAAATGGTTGAATATCACACAATAGTTTGATCGCTGTTTGCGCATTAGGACATGGTAAGCTTAACGGCAATTGCTCATCTTTTAGTCCTAATATGTTACAAATACTACTTAACTCTCCCGACTCGATTGTTAATATTTCTTGTGTATAGCGTTGTATCAACTCTTTTGCAGACCCATTAGCAATAATCTCACCGCTATTAATGATATAAACATTGTCGGCAACATTTGTCTCTTCCAAGTAATGCGTGGTCAAGACGATCGTCATGGCTTCTTTTACTTTCATGTTTTGTAAGACTTCCCAGATAGCCAGTCGTGTCTGAATGTCTAACCCAGTTGTTGGCTCATCTAAAAATAGAATTTCTGGTTGGTGCAAAACACTGACCGCAATATCCACTCGTCGCTTTTGTCCCCCAGATAACTGGCTCACTGGTTGTTTTAAAATCCCCGTCAAACTGGTTAAGGTGATGACCTCATCAATGCGATCTTGAGAAATATTTTTGTATAATCCAGCTTGAATAGACAGATTTTGTTTTACACTTAAGGCTTCGTCTAACACACTGTTTTGAAAAACAATACCAATTTTTGGTCTCACTTGTCTCAAATGCTCTTGGATAGCTAACCCATCATAGTAAATGTCGCCGCTCGTTGCTTGTGTTAGCGTTGAAAGCATGGCTATTGTTGTTGACTTCCCTGCCCCATTTGGACCTAAAATCGCCGTAAAACTACCTTTTTCGATGCTTAAATCAACTTGATTAACAACTTGTTTCGTTCCATACGTTTTGGATAACTTTTTAACAACTAAGACTTTTTCATTCATCACCATCACTCCTTTTAACGCTATGTTGATGCTAGTTTATCAAAGTCTAGTGCCAAAAAATAGAGCAGATGACCTAAGGAGTCAAAATTGCTTACTAACATGCAGTAACATGACCTGACTAAGTCCCTTTTACAGCTTTAAGATACAAAAAAAGCCACAATCTGAGTTGCGCCTTTTTTACTGATAGGTATAGATACAATACTGTCACTGTAGATCATCCGATTGTTCTGCTTCTTTTGCAGCTTCTTTCAAAATTTCTAACTGTTGGTTCATTTTTTTTGCAGTCTGGCTATTTAATTCATAATTAGCAACAATTAGCCCTATGGTTAACACTCCTGACATAACTAAATCCAATATGGATAATTCCCAGCCAAATAACTTACTACCTATATATACAATACCTAATACACCAAATACCGTCAGTATATTACCAAAGTCAGCCGTGACATAGTATAAAAACACGTTACAAAAAAGTGTACATGCCGCACAAACAACCATTAATGATAGAATGGCAGCGTTATTATACACAACACCTGATAACATATTGACAAACATCATCACAAATGTCGCCATTGAAAAAGTCGCAAAGTGGACTAAAAGCTTTTGCTTCATAATATTACCTATCCTTTCATTCCTAATATTCTTTTTAATGCTGGCACATAGTTCCGTGAAATCTTGACACGCTCCTGATTTTCAAGTTCTGCCTCAAATCGACCACTTAAGGTTGGATAAATCACATGAATCTGCTTGACATTCAAAATCATTGATTTGGAAATCCTTATAAATTGATGCGTGGATAATTTTTCTTCTAATTGATAAAGTTTTTCTCTGACTTCAAACACATCATCTGTTGTATAGGCAAAGGTTTTTTTATCTACTGATTCAAAATACAAAATATGTTTTGGTAATACTCTATACTTTTTGTCACCTTTATGTAAGATCATCTCAAGCAACTTATCTGTTTTCAATCGATCAATTAACTCCTGGTGCTCAGCGGTTAATTCATGGAGTTGAAAAATAATTTGCTCAGTTCTTGTTTTTGGGATCATCTCTAGTTTAATTTTCAAAAAATCACCTCAGGTCCATAAGTTTATATGCGTAAGTAAGTAAAACGATGATTAAAAAAGATCCTACAATAAAGTAGAAGGATCTTCTTAACTTGTTTATCTCTCAACAAATGGTTTATCAGATAAGACAACATCTGGATATTTATCTGCAAACCATCGCTCTGCAAATTGATTCTCAAATAAGAATAACGGGTTGTCAAATCGATCTCTTGCTAAGATATTTCGTGAACTAGACATCCGTTCATCTAAATCATCTGGCGAAATCCAACGAACAGTTTTTTTACCCATAGGTGTCATAACTACCTCTGCGTTGTATTCTCCAACCATCCGATGTTGGAAAACTTCAAACTGAAGTTGACCAACTGCACCTAACATATACTCACCCGTTTGGTAATTTTTATAGAGCTGAATCGCACCTTCTTGAACCAATTGTTCTATTCCTTTATGGAAAGATTTTTGCTTCATAACATTTTTAGCTGATACTTTCATAAACAACTCTGGTGTAAAGGTTGGTAGTGGTTCAAACTCTATTTTTAGAGACCCGGTTGTTAATGTATCCCCAACTTGGTAAGTACCCGTATCATAGACACCAATGATATCACCTGCGACGGCATTTTCTACATTTTCTCTAGATTCAGCCATAAATTGTGTGACATTACTCAATTTGACTGCTTTACCTGTACGTGCTAATTTGATCGACATACCACGCTCAAACTCACCTGAGATGATCCGTACAAATGCGATACGGTCACGATGTCGTGGGTCCATATTGGCTTGTATTTTAAATACAAATCCTGAAAACTCTGGAATAGTAGGCAACACAACATCGCCCGTTAGTGTTTTGTGTCCTTGTGGTTCTGGCGCATAGCTCAAAAACGAATCTAGAAAAGTCTGCACACCAAAGTTTGTTAAGGCAGAACCAAAGAATACAGGTGTTAGATCCCCAGATAACACAGCTTCTGCGTCAAACGGGTTCCCAGCCTCTGTCATTAACTCGATATCTCCTTTTGCTTGTTGATAAAAAGGATTTTGAGCAAAGACAGCTTCACCTTCTTCAAAATCGACAAAACGTGTGTCTCCTTTATAAAGCTCTAAACGCTTATTATGCATATCATAGAGACCTTCAAAGTTTTTACCCATACCAATCGGCCAATTCATCGGTGTTGATAAAATACCCAAGACATCTTCAAGTTCTGCAAGCAGATCAAGCGGTTCACGCCCATCACGGTCAAGTTTATTGATAAATGTAAAAACTGGAATCCCACGTTGTTTCACAACCTGAAATAGTTTTTTAGTTTGTGCTTCAATCCCTTTAGCACTATCGATTACCATAACTGCAGCATCTACAGCCATCAACGTACGATAAGTATCCTCAGAGAAATCCTCATGTCCAGGGGTATCTAAGATATTAACTCGTTTTCCTGCATAATCAAATTGCATAACGGAAGACGTCACAGAAATCCCACGTTGCTTTTCGATGTCCATCCAGTCAGATTTGGCAAAATGACCTGTTTTCTTACCTTTTACAGTCCCTGCTTCTCGGATTTCTCCACCAAAATAAAGTAATTGTTCAGTTATAGTTGTTTTACCAGCATCCGGGTGACTGATGATGGCAAAAGTACGTCTACGCTTAATTTCTGATTCTAATGTCATGTGTCTTCCTTTTAAAATGTGACTACTGTGTTGCGCAATGCACAACGGTAGCTACATATTTTACTCAATAATTTCTATTATATCATACTTACAAAACGGTGTTTGTAATAATCTGTAATGTTTTGTCATAAAACTTTCATGCTATTTTCATATTCCACAGATAGTTCTCTGATAGAATAGTGTTCATGAAAACATTTAATCTTAAGCAGTCTAACTTGACTGCGAAACTATCTAAAAAATCTGTAGCTATCTTAGCTACTTCACTCCTGGGTGCTGGGCTTTTCGCTACAGCAACAACAGCAAATGCTGACCAAGTCAAATACACTGTTCAATCAGGTGATACATTATCTCGGATTTCAAATAAATTTTATAATGATCAAACACATATCCAAAGTATTGCGCAAGCAAACAACATTGGTAATATCGGTTTGATCTATGTTGGTCAAACTTTGACTATCGATACAGATGCAAAAGCTAACAACACTGTGCAAACTCAAAACACACAAGCTCCTGCTGCGCCAGTAACACAAGCTCCTGCGGCTCCTGCTGCAAGTTCAGCTACCATCTCTACTGGTAATGGGTTCACAGCAAATTCAGCTAAAGAAGCTATCGCTATGACTGAATCAGGTGGGTCTTATACTGCTCAAAACGGCCAATATTATGGTCGCTACCAGTTAACATCTTCTTATCTTGGCGGTGATTTTTCACCAGCAAATCAAGAACGTGTTGCAGATAAATATGTTGCAGAACGCTATGGTTCATGGGAAGCTGCTTGGCAGTTCCATTTGTCACACGGTTGGTATTAATTTATAAATAACCCATTAAAAATATTAAAAAAAAGCTTAGTACATCTTATGTACTGAGCTTTTTTTCTAATTTATAACGTCAAAAGATTTCAAGAATTAATATAAGCTGACTATTTTACTTATAGACCTTTAACAATATCTGAAAGATGCATAGAATTACTTCCTTTTAAGAGAAGCTGATCATTTGGCATCAACTCTTTTGCTAGCGCTGCTTGTAGATCAGAAAATTCATCTGTATGGGCATCTTTTCTAAAATACTTTACAGTACCTTTGGGAAACTTATCTTCAGCAAGCGCTGCTAATGCAAGCATCTCCTCACCATATAGATAAACCAAATCTAATTTTTCAGGATCCAGCGCTGTAATCATATCACGATGAAGCTGAGCGGATTGTTCACCTAACTCTTTCATATCTGCTAACACTACAATTTTTTTGCCAACAACAGGGGCATCAATTGTTTGAAAGGTTTCTAAAATTAAGCGCATCGCAGTCGGATTAGCATTATACACATCTGATAAGATATCAGCACCATTGGAAGCTTTTAACCATTCGACACGATTTTTAGTCAAGACTAGGTTTTTTAAGGCAAACTTGATATTAGCTGGGGTTACTTTTTCAAGCTTACCAACATAGGCCGCAACCATGGCATTGGTTGCATTAAATTTCCCAGGAATTGGAATGGTTAATGCCTCATCTAAAAAATTCACCTTAAATGTTAAGCTATCTTTATGCTCACTAAGCTCAACAATATGGATATCCGAACCTGCACCAAACCGTGTGTTTTTTTGGTCTGCTGGCAAATAAGCATCAATGAGTTTATCTGCTGGTGCGATTAACTCTCCACCTGCAACTAGACCATCGATAATCTGCATTTTGCCTTCAGCAATTTTTTCTCTTGTGCCAAAAAATTCTAGATGACTTTCACCTATCAAAGTAATAACTGCAAGTTTTGGTTTTGCAAGAGTAGATAAGAGATGGATATCCCCCATATGATCTTGCCCCATTTCTAGGACCAATTTTTCGGTGTCATCTGGCATATGCAGTACAGTATAAGGTAAACCAATCTCATTGTTATAATTACCTTGCGTTTTATATGTTTTATATGTCGTCGCAAGAACTTGTGCCGTCATATCTTTGGTAGTCGTTTTACCATTACTACCAGTAATCGCAATAACATCCACACCAGTCTTTTCAAGATAGTAACTCGCTAATGCTTGAAATGCTAATTCAGTATTATCAACTAAAATGTGAGGATGTGCACTATGTTTTTCAGAGAATGTGATCACAGCACCATTATCAAAGGCTACGTCAATAAACTCATGACCATCACGCGCACCTTTAAGTGGCAAAAAAATATCGCCTGATTGAATCAAACGGCTATCAAACTCGATATTAGCTAATGCTTGATCTGGATAAATAGTGACATCGTTTTTTGCTTGCACAACCTTAGCAATTTCGTGTATTGTTAACTTCATTTGTTTACCTGATTCCTTTTCATATCTTATATTTTATCAAAAAAAGTGGGAGATTTCTCACTTTACTTGTGATTTCCTGACTAAGTCAGTCCTCAGTCTTGACCAAGCTAAATATAGCTAGTCTTGTTTTTACAGAAATTTTACAGAAAACTTACATTAATACTAAATAAATCATGTTAGACTATTAAGTGAGATGGCCACTCACATACTAAACTATTAAACTTATAAAAAGGAGATTGCCAAATGGCACTCACACAATCACAAGCTAAATCACCTGCTCGTTTTAAGATTGAGCATATCGTTTTAGGCATTGTTATCTTGTTACTCATCATAGGTGCACTGTTTGATAAGCCTATCTCACAAACAATTATGGATCAAAACTCTTATTTTGGTACTTTATTCCAAAATTATAGCTTAGTTTTCCCAGCGATTATCCTCTTCATGTCAACACAAGTTTTATTTTATCGTATCCAAAAATCAAACGTGGATGCTACTGCTAAATTTGCAGTCATGTTTTTAACACTCGTTGTCGCAATCTATGAAACTTGGCAAACTGTTAAAATTGCGCTTATTTATACAATTTCTTCACTTAATAATATTAAAAACAAAGCACCTATTGGTGCTGCTAATAATGATAATGGTAAACATGCGGCGCTGCCAACTTGGTATATGCCAACATTAGTCATCGTCACAATTATCTTAGTAATCATCGGATTAGCTTTATGCTACAAATGGCTTGCTACAAAAGATGAAGTAGAAATGCAACGCTTAACTTATGTTGCACTAGCTGCTGCTCTTGCTGTATTAGCCGCTGATATCATCGTCAACACGATGAAAGACTTCTGGGGACGTTTCCGTCCATACGAAATGAAAAGCGATTGGTCAAATTTCACTTCTTGGTTACATGTTAATGGCCAAAATGGACATAAATCATTCCCTTCAGGCCACTCACAAGAAGCATGGATTGCACTCCTTCTTCCTTTATTCGTTTCACCTAAACTAGGTCAAAAACGTCGCAATACTTTTATATTTGCAGTTGTATTCGGCTGCTTAGTGGCACTATCTCGCCTACGACTAGGTGCCCACTTCCTAAGCGATGTGACAATGGGATCTTTTATCTCAATCCTAGTTATTTATGTTATGGCTCGTATCCTCAATGAAAAACTCATGGGAGATCCATTAAACAATATCAACTAAAGTAAAAAACCGTTGTCTCAATAGACACGGTTTTTTTATTAACTTAACATACTGGACTAGCGCACATGATTTTGTCTATTCCAAACAAAAGCAAACCGCGTCAACACAAGTAACCCAACTACCCATAACACCATCATCAGCATACTCTTATCGCTCCACTCTAGATGACCTGATGCCTTAAAATAGTTTGTGTTAGCACCAATAAAAGAAAAGCTGATCACATCATCTACGAATTTATTTTGGACAAACTCAGGTAAATTACCTAAGACCATGGCAAGCATCGTCAGCCCAAACCCGAATAATGTCGCCTGTGTCTGATTTTTAGTAAACAGTGCCATAGACAAATTAGCTAATATAAAGATAAAACAAGTCATGATTGCAATCACTAAGTACATCGGCCAATTTGGTAAGCTCACCCTGATGAGAAATGGGAAAATCAAGCACGACCCTAAACATAACATGAACGGAAATAAGATAATTGTCATCAGATACTCTTGTAACTTAACTCCTGATAAAATCAAGGTTCTTAAATTCTTTTTTTCTTTTTCCTCACTTACCATAATGGAGATAAAACAGCCCCCAGTCATACTATAAATCAAATTTAAAATAAATGGTAAAAAGGCAATTTTTCCTTGATACTGAGGAATAAATGAGATAGGTACAAAATAGCCAATCGGTATACCGATACATAGATATAACAATACTTTATTTGACATCAAGTATTGCCATCTTAACCAGAATAAACTCTTTAGTCGTGTTACTTTAGTCATGTTCAAAATTCTCCCCCGTTAGGCTGATAAAAATCGAGAACAAGGATGCTTCCATCGTATGAATACTCAAAATATGCTGCTCAAGATAGTTGACTGTCTCTTCTTTGGGGACGGTAATACTTTTCCCATTTTGAAAACGTATCACGACTTTGTCCTTGTCGCTATATTTATCAATCACATCTTGCGGTGCACCTTGTTCTATAATCTTACCTTTATATAACAAGGCGATCTCATCACAAAGTTCTGTAGCCTCTTGCATGTCATGCGTAGTTAAAAAGATTGTCACACCTTTTTCTTTGAGACTCACTAACAAGCGATGAACTTCCTGAGAAAGTGTTGGATCCATACCTGAGGTCGGCTCATCTAAAAATAAAAGCTTTGGTGTGTGCAAGACAGCTTGAATCAATAACAACCTTTGTTTCATACCAGTTGAGAGGTCGAGTGCTTTTTTATCTTTATCATCAAATAAGTCTAAAGCCTTTAATAAGTGATCCAAATAGTCAGTAGATATGCCATGAAATTTAGCAAAAAACAAGAGATTTTGATAAATCGACAAGCGTTCATAAACTCCTATCGTATCACTCATAATCCCAATATTTAATAAGTCATCTGCTGTTAATTCTCTAGTATCTTTACCTAAAATAGTCGCTTCACCACTGTCTTGTGCTAACTGACCAGTCAAAATATTAATCGTCGTGGTCTTACCAGAACCTGATGGGCCAAGAAAACCAAATATTTGTCCTTTAGGAATTGCAAAACTGATATGATGAATCGCAATCCGGCCTGAAAAGGATTTTGTAACGTTTTTAAATCGCATCATGTTTGAATTATCCTCTCTTTCTTCAATTTTTTTACCTGCAAGTCATTGTCATAGCATAATTTATATTAATCATAACAAAATCTAACATTTTAATCAAATAAACTCTTGTAATAAATTTATTTACTTTTCTTTCAACTTAACTATGATATATAAGATAAGAAAGGAGAATTTTTATGCTAGCAGCAGGAATTTTTGGTGCACATCTGATTATTGCAGGCGGTTTGTATATCTTTGACAGAAGATAAACAGTGTGTAAATCAGTATGTCAGAAAACCGTTGTCTCAATAGACACGGTTTTTTTGCGTATATTTATAGAAATACCAACAAAACGCCTCAGCTTGTTCCCACTTTCTAACTCATGATACTAAAAAATTTTTGAATTGTACACTAATAACCGAACATTTAACAGATATAGTCCTTATTTTTACAGAAAATTTACATTAGTATGAGTAGTCTATGTTAAACTGTTAAACGAAATGGCTACTTAAGTGGCCATTATCACAATAAAAAAAGGAGATGCCACATGGCACACACAAAGTTGCAATCTACTTCGCACTCTCGTTTTAAGCTAGAGTACATTATCTTAGGAATTTTTATCTTATTACTCCTAATTGGAGCTTTTTTTGATAAACCTATCTCACATACGATCATGAATCAGGACTCTATTTTTGGTACAATTTTTCAAAATTATAGCTTATTCTTTCCAAATGTCATTATTTTTATTTCAGCTCAAGTTTTATTTTACAGCACCCAAAAATCAGACCTTGATCCCTTCGCTAAGTCTTCTGTCATGTTGATGGCCATCATTGCCTCAATTTATGAAATGTGGTTAGCAACTAAAATCGCGTTACTTTATACAGTTTCTTCTCTTAACAACATCAAACACAAAGCGCCTCTTGGTGCTGCAAACAATGATACGGGTAAACATGGTGCACTACCAGGGTGGTATCTGCCAACTTTGATCAGTTTAACACTCATCTTTGTCGTGATTGGCTTATTGTTATGCTATAAATGGCTTGCTAAAAAAGAAGATACAGAAATGAAGCGACTAACCTATATCGCCTTAGCAGCAATTGTCGCAGTCTATGCTGGTACGACACTGCTTAACACGATGAAAATGTATTGGGGACGGATGCGTCCTTATGAAATGAATCATCATTGGTCAAATTTCACTGCGTGGTATCATATTAATGGTGAAAACGGACATAAATCTTTTCCATCAGGACACGCACAAGAAGTTTGGATTTCTATTATCCTACCCTTATTTGTGTCACCAAAACAAGCTAAAAAACGCCGCAATCTCTTCATAGCTACTGCAGTCTTTAGCTTCATTGTCGTTTTATCACGACTAAGAATCGGCGCTCACTTCTTAAGTGACGTTACCGTAGGTTCATTTATCTCAATTTTTGTCGTTTACGTCATGTCTAGAATCGTAAACGAAAAATTAATGGGAAACAATCAATTAGACGATTAAATTTAGCGCAATAAAAAAAACGATGTCCTTGACATCGGTTTTTTTGTCTCATGCGTCACATCGTATGTGTACATCACCTAAAAACGGACTTGCATCCATAGATAAGCTTAATGTTGTAACTTACTTTCTCGAATATCGAATGCTTCAATAGCCAGATCCACTAAACTTTCGATCAAATCAGGATAAGACAAGCCCATATTTTCCCATAAAAGTGGGTACATAGAAAATTCGGTGAACCCTGGAATCGCATTAATCTCATTCAAGTAAAGCTGATGATCCTCTGTTAAGAAAAAGTCACAACGCGACATCCCAACACCTGCGACTGCACGATAGGCTCTTGCTGCGATTTCTCGCATTTTTGTCATGATGTCATCAGGAATTTCTGCTGGTATAGCCATGGTAATCTGATTATCGATATATTTTGACTGATAATCATAAAACTCAACTGCTTTGACAACTTCGCCAGCCAGAGTTGTTTTGACATCTGAATTACCTAAAACAGCAACTTCGATTTCTCTCGCATTTACACCTTGTTCTATCAAGATACGATTATCATATTTTTTTGCTTCAGTGATGGCATCTCGTAATTGTGATGCATCTGAGACTTTAGAAATACCCACAGATGAGCCCATATTTGCTGGTTTAACAAATACTGGATAACTGAGTTTATCAGCAACTTCTGATATTTTTTCGTCTATCTGCGTTAAATCAGTCAAGGCAACATAAGGGACTTGTGGGACATCAACAGATTCAAAAACGTGTTTTGCCATAATCTTATCCATCGTCACACTGGCTGATGTGATACTTGGTCCGACATAGGGCATTTTGAGGATTTCTAAGAAACCTTGGATAGACCCATCTTCACCCATAGGCCCATGAAGCACTGGAAAGACAACCGCATCTTTTTCATAGATACTCGCAGGAGAGACGATAGCTGAGGCATCAATCGTCCCATTTGTCATTAATTTTGTTCCAGCTTTTGGTGTTTCATCAAAGGTCTGTGTCTTGATGAAGTCACCTGTTTGTGTGATAAAAAATGTTTTCACGCTAAATTTGTCATAATTTACAGCAAATATGACACTCTCTGCTGATAAGACTGATACTTCACGTTCAGCACTACGACCACCATATAGTAAAACCAATACTTTTTTTGTCATCACATCTCCTTGAAAAATATAGTTATCCATATTATATCACAAAAAATCACTAACTCGCAGCTTATAAAACCAGATAAACGACATCAGATCCCCCCACCAATGCTATAAAATCATGCGATTTATCTGATAAAAAAAAGCACTATTGGCTTTCTTTTTATGATGGATATAAACTTATATTTCTTGACGATTTTCAACCGCTTTACTTAAAGTCACCTCGTCTGCATATTCGATATCACTACCGACAGCTAATCCGCGTGCCAGGCGTGTCACCTTAATTCCTGCTGGTTTTATCATGCGTGCTAAGTACATAGCTGTCGCTTCCCCATCACTCGTGGCATTGGTTGCGATGATAATCTCTGTTACGGTACTATCCATCAAGCGTGTAATTAAAGATTTGACGTTAATATCATCTGGACTGACGCCATTCATCGGACTAATAGTGCCATGTAAGACATGGTATAAGCCAGTATATTCTCTAATTCTCTCCATCGCTAACACATCTTTTGATTCTTCAACTACAAAAATTGTTGTTCTGTCTCTTGACTCATCAGTACAGATATTACAGGGATCGGAATCCGTTAAATTCCCACACACACTACAAAAATGCAAATCCCTTTTAGCGGACAAGAGATTGGCCGCAAACCCATTGACATCATCATCTTGCATCCCTATCGTATAAAAAGCGAGTCTAGTTGCCGTTTTTTGACCGATACCTGGTAGCTTAGCATAGGACTCTATCAATTTAGCAATTGGTTCTGGATAATAAGCCATCGTTTTTCCTTTCTTGATAAATAGCGCGATAGCCAGTTATCACATCATTCATTCAAATACATACTTAGACTGTCAATCCCTGCTAATTAATACATCGTTAATGTAACAAATCTGATAATTTCTTGTTAACAAGCCAATAGCCTTTTTTCTCAACACCACCTGAAAACGTTAAATAGTTTTTACCATTTTTGTATTTAATGATCGATGCTTGTAAGCATATTGATTGATTAACATCTTCATTCATATAGAGTTCATTAATAGATTCGCCATCTACACTATTTGATCGTTTAAACTCAGGTTTTGTATGGACTAGTTTTTTCATTTGATCCAATATATCTTGTTGCTTTGTTACCGATGCTTGGTGTAGCTCAAACTCGTTATGATCATATGTAGCATAAGCAACAAATTTAGGGTTTAAAAAGTCAAATGTTTCTGAGATATGTGTTAATTTTTGATTGCACCATATCTGCTCCCCTACTGATTGCTCACCAGGCGTCATCTCTACAATCATTTTTTGCTTTGGTATTGTAGCAATTTCCCAAAATTGACGTGTCATATTATTTTTTGAATCTTGATTTTGCTTATCTCCTAAATAAGATGATTTCCCAAATATCTTTATATTTTTTCCTTGACCACTGAAATTTACCATAAGATAAGGTGCAGGGTAGTAAGTCTTACCTTGAAAGACAAGTGAATCTATTTTTTTATGTGTATGATGATAAATCACGCCTATTGAGCCCAATAACAATACTATGATACCTATACCACATACCCAATATCTAAAATAAGGATGATCAGTTATTGAATATTTCACTTTATTTTTCATTTCATTTTTTTCATTTCATTTTATCCTTTAAACGTGAGTTGTCTCATTAAGCTAGAAAAGGCTTACACGCATCGTTGTGCCAATCTATGCCCTGCTACACTAGCATAATCATGACAACATATGCATCAATTATATCATATCTTAGCTGATAATTTTAATGCCATGATTTAACGTGTTTTACTGTCACGCATTTTCTTCCTGATTAGCTGTCCGATTAATAACAAGAGGACACCCGTAATTAATCCCATGACAAACAGTAGAGCTAAAGGTAGTAAAACTTTTTTTTTATCGGTCGACGTTTTATCTTGTTCGGGGGTTATATCATTGGTCAAAATAGGACTAGCAAAGAAACTATAGAGGTGTTGTGTATTTACCCCTGGTGTTCTGGTATTAGCAAGCGTTTTAGAAAATGCATCATAAAACCCTTTCACCTGACTTGCCTCTTCATTGCCCATTAAAACAAGATTATCTGTGTTAGCTAATAGATTTTTAGCATCTTTTTGTGTCAGAGTTGCTTGATTGACGAGTTGGTTAAATTGCTCCGAGTTATCTTTAACAGCCTGTGCACTTTTAGAGATTTCTTGCGTTGCTTGAGTCGTTGATGTGACTAATTTTTGGATCTGCTCATACAGGACAGTGCTAGAATCTACATAGAGTTCCGTCTTGGTACGATCATATTCTGCCCATTCTTTCATTTCAAGCGTGGTAGGATCTTGTATTTGCCAACCTTGATAGAGACGCGCAAGCATCTCTGTGATTTGAGTATACCATAAGGTTAATGCTTTCAAATTTTCCTCAAAAAACTGTTCAGGAAGATTATCTTGTAAACGCTGTTTATCAACTCGTAAACTTGACATCGCAGTATTGATCGATTTAATAGCCGCAATCACTTTACTTAAGTTTTCTTGCCCCATCATCTTGAACGCTTGTACGTCTTGATCACTTAACCGCTTACTTAGTTCGTTGACGTCAATATTACCATACATATTAAATACTGAACGTTGACTCTGATTTTTAAACTCTTCTTGTGTCAGTGCTGAAAGTAAACTCATATAATCTTCGCTAGGATCAGCGTAAAGCGTTGTGATCATACTTGAAATACCATCAATTTTAGAAAACCAACTCATGATTTCTTGCAAGTTTTCTTGAGCATCTTGCGTTATGTTTGCAAGACCTGCTTTTGGTAGTAGCACGAAATGATCGGTAGTTTCAAACACTTTTTCGTTTGTTAGTTGATTCAGCCATGTTGTCTCTAAACTAAGACTTTGGTCATCAGCTAAAGTGATGTGAAGCTCAACATCAAAGCTTTTAGGTGCCCCTTTTCCTTTTGCCTCATCTGCTGTAGTCGGTAGTGGATTTGCTAACACAATACGATTATCACGCGACACAGTAATACCTGTTTTGGTTACAGGAGAAATTCTCACGTTAGCTGGAAAAGCAGAAGATTGATAGGTCATTCCTGCGGGAACTGTAATCGTCATCTTACGTGTCATTGTTTGATCACTTGCTTCAAGCGTTTTAGCATCACTAAGCATGACTGTGCCACCACCTAATTCAAAAGCTGTCGCATACTGATCAATCACTTGAAGCTGTGCTTCAATCTTACATTTTGTATCAAAATCAATCATCCCCATATCAAGCAAACTATCTAGTTTATACTCTGCTACATCTAGAGAAACGCTACTAATCTGCTGTGCCACTTTGTCTAAATACGGACTATCTGATAGATTATCCGTTTTACTAAGAGAGGTTTTTATTTTATTAGCCAGTGCCTGCCTGATCTTGTTATCATCTTTTTGGGAGTCTGAAAGATTGTCAAAATTCTCTACTGTCGCTGACACTTCTGCATCAAAAAATTGATAATACAAGTCATTTACTAAATCAAGCAGATCTGTGCGACTATTGGTTAGCGTTGTAATTTGATCTGAAATGTCCCCTCGTACGGCTACAATAAGCTGATTGTAAGTTTTTATCTGCTGAGTTAACTCTGGAAGTTGACCTATTTCTTTATCTGCTAAATCCTTACTAGATAGAGCACCCAACTGGTTTACTAGACTTGTGCTTAAGTTATCAAATTGACTAAAATAGAAATCTTGATCGGTTCGTGCTTGGTTTTTAATCCCCTGATTACCATTATCGACATTAATCTTAGCTATTTTCTTTTGTGTATCAAAATAACTGATAAGTTGAGGTAATTGGCTAGTAAACCTCTCACCGGTCTGAGTCATTAACTTTTTAGTACTATCTGTAAAGCTATTTTGCAAAGCAACATTAGCTTGATTCAGCCCATTTAATCCATTTGTACCTGAAATAAAAGTATCATAATTTGACATACTATTTTTAAAGGGGCTTTGCACTTGATTTGATAATCCCAATACTAAATCAGCTTGTTTACTTACCGTTTGCTTCATTTGATTATCAGCTTCAGCAATATTACCAGCAACACTGGCATAATACATCTTAACCACATTTTTATTAAACAAATACAAACAATTCATGATTTTGTTTTGTAAGATTTTGTCAGATAGCTCATCTTTTTGTTGCTGAATCTTGTAATCAATCTTAGCCTTAGTTGGATTCAGATTTTGTAAGGTCAATAAATCTTTAGAAAATGTTTGAGGTAGGTAAATCACAGCATCAACCGATCCATCTTTGTATGCACGATCTGCAACAGAACGAGACACAACCTGCCAATTATACTGCTGATCATCTGATACCAAATCAACAAAGTTTTTGCCAAACGTGTACTCTTGTTTGTTAAACGTTGACATCATATCTTCATTCACCAAGGCAATCGTCGGTTTTCTCCTCCCATCAGACTTAGTTTTATCGCGAGTAGTCATCAAAGTAAACAGGCTAAACAAGCACAATAAGCTTATCGTAAGCAGACTCACAACCACTAGTGTTTTACGATTTAGATGTAAACGTGTTTTATCATTTCGTTTATTCATATTTTTTAACTATCCTTTTTTATCTTACCTAACACTACTAGTCGCTAATTGAGATGCAGTATGCCCAAGTAACTTAGCCAGTTTCAGACTCGTGTTCGTGATACTGTGTTTGTTTTTATCATTTATCTGATTTAACCTTTCTTACCAAACTGTAAATCCTAGTCAGTTGTATTTCAACCCGATTATCATCAGTTGTTATGTAGATTAATCTTATGATAGGTCAGTTGTTTCTTTAGTATCTACTAATGATTATTAATGACTTATATAAAATCATCACTAGTCATTAGTAGAATTTTTCTACTAATAGCTTAAAGCTAATCTTCTAAGTCACGAATCGAAGCAAAAAGATCTTCCTCTTCACTAATAATTTCTTGATCTATGATTTGTAGATCATTTGTTCTCTCATCAGATATCTCTTTAATTTCTGAATGACGTTGCTCAATAGCTTGATCAATATAGCTTATAAAAAGCGTATCATCGTCATCTGTAAAACCATGAAATATGACTTTTGATATCTGGTCTTCATTGAAATACACTAAAGAGTCTTCAATTAACCCTTGGGGATAAAGAAAAGCACCATAATCATAATAACTTTCCTCTACCAACATCCCACGTGCAATAATAATCAGTTTTTGTGTTGTTTGTTTTAAAATAATAATACTTCCTAAAGGAAGAAATTTACTTTCTTTTACGATCTGTTTTAACCTCTTTTTCTTATTTTGTATTTAAATATAAAACTAAAATTGTCATTTACTTTATCCCATTTCATTTTCCAAATATAGGTTGTGTAAACTTACCCGTTCTTCTTTTTAGTTTTTTGTTTATCCTTAATTGCTTCATTATGCGAATCTATTATTTTTTGAAGTTTTGAGACAAAAATTTTTCTAGGATACTTTAAGCCAAATATCACTGACAAAGTTGGCAATACAAAAAGTATTGTAATACCAAATATTCTTAATAAAAGAATATTATGAATTTTATAATCCCCAAAGCCTGCGCCAAGCCAGCAAGCCAAAATTAATAACAGTATTGTATAAGAAGTGAACAAAATCAATATCCCTCCAAATGGCTTTTCTTCCAGAAAATCTACGGCTGTTTGACTCACTTTATTTTTTTGTAATTTAACCATTCGTACAACTCTTCTAATAACATAGAAATGAAGGTAAATATTACCTATCAAAAAAATTAAACTACCAAATATAAAAATACTTATTGCTATTAATCCTTTGAAATCTATAAAAAAAGTTGTAATAATAGTTGCAGCAACTATTGTCTCTACCAGTATATAGACAGAGCCCACGGATGTATAAGCTATACACATTCCCCAATGATTCTGATAATAGTTTTCAATCAACATAGGTAAAAATATTACAAATACTATCCCCAATAGCAACGAACATAAACCAGCACCAACGACTGGTAAGAGCGCATGATTATTTTGTGTTAAATATGCAACTAAAATTGTCATTTACTTTATCTCATTTCATTTTCCAAATACAGGCTGTGTAAACTGACCCGATAGTTTTGTTAGCCCAACTAATTTCTTAGTCGTTGCTTTATCTGATTCATTACCTCTAAAAACTGCATCATAAATAGGATCAAGAACCATAGCACCTGCCATTTTTTTAGCTGTACTTTCCACTGTTGCCTGACCGTAGACCAGGGTGATTTGTTTCACCGCAAACTTATTTAACTTAGCACCTTCCGCAAAGTGAGGTAGCAGTTGTGATGTTAAGACATTCTTATTATGCCCCATGACACTGACTGCTTTAGACATCGGATTCCCAAAAACAATCTCTGACCCACTGAAAGCGGTTTTAAAGATTGGTCTCACTTCACCAATCGCTCCCTTGGCCACACCAGCGTTAACAAGTTTACTATATGCTGCACCGCTGCCAGCTACTCCTGCTAGTATACTCGTACCAGCCCATAGCCCTTGCGCAGTACCTCTGTTAACACCTAACAATTTCTCGAAAACAGATACACCAAAATTAGTAGTACTACCAGTCCATCCTTGATATGCATCTGAAGCAATGTCTACTCCTGCGGGCAAGGACGAGATAATCAAAGCTGCTGCAAGTGGTGCTCCTGCACCACCAGTCGCAACAGTAATCGCGGCACCTGCTAATAGGAAAAATACATCTCTACCTAAGTTTTCCCAGCCCTTTTTTTTCGCTGCTTCTTTTTGTATTCTATTTTGATCTACTTGATAATATTTGCCTATCTGTTGCCAATCCTTCTGAAAGGCTTTTTGATTAGTTTTATCACTTGCCGATTTCGCGTTTACTTTAAATGCATCTAAAAAATCTGTTGTCAGTAATGCATTAAAACTACCTGAATGATAAGCATAGCCTCTCGGGACTTTCAATGTCTGCTTTAAAAGTGATTTTGTGCGTGCAATTAGCTCCTGAACTTGATCAAATCCTGGATCATGTTGTTCATAACTTTCCCACCTCTCTTTTAATTTTTGAGCAGTCTGTTTCATATGATCCATCTCTTTAGCAACTTGGCCAATACGATATCCTCCTGCACCACCTAGGTAAACAAGATCATTTACTTCATTTGAAATAGCTTTCAATTGTCTCTCCAAACTCGTAAAATCAGATTGCTGTGACGTTAACTGACGAACATGTGCATTCAAATCTTCTCTTATAAGTTTAAAATCATGGTTACCATCCACTTGTAAATAGCCATTAATATATTTCCCTAAAGCCATCTGATAGTTGTTTAGGGCTAATTGCAGGGTTTGGATTAACGTTAGATGTACTTCACCGATATAGGCTTTCATCCCATCTGCTGCTTTACCTTTAATCTTATTCGTACTGACCAACTGATTAAGCGCTTGGCTCAGCTCCCCCAATGGTTCAGTTCTATTTTTTAACCCACTTGATATTCTTATGGCAAGATCAGTTAGAGCATCGTAATAAAGTTCATCATTACTCATTTACTGGCCTCCTTATCTGTTTGTTGTATATTTATACCCACTTGTTTAAATTCCTTTAAATCGTGCTCTACCATCTCACCATAGGCAGAGACTAATCTTGACAGATCATCATAAATCTGAAAAATTGTTTGGATATGCTTGACTTTTAGATGAGCAGTACTTGTATTCAGGCCATTTCTTACTCCTGATACTTTTGAGGTAATACTACCTACTTTCATCGTGACAGTTTCATATCCTTTACTATCTAATTTTTGTTGTCCCATATAAACCCTCCTACAAAAATGTCACCATTGCTAAAGCTTGTACTTTTTTGCCTGGATCTTCAATTGACCAGGCAAGACTATACATTTTACTTCTACACGTTGAGATAGCTTCTTCGATTTCTGGTGCCACCCTTGCCAATTGTTGTGTTGCTTGTTGATAGTGAGTATCGAACTGACTACTTTTTACTCGGCCAGACCATTGATTACTCCCTGCAGATTTAAACTGTACAAAATTCAAATCATAAACTGAATACATCACATTTTTTAGCCTATCTACACACCGATTCAACCGTCTAATTCTATTTAATTTCTCTGAATCACTCATTATTAGTCTCCTATCATTATTTTTTTCATACAAAAGCGCTAAATAATATTTATTTCTGACTTAAGAACTTTTATATTTCTTTTTAAGTTCATAAAATGGATCATATGGATGCTCACTTTCAGTTTCAATACTAACATCATTAGTATCTTTCTTTAAATCAGACTCTTTTATAGCGTCATTTGTATTTTGAGGTGCTTCCACTATGTTTTCAATCTGTTTTTTTGTAAATGCAATATCCAATTCATCTTCATGTCCTTGATGGACTACTTTAATGATCTTTTCCGAGGAAATAATCATTGTTTTATATTTATCGTTTTGTCCATAAGGATGAGGTATACCTGCATATCCTGAAATTATTTCACCGTTCTTTTTTTGAAAGCCACGAGAGATAATAATATAAAGGCTAGTATCATTTTTTATTTTTACTGCTGTCCCTAAAGGGAGAAGCTTTGGTATTTTTTCAGACATCACTTACTCCTTTGAATAATTCAGGTAGTTTGAGTTTACTATAAGATGAGCCACCTCTTATCACAAAATAACTGTCTTGAATAGAGAGCTCAGCTTCACTTGTTGATCCTGTTCCTTTGATTAATGCACTATCATAAATTCTTGATCCAACTAATCCTGAAAATTTGAGTTGCCGAAGTACTTTTGGTACATCATCAAAACTTTTAGAAATATATTCATGGGGACCAAAAATAATAATATCCAATCCGGCTTTATACGTATTTTTTAGCAAGACCAAAAAATCATTCGCTGAAATAGCTGTTTTTTGAATAAAATCTTGGATATTGGAGATGACTAGGATGATACTTTCACCTACCTCATGTTTTTTTACTAATTTTCCATACCCAATCATCCCTTTTATGATAGCTCTAGTTTCCTTTTTATCTGTAATTAATGTCATATTTGCTGATAAACCAGATTGATCTATTGCATCTTCAAAACTATCATTAAAATCAACCAGTAATACTTCTCTTTGTACTTTGGATATTTGTCTCAACAAGAGCTGTTGATAAAGTATATTTTGCTCATCATCCATCGGCGCAAATATGAAATAAGGTTGCTGACCTGAAACGAACCCAAGCACTTCAGTTGTTTCATAGGACATACCAAATGGCATTTTTTCAACTTTTTGCCACTGAATAACATCTGGTAATGCCTCAAAAGTTTCCCCTGTAAATTCATCGGGCACCATAGGAATTTGAGGAGGTCTCACTCCCGTCCAATTTTTATCAAGTGTGATAACGTCATACTCAAGATTAGCTAGTAGCGCTGTACTAGTGTCGCCAGCTACTGGTAGATAGAACTGGATAGATGTTGGTACATCTCGCATGATTTGACCTCGACCAACTTTGGTTTCTTGCTGAACATAATCACGTCCCATGATAGTCGTTACTTCGCTTTCATCATTCAGATAAAGGACCATCTTAGTTGAGATCGCACTCATCATGTTCATCCGAACAGCACCAACTCGACTAGCAGTTAATATCAGATACACACCTAGACTTGGACCCTCACGTAAAACTTGTAATAAGATATTGTCTATTTGATCTTTTCGATTATCGTTGCTACTCAGACCATCGTAGTTATCTAAAAGATTCAATATAATCGGTAGACTTGTTTTTGTCTTAGCTTCATACTGCTCTAGGCTAGCAACACCTGCTGTTTTAAATGCACGTTTACGTTCTGCTAAAGTCTCTGACATACTTGCTAACATTTTGCCGAGTTTTTCTGCTTCCTCTAAGGTCACAATATCAGCCACATGTGGTAAGTCTTTAAGTGGTAATAAACCATTATTACCAAAGTCCAATAAGTTAACATGGAGTTGTTCTGGCGTATTCACTTTTGCTAAATTTAAAGTCAGCGTTTGAAGTACTGTCGATTTACCATAACCACTACTTGCAAATATTACCGTGTTACCCGCTTTAGCAAGATCAAAATCGTAGTTCTCTTGTACTTGATCACTTGGTACATCTAGCAATCCTAATGGCACTTTCAAAGTACGTTGACCGGTAGCTTTAACTACAGGTGTAGGAATATTATCTTCAAGATTAGGCAACCAAGGTTTATCTGGTTGACTATAGTTTGAGTGCTTAAAGGTTTTGACGATTTCTTTGATTGTGGATTGAAGTTGTGTTGGCACATCTGCTTTGACGATATCTTGATCAACGATGTCTTCTCGTGGATCATAAATCAATTCCCACTGTCCTGATGTGTGGATATGATAAATACGTTCATCTTGGATGGCTTCTCTTGTAGCATGAGGGGTATAGTCAACACCACCATACCCTGATTGGAAGAGTTCATAGACCTCACTTTCCCCAACACGCAGATAGCCACGACCCGCTTGTGTGATATGTGCGGCATCTCCTGTTTTAATCAAGGCTTTCGAATTTGCTTCATCTGACATTTTAAGTGCCACTTTAGATTTCGCATTGGCATCGATCTGGTCATTCACGACTCCATCTGGTTTTTGTGTCGCAAGAATCAAGTGAACCCCTAACGAGCGACCAATCCGTGCAACTGAGGTCAATTCATCTAAGAATTCTGGCACATTTTCTTTCAACTCCGCAAACTCATCAGAAACTAACATGAGATGTGGGAGAGGTTTACTTGGATAATTGATCCCCTCACGTGGCGATGATTTACGTTCACGATACAGTTTCGTATATCCTGCGATACTTGTCACACCGTATGTTCTAAACTCCCGTTGCCTTTTTTTGAGCTCGGCATTAATAGATGCTAGTGCCCTCGCTGTACCAGCCCCATCCAAGTTAGTGATAGACCCCATAAAGTGAGGCAGATCTGCTAAAGTATCAGCGATCCCACCTCCTTTCCAATCGATGATTAACATACCGATATCCTCTGGTGAGAAGTTAATGGCAAGTCCCATCAAAAAGGTCGTTAAAAATTCAGATTTCCCAGAACCTGATGTGCCGCCGACAATCGCATGCGGGCCATGTACTTGTTCATGTAAATCCCAAAAAGCGGGTTCTTTCTTCCCTTTCCACCCAATCATAGACGCAATAGACTGACTCGGATCAGCTGTAGCCCAACGTTCATCAATAGTCAGCGCTTCGACCGTTTCAACCATATATTGTTCGAGTAAACTCAATCGGTCAGGAATGGCATTTTTTTCTACCTCCATATGCACTAATCCTGAAAGTTTTCGAAGGGTTACCTCAAAACTTTCCTTACTGTCAAGAGCGGGATATGGTTGATAGAGCTTATCTAAGTGCTGGCCATTATCTT
The DNA here is from genome assembly GCF_002441715.1 of Pseudolactococcus plantarum. GTDB lineage: Bacteria > Bacillota > Bacilli > Lactobacillales > Streptococcaceae > Pseudolactococcus > Pseudolactococcus plantarum. The sequence goes on from NZ_JXJX01000002.1 coordinate 169,377, forward strand.
GAATAACGATGCCAGTTTGATGGTTTTTCACTTCTACAAGTGCTGTAATCGTTTCAGGTAAGAGTTTTTGATTCTCTTTACACCAAATCACTGTCACACCTAAATCATGCATATCCTCAGCTAGAAATTCATTAAGACCATGACCTGCAAGATAGCTATCGTCAAAAATAGTAAAGACAAAATGAGGCAAGAAAGTAGGGTTTTCTCGACCTGCTGCAGCTAATACTTGTTTCCTTGAATTCACAATTTGATAAAAACTTGATAGGACCATATCTCGTGATTTAGCGTTATAGACAAGCCCTCGTGTATTGATTGATTTAAGTTTAAAATGTGGTAAGAAGCGCCAGTTGTCCCAACTTTTTGTATAAGTAGCTTCAGGCACTAAAGTAATCAAGTTAACATCTCTATACGAATGGAAAAACGCCAGTTGTAAATACAAGTTTTCAACCGTCTGTCTTAACGCCTCATCATTTCCGATTAAGCCTAAGGTTTGATTGCTTAACGATAAAACAACCGGAACATCTGGCTGTTGACTAAATGTTCCAACTATCTGTTTAACGTGTGTAGCCCAGTCATCTTCATCTCTTGACGTATAATCGCTTGTCACCTTCAAAGTTGAGGCTTGCTCACCTGTTCCTAATGACACTTGTAAAAAATCTTTATGATTCACCATACGTTCATACAAACGGGCATCATATTTATCAATCATCTCAAGCAATAACTCAGGTGAAACATGTTGATAGTGAAGGATTTGTCTTTCTTTTCGGTGTGCAAGACCGAGTTGACCTGTTAATTTGACTAGATAGTGTTGGTAGTCTACTTCACGATGACTTTCTCTCGCCAATCGGTCTTGTTTATCTGTACGATACTGAGTGATCGTAAAGGTCACCGTCATGAGACTAGCAAGTGCTGTAGCCATCATCATCATGGGATTACGCCCGCTCATGAGTGTCACCGCACTACCTGCTACCAACATCCCGACTGGTGGTAGAATAGCTTTCAGTAAACCATCTTTAGGGGCTTGTTCTTTATCTTCGATCTTTTCATACTTAAATGTTGCATCAGGTAGCTGTAAATTTAATCTTGGAGAACGCCGATACTCAGGGAAATCTTGCGGATTTTCAAGTTTGCGATGTTGCGGTAAGAAAAACTCAGGATTGAAAATAATGTCTTTTGAAAAAGTCGTCACTTTCCATTGGTCTGGTCGTCTTTCTAACATTAAATCAGGGGTTAAAATCGTGTCGCCAACTTTAAATTCACAAGACATACTCTGCGTGATTTTATCATCATTATAGTAAACAAACTCTCCCAAAGGGTTAATCAGAACGTTGGGCTGTTTCGCATTTGTGTTATCAATCATTAATAGAGTATCATCTAAGGTTCGAATGGCACAGTGCTCATTTTGATTATGAATGATCACTTCCTGGGTATCTAAAACTAAAAAATGGGTCTGTAACACTTGCTTTGGTAATACCAAAAAACTCAGACCGCCTATGTCGTTTTTACCAGTTGTCGCTTTATCACCATTTAGCATCACTTTGTCATCTACAATGCCACATGGCTTGCCCTCATAAGCAACACTCATTTTTGAGTCAGTAAGTGTGATACGAGCTAACTGGTCTTTCAAAATAAAAATAATATAGAGAATTTCTTCAGGATGGCGGACATCATATAAGAAATTTTGGTTGTCTTGTGTCCCATGTGCTGTATCAAATAATGTTGTCATCTTATTTTCCTAAACTTTTACTGAGCTCTTGAATTTGCTTATGATACGTTTCAAGTTTCTTTTGTTTGGTTTCGCCATTCATCGTCGTATTTAATTTCGTGGCTTGGTAGAGATCTGTATATGCAAGTAGTGTCAACTGATCATCGCCTATATTTTTAGCCATATCTAGTGCTTTTTCAAATTCACCGCGTCCCTGATAAATCCAATAATTTAGGGTATTATCATCTGTCACAGCAGAGATGTTATTTAACACTGCCTGTTTTTGCGACACCGTTAAGTCTGCCAACTGAATCGCAGATGATGCCAGGATAAAGCGAGCATTTTTTGGCAGTTCTTTTGGTTGATAGGTTTTCAAATCGTTCAAAGACTTATCATAATGCTTGGTGATAAAATCAGCTTGTGCTGAGATAATTGCTTCTTTTTTCGGTATGGTAAATCTGCGATCGATAGTCATAAAACTCCCCATCACGATGGCCAAAAGCAACCCAATTATGCCAGTATATTTGAAGATATAGTAGCGGACTTTGGCAACTTTAATATGATTTTTTGCGTCTTTTTGTTTTAATTTGGCTAATTTCTCGGATACAGTACGGTGGAGGGTTTCAAAATCCTCACTTGCCGAAATTGCTTGACTATTTGCGTCTTTTAAGCTGATGTCTCCACCTACAACTTGATCATAGCTCAGTTTTAGACTTAACAAACACAGTACTAACGCTTTGTATTGCGAAAGCAATAACTCAGGATCAGACATCATAGGAGATAAGTTATCTTTTAGGCCGCTATGTATAAAAGTAAAGCAATCGTCAATCAAAAAAATATTTTCAGGGTGCACAAAAGGTACAGTGTAACCCAACTCTTGTGTGAGTAATCCCTTTAATTTGACCGCTAGTGTCAAACGTTCAATCTCAGACTTTGTTTCAAGCAGTAGGGTCGACAAACTTTTACTATGATTAGGGATGTCATAAGTAACTTCAAAACTATAGATATCGCTTGCAGATGCCTTAAGCGGCAATTTACTTTGAATAAACGCTAATCCTTGTGGGTGGACTTGTGTCCCTATCAAAAAAACGGTTAGGTTTGTGTCTCTTTTTTCAAGTGCTAAGGTGTTTTGTCCATCAAAACAGTTCATCATTCTTCTCCTACAATCAGTTGCAAAATATCACCATTCCCCAATCCTAATTCAGCTAAAGTCAAGTGACTAGCAAATACTAGTGTTTTGCCTTTCACCGTAAAGTGCCAGTGAGGAGGTAAACTTTGTTTATTTTTTTCAAAAGCTTGGCTTAATAACTCAATCAAGCGAGTAGCCGTGACAGTTGATGGGACAGCTAAGTCTACTTGCTTCCCTTGCCATGCCAAACTAATTTCAAGATGGTCTTTCATCTTCTCCTCTTTCTACGCGTCCACATCCTAGACACAACAGCTGTTAAGATCAACAATGGCAGTGCGAACACTAACAAAAAAAACATCGGCTTTGTATCAGAAGGCTGCGTCGATTTCGCAACAGGTAGGTGTGTCTGTTTATAAGTTTTAAACAAATTTGTTTTAAGCGGTTGATAATCTTTTTGGTATAAATCATTTTGGCTCGTCCGATTAAAATCAAGCTTCTGAATCAGTTGACGACAACTGACAGTTTGATCAGCTCTCTCCTGAATTTTTTTTGTTAATGTTTCTGAAAAGAGTTGGCCACGAATATCAAACTCAGAACCACTTGATCCATCACCAGATTGATTAGTGATCACAGTCGTATTTAATTGCAGACTGCCATCACTATCAGCTAGCGTAACAGATGGTAGCAACATGATACAAACACAGCCTATGAAACTGGTTAGTAAGCTTCTATTTTTCATCCTATCTCCTAAAATAAAAAAGCACCACACGGGCGCTCTCAATTAGAATCCAAAACTTTGAGCATCTTGTGCATCTCGTTCTTCCACAGTATCCGCATATTTGTTCAACTGTTGGTTGATATTTTCTAACAAGTCTTCAAATTTTTGGACATTTTGATACAGTTGGTTATACTGCTCTAAGTACGCTTGGAAGGCTTGACCTTTCCATTCTTCGGCAATCGTGCTATTCATACTGTTCACACGTTGGATGGCTTGTTCAATCTGTTCTTTAGACTGAATGTACACTTGAGCTTGTTGTTTGAGCTCAGCAGGGGTTACACTAATTGTTGACATCATTCCCCTCTTTCTTAAATAAATCGAAATTTTCATCTTATAATGATACTGTTAATTTTAGCAAACTATCCCTTAGTTTGTCAAGGAATAACCTTAATTTAATGTAATACTTAATGTTATTTTTAAATTTTCTTATTTACATTCGAAATACTTTATTTAATTAAAAAAACTAAGAGCAGACATCTTGTCTACTCTTAGTTTTTTGTTATTTTTCAACAGTTTATCACTTGTAATAACTGACATCTTTTAGCATGTCAGCGGATGAGGTTTATTTAAACCCATACATACTATTATAAAGGTTGACAATATCTCGTGTGATATCTTGGTTGGCATGGGTTGTCACACCACCAGCTTTTATGAGTGTATCTGGTATCATCACACCAATGGCAATCTGTGGATTGTCAGAAGGTGCATAGGCGACCACATTATTAACTGAGGTATAAATTTGATTGCCACTTGCATCTAATGTATATGTTTCTGATGTACCTGTCTTAGCATTAATGCTTACATTAGCACCATTCATCACATCTTTACCAGTCGCCATACTACCACCGTGTGTCACTTGAAACATCCCTTGTTGTAATAAATTAATATTTTCTTGAGAAGTGTCGATCGTGTTCAGTGTTTTAGATGGGATTGTTTCTTTTAGTTTCCCTAAAGTACCATCTCCAGTATTACTGTAAATACCTGCTACGAGTCTAGGCGCAACACGTTTCCCATTGTTCGCAATTGTTGCGGCATATTGGGCTAATTGTAGCGGTGTATAAGTATCATACTGTCCAAAGCTTTCATCTAAATAGTTCCCAGCATCGGCATTTTGACCTAGATATCCAGGCGTTGCACCTGGGATATCTAGACCTGTTGCGACACCTAAGCCGTACTCACCATATGCTGCTCTAAGTTTTTTAAAAGAGTCGTCTAGTTTATCTGTGTAAATCGTCATCTGCGGGTGATAAGGTTGACCCATGATATCTAAAGCAGTTTGAATCATATACGTATTGGATGAGTATTCTAGGGCTTGAACTGCTGAGATAGGTAATGCACCACCATTTGTAAACCAAGACTGTTTAACTGGTGAACCAGCGATAGCAATAGGCTGGTCAGTTAAAACCTGATTACCAGATAACACATTATTTTGCCAACCTGCTGTGATCGTCGCCATTTTAACAACGGACCCCGGGGTAAATGCATTTTGTATTGCGCCTAGTGCATCATCTGTGATACTACCAGTTGTTTTATCATGAGCGATCCCACCTAAGGCATATATGGCACCACTACTTGGATTCATAACGACGGCATAGGCACCCTTAGATAGGGCACCATAACCTTCTCCTTGTAAGGCAGCAAAATTTTTCTTTAAGATATCTTGCACACCTTGTTGGAATTTAGAGTCGATGGTTAACTTAAGGTTATCTCCAGGTACTTCTTTGACCAGTGTATTTGTCTTTTTCACATCACCAGACTTGCCAACGATGATTTGCTTCACACCACTCGTACCATGTAATGCTTCTTCATAGCCTTTTTCTAAGTAAGATGTCCCCACACGATCGTTTCGTGAATACCCTTTTTTAAGATAGGCACTCAAATCTTCAGCCGGGATACCTATCTGCTCGCTCGTGACAGTCCCTACAACACTTGCAAAGGTTGGATCATGATACTCTCTCTCCCAAGTCGTACCGACTGAGATCCCTTTATATGCACGCTCATTTTCAGCGATTTCTGCCTGTTGTGTTGCTGTAAAATTACCTGAGGCGATAATTGTCGTCGCAAAATTAGACGTCGCATTCATTTTTTTATAAAGGGTAGCTGCGATCAAGGTATTTTGATCAAAATCAATATCTGATGCAGTGACTTTACTGATATATTTAGCATAAAGTTTGCCTTCATCTAATTTTTCACCAGTTTTGCGATCAATTTTGTCTTTATTTGATAGCTGACCTTGTATTTTTGCCAGATTATCTGGATCAGCTAAAAAGAAATCTTTTTTATCTCGTTCGGTCAATTCTTTTGGATTAACCGCATCTGGGATCAGGCTGACTAGTTTAGTGGCAACTTGACGCATCGCATCCGCTGTCATTTTATTAGTACGTGTAAACGTAATCGTCTGTACAGCTTTATTGCCCACAAAAACATTCCCATTTGCATCATAGATTTGGCCCCTTGGCGCTCCTTCTGTGACAGTTGCCATAGAACCAGTAGAGATTAGTTTCTTATCATAAAATGCTTTATTAGCAATTTGCATATGATATAATCTACCGATGAGCACTAAAAACAAAGCAAAGATAACAAAAAATAGGATATTAATCCTGTTTAATATCGCTTTTGATGGGTTAACTAAAACTTTTGGAGATTGATTTTTTTTTAAACTCTTTTTCGATTTCATTAGTCTTATTATACGATAATTTGATCAAAAAAACCATCAATCATCCAATGAGATTTTTGATGGATTTTGTGCGTTTGCTCTGATATATGTCACACCGACGACAAACAAAAATAACCCGATGGTATCGGATTATCTATATGATTATTTGTCTTCCAAGTAGTATTGTGCAACTTTATTTAAGTTGTCATCAAATTCAAATACTAATGGTGGGAAGTTAGGAATTTCAAATTTCAAAATTTCATCAGCTGACATTTTGTTGATATGTTTTACCAAAGCACGGATTGAGTTACCATGTGCACCAACAAAAACATCTTTACCTTCTTTAAGCGCTGGTGCGATTTGGTCTTCCCAGAAAGGAAGTGCACGTTCAAGAGTTAATTCAAGGTTTTCTGCATCAGGAACGATTGAATCTTCTAATTGTGCATAACGACGATCGCCATGTGATGAAAATTCAGCATCATGTGCCATAGGATCTGGGCTAACATTGTATGAACGACGCCAGATAAGCACTTGCTCATCACCATATTGAACAGCAGCGTCAGCTTTGTTAAGGCCTGTTAAAGCACCATAGTGACGTTCATTTAAGCGCCAAGATTTAACAACTGGTACCCAAAGTTGGTCAGAATATTCAAGGACATAGTTAGTTGTTTTGATCGCACGTTTAAGTACTGATGTAAATGCAATATCAAATTCAATGCCTGCTTCTTTAATCAGTTCACCAGCTTTTTTAGCTTCTGCAATACCTTGTTCAGCAAGATCTACATCTGCCCAACCAGTAAAGAGATTTTTTTCATTCCATTCAGATAAGCCGTGACGCGCGAATACTAATTTTACCATGTTTTCAATTTCTCCTGTAAGATATCAAGTCTTTACTCACAATTAGCCAAAGCCAAACCAGTCAGTAAATCTTAACTTATTTTAAAACAATAACACTACTATTTTACACTATTTTCATTCTTTTTTCAATCATCATATCAAAAACTATTTTGGGCAAAATAATTCTCTAAACTGCGTTTATAAGACTTAGCTTCGTCAGATAAAGGCATATTCTTTTTCTTAATAAAGATCAGTGTATTGGTGTTCCCATCTTCTAATGGGATCACTGATATTTCATGCACACTAGCTTGGTCTATACAGCCCGATCCTGTTGCGTAAGCATCCGTTCTTTCCAAAATACCATTCAATGATGCGCGATCTGTGACATTAAAAATTTTCGTATTTTCAAATGTCTCTACAAGATCTTCTGAATAATATAAAAATTGTTCATTTTCTTGCGTAAATCTAACACGACTGAGGTTTCTAAGGTCATCATTCGTGACAAAAGGTTTACTCGCTAAGGGGTGATTTTGTCTCAAATAGATATGCGTTTTAAAGGTCATCAATTCTTCAAACTCTAAATCTAACTTATCTAGCATTCTTGTGATGCCCATTCTGTTTTGGTTATTGAGATAAGCAATCCCAACATCTGACACACCATCTGACACTTCTGTTAATATATTATAAGTCGTTGATTCAAAAAGCCTAATATTTTTGATATCTGGATTCTTCTCTGAAAACTCTACAGAAACAGGTGCTAGAAAATCATAGTGCTGGCTGGCAATCGAAAAACTATGTTGTAAAGTGGTAGGTGACATATACTTGGCTTCAAACGTATCAAAGTCACGCAAGACGCTTTGGGCTTGTTCGTAAAAACGTTCACCAGCTACAGTCAGATTAACACCTGTATTTAGTCTATCAAAAATTTTAAAGCCTAGTTCTGCTTCAAGATCCTTTACCGCAATTGACATAGATGGTTGGCTAACATAGAGTTGTTCACTAGCTTCTCTAAATGTCCCTGTATTGGCAATTGCGACAATGTATCTAAGTTGCTTAATATTCATTTTTACTCCAATAAAAAATGTATAAATTCATTATACACTTTGACTTTTTAACCAATTTAAGATGAGTGACCTCTGTTAATCCCGTCAGCAATTTCTTGTTGTCTTTTTTTGGTTAAAGACTTTAAAATCAAGTAATAGGAAGTATCAATCATCTTTTTTATCAGCTCATCTGATACTTGATCAGATGACAAATCGATTGAATTCCAGTGCGTTTTATTCATATAATAACCAGGTGTGATCGCTTCATACTGTTCGCGTAATAACTCACCATCCTCAGGCAACAACTTGAGTGTTAAAATACGAGTTCCTACTTTATTCGTCCCGAGTAGGCCAAACATCTTATCATCTAACAAGAGACGGTTAGCACCCCATTCGGCCTTATAATCAGTTTTGGCATTAGGTAAGGTAGTCGCATACGCACAAATCTCAGTATTTTCCATATCACCCCTCCAACGCAATCTTCAGCTACTCGGCGTTTTTTACTTTTCTGTTTTCCCAAAGTTCACAGCTATATTTTTCACACCATAACTCAAAATTTTCTTCATCAGACTGATTACGCTTGATAAAAATGTCATCAACTTCTACATTTAATGCTTTGGCAATTTTAAAAGCTAAGTCTAAAGATGGATCATATTTATTATTTTCAACAGCATTAATCGACTGACGTGTAGAATGTGTCAATCTCGCCAGATCTTCTTGTGAAAATTTCATGGCTTTACGTAATTTTTTAATATTATTTTCCATAAGCCCTCCTACTTTTTCTTTGTCTTCATTTGTCCTGAAACCTTTGTCATCTCTTGATTCATCTACAAATAGTCAAGAGACTTTCACATTCTAATTGTAATATAATTTTACATATTTGACAAGAAGATGGTATTAAAAATCTGCCCTCTCGGACAGACTTTCTAATCTTAAAACGATCACTAAAATGATAAGTGTTTAGCGCCCTTTTGATGCAGCTTTAACAAATAGATTTCCCACAACTTGGCTGATAAAAACAATCACTAACACAAACACGAGAGATAAGAATGTCACATCTGCACGACCACGTTGATACCCCTGTTGTAGTGCCATAGCCCCGAGGCCACCACCACCAACGGCACCTGCCATCGCAGTTAAGCCAATTAAGTTAATCACTGTAAAACTAGAAGCTCGGATGATAGAAACCAAGCCCTCACGTAAGTAAACTCTATAAATAATACCAAAATCTCCAACACCCATTGCACGGGCTGCTTCCACAACACCTGGATCAACTTCCAGTAAAGCATTTTGAATTTGTCTAGCAAAAAATGGAATTGTCCCTAAAACGAGTGGCACTGTAACCGCCGCCGTACCAACAGAAGTCCCAACAATCAAGCGAGTAAACGGTACGAGTACAGCAAGTAAAATAATAAAAGGAATAGACCGGCCAATATCAACGATTTTATCTAAAATAATATAGATCAATTTATTTGGCTTCAGTCCTTTCTCACCAGTGATAAGTAGCAAAATACCGATAATCAACCCGATAATACCAGCAATAATACCAGTGATGACTGTCATTTGTAGTGTTTCAAGCGACGCTTGCCAGAAATCTGGCCAAAGTTGTGACGCATTTGGAAACCACTGATTGATTAAGTTTGTCATGCGATCACCTCTTTTTCAGTTGTTCTCTCGATTTCAGAAATCCTCACTTGACGTTGTGCTAGATAATCTGAAATTGCATCAAGATCTAAGACACCGCCATTATCACTTTCCAGCGTGACAATTAGCGTACCAATTGGCACCTCTTGTAGGAATTCGATATTACCATATAAAATATCCGCAGTCACAGCAAATTTTTTGAATAAATCAATAATGACAGCACCTGTTGCATTTGGAAATTTTAGGACGTAGAGTGGTTTATCAGTATGCGCTAATAATTTCTTCTCAGCTTGCTCCACATGTGTCGCAGTTCGGATGAAATCTTGTGTTAACGGCGCTTTTGGTTGATCAAAGATACTGATCACATCGCCATGTTCAATCACACGCCCATTTTCCATCACCGCAACCTTATTACAAATTTCCTTAACGACTTGCATTTCATGGGTAATGATTACAATAGTAATGCCTAATTTTTGATTCACTTCTTGGAGCAACTCTAAAATAGACAACGTTGTTTTTGGATCAAGTGCTGAAGTTGCTTCATCACATAACAATATCTTAGGATCATTAGCAAGCGCTCGTGCGATCGCAACCCGTTGTTTTTGTCCACCAGATAACTGCCCAGGATAAGCTGCTTTTTTATCTAAAATACCAACCAATGCTAGTAATTTTTCCACCTTAGCAGTAATGTCGGCTTTAGATAAGCCTGATCCTTTTAGCGGAAAAGCAACATTATCAGCAATTGTTCTAGACGTCATGAGATTAAAGTGTTGAAAAATCATCCCTATTTTTTTACGTTCTTCACGTAAAGCACGAGCTGATAAAGTCACCATATCTTTGCCTTCAACGATGACTTGACCTTGTGTTGGTTTTTGTAATAAATTAATCACGCGTACAAGTGTTGATTTCCCAGCACCTGAGTAACCAACAATCCCATAGATATCTCCTTTATCTATTTGGAGCGATACATGATCAACAGCAGTTACGTCACTTTTTTTCTGTGTGAATGTCACACTAATATCCTTTAAATTTATCATATTATTATTCTACCATTTTCTAAGATAATCTGTTAATCGTTTAGCACCATATCTAGCTGACAAAAGCTTGAGTTGACAACTCAAGCTTTTGGTACGAATAGTAACCGGAACTATCGTGACTACTATTTACTTGTATCCCATGCTGGAAAGTCATTCGTTTTTTTGATGATTTCTGCGATTTCTGGTGTTTGGTAAGCTTTAACAATTTTTTTGAAGTCTGCTTTATCTTTGTCTTCTTTACGGACAACAATCACATTTTTATAGATTTCGTTCACTTTATCCATGTGATCAGTATCAATGTAGAGTGCTGATTTTTTAGGTGTCGTATGTAGTTGGTCAGTTACAAAGTTTGTGTTGATAAAAGCAGCAGTTAAATCTGGTAATGCTGCCACAAGTTGGTCAGCTTGAATTGGTTTGATCTTGATTTTCGTGTTATAAGACACAATATCTTTGACTGATGGCGAATCAGGCGCATTATCTTTCAGTTTGATCACATGAAGTGCATCAAGTGCTTGTAAAGAACGACCGCCATTTGCTGGATCATCAGGAATACCAACAACATCTCCATCTTTCAAGTCTTTTGGATTTTTGATCTTATCAGAGTAAAGACCAAATGGTGAGATGATGGTGTATCCGATAGGCGTCAAATCTTTTTTATTATCACGATTATAATTGTTTAACCACGCATTGTGTTGGAAACTATTTAAATCAAGTGAGCCATCCGCAAGTGCTGGATTTTCTTCAGTATACCCACTAAATAATTTCACATCAATTTTAATATTATCTTTTTTTAAGTCCTTACCTAATTGTGTCCAAATCTCTTTTTGTTGATCACTTGCCACACCGACGACATAAGTTCTCACACCATCTTTATCGGCACCAGACTTTTTAGCCCCACATGCTGCAAGTGTGACTACTGAGAGTAGTGCAACGATTCCTGTTGTTACCTTAGTCCATTTTTTCATTCATACTTCCTCCATAAATACCTAATATTTTTTTGACTAGCAATAGTATATCATCCAGTAATATGGTCGGGTATTATTAAAATTTTATAACAGCATTGCTGTTTTTTTATATCAATTTTTTTCGATAGTTTCGTTTGATTTTATGGTTCTATTTTTTAGCAATTAGTGTCATTAATAGGTAAGTATTCGGATGGCACGTTTGTCATTCCTTGAATTAAAGCTATTTTTGGCAAAAGATTAAATAACGTTTTTGAACAAGATTATCAATCAAAACAGTCAGTATTGTTTGTGGCGTAACACAGACAGGGATCCCCTAGACGTTCGCTTTTTTATCTAAAAACGCTGTACTAACCTCGTATACAAGAAAACCTAGCGAACAGCTCGCTAGGTTTATCTTTAGTCTAAGCTTCAGTTGACTGTGCTATCTTTTACTACAAATCGTCATCGCAACAATCATGCTTATTATTTGCTTGTATCCCATGCTGGGTAGTCATTCGTTGATTTAATGATTTCAGCAATTTCTGGTGTTTGGTAAGCTTTAACGATTTTTTTGAAGTCAGCTTTATTTTTGTCTTCTTTACGAACAGCAATGATATTTTTGTATAGATCACTTACTTTATCTAGATGATCAGTATCGATATAAATCGCAGATTTTTTAGGTGTTGTATGTAATTGGTCTGTTACGTAGTTTGTGTTGATAAAAGCAGCCGTAACATCTGGTAATGCTGCTACTAATTGGTCAGCTTGAATTTCTTTTATCTTAATTTTAGTACTGTATGACGCGATGTCTTTTACTTCTGGAGAATCTGGTGCATCAGATTTAAGTTTGAGCACACCAAGAGCTTGAAGCGCTTGTAGCGCACGACCACCATTTGTAGGATCGTTAGGAATGGCAACAACATCACCATCTTTCAACTCTTTTGGATTTTTAATTTTATCAGAGTAAAGACCGAATGGTGAGATGATTGTGTAGCCAACATACGTTAAATCTTTTTTATTTTCTTTGTTGTAGTTGTTTAAGTACGCAACGTGTTGGAAACTGTTTAAATCAAGTGAGCCATCAGCAAGCGCAGGATTTTCTTCAGTATAACCACTAAATAATTTCACATCAATTTTAATATTATCTTTTGCTAAGCTTTTGCCAACTTTTGTCCAAATTTCTTTTTGTTGGTCACTTGCGACACCGACGACATAAGTTTTTACACCATCTTTTTTTGTATCGTCTTTTTTAGCACCACATGCCGCAAGTGTCACTACTGAAAGTAGCGCAACTAAACCTGTTGCTACCTTAGTCCATTTTTTCATCAATACTTCCTCCATAAATTCCTAATAATTTTTTGACTAGCAATAGTATATCATTAAGTGAGCAGTTCGCGTATTATCGAAATTTTATAACAGACTTTCATTTTTTCTATATCAAATCTGCTGATAATTTTGCTTGATTGTATCGATACTTTGTTGCAAACGTTCTGCTTCTTGACTTGTAAGCGTTGGTATCACACGCTTCACTACGCCTTTAGGCAACGAGAGTTCTGTCAACGTACTATAATAACACCCTTGTACTTGATCATAAGTCGAAACAGGTAGTATTGTTTGTTCTCCTTTAACCAAGACAGTGATGATTTTGGCGACACTTGACGCAATCCCAAAAGCAGTATGATGTTTGACTGCATATATTTCCCAGCCTGTTTTGGCTGCGAGTTTACCGATAGTTTCAGAGACATGAAGCGCAACTTGACTCTCACCATGTTCGCCAATTACTAATACATCTGTTTTTCCAGCTCTATTTTTTAAGCGATTTGTATCAATCAACGTCCCACTACCAATTACCTTTTGCTTATCAAATCCAGTTAAATTAGCCAAATATAAAGCGATAACATCACACGGATTTGTCACTGATAGGATTAATCCTGAAAACCCTGAACGTTTTAATCTGGGCGCAACATCTCGAACGATCTCAGCTGTCACGCGCAATTCAGCAAGTCTGTCAGTCGCTGTTTCTAACACAGTAATATCACCCGCACAAAATACAACGATTTCAGCTGTTTCAAGTTCGCTATAATCATTTTTTATCAACTTAATCTCGTGCGCAAGATTACACAAAACATCAGATAATTCTAGAACCTCTGCGTCTACTTTTGCTTCATTTTTGTCAATCAAGACTAATTCTGTAGCCAGCGCTTGTAAACACAGTGTATACGCCAAAGTCGAGCCAACATGTCCTAAGCCAATAATCCCAATTCTCATCATCTACACACTTTCTAGTCTACGCGCTTGCATTTATATATCTATCATGATAAACTAATGATGTAAAAAATACAAACACAAGGGGTACCGCACTGCGGTTGAGATTTACCCTCAGAACCTGATGCGGTTAATACCGCCGTAGGGATGTGTCGATTTGGTATTAACGACCATGTCGCTTCTGATGAACCCCTCCTTGTGAAAATATAAGGAGATTTTTTTATGTCACAACACACTGTCTTTAACATTCGGGTCCTAACCGAAATGGCTATCATTGCCGCCCTAGCTATGGCTATGTCGCTGATTCCACTCACAGTCGGCTGGTTTGAAATTAGTCTTGGTACGCTTTTAATTGTCTTAATTTCACTTCGACATGACACTGGTATCGGGATCATCACTGGCTTAATATGGGGATTACTGCATTTTGTGCTTGGGAAAGTTTATTTCTTAAGTGTCCCACAAGTCATCATCGAATATGTACTTGCTTTTTCATTTGCTGGATTTGCCGGACTTGTTGCAAATAAATTTAAGCAAACAGGACAATCGAGATATATTGTTTTTGCCGTCATTATCGGTGCTGTCGCTAAATATTTTTGGCATTTTGTAGCAGGCGTCATTTTTTGGAGCGATTATGCCTGGAAAGGTTGGGGGGCAGTTAGCTACTCACTCGTGATCAACGGGGTCAGTTGTGTGTTAACCGCCATCACAGCGATCATCGTTTTACTTGTTATCAACAAAGTTGCACCCAAACTATTCAAATTTTAAGTAGATAAAAAACAGCGTGCAACAGCACGCTTTTTGTTATCTCCGATTTATTTGGTATAATAGCATAATATGTACAATTTTAAAAAAGGTGGTTCAAAATAGATGTCATGGCTAATTAGATTAATCAAAGGTGTTATTATTGCACTAGGTTTCATCCTCCCCGGTGTATCAGGTGGTGTACTGGCTGCTATATTAGGTATATATAGCAGAATGCTCTCATTTCTTGCACATATTCGTGAAAATTTCAAAGAAAATTTCTTCTATTTCCTGCCAGTTGGGATTGGCGGTATACTAGGGATTGGTATATTATCAAGACCTTTAGAATTTCTACTTGTGCATTACCAAGTCATCGTCCTTTGGGGATTTTCCGGGGCTATTGTGGGAACACTACCTGCGCTATGGCAAGAATCTGAGAAAGAAACTAAACGTGACAAGGGTGATTGGTCTTGGTTGATTGGGACATTTTTAATCAGTTTACTCGTTTTATATACATTACCTTACTTGTTTGGGACACTACCTGCTAACTTTGTGACCTTTATACTTGCTGGTGCTTTGATCGCACTTGGTGTATTGGTACCTGGTTTGTCACCCTCAAATTTATTACTGATTTTGGGACTATATTCCCCAATGCTAACAGGCTTTAAAAATTTCAAATTACTCAGCGTCTTTTTACCAATCGCTATCGGTGGTGCTTTAGCAATGTTTTTCTTTGCCAAGGGTATGGAATATCTACTCAAACAGTATCATTCTCGTGTTTTCCATTTTATTATCGGTATCGTCTGTGCGTCTACTATTTTGATCTTAGTGCCAAATGCAAAGAGTACTGAGAGTATTAACTATTCAGGTAGTAACTTGATAACTTTACTATTCACAGTCATCTTTACAATACTTGGCTTGATGTTAGGATTATGGATGAGTAAACTAGAGGAAAAATATAAATGAAACAAAAGAAACTAAAAAAAACATTAGTTGATCAAATTTTAGATAAAGCTGGTATTGCGCATGAGTCTCTAGCACTAAACGCACTAAAAAATGACCTCCCAGAGGATATCCAAAAAGAAGATATCTATAAGACATTAGCGCTAACCAGCGGCACGCAATGTATCATTGGTATTGTCCCACTGACTAGCCACTTATCTGAAAAAAAATTAGCTAAAGCTGCTGGATATAAGAAAGTCAGCATGATCCCCCAAAAAGACTTACAAAAAACAACAGGTTATGTACACGGTGCAAATAACCCTGTCGGTATTCATCAAAAACATCAGTTCCCGATTTTTATTGACAAAGTCGCATTGGAAGCCCCTTTGATGATTGTCTCTGCTGGTGAGGTTGGGCGAAGCATTCACATTAATCCTCAAGAGCTTGCAACTTTTGTACACGCTACTTTCGCAGATATTTGCGAGGATTAGCTGCTTGATTAAACGATTTTAGTGATCGTTTTTTGTATTCTTGCATAATACCGCTTTTTATTGTACACTTATAAAGTATTTTTAGTTTACATTCAGAAAGGATTATGTCTTTAAACTAGTGATTACAAAGGATTATCATACGAGTTAAGTATCCTAATCTTATCGTATGAGCTAATGATAAGGCATCACATACATATGACCACCAATAAAGTTCAACGTATAGCAATAATCGCTATAGCTGCTGCATTTATGGCTATTTCTAGTCAGCTCACTATTCCACTGCCGCTCGTGCCTCTGACCTTACAAACACTTTCAGTAGGCATTATTGCCACTGTCCTAAAACCAGTAGACAGCTTATTTTCTATATTAGTCTACCTAGTGCTTGGTGCTATTGGGCTACCTGTTTTTGCTGGGGGTGCAGCTGGATTTGGTGTGATCCTTGGGCCAACTGGTGGATTTTTGATCGGCTTTTTAATTCAAGCACAACAGGTTGCACAACTTTGTAAACTTGCGCCAGTAATCAAAAGCACAAGTGGAAAAATTACCTTATTTATCCTAGCAAATATTATCGGTACGATTTGGTGTCTGGCGATGGGAACTGTATGGCTATCTATTGCTGGTGGTCTCTCGCTTCAAGCTGGATTTAAAGCTGGTTGTTTACCATTCATTATTCCTGGGCTAGTTAAGGCAATATTAGCTGCCATCATCGGTTTCTATATCCGCCGCGCCTTAAAACAGAATAGTTATTTTAAAGTAGAGTCGTACAAATAATGTTTTGGTTTTACTATGGTGATCAGCATTAGGGGATAAAGTTGTAATTTTTTATCAAAAAGGCTAAAATAGTCTTATGTTAACTCTTATCTGCCTTGTCTTATATCCGATTATCTTATTGATACTCATGCCATTATTATTTAAGTTCTTTAGAATTAGAACTTTTTCGAGCATTAACATCCCTGATGTCATGACATTTTTTCTAATATTTGGCTTACATTATTTTTCTCGAAAACTAGCACATATCAGTATCATCCCCTACTTCTCATTGTTAGTTTCTGTCTTAGCCTTCATCTTATTATTATTAGATTTATTTTATTATCGTTATTTTTCGGCTAAACAATTTGTACATTTATTTTGGCGATTAACGTTTTTTATTACGCTAATCCTTTATATATGTATGGTAGTCATCGTCTTTACATTATAAAAAAGAGAGCAGCTATTAAGCTAATCTCTTTTTTTAATGTACTACAGTTATTTTTTTAATGTACTACAGTTATTTTTTTAACTCTTCAACTAGTTTTTGAAACTCTTCATTAGTTAGCGTGACCCCTTTTCCCATTTTACTATAATCGGGTGACCACTGGCGGATATCAAATTTTGCTGGTGCACCGTTCCAAGATACACGTGTTAGTTCTTTTTTCCAGCCCTTCTCATTCTCAGAAAGGACTATCAAATGCTCTTCAATTTCAAACTTAAATTCACTCATATCGCTCTCACTCCATTCATACTGCTTTGTCTTATCACTATTCTTACGCATTAAACTGCATTTTATCATAATATATGTTATAATTTTTTTATGAAAAAAATCTTAACTTTTATACGTCATTTTTTTTCGAAAGCACATACACATACAAAGCAACCCCTAAATACAGATATTCTCGCTAATCTAGAGCTTGCACTTGCCTTTAATCATGCGATCAATATCACCTTTAAACATAAAACTGGTGGTATCGCAAGTTTTATTGCTACGATCATTAGTATCACAGAACGTCAAGTTGTTGTCAAAGATGTGACATCACATCAGATTCGTATTATACTCCTTACAAAAATCCAACAAGTAAGTTTTGTACCGGAGCATGCGCATACAACACCTATCGATGAACTAAACGCCTAGCCTTAATAGTCTAGGCGTTTTATTTCGACCCCAGTTTTTTGTTTAACTGCATCGATAGCGTGGTGATATCTGCTGAGATACCCTTTTTTATCACGCGCATCTCCCTCATCATCAAGTAAGACAACCTTATCCATTAAGTTAAATTCGGCTAGTTGACGCATCAACTCTTCATGAAATAGCTGTCTTGAAGATTCCCACGCCATATTTCTAAAGCCATCATCGATATACTGCGTAATGGGTGGAATAACTAAAATCAGATCCATCTGTTCATCACGAATCGTCTTTTGAAACAATGGCTCTAACTGCTCTTGTTCAGCTTTTCCCAAATAGAGTTTTGCATAGACACGTGTCACTATCGCATCTGTATCAAGAAAGACGATGCCTTGATTGGCAGGCGAATTAATTTCTTTAGAATTAACATCATACTGTCCGGTTATCAAGCGTGCATAGTCTGCCATCTCAAGCTCATCATCGTTAATATTTGAATATTCTTCATAACTTCTAGCATATTCTTCTGAAAAAGGCGCGTTGATAGATCTTGCAAGTCGTCTCACCAGTGTTGTTTTACCGGTGGAAGCTGACCCCATAATCGTCACAACTTTTGAAAATTGACGTCGAAAGACTCGGTTAATGTCTTGCCAATACGTTTGAGGATGTTCACGTATCATCGTAGCCGAGATTTTAATATCTTGTCGATCCGCAATCTCAACGTGATAACTATTGCCATCATCTGTTGGAAACCGTTTTTCAAGCTCTGTCGCGTATTCAACTTCTCCAACATAAAACGTAACTGCTATGGTCTCTGATTCTGTATTAACTTGAATCAAATTAAATAATTGATTCGCCCATTCATCCCAGCCATGCGGCATCTCAGGCATGCCAGTCTCATCCAGTTTGACAACTTTAATCTCTGCTTCATCGTTAAATGCTTCGCGTAGATAGCGAAATCTTTTATCCAGATGTAGCCCTACTTTGGATCCTCGATCCCCCTCATAACCCGAGACAACTAGTAAAACACCTTCATTTAGTGCAGAAGTTTTATAGATTTGTTGCTGATGTCCCGTATGAAGTGGCGCAAATGTACCAAAGTAAACACCAATTTTCTGACCTGATAATTTACCTTTTGAAATATTATTTGTCTGCATAAGCTATCCTTTATACGATTTTGTGTAAGCGCATAGTACTAATTGACCTTAGGGCTTTCTTTTTTGATAGATTTTAGAAACCCAATGACACTAGGTAGTAACGTTATGACGATAATGCCTAAAATGATAGCAGAAAAATGTTCTTTTACAAATGGAATATTACCGAAGAGATAACCGGAACCTGTTGCAATCAAAGACCATGATAAAGCGGCTATGAAGGCACGTTTCACAAACTCTTGTAGTGGAAATTGACTAATTCCTGCGACAAAAGGAACAAACGTTCTAATAATCGGCATATATCTACCCAATATAATCGCAAGTGACCCATTTTTTTCAAAGTATTTTTCAGCATCATCAAGATGTTTTTTCTTGATAAGTTTGCCGAAATGTCGATTTGTGACTAATTTATGACCAATCGTATGACCGATTAAAAAATTACAGGTATCGCCTAGGAAAGCCGCTAAAAAGAAGAGCACCAAAAACAGACCCACACTAAAGCCCATCTTAGGATTTGCTGCCATAGCACCCGCTGCAAATAATAAGCTATCTCCTGGTAGAAATGGCATAATGATAGCGGCTGTCTCTATAAATATCACCAAAAACAGCAAGAGATAAGTCCATCCTCCCACTGATTGCGCCATTGCATAAATATAATCGTCTATATGTAAAATAAAATTAATCATTGTCCTATACTTTCTTGTCTTATTGGCTGATTGGTTGATCAACCGTGTCATGCTTAGCATTCTGTTTAAACTTACTTCATAAAGTATAACATAAGTGACCCTAACCGGCCAATCTTCTTATAATCAAGTAGTCATACCAACATACTTGATATCATTACAAGATAAAACCGCATGATCGGCATTTTGCAATAGCTATCTCATACGGTTTTTCTCAATATCCGACACCTCTACTATGCTCGGACAGTTTTTGCCACACCATTTTCCTCATACAAGTTAATCAAACCTGAGCCATTTTTACGGATCATATCTCCTGGTTCAACACGTTCAGGAACGGTCATCGTGAGTAGTTCCATCGGATTTGGTGCACGATCAATACGCTCACCTTCTTCGTTACAGAGATTCTCTACGATTGCTGTAAAATGACGGAATCCGGGTCCATAAAATTCAATCTCATCACCAGTCGTGATCACATTTCTTTGTCGAACCGTCGCAGTCATCGTTGCTTCATCAAAACTAACAACCTCACCCACAAACTTATATTGTGGAATTTTTCGACGTGCACCAAATAATTGCTCATTTTCACTAGGTGTTTGATAATAAAAACCTGTGGCTAGTTCACGTTGGGCTACTTTCCATAACTCATCTACTAGTGCTGGTTTGATAGCCTCAAATGCTTCTGGGCTTTCAAGATAGGCATCAACGGCTCTCTTGTAGACGTTGCTTACAGTAGACACATAGTGAATTGACTTCATTCTACCTTCTATTTTAAAAGAATCAACACCATTTTCGATTAAATCTGGTACATGTTCGATCATGCTCATATCAACAGCACTCATTGAAAAATCCTCAGGAATTTCTCCTTGAACAGAGCGACGTTCAGCACCATAAGGCATATCGTAAAGATCATATTTCCATCGACAGGATTGAGAGCAACCGCCACGGTTGGCATCTCGTTTACTCATATAGTTAGATAAGACACAGCGACCAGAATATGAGATACACATCGCACCATGTACAAAGGCTTCAATCTCAACATCAGTATGTTTTCTGATCTCCGCCAACTCTGCCATCGACACTTCTCTCGCCAAAACGACCCGTTCTAGGCCGAGTTTTTTCCAAAACTCTAATGTTTCATAGTTGGTTGCACTGGCTTGCGTAGACAAATGAATCGGTAAGCCTGGTGCTTCACTAGCAGCTATCGCAATTAAAGCTGGATCGCTAACAATCACTGCAGCGATACCAATGTCTCTTAAAGTCCGAAACCACTCACCAGCTCCAGCCTCATTTCCTTCATGTGTCACCATATTGGCTGCCACGTAGACTTTTGCACCATGTCGTTTTGCGAAGGCAATCCCTTCGCGCATCTCATCAAAGCTAAAATTTCCAGCTCTAGAACGTAGACCGTAAGCATCTCCACCAATATACACTGCATCTGCGCCATAGCTGATCGCTACTTTTAATTTTTCTAAAGTCCCTGCTGGCGCCAACACTTCAGGACGTTTTAATTCACCTTGTTTCAAATTGTTTTCTCCTATTTTCAAGATAGTCGAGTAAGTTGAAAAGATCTCTAAATGAGACCAAAACTGTTACTTTAACGTACATATTATATCATAAATTTTCTAAGCCATGTTTTCCAAATATAGGGTCAAAAATCGTACAAGATGTCCCAATGCTCATATCAAGCAATATGATGAGCTCTACTATGACTACCAATTATGTCCAAAGTTATCCTGATTTTATACGCGTAAAGATAGTCATTTTTACCTCTCTTTGCAGTTAGGGTTATCATGTGCGGTCAAGTATAGATAAATAGGATAACAGCACTATATCCAGACACTCATAGTTGCTAGTTAAACACACATCAACAATAAAAAAAATGACCATCAAATATTAACCTTAAAAGTTAATTATCGACAGTCATATATTTCTTGTACACCCCTAATAGATTACTCGGTAATCCCAAGTAGCTGTTTCATTTGTTTCACTTGTAGGGCTGCATATGCAGCTGGATTTGATGTTTGAAGTCCAGTAAGCTCTGCTGCTTTTTGTGGATTAGCTTTAAGCGCTTCAGTCATTTGTTTTTGCATTGCTGGTGCTTCTTGCTTTAATTTTTGGGCTTGGTCTTGTGTTAAGACAAGCCATGTATTTTTAGGTACAGAGACAACTGAATGTTCTCTCACCAATTCATTTTGTTCACCACCAACACTAAATAGTAATTTATAAAAATTAGATGCCCAAACGCGTCTAGTTGTATAGGTTGTCACCATTGCTTTATTTTCATCTACTAATTCATATGTTGCTGTTTTTTTGATTGCCTCAACGATATTTTTTTCATCAGGTTTAAAATTAGCTTCTGGTTTGTCCGATGTTTTATCATGACGATAGACAAAGACATAGTTATTTGTATCTTTACCGATTTCAGCTTTGATTAACACACCATATGGTGCTGATTTTTCTCCAGCAGTATAAATACGGCGAGAAGTGGCTGTATTAACTTTTTTCATGCCCCAATTATCTTTGATGTGTAGGGTCAGCATAGCTACTGAACCTGCTAATAATAGAAAACATACCCCACCAACTAACCAACGTGCTAGTCTATTTTGTATGAACATGAACCCAAAGAAGGTACCGATCATGAATATGATGACTAATAATATAATTAACATTAGTTTGCTTCTCCCTTCACTGTTTTCACTTTAACAGGTGCTGTAGCCGGTACACCGGCAAGCAGTTTCCCTCGACTTAAGCAGAAGGCAACACCGACACCAATTACAGCAAATACAAATCCAATTGCAAATGAGGCATGGTAGCCTTGTAACATAGCAGAGATTGTTTTATCTGCATACTGTAGCGGATTAGTCTGTTTTAACGATGTCGCTGGTAAATGATTTGTAATCACATTTTGCGCAACTGAAGACAGGAGGGCTACGACAACAGACGATGCAACTTGACGTGCTGTATTACTTGATGCTGTGGCTTGAGCAACCTCATGTACCGGTACTGAATTCATGGCACTAGTTGTCAGTGGCATCATGACCATCCCAACGCCTATCATACGTAGACCATAAAGTAGTGTCACAAAATGATCAGGCGTTGAAACCGTGAAAAACATAAACGGGACAGTCCCCAAAGCCAATACTAAGAAACCAACAATCGCTAAGCGTTTTGCGCCAATACGATCATAAACACCACCAGCGAGTGGGGCAACAACAGCCATCATTAAAGAACCAGGTAAGAGAACAAGGCCAGAATTAAAGGCAGAAAGTCCATGAACGGCTTGAAGATATAGCGGCAACATCATCTCTACACCCATCATAGCCATCGTACTTAAAGCAAGTGCAAGTGTCACTAATGTAAACTGTTTGATCTTAAATACACGAATATCCAAGAATGGATCAGCCATTTTGAGTTGACGGAGCCCAAACAATAAAATGATAATCAGGCCACCAACGATAGGTGCAATAACTGTATTTAGTTTCCCCCATCCATCAGTTGCGACATTAGTGAATCCCCAAAGGAAAATCCCAAATCCTAGTACTGAGAGTAAAACTGAAAGAAAATCGAGTTTCATTGGCCGATTTGGCACCACATCACGCATCATAAAAATGGAAATTAAGAAGACTATCCCAACAACTATCATCGGAATGAGAAAAATCGTTCTCCAGCTCGCATCAAATGCCCAAAAGATAAGATTAAATTTATGCGTAATGAGCCAACCGGCAAATGTAGGACCTAAAGCTGGTGCTAATACGATAACGATCCCTGCAACGCCCATGATAGCTCCCATTTGTTTAGCAGGAAACATATTCACTAAGGCAACTTGCATGAGTGGCATCGTAATCCCAACGGCGATGGCTTGCAAAATCCGTCCTGCTAAGAAGACCCACCAACTTGAGGTTGGTGCCGAATAAGCAACGAACATCCCTATTAGTAAGATTGCATATGCCGTAACATAGAGCCATCGTGTAGGAAATTTTGTTGCCAAATACGCTGATATTGGCACCATAATCCCATTTGCTAGTAAAAACCAAGTCGTTGCCTGTTGGGCTGTGGACATGGAAATATTAAAATCTTTCATCAATGTGGGAATCGCAGTCCCAAGAGATGTTTGCATCAACATGGCCCCAAATGTCCCAACTAATATCAACAGAAACATCCCTATCCTGCTATAATGCTTCCCATGTATATCAACATGATAGTCTTTTTCGAATACTTCAGGCATCTTTCCCCTCTGCTTTCTCATTATCTTCTTGTGAAAATCTAATACCAATTTCTAAAAATAGGTTGAAATTTTCAATAAAACTTTCCGTTCTCTCCTCACCCATCTCCTCAAAGATGCGCGCCAAATAATCACAAGCTTCTGCTCTGATAGCATCTGCTTCAGATTGTCCTTTGTCCGTAATCGCAACTAGAATTTTCCGACGATCTGTTTTTGACATCTCACGCGTCACTAATTGCTTGTTCTCGAGATTATTTAAGATAGTTGTAATCCTTGCAGTACTTGTACGTGTGAATTTAGCAATCTCGCTCGGTAGGATTTGCGTACCTGCTCTCTTAGCAAGGTACCCTAAGACCAAGGTTTCTCCCTGAGAGTGAATATTAAAGCGACTCATCATCTCTGCTTTTCCTCTTTTAAAAACAGCTGTGATAAAGTATTCCGCTACTTTATTATAATCCATCATTCCTCCTTAACGGTGTTAATACTTAACGTCGTTAATTATTATACATCGTTAAGTATAAGGTGTCAAGAATAAAAGTCCTACATCACTGTAAGACTTGATTATTTTTTTACTATCGTTAAGCTGGTAAACAACAACTTATAGGGTATATTATCCTTAACTTACTGGATGTCATCAGGATCTAAATCATAAAATCCATGTCCTAGGGTACGTTCTTTGGGATGTAATGATCTGATTGCCTCATCAAACGCAAACGCCTGTAATGCGGTAAATTGACCTGATTCTATCATCAATTTTGCTTTCACAAAAAGTTCAGCTATTTTGACAAAGTCATCTCCAGGCGTATAAATACCATCTAACTTCCAATGGGTAAACCCCATCGTTGTCAACTCACTTAATTCAGTCATCATATTCACATCATCAGACGCAAATATATGCGTCCCATGACTATCTTCATAAATCGAGTAATGTGTCTCTTCTTGTTTAGGTTCACTTAAAAATAGATTACGTTCTCGTGATTTTTCCTCATCTGTCTTGATAAAGTTATAATAATTCTCTAACAATGGACGTTTTGATTGATGGATAATGGTTGCACCATAAACTAAAATCTCTCCAAATATCGTTAAATTAGTAGAGAGTTTAGCTAGTTCTGCTTTGGGTAATTCGCGCGATAATACAGCACCTATAGCCCCTTGTTCTGCCCAAAAATTGACTTGTCTGCTACTTGTGACCATCGTTGATGCGTCATAAATAAAGGGCAATTTATAGCCATCTCTATCCAGTACAAAAATAACGCCCGTATCACCTACAGCAAGTTGATCCACTTGAATCTCCGCTAAAAAATCTAAGTAGGATTTAATATTAGCCATTTTTTCAGGATGCATAATCGCATTAACAGCGACTGTTACTGTCGCACCAGCTTCATGGGCTAAGGCAGTTATTTCACGTAATTCATCATAGGTAAAATCATGCGGTAACCTTAGCCCATATGTTTTTTCACCGATGTACAGGGTATCCACACCCACATCAAGTAAGGCTTTAGCTTGGTCAATACTCTCAACTGTAGTTGTAATCATTATTTTTTTCGTCATACTTTATATTATACCAAATAAAACGAAATTTACTTTAATCTCTCCAACCCAAAGTATTAAAAAGACTTTATTTTAACACCAGTTTATCATTTGTAACATTTTCGTCATATTTTAATCTTATTGTAACATTTATCTTATTAAAAATATGCTATGATTTATTAGTAACAAAGAGGAGAGACTATGGAAGCCCCTAGATATGACGATGATGATTTAAATTTATGGCCATTACCTACGCGCGAATATGCGCGTGAAGAAAAGACTATTCAAGATAGAAGAACAGCTGAAAGAATTAACGAAATTGTCTTTTTTTCAAATATTGCCATCTTTTCAATCTTCACCGTTATAGGGTGCACTATATTTATCACCTTTTTGCCAAGTTTCCTATCAGTTGTATTCTCGATTGTATCATCTTTCATCATGTTAATAGGCTTAAAAAAAACAATCAGAAAAATACTAAATAGAAAAAAAAGATAAGCCATTCGGCTTATCTTTTTTTTCTAAATTAATCGCTAGTCTATCATCATCTCACTTGATTATCCTTAACTCACTCATCAATAATTTCTAGGGATAATAAAAAAACCTTTTCAGGTTTTTTCACTTAATTATTTAACAAAGTCTAAAAGTGCTAAGAAGCTATCTGCTTCAAGTGATGCACCACCAACAAGTGCGCCATCAACGTTTTCTTTGCTCATGTATTCAGCAACGTTTTCAGGTTTAACAGAACCACCGTATTGGATACGAACAGCGTCAGAAACTGCTTTACCGTAAAGTTTTTCTACAGTTGAGCGGACAACACCACATGTTTCGTCAGCTGTGTTAGCATCAGCTGATTTACCAGTACCAATCGCCCAGATTGGTTCGTAAGCAATAACAAGGTTTGAAACTTGTTCAGGTGTAAGATCTTTCAAAGCTGCAGTAATTTGTGCTTCAACCCATTCACCAGTTTTACCAGCTTCATAAGTTTCAAGTGTTTCACCACAACAGATGATTGGTGTTACACCGTTAGCGATGATAGCTTTTGCTTTTGTATTGATATCTTCATCTGTTTCATGGAAGTACTCACGACGTTCAGAATGACCAATAATGATATATTTAACACCAAGATCAGCGATTGCAGCTGGTGAATTTTCACCAGTGAATGCACCAGCATTTTCAAAGTATGAGTTTTGTGCTGCTAATTCAATCACATCATCTTTTAAGATATCTGCAAGTGGTGCAAGAAATAGTGCAGGGCTACCAATAACAGTATCTACAAGTTCAGCAGATGGTGCTTTCCCTTTTACTGCTTCAGCAAAAGCTTTTGCTTCTGCTAAAGTTTTATTCATTTTCCAGTTACCAGCGATAATTGGTTTACGTGACATGAGTCCACCTCTATATTTTTTTATTTGGAGATAGTGATTAGTCCTATCTACCATGCACTACTATTTTATCATAAAATGGTAAAATATTCACAAAAAAGTATCAATCCTATTTGAAATATTTATTTCATGCAACTGTATGATTAAACTTACTTTTTAATCGCTATATAAGCTAGCTCATCCTATAGTATATCAGCTATGATCCTATTTTTGTACCAAACATGATAAAATATGTTGAGCAGACTTTTGCTGGGCTATATGAGCCGATTTTATAACTTAAAACTTTAGTATTTTTGCTAGTATGAGTCACGCGCAAAGCTTATTTTTTATTAGGAGATGATATGTCATTCAGTGCTTTTTTACATTTAGTTGAAATCAAAACTAAACTTGCTAGTTTTTTTCCCTTTCTCATCGGCGTATTATTTTCTATCAGCTATTTTAAACAAATCCACTGGTTAGAGACTTTAATCTTTTTTTGTGCCATGTTACTATTTGATATGGCGACGACGGCTATTAATAATTATATAGACTTTAGAACAGCTAAGTCACAACAGTATAAATATGAAGAAAATATTATCGGTCAGCTATCGCTTGCTTTACCTTTAGTTAGCAGCTTGATTTATGCCATGATTCTCGTCTCTATGATCCTTGGTTTATTTCTCGCCATCACTAATGGCTGGGCATTCCTGATTATCGGTGGTATCTGTTGCCTGATTGGTATCTTTTACACCTATGGTCCGATTCCTTTATCAAGAATGCCATTAGGGGAAATATTTAGCGGCTTCACCATGGGACTTGGTATTTTTTTGTTAGTGATTTGCATTAATGTCAAACACCAACCACCTTTTTATTTACAGATTAATTTTGCAAGCGATCAGGTGCAACTCAGTGGACAAATCACTGCAATACTTGCCATTATCTTAGCTGCTTTACCTCTTGTCACTTCCATCGCGAATGTCATGCTTGCTAATAATCTACGTGACTTAGATATCGATATCAAAAATCACCGCTACACACTTGTTTATTATATAGGCCGTCCTAGCGGCATCAAATTCTTTACTTCTCTAGCCCTCGTGGGGTATCTAAGCGTTGTGATGGGACTGATCGCTGGCATCTATCACTGGCCTGTGTTATTAATATTTATCTCGTTTCCTATCATCTGGAAACATATACAACAGTTTAAGCAAACATTACCCCACCCTAAGAGTTTTGGTTATGCCATTAAAAATCTAATTGTTTTAAACACAACTTATGCTTTAGGTTTGTTAATCAGTATATGCTTATATCATTAATACCTTTCTTATCACTAGCGTTACACAGTCTAAAAACCCCAGTTATGCAAACTCATAACTGGGGTTTTTAGACTGTCTTATTTTATCACTGATTACTTATAGTGCTTCAATACTGTCTTGTAATGCTTTGATTAATTTATCGTCTTTTAGCTCTGTTACAGATTTAATCACTGTTTGAAGCGGTTCACTTGCGATTCTTTTTTGTAGGTCAACAGCTTGTTCATCTGCTGCATCTTGGTATTTAAATATTTTAGCTGCTGTTGCTAGATGTGTCTTAAAGGATAAGTTACGATCATTTAGCTCACGGATTGGTCTTATAAAGCGTTCATTGTACCCCAATTTACGGATTGGTGTACGTGCTACCCGACTAATGTCATCAGATAAGTGAGGATTTACAAAACGACCACGAATTTTTTCATGATAAGCAATCAATTCTGCTTCATCAAACAATGCCCATTTTGCAAGTAATAACGCACGTGTTTCTTGTTGCGTATCAACTAAGGCTGCCATCACGCGCGCATCTTGCAAAGCTGTATCAATTGTTTGATAACCGTAGTAGTAACCAGTATAAGCAACTGTCGCATGACCAGTGTTGACTGAGAATAATTTGCGTTCGATAAATGGTTCTAAATCATCCGCATAATGGACGCCGTTTAGATGAATTAACGTATTTTTGAGTTGGCTCTCATCAATCACCCATTCACTAAACGGTTCAACGACCACAAAAAGTGGATCCGTATGGGTTTGACCTGGCACGATCCGATCGACTGCAGCATTTGGGAAGCCAACGTAGCTATCAACATAAGCTAAGTCCTCATCACTCAAATAAGTGAGCACTTTAGTCTTGAGGAAATCAGATCCACCAATCATATTCTCACAAGCAATAAAATCAATCGGTGCTGTACTATTGGCTGTTTTGCGTGCTTGGATACCCTTGGCAATTAGTTCGGCGATATATGGCAGTATGTTTGGTCCAATAGCTGTCGTGACGATATTTGCGTTTTTGATAGCCTGAACAACTCCCTCAGGATTTTTGGCATTATTAATGCCCGATACATGCGTTATCGCTATACGAGTTGCAGCATCTTCTGCTAATTCAATCTCATAGCCCCCTCGTGCATTCAAGGCATCGATAACTGTTTCGTTTACATCAACAAATGTCACGTCAAAGTCATTTTGATGAAGAATTTCTCCGATAAACCCTCTACCAATATTACCTGCACCAAAGTGTACTGCTTTTTTCATGTCTACATCCTCTTTTCGATTTTAAAGTTAATGTTAATCGTGCTAACTACAGTGTATTAACTGATGGCTTTTCGTCGTCATTTAACACTTTTTAACACCTTATACCTCAACTGAGTTAAGTAAGTCTACAACCTCTTGTTCTGTTTGTGCATCAGCAAGTTTCACAACATTATCCACATCTGCACAAAAAATAGAGATTTTCTGTATCAATTCCAAATGCTCATTGCCAACACCAGCAATACCAAACAACACAGTAGCGACTTTGGGATCCGCCTCATCGCCAAAATCTACCCCACGTGGGACTTGAACAATCGTGATACCCGTTTTGAGAACTTCTTTTTTTGCAGCATCTGTACCATGAGGAATCGCAATAAAATTCCCCATATATACAGATAATTCTTCATTACGTTGAAGCATTGCAGGGATATAATCAGCTGTCACATATCCACCATCTAATAGTTGTTGACCACAAAAGGTAATCGCAGCTTCTTTCGTCTCAAACGATTTACCAAGTTGAATTAAATTTTTTTGAATGTCCATGTTTTCACCTCTAATAATTATCTTACGTCTCTATACCCTAATTGTAATCGCTTCCTAAAATACTGTAAATAAAAGCCTTGTCACAAAAAAATGTGACAAGGCTTAAGTCCTTATTTGCCATACTTGGCAAAGCTATCATTAATAATTTTATTGAGCAACTCAAAAATGATTTGAAAATTACCTGAACTATAGATGACCGTGTAAAGTGTATTTTCTATGATGGAACTAGAAATCTTACCAAGAATATAATTATAGACTTCATCTAAGGTTTGTGGTGCAGTCAAAAATAAAATGCGACTTGCTTGCATCTCTTTTTTATCCATCCCTTTTACATCAATTGGCTGAGCTAAATCAAATATTTTAAACTCAGGTCGTTTCACACTATCAGATACGCCATGTATTAAAGCCAGATTCGTTTTAGGAATACCAAAAGACGTCCGTTTAAATCTCGCCAACAACTCCCAATCAACTAACTTATCATGCAGCATCAACTCATAGATAGTTTCATCAAAATCAGCTGTATTATCTAGTTTGGACAAACTAAAGTTTTGCAGAATCACCTGACTCTTAACAAAAAAATCTTGGAAATCTAGTGATTGATCGACACTCACATCTGAATTTTGTCTTGGCTTGCTTTGATTACGAATCATCCGAATCTGATGAGTGATTTCTGACGTGTTAGATAAGACCAAATTAGCAGCAATTTTGATGAGCTTAATCCCAATCTGATCAGCGTTTTCAAGTTGTTCAGTCGTAAAAATAATATCAAACTCATCATATATCTCTGCAGTAACTTGGCTGACCTGTACCATCTTAATCGAGGTAATGAAAGGAAACTGCGTCTGAAGATTACGGGCTAAAAATTCCATCGATACTCGCCCCCGACTAGTGACTAGCAATGCATTCATCGGAAAAACACGGTTGGAACTCTCTAAAGTAGCTACAAAATGCAGGGTTACCAAAGCAATCTCTTGATTCGAAAATTGCTTCTCAAAAATAGCAACTAAGACATCTTTGACAATATTAAACAGTGCTAAATGCTCAGTCTGAATTCGTGTGATGAACTCATTTTTTTCATCTGAAAAAAGTTGGGGTAAAGTAAAACTACTGCGCAGATGGGTGTTAAGTAAGATAAAAATCTTCTCGTCTCGACTAAAATTCAACCCCTTTTTGCTGCCGACATCTTCGATGAGTTGGCGAACTTTATAGGAAAAGCTTGTATCATACTTTTCATTAAATAAAAAGTTCCCACCCTTGTTAAAATGGAGTACATCTGCCATATTTGCCAAATAGATAAT
The DNA here is from genome assembly GCF_002441715.1 of Pseudolactococcus plantarum. Taxonomy (GTDB): domain Bacteria; phylum Bacillota; class Bacilli; order Lactobacillales; family Streptococcaceae; genus Pseudolactococcus; species Pseudolactococcus plantarum. The sequence continues at coordinate 200,808 of NZ_JXJX01000002.1, forward strand.
CTCTTGTAAATTAATCCGAGTATGTTCAAGGTTTTGAACAACCAAAGTCACTAAATCAAGTGCTTGTTTAGACGGATGAAAATGGTAGTGATTTTCGATAAAACGCGATTGTGCGATTCGCTCAAGTGTTACAACGAAGAACAGTCGCAAAATCCCTTGTGTTCTATCAGAGATATCAACTAATTTTGCACATTCAAATGCATGTGTCACCTGCTCAAAATTAGCTTTGTCAAATAATTGAGCGACCTTAGTGCGCTCATAAACAAGGGTATCGAACTTAAAAATATCAGCTGTTGATAGATTACTGCTAAGACTTGACACTAAGAGAGTACGCTTACTGTACTCACTAGCAATAACAGCTAATCCTCCCTCACGAACAAGACCAGCACCTGTATATGCCAGATTATTTTCTATCACTTTAAGATCATTCGTAGCAGTGGGTTGGCTAATCGAAAATTGGTCAATAAAATGCGTTAATTTACCTTTTTCAAAAATTAGCAATATCAATTCCATAAAATGGCGTTCCGTCTGCGTAAACTCTTCCACAACTTGTCGATCAGTTAACTGTGTCAAATCTCCCTCTAACTGATAAAAATTATCAAGTTTAACCAAGTTGACTTGATATTTGGGTAAAAATTGTTGCAAATTTTGTAAATCTCTATAAAGCGTCCGTCGACTGACGCCTACAACGTCAAGAAGCTCAGTAATACTGACCTTTCCTTTCTTGACAATTTCATCAATAATCTCTTGTTCACGCTTTGTTACTAGCATACTAACTCCTTGAATCGTTCAGCATCATTGACTACACGCATAAGTGAAAAAGCATCTTGTTTCTTGTCATAAATAATGATTGGCGATACCCAACAAAAACTCGCAATTGCGAGTTTTTTATCTGATTACTTTAGTGAAATACGCCATGTTTAAGCGTACTAGCAAAATGATCTATGAAGGAATAGTTTCAAACTTCCTTTTTCGGTTCACAGAATTTTCTAAATCAACAATTTACCTCTTTTTAGAAAACGATCACTAATCATTATTTCCTCATTCTCGCCACCATTTTATCATACTCATGAGTGGTAATCAAACTATCAACACTTAAGTATTGTGCATTTGGCGCATAGCGTTTAGCAGTTTCTAAATTATTTTGAGTGACCACAACAACGATATTAGGGGCATTATAGGCTGCTAATGCTAGAAATTCTACATCTGAAACAGGGATTTTAACTCCATTATGAGCAAAGATTGCTTTTAGTGTTTCTTGTCCCATAGTCGCACTACCAATAGCTGTCGCATCATGTGCAAATACAACCTCATCGATCAGATTCAAATCAATATCACTTGTTGTCTCTTCTTGGCTGGTTGGGACAGGGTTAACTGGTGTATGACCACCTGTTAAACTATCTATAATCGCTTCATATTTAGGTGAGTTCAAGAAATTTGAAACGGATACACGAGTCGCACTTGGTGCCATTTTTGCTGCACGTGGTGCTAATTCTTCTTGTGTGACAACCAAAGTATCAGCTGCATCAGTTAAGTTAGCAATCGCACGGTTTGTAACATCAATATTTAGTCCTGCTTTTTTAACTTTATCACGAAGGATAGAGGCACCCATAGCTGAAGATCCCATACCTGCGTCACAAGCAAAGATGATATGTTTGATGTTAGCTGCTACAATCTCAGTATCAGTTGCAACTGGTGCTTGACCTTTAGCAACTGCTTTATTTGATGCTAATTCAGCTTGTGCTGATTCAAGTGCTGAATCATCTACCATTGACTTATCATTTTTAAGAATTAAAGCAGAGACAAAGAATGAGACAGCTGCTGCTGAAATAACGCCGGCTAGCACTGCTAAAAAGTTACCAATTCCTTTTGGCGTCATAGATAAAATGGCAATAATTGATCCTGGTGATGCTGGGGCTTTAAGCCCACTACCTAACATATTATTCACAAATGTACCTGTTACACCACCGGCCATAACGGCACCAAATAGCGCTGGTTTCATCATCACATAAGGGAAGTAAATTTCGTGAATACCACCGATAAAGTGGATAATAATCGCACCAGGTGCTGTCGCTTTTGCTGATCCTTTACCAAACATCCAAAACGCAATCAAGACACCTAAACCAGGTCCAGGGTTAGCTTCAAGTAAGAAGAGTAGAGATTTACCAGTTTTTAGCACTTGTTCAGTACCAAGCGGTGTTAAGATACCATGGTTTATCGCATTATTGAGGAACAAAATTTTTGCTGGTTCAATAAATAAGTTTGCGAGTGGAATCAAGTGATTTGAAATCAGAAAATCCACCCCATGAGCCATGATTTTTGTCAATCCTTCAATGACTGGCCCAACAACTTTATTGGCAATAAGTGCCATGGCAAACCCAATTAACCCTGCTGAGAAGTTGTTGACTAACATTTCAAGTCCAGCTTTAACTTTAGGTTGTGCCCATTGGTCAAATTTCTTGATAACCCAAGCCCCTAATGGTCCTAAGATCATAGCTGCTAAAATCATCGGTACGTCTGTCCCTCTGCTTGCAACAGCATCTTTAAAATGACCTACAAAATCAGTACTTGATGGATTCAATCCTGACACTGTATTTAAAAATGAAATTGAGCCTTGCGTTGCAACGATTGCACCCATAGTCGCAATCGCACCGACAACACCACCACGATGGTCATACACATTTTTACCACCAGTATAGCCAATCATGATTGGTATTAAATAAGCCAACATAGGACCTACTAATAAGGCAAATTGGGCATTAGGTAACCACCCATCACCAATAAATAATGTTGTGATGACCCCCCATGCAATTAAGATGGGGATGTTTGGCATCACCATGCTAGATAAAGCAGAACCGATACGTTGTACCGCTACTTTTAAGCTGAATTGTGCTTTTTCTTCGTTCATAACAGTCTCCTTGCAACTTGTTTTCAGGAAATAATAGATATCTCATTATTGTAATAAATAAATACAGCGTGCATGATTTAGATATCCTTACGCCACACCCTAATTGTAATCGTTTGCAAAAAAAAGGTAAATAAAAGCCTTGACACAAAATATCGTGTCAAGACTTTTTTCCTTGTAAAATTTGCACATGGACTGTTGCTACCTGTGGTGGATGCTTAGCAACTTCTCTTTTTTCTTGTTCAGAGACTTGCCATTCTAACGGGCTCATTGATAAAAAATCTTGTTGTAAGTGATGCGGCAGTTCAAATTCATAGTGCACTGTTGTTTGACTATAATTTGGAAAATTATCGATAAATTTATCGACAACTTCTTGATTATCATACGCAACTTTCATCCCAAATGCCTGACGTAATTCTTGTAGATAAAATCGATCTGGGATTACTTTGATCACTTGGCCTGAAGAGGCAAGGACACGTTTGAACTCTTTATAATTTGATGGCGTAAAAATATTTAAAACTGTCGTCATCGATTGATCTGCAAAAGGTAGATTTGTCAAATCTGCTAAACTGAAAAAGGCTGCTAATTCGCTGTATTCACTTGCCATCTGGATGCCATCTTTGGCAATATCAAAGCCGAACTTACCACCTTTAACGTCAAGTTGATTTAAAAAACTCCCTTCGCCAGTTCCCACATCTAGTAGATTGCCATCACTGACAAATTTTTCAATCTCTGCTAATACTGGTGCGTACATACCAGCTTGAATCAGTTTACGACGCGGTTCAAACATCTTCCGCGTATAGTGTGTCGTATCTGCTTTAGTTGTCAAAAAATTAATGCTACCTTTTTTATTGAGGTTATAAGTATGACCACTCGTGCAAACCAAGGCATACTTATCTATGTTAAACCCATTATGGCAAATTGGGCAACGCAGTGCTTTAAGATTTTGAGCTAAATAAGTTGCAGCTTTATCAATTTTTTTTAGCATTTCTTTTTTAATCCTATACTATTTTTTAACAATTAAACATCAAGATAGATGTCAAAATGCTTTATTCAATCAATGAGACTATGTTTTATTATAGCATAGGATAGGATATGGTGTGGTATAATGATAAGCGAACTTTATCAAAACAAACTGGAGAAAATATGTTAATCAGAGAATTTTGTGCTGAAAATTTTACAGATATTCCTAGAGTCGTTGCAGCAGGTGTCGAACGTATTGAGTTATGCGATAATCTTGCACAAGGTGGTACAACACCCAGCTATGGTGTCATCAAAGAAACAGCAGACTATCTACGTGATCGAAAGACAACTTTTGCTACGATGATTCGCCCACGTGGTGGTGATTTTGTTTATCACTCTATCGATGTTCGTATCATGGAAACAGACATTTTAAAAGCTGTTGAAGCTGGTACAAATGAACTCGTTTTTGGTGCCTTAACACCAGATAATAACTTAGATATAGACGTGTTAGAAACATTAATGGTGGCAAGCCAAGGTTTGCCTGTTACGTTTCATATGGCCTTTGACGCTATTCCCCACCATTTACAACACTCATCGCTTGATACACTGGTTGAACTTGGATTTGATAAAATACTCATGCACGGTGACACCTTAGATAAACCTATCAATACGACTCATATCGCTGACTTAGTCAACTATGCTTCTGGTCGTATTCAGATTCTTGCTGGAGGCGGTGTTGTAGCAGAAACTGCACAGGAAATTTCAAAGTTAACTGGTAGTCAGTACGTGCATGGGACAAAAATTATCGCATAAGTACGACATAAAAAATCTCAGCTTGTTAAGACAAACTGAGATTTTTTTATATCATTACTTTATTAGCTTAGTTTTACTAGATGTTTTTCAGAAATAGCTTTAACTTTTTCAACACGTCTGATGTACTTTTCTTCTGCAAGAAAATCTGTTGTCATCCAAGTATTGACGATATCTAAAGCGATAGCTGACCCAATAATTTTACCACCCAAGCAAAGCACGTTACTATCTGTATGTTGACGTGCTAATTTAGCACAAAACGGATCCTGACAAACAACTGCATCAATACCATAAATACGGTTAGCAATCAAAGCTGATCCATAGCCAACACCATCTACAAAAATACCACGAACATTTTCTTGGCTTACTTTAATCGCTGCTGGATAAACAAAATCTGATAAATCAACTGCCGTCGTATCATAAGGTCCCATATCTTCAACCTCATGCCCCATCTCTAGTAATAATGCTTTTATTTCTAATTTTAATGCGACACCAGCATGGTCACTTGCCATAATAATTTTCATTTTTTGTTTTCCTGCTCCTTCTTAAATCATCTTAGTCTTCAATACGATAGATATCGCGATCTTCTAAGTCTTGTATATTTCGATAATTACTACGTAATTTATCTTGCAATAGCTCTTTTTCAGCTGGTGAAATTTTGATAGGTTCTTCCAAAATCATCCAAGTAACTGTTTGGTTAAGTGGCGGTGTCGTCATCGACCCTTTATAAGTCCAAAACGTGTGATTTTCAGGTAATAACTTATTAATATCAAACTCAACGAGTTTTTTAGGATTATTTAAAAGTGTTTCAATGCTATTATCAGTGCAAGCTTCATCCACATCTACAAATACTGCAAGTACAAGTTGATTAATATCAACACTCTCAAATGCGAAATGAATTTCAGCTGCATGACGTTGCCCATTAATCAAATGTTCTGCACCATCATGAAAATGAAAACGATTCAGCATATATTCATGACCACGCCATTGAAGATCACCTTCAGCATAAATTTGAATCCCAAAAGGTGCATCTTTGACGATTACTTCTTGTTCATGTGGTAGAGAAATCATTAGAGAAGTATCAACCTCAGATATAAGTTGTTCTTTTTGAATATCAATTGGAGATTGAGGAATTAAAGTATTATTAGCAAGCGCCCATTTATCTTGGTGCCTGTAATCTAGATGTTTCATCATAGTGACTCCTTTACAAGTACGCGGTATCCCGCAATGAATGAGAAATTTGGTCAGTAACTAATGTGTTTTTGTGCAACTTAATACACTATCGTAGAGTCAAGTAAACAAACAACACTTAATCACTGCTTTTTCTATCATAACATATTTTCTAATAATCTTTTAAATAAAAGCCTCATAAATATCAACAAGAAACAGATAATTGATACAGATAATTAACGCACTATACTTATCAAAATTGCTGCTGAAACACATCTGAACGCTGGATAAAGTCTAGGTTCATCACTACATCTGCTACTTTGATTTTAGTTTTAAACTAGGATACACCATTCCTAGAAAAAGACCACTAACAATAAAGACTAAAGCTAATCTTTTATCTTGAAAAGTCACCAAACTCACAACTAATTCAAGACCACTAACAATAAAGACTAAATACCTAATGACTTTTTTTGCCGCTAATTGCTTTTCAGTTAGGCTAATCGGATAAAGCTTTGCCATGATCTGATCATCTTGAGACTGGCTAATCGGTAATAATTGAAAGACCAGTAAATAGGTAAACAACAATGATAAAAGTAAGGCAAACAAATCATGATCTAATAAACATAATGATAGAAACGTCAGGCCTACCAAGCGCAACATCAACATAAAATAATCCCCACTTCTCAAAAACGTTCTGATAAATAGGTAAGTATACGCTTGTTTTGAGTTGCCAAGGAAAATATCTAAATACTTGCGTCTCTTAGCTGTTTGTTGTAACCCTTTTACTTCTGTAAACTGACTAAAAATTTTTAGCACAGCATATTGACGATGCTTTTCATCATTAATTAAGTGGCCCCATTGGATCAAGTCATGTACGATAAATGACCTAGCTTTTCTGGCTAATAAGCCATATTTGATTACAATCAAGCCGATCACCCAAAGCAATACCAAATAAAAAGGTAGCCGAACAAGTGGCGATACTAATAACACAGCGATCACAATCGCAATCGTAGGCAAAATCATCGATCTTTTAATGCTCGATTTCAAATAGGCTTGTACTGCTTGCTCCTTTGCTAAAAGGAATTGTTGATCTGCTGGCTCAACAAATGTCGCCAGTTGACCGATAAACAAGATCAAAATAGACACGACCACAGCGATGAGATAGCCAGGTAACCAATTTTGGGGCATGTTTTTGAGAAAAGCGGCATATTGATAAGCTAGAAAACCAAGTAAGAACATCAAAACTAAGACAAAATGATCATTGAACACATATCTTAGATATTTAAGATTCTGCACATGCCACTTGGTGCGACGCTTGGCAAATACCTCTGTGATACTTTTAGCCATTTGCTTGCCTACTTTCATCAGTCAAGGCAATATAGATATCGTCAAGACTAGCATCTGGCAAGCCAAATTGTGCTCGTAAGGTAGCCAAATTACCATCAGCGATGACCCGACCTTCATGTAAGACAATAAATTTATCACAGAATTTTTCTGCTGTTGATAAGATATGTGTGGACATCAAAATCGATGCACCACTTTTTTTCATCTCAAGCATCAGGTCAATCAAATCGTTAATCGCTAACGGATCAAGACCTAAAAACGGTTCATCTATAATATATAGCGATGGTTCTGTTAAAAAAGCACAGATAATCATCACTTTTTGCTTCATCCCTTTAGAGAAATTAGCTGGAAACCAATCTAGTTTATCAGACAATCGAAACGTTTTTAATAATTTTTCTGCACGATGCATCGCAACATCAATTGCAACATCATAAGCTAAAGCTGTTACCTCGATGTGTTCACGTAAAGTCAATGCCTCATATAATGAGGGTTGTTCTGGAATAAATCCAATTTTTTTTCGATAGTTTTCTGGATCTTGGCTAATGGTTACCTCATCAAGTAGCACCTGACCTTTATAAGGTGATAATAAGCCGATAATTTCTTGAATCGTCGTTGATTTACCAGCGCCGTTTAGCCCGATTAAGCCGACAAGTTCCCCTTCATTAACAGTAAACTCCACATCTTTTAAGACCGTATTACCAAAGTAACCACCAGTCAAATTTTTTATTTGTAATGTCATCTCGTCTCTTTTCCTGTATTACTGTGATACTATTATTTTATCATAATCAATAAAATATACACCATTTCATCATCTTGAATATAAAAAAAGTACATCAATCTAATATTGATATACTTTATTTGTCTACTCTGACCTCAATCCAAAACCATCACAAGATACCTTATTTTGCGTCAAGCTATTTCTCTTCGGCAAGCACTATAGAGATACCCTTTTCAAGCGTGGTAACTTTAAAATCAGGAAATGCATGTTTAAATTTATCAGATACAAAAATATTATCTTTCCCATATCTTGGTAATAACTCATCTAATTCACGTACATATTTATTAAATGGCTTAAGGAGTTTAAATTGCCATAGCGGCGTGACTTTAGCTTTCAAAGTACCATTTACGACTCCCTCACTAATCGCTAATATGTCCGAATAGGTCTGTGGTTCATCACATGGCAAATGCCAAGTCTGTCCATATGCACTTGGTGTATTGCCAATGAGTGCCATGGCACGACTAGCATCTGGCGTCCAAATTAATGTCCGAAGCGTTTCTTTATTGAGCGGAATATTAGCAGTCAGATGATTTTTTATTTTATCCAAAACGAGCTTATTCGTAATACTTTGTGTTCGTTTGGGACCGTAAAATTCTGGAGCACGACAGATAACAGCTTCCAAAGTACCATTTTTGATCTCATCTAAAATTAATTGGGCCATTTTAGCACGTATAGTTGATTTTCTACCTACAGGTAGAAAATCAGTCTCTTCATACTGTGGTGTATCATCTTTAGGATACATATACGTATTATCAAAAAAAACAAGCTTACTCTTTGATTTTTGACATGCTTTAATAATGTGATCTACCATAATCAAAAAATCAGATTCCCAAAGCTCAGAATCCATCGGTAAACCGGCAGTAAAATATACAATTTCACTATTTTCTACAGCCTTTTCAGTTTGATTCAAGTTCATTAAATCTGCTGCAACTACCTGATCCGTGGGATTTATTTTTTTCGGATTCCGACTGACTAACCGAATATCTCTTGTATAATTTTTGTATAATTCCTTTGCTAACTCGTGCCCTATTTGGCCATTACTGCCTAGAATTGTTTGCATTTTCTCTACTCCTATCTATCGTTTTGCAACACCTCGTGTGACAATCGAGGTTCATGCTTATACTAATTTCTATCTATCTTTTAGCACCTACATTTTTTCAGTGACCGACTAGTTGCCTTATCTGTATGTTTTATCAAATGATAAACTGATAGAACATGACCATTATTTTTATAAATTATTTCAAGGTCTCACCTATTAAACTAAAAAAATAAATTTTCCACAAGCAATAAGATTGAGAACGCACAATATGTGATGTGCATTACTGGTTTGTTTTGGGTAAGTTATCAATTTTGCAACTCTATTTTTATCTAAAAGTGAGCACTTTAAAGGATTTCGAATAATAATTTGTTATACTATGAGTATAGTAAAATTGATAAAGGAAACGGTATAATCATGACAGATTGCATTTTTTGTAAAATTGTTGCAGGTGAAATTCCTGCCTATAAAATTTATGAAGACGATGATATCTTAGCCTTTTTAGATATCACACAAACAACAAAAGGCCATACACTAGTCATTCCGAAAACACATGTCAGAAATGTATTAGCCATGACAGAATCACAAGCCGCAAATTTATTTGCTAAAATTCCTACTATTGCAACGCAACTCACAACTAAGCTTGGCGCTAGCGGATTAAATATCTTACAAAACAATGAAGAGATTGCAGGGCAAACAGTTTTCCACGCACATGTCCATTTAATTCCACGTTTTTCATCTGAAGATGGATTTAAAGCCAGCTTTACTGAACACGACCTCGACTTAAAAGCAATTCAAGATAGTTTAACAGCTTGATAACTATCTTTTCTATCTTAGCATGACAAGGAGAGCTATATGGGACTTATAGACGATTTAAAAGACTTACAACTATTTGGCAAAGCACTGATGCGCGATGGTAAAGAATTAAAAACAAAACTTGATCGTGTTCAAGTCGAAGCATCATATGCTGAGCTGATTACTGAAGATATCAAAAAAGATATCAAGGCCTACCAATTTGAAGCACAGCCACGAATTGACGTGATTCATCAATTAGCAGATAAAATCAAACATGAACTCAAGCAGTCATAGGCAGTCAAACTTTAAAAACACCACTTTATCAAAAGGCGGTGTTTTATTATTCGTCATTTTTTGAGTTAATTGCTTATGTCGGCCACCCTCATTGATGATACTGACTTTAAAAGTCAGATAATAAAGCGCTTTCTTTTTTAAGCACATACGTTAACTTCTGACCAAATCTCCCCTTAACCGTACCTTTCAAGGCTCTAGTAGACCCCCTTAACCTTGACATTATGGAGGCAAGGCGTTCTGCACACTTGTCTTTAACCTCAGTAGTATTGTTCAATTTCCTGTCAACAGCCGAAAACCCTTTTGACTTTATCGTTGCTTTTTGTATACTTTTTTCTAGTTCTCTATATGCATATTCGACAACATCCATTACTTATCCTCCTATATCTCTCATTTTCTGCCGATACGTCCGCTCATTATCATCTAGTGCACGCTGCAAACGTCTTTTTTCCTGATTCACAATCTCATC
>NZ_JXJX01000020.1 GCF_002441715.1 Pseudolactococcus plantarum
AATAGGGTACCAGTGAATTGGACGAAGAACAAAAGAGCACAGAGGGATACAGCTGCTCGCTGGACAATTAAAGGTAATGTGAGACACTATGGCTACTTAGACAGAACTTTTTGAGGATAAAAATGTTCAAATTGTTGTCCGTTGCAAAGAAAGTTTCAAGAATGAAGTGAAGTTTTTGGCAAAATCAGAATGGCCAGTCCCAAGTACAAGGTCAGCATATTCGCCAACGTATGACTCTCACGACGCCACATGATCCACGCATCCCATAAGAGCAAGAAAGCTTGTAAGGTAAAAATCAGCCCAATCAACAGGATCAGCAACACAAACAACGTCCCACTGATAATGATCAACCAGTGGATATTGCTACCTAAAATTGTAATCGCCAGCATGGTTAAAAACTAATAGAAAAATAGCGAAAACCAAATACCGTTACCTAGGCGAACCTTATCGCGATGATAACGCCAACCAAAAATGGTTCCAAATATGAGTGGTACTAACCAGCCCCAGTAAAACATTGCTGGAACTGGAACCCAAACCGCTGCGTCATTCACATCAATACCCCCGCATTAAGTTTTATTTCAGCTTCCATCATAAAGGACTCCCCGCGCGACTGCAATCAGGAGTCATTACTTCAACTGTTTTTGTTCATTATAGAAATTACGGTAAGCTAAATAGCACGCAATGATTGACCCCAAACTAGTCGCTGATAAGAGCATGAACGTGACCATAATTTGATACCTAATGGCCCGTACTGGATCGACCCCTGCAAAGATCAAACCGGACATCATACCTGGCAGACTGACTAGACCCACGGTCTTTGCCGAATCAATGGTTGGTGACATCCCCGTACGAATCGCCTCACGCACGATGGCAATCGAAGCATCAAGTAGACCAGCCCCTAACGCCAACCGTTCAAGCACACCTTGCCGCTGGTCATGAAACTGACTATTGAGGCTGCGATAAGCCAGCCCAATTGCGACCATTGAATTCGACGCAATCATACCAGAAATGGGAATCATTTGCGATGGCACAAACTTAATTGCACCAGATAGCACGAGGACGCTGAGTGTTACCCCCGTACTAACAAAAATGGCTAATAACGAAATGGCTAATGCATGGTCAATCCCCGGCCCCCGTTTTTTCGCATTCCAAGCCGCATTGAAGATAATGAAGCCCATCATCGCCAGCGTTAGCCACAAATTGTTGACTCGGAAAATATACTTTAGCAAGTAACCCACGATAAATAGTTGTACAACAGCCCGCACGACACCAATGACGATGTCCCTATCCAAGCCAAGTTTCTGCCACAAACTAATTCCTAACGCGATGAGCACTAACATTGCCGCCAAAAATAGCGACGTATTATTAACTGCTAAATTCATGCGTGTACCTCCAATCTGCCAGCAACCACTTTCGCTAATTGATCTGCCGCAGCAATCTCTGTCGCGTCATGAGTAATCATGATCGTTGTCACGTGATCCTGCTCATTTAACTGTCGTAACCAGGCGTGCACGATTTGCTTATTATTTTCATCCAAACCAGCTGTCACCTCATCTAATAACAACACTTTTGGTAAGAATAAGATGTTGCGAATCAGCGCGACCCGCTGCCGTTCACCACCGGAAAGCTCGATAATCGGCTGATGCAGGGTTCGTTCGGACAGCCCAACATTATTTAACGCCGTTACCACTCGTTGCGTATCCGTGACTTGCTTACGAATTTGGTACGGGAAAGCTAAGTTATCTGCCACCGTCTCACCAAATAACGTCGGTTGTTGGAAACAATATGAGACTTGCCGCCGATACATGATTGGGTCATAACTTTCAATCGGCTGCCCATCAAAATTCAAGGTCCCACTTGTTTTAGAAATCATGGCCGCAATGATCCGTAATAACGTACTTTTCCCACCACCGGATGGTCCCGTCAATGTAATATGAGCCCCAGCTGGAATCTGCCAATCAACATCATGTAAAATATGTTGATCAGCGATTTGATAATTAACTTTTTCTAAACTAATCAATGAATTCATATGCCCACCCCCGATCGCATAATGATCGGCGCCGACAACATCCGGATGAAAAAGTGCTCAGAAGTCAATAAATTGGACTTATCTGTTTGATGTATTAATACACGAACCTGTGTAGCCATTGGCAAAGCCATATGAATCATACCTGAGTCAAAGTGTTCCGTATAACTACGGAGGAGTTCTAATTGAACTTTTAATTTATCATTATTTTCCTTGATCGATCGTTTTTGTCTAGACATACGTTTTCTCCTATCTAGGGAGTATTATATCATTTTATAAAAAAACAACACCCGTTATCTAACTATTAGATAATGGGGGTTGTTTTAATAGTCTTTCCTAGGGGTCATTATCTAATTATAGACCCTAAACAAACATCTTTTGTAAAAAGCCTTTTTTCTGTTCTTTCAACAAATCTAACTTACGTTGATGAAGAGCGATAGTGTTATCTAGCTGTTTGAAGAACGAACCGATTTTTTTTTGTTCTTCAAATTCTACAGGAATAATAACTTCTTTATCTAGTAGGTCTGCTTTTGTAATTCCTTTTATTGATGTTCCTTGGATGTTATTAAGCTCCCTTTGCAACATTTTGTAAATGGAGTACATTCCAAAATTACAATCAACTTGAAGATTTGATAATGATAAAAAATCTTGACTTGAAGTAAATTCATAAGGCATAAAGGCTAATTTACCAACACCTACTCTAGTAACTATGGCTATTGAATTCTTAGGTATAAGTTTAGTAGCTGAATTTTTAACAGCATTCTCAGTAATATGTTTTTTAGGTAACACACCAAATAAGTGATCACTAGAAAGATCGCTACTTTGAATCCAAGGTATTTCCCCATTCCAATATTCTGTTACTGATGTCTTCGGAGTTCCTCCACCAAAAGTATCTTTAGATAATTCTCCTAACTTACGCTCTTCCCAATCGTCAGCAAACCCCGCAAATCGCAATTCAGGAACTTTTTCCCCATTTTTAGGGAACATTTTTTGCAAGTAGCCTTTTTTCTGTTCTTTCAACAAATCCAACTTACGTTGATGAAGAGCGATAAGGTTATCAAGTTGCGTAAAGAATGAAACGATTTTAGCTTGCTCCTCGATATTTGGGAAACTCAAATGTCCAGATATCGCATCTGCATCTGACACAAGCAGTGTATTCTTCGAGCCTTTATTAACTAAGGGGTACAAGTAATGGGTTGCAAAATTGTCATTTGACAGTAGCCAACCGACGAAAGCAGCATTTGCCTCGCGAGACTGATAGACGGCATACAGAGGGGAAACAATGCCTTCTGCTTCGCTGGTTTTAAAAATACCGTTGGGAGCTCCTTTTAAAGGGCTTTTAGTATAAATTAGATCGCCTTTATGGACTACACGATAATTTGCAATAGATGCTCCAGCAAATGAACGCCCCTGATATTCAATTTGATTAACAACTCCAGCTTCACGAGATACCGAAAGCACGTCGGCCCTAGAGAATTGATTGCCATTTTTTTCAGATGATATTGAAATCACATCGCCAAGCTTACGCTGTTCCCAATCATCCGTAAAACCTTCAAACCTTAATTGTGGACTCTTTTTACTCATCATGCCCACCTCTCAAAAGAAGACGCATCGAATCAATCAATGCTTGATTCTCTTCACTTTCTGAAAAATTGTCAATCAACGATAAGAGCACTTGCTCTTGTTGAACTAATTCTTCATTGATCTTAAGGAGATTGGTATTTACTGCAACCAAATCAACCGGTTCCTCTTCCTCAAAGGTATCTACATAACGAGGGATATTTAAGTTAAAGTCATTTTCTTGGATCTCATCAAAACTTGCAACATGAGCATATCTTTCAATATCTTCTCGTTTTTTGTAGATAGAAACAATTTTATCAATATGTTCATCCAACAGGACATTTTGATTTTTTTGTTTTTCAAAATCTTGAGAAGCATCGATAAACAAGACATCACGACGAGAACGGTTTTTCTTCAAAATAATAACCGTTGTCGGAATACTCGTTCCAAAAAAGATATTGGCTGGCAAGCCAATGACTGCATCAATAGCTCCCATTTCTAAAAGGGCCTGACGAATGGTTCCTTCTGCGGCTCCTCTAAAGAGCACGCCATGCGGAAGGACAATCCCCATTGTTCCCGATTCTTTCAAATGGTAAAAACCATGAAGGAGAAAGGCAAAGTCCGCTTTAGATTTAGGCGCTAATTTTCCAAAACGCTCAAAACGAGGGTCAGAGAGAAATTTATCTGCCGCCGACCATTTCGCAGAATAAGGAGGGTTCATAACCACAGAATCAAACTGATAAGGCTCTTCTGAGGGCCAATCGGCGTCTAAAGTGTCCCCGTTATTCAGGTTCATGCGTTCTTTATCTACTCCATGAAGGATTAAGTTCATACGTGCCAAGTTAAAGGTCGTCGTATTTAGCTCTTGGCCATGATAATGGACTTGATTTGGATTGATGAGATAGCGACGGATATTAAGCATCAAAGAACCTGATCCCATCGCAGGATCGTAAATATGAAAAGGCGCTCGAGATTCTTGTCCGATCGACGTAATTTCTGACATGATGCGTGAAACAGCTTGAGGGGTATAAAACTCTCCTGCTTTTTTACCTGCACCTTCCGCAAACATCCCGATTAAATACTCATAAGCGTCCCCAATGACATCGCCATTGTGTTCAAATAAGTCAATCTCATCTAAGGCACGCAAGACCTCAGTAATCGTCACATTACGTTGTTGTGCATTTGAGCCTAATTTTGTGGAGTTTAAATCAATATCCGCAAACAATCCACTAAATTCTTCTCCTTGACGTTCCAACTCATTAAAACCTGCTTGTAAGTCGGTCAAGTTAAATTCATAGTTATCAGCTTTGATGCGGTAGTGATAAAACAATTGATCGGGTTGGATAAAGTAACCTTGTTTGGGTTGGATATTTTCGATTAAATCGTCTTTGTCTTCTTCGTACCATTCCATGAAGCCTGCATACTGAGTGGAACGTTCTGGGAAGGTATCTGTTTTTCCATTTTCTTGTTCATAAACTTCTCTCAGCTGCGCATCAGACAAGTACTTATAGAAAATTAATCCCAGTAAGTAGTTTTTGTACTCACTTGCATCCATCTTTCCACGTAAGATATCCGCAGAAGCCCATAGTTGTTGATTTAAACCTGTCGCCATTATAATTCTTCTTTCCATTTTTGAATTTGTTCAAAATTTTGTTGTAGTCGTTCTTCTAAAACTTTTGTTCTTCTTCTGTATTTTTCACCCGTTTTGGCTTCGAACTCTTCTTTACTGAGGGTCATCGAATCCAGTAAATGGGTTAAATAAGGGATTGTTTTCTTATCGCCTTGATATTCATTCATTGCAGACTGTAAAAAGTCGAAGGATAATCCAAATTCTTCAGCTTCTTTTTGAAGTTGTCTTTGAATTTCATTTTGAATCGATGTCTCTTTTAATTGAGCTACATCAATCTCTTCAGTCGTATTGACGAGTTGATCTTTCAAGGTGTGATACATCTTTTGGATTTGAGGATCCTTTTGTTGGATTTCTTTTTCAAATTTTTCAACGGCGCCTGCTTCGTTTAATTGGATCGCTTTCAAAAGTTGATTAATATAAAAACTATCCACGACGTCTTTATGCGTCGCATTGAGCTGCGAAGAAAAAGCAATCTCTTGTAAAAGCTTCTCGAAGTCTTCCTCAGAATGCCCCTCATCCTCGAGCATTTCTTTAATCTTTGTTTTAATATTTTCCGTTTTTCCTTGATATTGTGGCAACTGCTCCACTACTTCTGAAAATGCTTCAAAGTCCTCTTCGTATTGATCATAGCTTCGGAGCGCTTTATAACTCTTTTCTAGCTTTTGATAAGCACTTACTTGCGCAATCATCGTTTTAAGATCATTGGGATTATCCGATAGCTCGGCTTCGCTTTGTTTATAAAGTGTTGAACATTCGATAAATTCTTTTTTGACTTCTTCATATTCTTTTGGAATCAGTTGATCAAAGTTTTGCTTTTCATTTGAGAATAGACGAAACGTGTTTTGCACATTTTCTTTCATGGTGAAGGGTTTTCTAAAAGAGACAATCAAACCAGAATCTTTTCCTGTATAAATACGGTTGGTTCTTGAGAACGCCTGAAGGAGCTTTTGATAGTTCATTTCTCGATCAATATATAAGGTTTGAATCGTTGGAGAATCAAAGCCTGTCAATAAACGATCGACAACAATGACAAAATCTAGCCACTGACCATCCGATTGATATTGCTTTTCCTTACGGGCCAACCGTTTATTAATATTTTGATTGTAGAGTTTCTCATCTTGATAAGGAGAAGCATCAAACTGTTTCGCATACTCTTTCATGATCTCTACTAATTCATCGTCTTGTTCATTTTTTTCTAATTGATCCGGATTGGTTGAGAAGGTAATAGCTACTCTTGGGAAATCTTTATCAATCAGTTGATGACGTTCATCAAATTGTCGCCCATTCAAGAGTGTCCCATTATCTTTCATTTCCTTTAAAATCCGGTAAATATGTTTGGCTTGGGCAATCGAGTGAGTGGTAAGAATGGCTGACATCGTAGGAAAACCATTCTTTACCTTGAACTTTTTGACCACACTTCTCCGATTAAAGATTTTTTGTAACATGGTACGAATATGTTCATCTGTTTCATAAAGTTCCGTAGGCAACAATTTTTCTTGTTGTAAGACATCGTCTGGCAACTTTCCTTTATTGAGTTGGGTGACAATCACCTCTTGATCCTCTTCTGAAATCAGTGAATGATACTCGACTTGAAAGCCTAACACAGCCCCATCATCCATGGCATTTTTGGTTGTATAGGAGTGAAGGAGTGGCCCGTACTGCTGGCTCGTTGTTCTAGCAAAAGTTCCATTTTCTTGCTTTTTATTTTCTTCAAAAATAGGCGTCCCCGTTAATCCAAACCAGGTTGAATTGGGTAATATTTTCTTAATCCGCTTCATTTCCTCATCACTAACCGCACGATGAGCCTCATCAACAATAAAAACAAGATGTTCTTGCCGTAGCTTTTCAAATTGATTGGAGCCTTTTTCTTCACTCTCTTGTTGGGCACTCCGCATAGCCGCAGAGAGTTTTTGAATCGTGGTCACTAAAATCGTATTATTATTTTTTGATGAAAGGAGGTTTCGAGCCAACTGTTTTTGATTTTTGATCCCAACAATCAAAGTATTGGCTACCGAATTTCCGGTCGTTTGTCCGGTATGATATTCCGAGGCAAACTTCGTAAACTCATCCTGCGTTTGAGCATCTAAGTCCGTTCTATCAACAACCATGACCGTACGATCGACACCGATCGCATTTTGTGCTAATAATTTCGTTGCGACAAAACTGGTAATGGTCTTTCCTGAACCTGTCGCATGCCAAATGAATCCTCCTTCATGCTGTGCCGCTTTTTGACGAATCTTACGAATCGCATGAATTTGGTAAGGCCTTAAAACCATGAGGAATTTTTGATTTTTTTGATCATCGACGAGAATGGTATATTGGCTAATCAATTCATGGGCATCGGGTATCCGCAAAACTGTACGAGTAAAATCAAACAAATCGGAAACCGTTTGATTGTCTTCAGTCCGCCAATTAAATAAAAACTTCTTCATCTGAGCATAGGCTTCAGCGGTATCTTCACTAGGTCTTGCAAAGTATCGGGTATCGACTTTATTTGAAATCACCATGATTTGAGTAGTTGCGTAAATCCCTTTAAAAAATCCATCTTCTGCATAACGCTGAATTTGATAATAAGCTTGCATGAAACCGTCTTTAGCGGACTCTTTTTTGAGCTCAATATGAATGATTGGGAGCCCATTAATCAGCAAACTCACATCTCCACGATCTACTCTAGAGGCATCTGGGACCACTTG
>NZ_JXJX01000021.1 GCF_002441715.1 Pseudolactococcus plantarum
TTCTTTCGGTTTTGAACCTCAAGGGGAACACTCGTTTGATAAAGCGCCTCAATGGTTGTCATTAAATAAACAAAAACTTTGGGAATTGTGCTATTATAAGTCATATAAGTCGTGAGCTTTCTAATGCTTAGTGCTTTAAGATTAGGATAGCACGACTTATTTATTTTCCAATGAAATTAACTAGCAATTCGGGTATTTAGTTAGTGTGTTTATAATTGGAACAACTAAATTTATATGAGGTGATTAACATGGCTGAAGAACCAAAGACCGTTGATATAAAAGATATGTTACATTTTAAAACTGGTAATATTGCCTTACCTGTTTTGGAAACAATTCTGAATACGATTCCCTTTGAATTGGGATTTTGTGACGAGAATGATGAATTTCAATGGTTCACTGATAATGGACATCGGGTCTACAAACGTTTTAAAGAGACCTTTGGTAAAAACGTTTTAGGCCTACATCATGGCGGCGCCCGCCCACAGGTTCAAGAATTATTGAAACAATTTCATGCTGGTACAAAGGATAATTTTGAATTTTTACTAGATCTTGATGGTCGTAAAATTTATATTTCTTTTTATGCAGTTCATGATGAGAATGGTAAATACCTTGGTTGTTTTGACTTTACAGGGGACATCACTGAGTTACAACAAATGAAAGAAACTGCTAAGGTGATTCCACCTATGGATGCCATTAAAGCTAAAGAAGCTGCTGAAAAATCGACAGATAAAGATTAATTAAAGCAAACCTTTAAGACAAAGTTGACGTCTTAAAGGTTTTTTTATCGAAATCACGAATGTGAATATAATTAAAAAAGATTATAAAACGCGCGAAAAATATAAGAAACTAATATTGGACTACCTATTAAATTCGAAAGAGCTGTTTCAATAAAGTTATTATGATCCTCATAACACAAATTCAAAAATACATTTTGTGATATTCTTGCTTGCGATATGTCTCGCTCTTATCTGAATAAGATGACATTTAATCTTATCAACAATATAGCTAATATAGCAAAAGCAGCTTAAAACATTCACAAAGCAGAATTTTAAAATAACACCGGAGAAAAATATTTTTAACTACTAATAAACACGTGAAATTAAGCTCAATTGGCGCTAAAAGCAAAGTTTTTCTCGATTAAGATCAAATAATTATGCAATCCAGGGCTTAGCATCAATCGCTTGCAATACAAAAACGTAAAATCATGATAGAATGAGCGAATAGAGTACTGCTGAAAGGAGGCGATAACATGGCAACTACGCGCATTGACGTTAAGCCTGCTGTCTTGCATTGGGTTCAAGAAGCATCTAAAGATTTTTATCATCGTGATAAATAATGAAGAGCGCGAGACAAAAGTCGTCAACAAAAAATTGGGTTATTTTTCAAACAGTTAGACAACACTATCACTCTTCATCAACGTAAGCTAGATAAATTAAATCTGCTCAAACAAGGCTACTTACAGCAATTGTTCCCTCAAAATGATGAAAAAGTGCCTAGAGTTAGATTTGCTAACTTTGAGGATGAGTGGGAACAGTATAAGCTAGGGGAAATAGCATCTATCATTGGCGGTGGAACTCCGAGTACAAGTATCTCAGAATATTGGGGGGGAGATATAGATTGGTATTCTCCAGCTGAAATAGGTAAAAAAATTTATATGTCTGAAAGCAGAAAGAAGATAACCGAACTTGGTTTAAAAAAGAGCTCTGCCAAAGTTTTACCTGTAGGGACTGTATTATTTACTTCTCGTGCTGGGATTGGAAACACAGCTATTTTAGAAAAAGAAGGTTCTACTAATCAAGGATTCCAATCAATAGTTCCACATATCAATAAATTAGATAGTTATTTTATTTTTTCCAATACTCATGAATTAAAACGATATGGAGAAATTACTGGAGCAGGCTCCACTTTTGTCGAAGTTTCTGGAAAACAAATGGAGCAAATGCTCATCCTACTTCCTAAGTTTGAAGAACAACAAAAAATAGGCTTATTCTTTAAACAGCTTGATGATACTATCACTCTTCAGCAATCAAAACTTGATAAGTTAAAATCAATAAAACAAGGTCTTTTACAGAAAATATTCATTTGAAAATCTTTGAGAACATAGCCCTCCCTTGATAGAATAAGTATGGAAAGTTAGCTTTCTAAAACTATTTAATCAGGGAGGTTTTTTATTTTGGTAAAAAACAAAAAAACAAAGCAATTATTTTCGGAATATTTTGAGGAGTGGATTGAGCTTTATAAAGTCGGTGCAGTACGCCCTATTACATTGAAAAAATACTATATTAGTAAACAACACTTGGAAAAACTTGTACCTGACTTACAAGTTTGTGATGTTACTCGTAGAAGTTACCAAAAATTATTGAACGATTATGCTATTTCGCATGAAAAGCAAACAACAATGGATTTCCATCACCACCTTAAAGGAGCAATATTAGATGCGGTAGATGATGGTTTAATTATGCAAAATCCAACAAGAAAAATTATCATAAAAGGAAAAGCTCCGAGAAAAAAAAGACCAAAATTTTTGAATTTATATGAAGTTCAAGCATTGGTAAAGCAAATGAATCTCACTAGTGAAATAAATTGGGATTGGTTTATACTTTTGATTTTAAAAACAGGTATACGTTTTTCTGAGGCATTAGCTATAACACCTAATGATTTTGATTTCTCAAATCAAAAACTAGCAATTGATAAAACTTGGGATTATAAATCTTCTATTGGAAAATTTCAACCTACTAAAAACAAATCCTCTAAGAGAAAAATACAATTAGATTGGCAAACTGCTATGCAATTTTCTCAACTAATCAAAAACTTTCCAAAAGAGGAGCCAATTTTTGTAAAAGGACGAATTTTTAATTCTACCGTAAATAATAGACTTCAAGTTTTATGCACAAAAGCAAATATTCCCTCTATTTCAATTCATGGTTTAAGACATACACATGCCTCGCTACTTTTATTTGCTGACGTTTCTATTGCCAGTGTAGCTAGAAGATTAGGTCATTCAAGTATGTCAACCACCCAAGAAACTTATCTTCATATTATTCAAGAGCTTGAAAATCAAGATAATGATAAGATTATGCGACATTTGTCAACTATAGCTTAAAGTAAAAAGGCGCCACAATACGCCTTTTTTAATTAAATAAACATTTTTTGTAGAAGTACTTTCTTTAGCGAAATTAACTTATCAAGTTTAGATTTATGAAGAATGATAGCTTTGTCGATTTGTTTTAAAAATACACCTATTTTTTGTTGCTCTTTGTGATTTGGCAAAACTATTTCCTGATTTCGAACTAACTCAGAATTTAAGTTCACTTGACTCCCAGGTTGCCCATATTTTTGCCATTTTGGTCTAAACATTTCAAGCCACTGGAACATAAACTCTCTCTCAAAAGTAGGAGATAAAAATATTAAAAAACCATCATGGACACCCGTTTTAACATAGTTTACTACTGGTTTTCCAACAGTTGCAGCTATACTTAATAATAAGTGAGGCTCAATTAAAACCCGAGTTTTCGCTTGCCCCAACTTAGATATATGTTGTTCAAGATGATATATTCTACCATCTTGTTCTGTAACATCAGTAATTCTTAACCAACCAATATCACTTTCATTATCAAACCATTTGGGATCTTGAATTGGTCTTGGACTTGCCCCACGCACTATAGTTGCTAAACTTCCTAACTTACGCTGTTCCCATTCATTTTTAAAGTTAGCAAATCTAACTCTAGGCACTTTTTCATCATTTTGAGGGAACAATTGCTGTAAGTAGCCTTGTTTGAGCAGATTTAATTTATCTAGCTTACGTTGATGAAGAGAAGTAAATGAAACCTAAAAAGATCATATTCTCAATTATTCTCATATTGCTGGTCACTATTGGCATCACATTTGGTATTGTCCACCAGAACCAAGTCAAAGCAGAACGTATCGCACAAGAAAGACGAAAGACAGACGATAAAAATTTAAAAGTGGCAACTGCTGCGATTACCACTGCTTATCAGACTCGAGCAGACCAAGCTATCAAAAAAGCAGAAACTGCCCTATCAAAATTAAGTAAGCATCAAAAAACTAATCAAACAAAATTGACGACCAAGCTTACACAACTTAAAGGTTTCTTGAAACAAATTTCTAATGTCAATGACTCTCTAGCTAAAGCAACACAATCTAAGTCTGAGCAAGATATCAAAGCAACACAGGCACTGATTAATCAAGAAACAGATGATTATCTCAAAACTGATCAAACGACTGCTCAAAATAAACTCAATGCTCTGATTGCTCAAATTGCCAAAGAAAAGGCTGAGGCTAAATCAAAATCAGAAGCACAAGCTCAACAGGCAGTTTCAGAAGCTTCACAACAAGCAGATCATACGACTGAGGTATCTGATTATCAAACTTACGTAGAAGCGCCACAAGGAGCTTATCAAACCTCTGATCGAGCTAATAGCACTTTGGCACCACAACAAAACTATCAAACCCCCGCTCAAAACTCTGATAACAATGGAAATGCAAGTGGAATTACTGACAGTCCCGGTGGGACAGATGGATATCAACCTTGGGGGGAATGGCAGAGTTCTAACGGTAATGCAAGCGGGATTACTGATAGTCCAGGCTGCTGGGATACCCCTAATAATTCTGGAATTGTATGGGATCATTAAATATCCCTTAAACTCGCTTACTCCTATTTTAAAAGAACACAAAAAATTAGATAAACATCAAAAGCACTCATGAAAAAATCGTGAGTGCTTTTTTTAATGATTAAATTGTTTTTTTATTGAGACGAACAAAAGTTTTCAAAAAAATAAAAAATTTCCTATTAAAGTATTTGGGTATTTTTTACCCTACATACTAGGAATGACTTAACAATTAAATATATTTTTAAAACTTGAATCATGCTAAGCTTTTACTACGTAAAAGCTTATGTGGGGCTGTTGCCCCATACCCCACTTAATATATGAATTCTTTTTGTTTTTTAAAACTTATCCGCCTTGCAGGTCTTATTATAAAGCTAAAGTAATGACTTGTCAAGTATTTACTGCGGAACAAGAAAGGAGGTTGTCCAGCTCATGACAATAAACCGAGCATTTGAACAAGACACTTATTTTTTTTTAGAGGAGATTTCTATTTATGAAATTTAGTAACAAACGTAGCGGAGGCTATTCCGCATCACTAGCAACACAAATCGTTGATAGCTCAAAACCTATCCATTCACTCAGCCTTGAACTTGAAGCTCAAATGAAGTTTGAAGACGGTAAACGCACCAAAGAGATTCAAGCTTATAAAGCTTGGTTTTCTCAAGAAGGTTTGCCTCCTTTTGAAGTGAAGTTCGAAAAAAAAGTAGAACTTCCCGCTTATCTTTCTATTGTCGAGTTTGACACCCTTGAAGCCTGTGAAGTTTCTTATAACATC
>NZ_JXJX01000022.1 GCF_002441715.1 Pseudolactococcus plantarum
TTCATGTCCATTTTACCAGGAGCTGTTCATCGCTAGTGTTTTTTTATAACTTTCATATCTTTTATCTATTAAAACATCATACCATTCATCACACCAACATATCAAATACATATGATAAACAGTTATACATGATATATGATGATAAACAAATAAAAAACTCAAAATATTGAGTTTTTTAAGTTGACTACTTACTCGATGTTGCGTATAATGAGCTTATCAACAGATTCCAAAAAATACCACAAAATGATGTTGCGAGTCAGTTGAAATAAGATAGAAAAGAGATTAAGGCTATGTCAGTATCTAAGATTACACACATTCGTTTATCAGGCGAATCATCAGAACTTACTGATAAAATCACGCACGTCAAACTTTCTGATGACACAGTAGAAACTGTCGCACAAGTTGTTTTGTACATCGACAAAGAGAATAAATACTACTACGTCGATGCATCTGGTGCTCGTATTGAAGTCGAATCTGTCCATCCAACAGGGAAGTTACCCTACATCCGTACTAAATTAAATGCAACGACTAAGGATAACTTACTCAACCTCCCAACATTTTAACCCTTAACCCGTCACTTAGGTGATGGGTTTTTGTTTTTTAGGGGAGGATATCTTATCGAATCAATCGATTTATCTTGCAAAACAAATCATGTATAGGTAGTCAGCGTGGCTATAGTATCTCACTCAAATACTCACGCCTAACAAAAAGACTTCTAGATCAACAGCAAAGTCTTTTTTGTTGGCATGATTAACACAGTTAATTTAGCCTGAAAATCCAAATGATTTATCATGCACCTTTATTTTCTTTTCAGTTTATCAAATATTTTTTTGATTATCGGTGCAACTTCTAGTGTCTTTTTAGTAGTTACAGTTTTACCTTTGTTATTTGTGATTTCTGTAGTTTTTTCGTAAATTTTTAGTCTTTTCAAATTTTACTTTCTAACTTGACACATTAATCAAAGACTGATTTAGGTCTATAGTTAACATCAAAATCAAGTTTCTTTATTTATTTTTATACTCACTCATCAAATTCACCTTGCGTGTACTTCTTATCCACTTTAGGATTATAACTGAGTTCCTGTTTTTAAATTCACTGACTATTTCTTTTTATTTTTCGTTGTGTATTTTTTTCTACTGCTAAGCGAATTAGCTGCACTAACAATATCAATAAAAGAATCGTTATGATCATGTAATATATTTTATTCATAATTATATCTGTTTGACTAATATCCTAACCTTTTGTTGAAATAAGAATACTGAAAAGCCATATCTCTCGTGCTTTTCCTTTAATAGTTACGACTACTGAGGCTATTTTTAATAATTAAGTCAAACATCTACCACTCCTCTCTTACATAATATATTAATTATATTATAGTTATACAACTATATAAAATTTTTTATATTATTTTAGCAGTTGTGCTAAATTAATAATAAAATACATACCGATATCAATAAAACACCAATATTTTTCAATGTTTTGATTGTCCATTAAATTTGTTATCTTATCACTTTCAATCTCTTTACTTACAGATTATCTACTTTACTTTTTATTCATTTTCAATCGTAACGCTCTACCATTTAAGGCTTGTATAATGAATATAGGTGTAATGATTAACGAAAACCCAAAGTCTACTAATACGCCAAGAAAATCTATTTCAAATACAGAGTGGTCTATAAGTTGACTAAAATAATCAGCGAATAATGGTATCACAATACCTAATATGGACAATATAATAAATTGTAAAAATAAATTTATATCATTTTTATAATTTATTGCCGTAATCACTGCAGATATTACCATACAAAACAATATAATTAACATCATATCTCCCTTATTTATCAAGTATACCAAATATAATATCAAGAACAAACCACACAATACTCACTAGATCTAATGCTAGCTGTGTTTAATGAATTGTTTTGCAACAAAAAACCATTAAAAACACTCTTGCGAATTTTCAATTTCATTTACAATCTTTAAATTTTATCTCAGATGATCTTCTTTGATACCTTTTAGTTTGCCAAACTTCTTTGCATTAAGCTTCTTAGAGCTTTAAAAAGATGCGAGAAGTTTCATAGTACTATTGCATACTTTCACAAAAGTTTCGAAGTACTTATCACATTTTTAATCATCCAATCATATCAATTTTTTAAAATTGTACCTTACTGCATCACAGTGATAATAAGCAACCTCACCTTGTTAAAGTATCTCTATATAATGAGTTAAAGCATCTATATCAAAACAAGCTGTCCCACATAACTTCAGAATACTTAAATTTCAAACAATTAATTTTCCCGATGTATCATAATATAAATGTAATCTCAATATGTGAGACTTCCACACCTTCATTAACCATATACGAAATTTTAAAATAAAAAAAGTCACTCACTCCTCCAATAAAAGGAGTGTGAGAGACACTACACATAGTAAAACCTACTGTGCACATTTCTACACATGAAAGAGTATAAGAAATTTTGGTATAGATGAATTATTATCACAAGGTTAATATAAGTTTCAAAGTAGTATCATACTGATTTTGACTTATCTCAAAATAAATGTTATTATTTTATTAAATTGTTATAAACAAAGGTTGGGCTGTTGCTTCAAGGTTTGTTCTTCTTAGGGCAGGAAGAATACTTGAAGTAACGCCCTTTTTTTATGAAAGGATTTAACGTCTATGGAACAACTTTTTATGAATACGCCATTTATTATTATTATTTTTATTTTTTTACTATCATTATTTATCCTATCAAAATCAACTGATTATTTGACTGACTCTGCTATTCTGATTTCTAAATCATTGGGCATCTCTGATATTATTATAGGGGCTACAGTTGTCTCTTTAGGTACAAGTTTACCAGAATTTGCAACGACAATAAGTGCACTGATAAGTGGATCCAATGATCTGGCATTGGGTAATTCATTAGGATCTATTATCACAAACACTAGTTTGATTCTTAGTTTAGGCATATTATATGGTAGTATACCGGTTTCAAAAAAATCTGAAAGTAATGTTGTGATTACATTTTTAGGGTTAATCGGCCTGTATTTAGCATCATTATTCAATAACTCTTTAATTCCTAGAGTTTTAGGTTATACCTTATTAATTGCGTTGCCATTGTATTTACTTCAATCTTTTAACAATAACAACTCGACTGAAACTATTGAACAAAATAAATCCCTAAAAGAAAAGCTTTCCTTTGATAAGCTTTTAATGCTTTTTATCAAAGTGATTATTTCAGGTTTAATCGTTGCGCTAAGCTCAAGCTTTTTAGTAGCAACCGTACAAGTCTCAGCAAGTAGGGTTGGTATCTCTGAAGCAATCATTTCTGCTACTGTTGTAGCTCTCGGAACTAGTTTACCAGAATTATCAACTGTCATTTCATCTGCCAAAAAAGGATATGGTGGACTAGCTTTTGGCAATTTAGTAGGTGCCAGTTTAATGAATCTCCTGTTCGTACTAGGCACAGCAATTACATTTTCTAAAACACCTATCACAGTACCCAAATCTTTTTTGATATTTCACTTTCCAATAGCAATGGTAATTTTTCTTTACCTACTCTTCTCTATTTATAATCCCAAAAAACATGTACTCACAAAAAAAGATGGTGCATTTTTGATTATAATATACATCCTTTATATATCATACAACTTATTGACTAAGTAAAAAAACACCATACAATCATAAAACTTTAAGGCATTTATCATTACTATAATTTTTCATTTCAATCAGTCACTAATTTTAAAGACAACTTACCTCTTTTTGCTAACTTCATTAACCTTAGTGTTGAAGTGTCTATTTGGTACTATCGGAGTTACTCTGATAAGTTTTTTAACTCAAAATAAACTCACCCACTTTTGTAAGGATAAGCATTTTATGCACCACTCAAACCATTTCCAAGACACAAGAAAAACCCTTATAACATAAAGGTTTAACATCGATATATTAACGACTGATTTCTTTGATACTAGCCGCTTTACCTTCAAATGCACGGGGGTTCAACAACATAATTGACTAATACTTAATTAACTCATAATACTAGTTAAATAAAGGGGTTATAGACATTTATTCGTTGATTTATCATTAAACTATTTTTGCCCACCAAAAATGATACTTTTACTCCTTTTGGTAGCATATGAATATTGAAAAATTATTCTTTTTTCACATATTAAACTCTTCTAATCTTGCTAAAATTCTTTTAGGGACTATGGGCTTATCCAAAACAGGGTCATCAATTTGATACCAAGAAATAATTTCATTGAACAACTGTACACAAGAAGGCAAAATAGCAAATAATAAATACTCTTTATTATTTGATTGAATACTAAATATGACTACTACAATAGAGAATATTGATAAAAGACATGTCCCAATTGATTTCATAAACACATCAAGTTTAAATAATTTTGACCATTTTTTTAAAATTATTCTATTTGTAATTGGAAATGGGGGCATATCAAAATGTATTAGATTTTGACCCCGATCATGATCATTTTTCGAATAGTATTCAATATATTTTGACCGATATTCAATGTTCATATTCATATTTACTCTTAAATATAAATATAAAATAAACAGTCTAGAGATAACGTATAAAGCAGATAAAATCAATACAACTTTTATTCATACATGACACCATATTCTATATAAATAAAAAAATTAATACTTTGTCAAGCCCCAAATAAAACAGACAGTT
>NZ_JXJX01000023.1 GCF_002441715.1 Pseudolactococcus plantarum
TTCATGTCCATTTTACCAGGAGCTGTTCAAGTAGCGTTTTTTGATTTATTGACTTGAAGACTTATTTAACTTCTTTAAAGATGATACATTATTAACGTTTGACTGTCTAGTTTGTTGCTATTACTGAATTTATCGAATGACTACATTTTTGACGAGGTAAAATGTAGTCATAAATGTAGTCATGCTGATAATTCATTTAATTTTTGCTGTATAAGTTCAACCGCTTGTGCTTTTTTCTGAGGTGCTAAATGAGCATATAAGTCCATTGTCGTACTAATAGACTTGTGTCCCATCCGTACTTGTATTTCTTTCCAGTTTGCACCTTGATTAAGTAAAATTGAAGCGTGCGTGTGACGAAAAATATGAAAACCATATGCTGGTAAATTAGCAGCTTTGAGCCGTTTAATAAGGCTTGTTCGCTCGTTTCTATCACACATATATTCCCCTGAAATAGTTGGAAATATTAGTTTTGATTCGGGAAGTCCATGCTTTTTGAAATAATTATTCATATAGTCATGCCATTCAACTAATCGTTCTATGATTTTAGGAGTCATCAGAATCCTTCTATTTCCTGAGTCCGATTTCGGCGTTCTTTTACAAATAACTTTGCCTTTAATGCCTAATTGTTTATTATTATTCTTCCACATCAAAGTTTTAGAGATGGATATCTCAGAAGTATGAACTAAAATATCAGAAATTTCTAAGGCTGTTAATTCGTTGATTCTCATCCCACCTTGAAGCAGACAATCTATAATAAGCTTAAAACGAGTGTTTGTTCGATTATTTGGTAATCGACTTAGAAAACTCAGCCATATGGATAATTCTGTGTCTGAAAGTACTTTTACCCTTTCGTCTCCCTTTTTTGGTCGAGGAGGTACCTTGATAGTAGAAGTCGGATTATTTTTCAGTCCAAAATTTGTAATTCCATAATCAAAAATATCACTAAATTTATGGAAAATAGCACCAAATTCTTGGGACTTACCTCTTTTATCTATCATGCGAGAATCAATTGCTTCACGGGCATTATTTGCCATCTGAGTAAGCCAAATTTGGACATCTGATGCTTCAATCTGGTTAGGTATATAATCTCCCCATTTAGGTAGAATATAGTTATATACGTAACCAGAGACACGATTTAACGTGTTCTCTGAGGATACTAATGTGCGATAGCTATTGAACCATACTATCGCTAAATCCTCAAATTTTTCAATTTGAACAGTTTCCTTTCTAGTATTGCCATTTCGTTCAAAATTTAATTTAGCCTCACGGACTTTCCGGTCAAATTCTTTAAGCGTTCGAGCAGTAATAGAAATTGTTATTTTCTTCCCTGTTTTGGAATCTGTTCCAAGGTATATTCCCCGTTTGGTATAATTAATAGATCCATCAGATTTTGTAGTCTTGATTAGAGTTTTACCTTTGTATACGTATTTCTCCTCTTGTTTCATTCTTTCACTTTCTATTCGAGTAAAAAGAAAGTGGTTAAAACAGTATTTTTCTTGAACAACACTATTTTAACACACTTTCTACTTTGTTAAAAATTTCAAAACATCATCCACTTTATAATATATGGTTCGACAACCTTCAATAGGTGGTTCAAGTCTATTCAAACCATTATTTTCCCAAGATTTCAAAGTATTAGGAGCAATATTTAATTGTTTTAAAAGTTCTTTTTGAGTCATAATCTTTAAATTAGACTTGCTAATAGATTGCTCCTGAATAATTGTTAATAACGTAGTTAATAAAAGCTCGATTTTTTGTAATTTAATGGAATAATCATTATTTACCATCTGTTTCATCTTCCTCTTCCGTTTCTTTTCCCTTTTCTTGGTCAATTTTTTCTTGACGTGCTCTAAATCGCTTTGAGTCTATAAATCGAGCGAAAAAGTACGTCTTGTCAATGATTAGACTGAGTAAGAGATAATTATTTTCTCTCGCATACTTAACTAAATCCTCAAACTCTGTGATATGGTTCTCCTCAATTAGATCAATGATGTCATTGAGAAATTCATCTGTTGCTTGTTCTGCGATAAATTTATCGAGTTCAAAGCCACAACCTGATTCAATATCCTCAATATTGTAGGGTGACTTATCAGGATTTTCCGCATGTGTGAAATAATCGTACATGCCTTTAGGACTCATGACAACTTCTACATGGGCAGGACTATTCAATTTGTCTTTCAATAAATCTGAGACCTGTGAATAGCTTTTTAAGGTCTCGAAGAATAGTGCGCCATGTTTATGCGCCTTTTTAATTTCGCCAGTAGATTTATTGACATCTTTGTCATGCCAAGGGCTAAGAACGTAAGGGATATGCAATTCTTCAAGGATATCAAGGTAGTTTTCTGGTGCGGAATCTTGATAAATTAAAAACGCCCATTTATTTGAGCGTTGTTCTTTCTTTTTCGTCATTTTTTTATTGCTTTCTATTTTGGTTATTTCGTTATCTGTTACTTATCGTTATTTTAAAAATATCATGTGGTGGAGCACGCTGTTTTTTATTATTTGTCATCTTGGTTACTTTCTGTTTTGGGGGATTTTCTTGTTTTTGTGATTACTGATTATTGGTGTAATGGGGTCGTA
The DNA here is from genome assembly GCF_002441715.1 of Pseudolactococcus plantarum. Classification (GTDB taxonomy): domain Bacteria; phylum Bacillota; class Bacilli; order Lactobacillales; family Streptococcaceae; genus Pseudolactococcus; species Pseudolactococcus plantarum. The sequence continues at coordinate 2,581 of NZ_JXJX01000023.1, forward strand.
GTGACCCATTACACCTTATGATGACTGTTGTTCCTGCGGCTTTCACGCTGTGAGCCGCAGGAACACGGCTCTAATCGCGTTTTGTACCAATGAACCATTTCTTATTTTTCTGGCGTTCAGGCGCAGAAAAATAGTACTGTGAGACTTGATCGGAGAGTTCATTTTTTATTTCCTCATCCATGCTGTTGAGTATGTTTTGAGCTTGATGTCCGTTTGGTAGTTTAATGCAGACTATTGCGTGCTTGTCTGTAAGTTCAATCACGGTTTGTCTTACTGCTCTATTAAAAGATTTATGAATTGGATTGACAGACTGAGCTTTCTGGTCATCTTTCTGATTTTCTGAAGACTCATCTTGGTGTAAGAAACGGCGGAGTATAATCGTTAGATAGATTGATCGCCATAGATTCATCAAGTTGTCATGACGTAAGCGAATGACGACTTCAATCAATAACAGGCATAAAAAGAGGATTGCAATGATTAAACCGAACCTAGCTAACCCCTGATAAAGCAAGGTGACCACTGCTTCAATCATTAGGGTGAAATGACTAGGTGTTACACTACTTGTTTTAAAGTGAGCGATAATCAAAAAAAGCACGGCACTTAATAAAAGTGCCGTGCTTGAAATAATCAGTAAAAATTGTACGAGGGTGAAATAAGTTAAGAAGTAGCTTTTCTTATTTAGCTTATTAGAATTCATGTTATAGAATACCTTTCTTGGTGTAATAGGTTGGGCAAAGGAGGGGTAAGACTTGATAAGGATGTTCATTATCAATAATTTGAATCAATCCTGTCCCTTTTCCGATAGGGATAACGATCCCTTCAGGATTCAAGTCTGGGAATAAGAATTGAACCGTTTTGTGATTGATGTTGCCAATTTGAATATTTACATTGAGCTGTTCTCGAACGGAGACAGGAATAGAGTTATAATCAAACCGCTGGCTGACTAGTAAGAGGTGTACTTTTGTAGCCCGACCGAGTAAAGCAATTTGACTCAAGAGCGAAAAGAAGGCGTCTTTAATGGCTTTATTTGTCCCCTCACTGAGTGCTAACACCTCATCAATGACAATTGTAAGGTGTTTAAACTTTTGATTCGGGTTTTCGTAAAGCATGGCTTGCCGTTGATAAATCAGTTGGAGGCTTTGACTGAGTGCCTCATTAATTTCAGATACAAAATCCGATTTAGACCGATTTTGCTTGGGATGAATGACGGTCACCTGATGATATTTTGCCCACCTTGAGGGACTATCAAATTTTGGATCAACGATAATCAATTCTGAGATGGGTTTAAGCAAGGTCAAAAAGTAAGTCAAAGCATAGGATTTCCCTGAACCGCTGTTTCCTGCGATTGCCATAGAGGTCACTTTATCGTAGTCAAGGGATAAATTCTCCATGATTGGAATGAGACGGGAGGTTTTAGCTGAAACAAATTGCTCAAGGTCTGAAATGACTAAGCGCTTACTAATCCCTACTTTCCACGGGAAAAAGAGAGCACGTTGAACGTGGATATCCTCTGTATTTAAGGGGATGAAATAAGCAGAATTTTGCTTAAGTACCGTGTAGCGTGGATAGAGCGCTGCGTTTGCGATCAAAAAAATCTTTTGATACAGCGCATCATCAATCACGTAAGATGAAGGGAGCCTTGGAATGAATAAAAAGCCCTCCTTCCCAACCTTGACATCAAATGAGTTGCTATAACTGGTCTCCCCTTCAGTTTGACTTCCCAGTGCCATGTTCAAGCACTGGGTAATAAATGCTTTGTCTTGTTCATCTGCCATTATCTAACCTCCTTGAGGTCTTCAGCACGGAAGTAGATGTTATAAGAAACTTCACAGGCTTCAATGTTGTCAAATTCGACAATAGAAAGATAAGCTGGAAGTTCTACTTTTTTTTCGAACTTCACTTCAAAAGGAGGCAAACCTTCTTGAGAGAACCAAGCTTTATAAGCTTGAATCTCTTTGGTACGTTTGCCATCTTCAAACTTCATTTGAGCTTCAAGTTC
>NZ_JXJX01000024.1 GCF_002441715.1 Pseudolactococcus plantarum
CCAAATGCTTCTGCATATTTGACAAAGTCAATATTAAGCCATCTGAAATCTCTTAAAATACTTATAGCATTTTTAAGTATTGAAATAGACTCTGTATGATTTTTGCAGAGTCCCTTTCAACTTATATCTCTTCTTGAAACTCTCTAACAAGGATATCTTTTTTTCGTTTCTTTAAACTTGCTTTGTAGGACTCTAAGTATTCCCTATGATCAATAAAGTTTATACCTTTTAAAGATTCAGACTTCATCAATGTATCCAAAAATACTATATCCCTATCAAGTAAAGGTATTTGGCTCCCACTCCAACTAGATGTTGTCGGAATAATAGACAACCTTTTAAAATCCTCATATTTATTATTATATTTCAAAAATTGTTCTAAATATCGTAATCTGACGTCTTCATTATTTATAGAAATATAATAAAAAAATATCTTATGCATCAATTGGTAGTCATTGTAATTTTTTTCGATATACTCGCACACCCATTCTTGAACTCTAATATTTAATATTTCATCTGATACTAACTTATGAGGAAAAAGCATTTCATACCGTTCGCTTCCAAAATAATTTTGGGGATGTTTTATAATATTTTCAAAAGCAATACTGATTAACTCTTTATAATTTTTTAAAAACCAAATCTTTGAAAATACGCCTTTGTTTTCGTAGTTTAATAAGTCTTTAGTAGCAAGAGACTGAGTATATAAATTCCAAAATTTAGGATCTTTTTTTACAATTGCAATTACTAATTCATTATTATCATCAAAATTAATTCCCAAAGAAACTAAGTAAAGTTCTTCCAACTGTTCTAGGTTATATTGGAAAATTTTCAACAACTCATCAACGTTATCATAATATTCTATTAGAAAATCAGAAGCAATATGTGAATTCAATTTTGACAATTCGATAAGACTATCACAAACCTTACTCAATATATTTTTATCAAACTGTTCAAATTTCAAAATCACATTAATTCCGGGAATACTTGCATTATTTTGACCTATCTGAGATTCAATAAAATCTAGGAGTATTTGAGTCTTATCTTCTGAAATCATTTCATGAGACATGAACTCCCAAGTCATCTTAAAAAATCTATTTTTTTCTGGAAAGTAATATTTATTTATTATAGATATCGTTTTATCAAATCCTATTCTCATTAGCATGTAATTAACAATATTTTGATTTGCTAGTGGAACACCACTAGCAAAGTAATACTCTATAACATCGGTAAATAATCCATCTGTAGCATTTTTTAATGCGATCGCCAAATTTTCATTTAACCAATAATTTTTGAATAAATTGTTATTCTCAATCTTAACAGCAACATTAATTAATTTTTTATAGTCATCAAAAGTATATGAAATAACTTTACTTACAATTTTCTCCTCTTGTTGATTTTTCCATTCACTATACTTTTCTTTAAATTCTTTTGAAGAAATTACTTCATAATATTTATATTCTTCATTTTTAACATAGGTTTTAAAAGAAACCTCAATGTTGGCTTCTAAAGCAATAGCAAACTCTTCTAGTTTTTTCAATACCAATGCTTGTTCAAAAGTTGGCTGTTTCCAATTAGCTAAGAACTTTTTCGAAATACAAGAATAGTCAAATTCCAGAATTTCAGTAACATTCTCCATTGCACCACTCCAACGGTATTTTATAAGTATGGCTTCAACTTCATTTTTATAATTTTTATGTTCATAAAAAAACGATAAAAATTCCCATAATTGATTTCTTAGTTTCTTAACGCCCTCTGTAAGTACTATCGTAAATTGTCCAATAGAAACTGAATAAGGTTTATCACCTGGTTCTGTAAAACTATCTGAGCAGATTAATGCCCTATCCAATAATTTTAAAATCAAAAAATCAAGATTATAGTTCTCAGTTTCTCTTAAATTAAATAAATTATTTATGAGTTCCAATTCTTTTTCACAATCATATTTAAAAGAGCTCCGATCGTAAATCCATTTTTTCAGAGCAAAGTAAACGTCCATAAACAAGCTTTGATCACGGTTCAAAGCCATTATCATCAACTCAATAGCATCTTTGGAATAGGGACTGTATTTAAAATTACTTAAAATCGAGAGCTCTTTAGAATTTATTTGTTGATAATTCTTCTGTTTATCAAAATATTCTTTTGATATTGTAAAATCAACGCTTGGCATAGATTCAATTTTTTTCTTTAATATCTTCAATGATTTAATATAGTTCATTGAATGAAAACTCTCTAGAAAAATATCTTCTTCGTCCAAACTGATTTTATCCCATCTATCATTCACTTGTTCGTTTAAATATTCTATAGTTTCGTTTGCAGTAAATAGTTGATATAAAGTATTTAGTGCATAGATTATTTTATCTCTTTTTTTAACAAATCCAAGCTCTAATAATCTACATACTGATATAAATTTTTTCTCAATCAAAGCATATTGCAGTATATAATTAGAAAAACTCTGATCTCTTATTTTTACTACCTCCTCAAGATAGAAATCTACTATTTCTTTTTCATTCAAATTTAAACAAATTTTCCTAAAATTTTCCCAAGAGATATTAAATTCTTTTAATAACAGTTCAGAAAGTTCATCATCACAAACTCTCACGGTGTTCATCAAAGAAATTATAAATAAAACTTTTTGAGTTTCAGTTGATAAATACCCTTCTTTAAATATCACTCCATAGTATGATTTGAAAATATCTATCGCATTATTTAAATGATCCACATGCTCTTTAGACAATTTTCCAGCCAAAATAGCAAGTCTAATATTTCCTTTTGCAATTGCTGAAATCCTATCTTGAAAAGCTGTATTTTTTACACCTAAACTTTCCTCTAAAATCTCCTTGATTTCTTCACTTTCAAAATTACATATTTTTTTCTCCTGAAATGTGTTAAATTTTTTAAATAAGTTTAAAACTTTTTCTCTAGCATAATCTCTTACTGTAGCTATTACTTTAATATCAAATTTATCAAAATTAAGTAAAATAGTATCTAAAATGGCCTCAATATTAGACGTTTGATTGATATCATCAAAGAATACAATAATTTTATCTTTTCCAGATATTGCAATTGTGAAATCTTCATAAAGAGAAAGACTATTATTTTTTATGCAAATAATTTCATATCCTCCTCTTTCATATTCTGAACATATTTCTAGGGCAATTTTTGTTTTTCCTACTCCAGATGCTCCACTAATTAAAGTTGCTTGGTTAAATCTTAGAGCTTCTCTTAACTCCCTAAGTTCTTCCTCTCTGAATTTAAATAAAATATCAAGTGGAGCTGCCATTCCATATTTATCATTTACTTCTACAAATTCTGATATTGTAAAGATTTGTCCTGTGTCTACTGCTATATTTAAATACTCTCTAACAATTCCAGGATAATTTTTTTCGAGATCATACGAAAGAGTTCCTAAATCAATCAATTCTATATCGACATTCTCAATTAAATGCTTTATACCTTCAAGATTTTTAACAGTAATATTTGTAGAATTATAGAAACATATTATTTTCCGTATTTTTGACTTATTTATTCCCACCTTTTCCTCATCCAAACAATCTTTTATGTCTTTTTGAAGCTTTGCTTTATTATTGTTGCTATATTTTCCGTGCATAATAAAAGTATAAGTGCCATCATCATGTAGTGAATAGGAATCTGGTACTCCCTTTGTTGTATTATTTGTTCCATCTTGCGAGCCTAATGGAGTATATCTCATTAGATTATGACTTTTATATAAATACGCATCACAGAGTTTCTGAAATTGTCCTCCATCCATTTCTTGAATTTTTTTTTGAATTTCGTTAATTCTAGTCATCTATATTTACCTCTTTAGTAGAAAAGTTTACATTAATTGTAGCATTTTTTAAGACACAAAAAAGCCCCTGAACGTATAGTGGTTCAAAGGCATGTTTTTTATTTTTATAATTTCTAAAAATATGTTGTTCTTATCAGTAAAACTCATCAGGTAAGATTGTTTCACCAAGTTTGATGTT
>NZ_JXJX01000025.1 GCF_002441715.1 Pseudolactococcus plantarum
TTTTTTTTGAGGTAACATATGAATATGTTACTTCTCGGTTTATTTCTTGTTATTTTAGAAATTGTTATTCAGTTTTCAATGATCAAATTCCCTATTTTATAGTCTTCGTTGACTATGGAGCCTAGCGGGATCGAACCGCTGACCTCCTGCGTGCAAAGCAGGCGCTCTCCCAGCTGAGCTAAGGCCCCCTCTTCTTTCAGAGAAGATTATGACTGTTTCTAGGTATAAACCTCTCAAAACTAAATAATACAGAAATGCCAAGCGCAGGTTATCCATGTTTTGCCTAAGCAAACATTTTTCCTTAGAAAGGAGGTGATCCAGCCGCACCTTCCGATACGGCTACCTTGTTACGACTTCACCCCAATCATCTATCCTACCTTAGACGGCTGCCTCCATAAAGGTTAGCTCACCGGCTTTGGGTATTACAAACTCTCGTGGTGTGACGGGCGGTGTGTACAAGGCCCGGGAACGTATTCACCGCGGCGTGCTGATCCGCGATTACTAGCGATTCCGACTTCATGTAGGCGAGTTGCAGCCTACAATCCGAACTGAGATTGGCTTTAAGAGATTAGCTTGCTGTCACCAGCTTGCGACTCGTTGTACCAACCATTGTAGCACGTGTGTAGCCCAGGTCATAAGGGGCATGATGATTTGACGTCATCCCCACCTTCCTCCGGTTTATTACCGGCAGTCTCGCTAGAGTGCCCAACTTAATGATGGCAACTAACAATAGGGGTTGCGCTCGTTGCGGGACTTAACCCAACATCTCACGACACGAGCTGACGACAACCATGCACCACCTGTATCCAGTGTACCGAAGTAACTTCTTATCTCTAAGAATAGCACTGGTATGTCAAGACCTGGTAAGGTTCTTCGCGTTGCTTCGAATTAAACCACATGCTCCACCGCTTGTGCGGGCCCCCGTCAATTCCTTTGAGTTTCAACCTTGCGGTCGTACTCCCCAGGCGGAGTGCTTAATGCGTTTGCTGCGTCACTTAGGGCTGGATAGCCCCAAACAACTAGCACTCATCGTTTACGGCGTGGACTACCAGGGTATCTAATCCTGTTTGCTACCCACGCTTTCGAGCCTCAGTGTCAGTTACAGTCCAGAGAGCCGCTTTCGCCACCGGTGTTCCTCCATATATCTACGCATTTCACCGCTACACATGGAATTCCACTCTCCTCTACTGCACTCAAGTCTAACAGTTTCCAATGCACACAATGGTTGAGCCACTGCCTTTTACATCAGACTTATTAAACCACCTGCGCTCGCTTTACGCCCAATAAATCCGGACAACGCTCGGGACCTACGTATTACCGCGGCTGCTGGCACGTAGTTAGCCGTCCCTTTCTGGTTAGATACCGTCACTCAGTGAACTTTCCACTCTCACTGACGTTCTTCTCTAACAACAGAGTTTTACGATCCGAAAACCTTCTTCACTCACGCGGCGTTGCTCGGTCAGACTTTCGTCCATTGCCGAAGATTCCCTACTGCTGCCTCCCGTAGGAGTTTGGGCCGTGTCTCAGTCCCAATGTGGCCGATCACCCTCTCAGGTCGGCTATGTATCATCGCCTTGGTAGTCCATTACACTACCAACTAGCTAATACAACGCGGGTCCATCTCTTAGTGCACCAATTGGTGCTTTCAAATACTTAACATGTGTTAAATATTGTTATGCGGTATTAGCTATCGTTTCCAATAGTTGTCCCCCGCTAAGAGGTAGGTTACCCACGCGTTACTCACCCGTTCGCTACTCATCCAACTAGTACAAGTACCAGTCTTCAGCGTTCAACTTGCATGTATTAGGCACGCCGCCAGCGTTCGTCCTGAGCCAGGATCAAACTCTCATTTAAATGAGATGATATTAATATCATCTAGCTTTTGTTTTGTGTCCGTTAATTTCTTAACGATTTATTGTCGAATTGACAGTTTGTTATCTATTGCTAAATAACAAGCCTGCACTTGGTTTTTATTCTGTATTATTCAGTTTTCAAAGGTCTATTGCTTTTGTTGTGCTCTTACGAGACAACTACTTAATTCTATCAGAACCTTGTAGACTTGTCAACTACTTTGCGAAAGTTTTTTTATTTTTCTTCCGCTCGTTCGCTTCCTCGTTTTGAGTACTTTATTATCTTATCAAA
>NZ_JXJX01000026.1 GCF_002441715.1 Pseudolactococcus plantarum
GCTAAATAATCAACTAGCAATTCGGGTTTAATGATAAATGTATTTTTTAAAATATAAGTTTCAAAAATTTGACCTCATAAAAATAAAGTGGTATATTAATAGTAGATGGGTATGGTGCACACCCGAAACCGTTTCAAGAAATAGCTTGAATCTAATGGCGCCTACAAAGCAAAGTCTTTTTTTGCCTTGTAGTCTGCCATTTTTTCTTTGACTTACAAGGCATTAAAGGCAAAGAAAAGGAGATTTATTATGGCAGTCACAATCGAAAACATCCACGCAAGAGAAATTTTTGATTCTAGAGGAAATCCAACCGTTGAGGTAGATGTTAGATTAACAGATGGAACACTAGGACGTGCAGCAGTACCCTCAGGAGCATCAACCGGAGACCGTGAAGCAGTTGAATTAAGAGATGGCGGAGCCCGCCTTCAAGGGAAAGGCGTTTCTAAAGCCGTCGCAAATGTCAATGGCGAAATTTATGAAGCCTTGAAAGGACAATCACCATTTAATCAAGCAAAATTAGATCATTTGATGATTGAGCTTGACGGGACAAAAAATAAATCTCGTTTAGGGGCTAATGCAATTTTAGGGGTTTCAATGGCCATTTCTCGTGCGGCAGCGAATAGTGAAAAAATTCCACTCTATCGCTATCTTGGTGGAGTTGATTTGGAACTTCCACAACCATTTTTCAATGTCATTAATGGTGGAGTACATGCCGATTCAGGAATTGACGTTCAAGAATTTTTGATTACACCAGTCAAACGGGACAGCTTTCGCGATGGTTTAGAAAAAATTGCAAATATCTACCATACTCTGAAGAAAATTTTAGCTGACAAAGGGCTAGAAACAGCCGTAGGTGATGAAGGTGGCTTTGCCCCTAAACTTGGATCTACTGAAAATGCAATTGCTACACTTTATCAAGCAATTGAAAGTGCAGGATATGTTCCTGGTGAAGAAATTGCGATTGCCATTGACCCAGCTTCAAGTGAATTTTATGATGATAAAGAAAAAGTTTATCGTTTTGAAGGGCAAAATTTGACTTCTAAAGAACTATTGACTTACTATGAAAATTTAGTTGAAAAATATCCAGCACTTATTTCCATTGAAGATGGATTTTCTGAACATGACTGGGAGGGCTTTGGAGCTCAAACGAAAGCTCAAGGTCAAAAAATTCAATTAGTAGGTGATGATATTTTTGTGACAAATCCTGAAATTTTCAAAGAAGGAATTAAAAAAGGTGTAGCAAATGCTATTTTGATTAAACTTAATCAAATCGGAACAGTAACTGAAGCGATTGAAGCCATTAGTTTAGCGAGAAAAGCAGGCTATAAGACTATGATTTCTCATCGGTCAGGTGAAACAGTTGATAGCTACATTGCCGATTTTGCCGTAGCCATGCATGCTGGCCAAATAAAAACAGGTTCAATGGCTCGAAGTGAACGGGTTGAAAAATATAATCAATTCTTGCGAATTGAAGAAGAATTAGGAAAAGATGTAGCTCTTGCTAAATTTCCAGAATAGATAAAAATAAAAAACATTAATTATAAAAATTAATGTTTTTTATTTTTAAGAATATGAATTTTATAAAGGAGAAGAGGGGATTCGAACCCCCGATACGCTTGTGACGTATACACACTTTCCAGGCGTGCTCCTTCGGCCACTCGGACACTTCTCCGATTACTTTAATATTATAATAAAATCCCTTCTCGTTTAGCAATGACTTTTGAATGTTTTGTTTTGGCGATAAAGAATGTCATTTTTAGTAGAAATACCCGAATTGCTAGTTAATTTCATT
>NZ_JXJX01000027.1 GCF_002441715.1 Pseudolactococcus plantarum
CTACAACCTTCGGTTCATCAAACTGCTTCGGTCTGCTTGACGACAGAAGCAGTTGGCTTGTCAAAGCGAAAGTTCGTTTTTAAAGTGCTAAAAGATTCTACAATAGCCCTAGAAGCTCATATTTTGCATTTTAAGCAACATTAGAACGTTGCTAGTATAAATTTACCACTTAATAGTTTAACGCTGTTTATAAGGCTTTATATTGGCTTATTTATAAACGTGGGGAATGTTGACTTTTATTTTTGGTGTGTTCTTGCTGGTAATCTTCGTAACGGTCAACGGACTTGTCATAGTAAAGCATTTCTTTTTCGACTTGTTTTAAGGTCTTGTGTAAAGAAGCAGCGTTTGAAATACTAGTTCATAATCATGAGCAAGAATTAAGATTTCTTAAACTTTGGGATGAAGATGCTCAACCATATTATTTTGAATCTCAACCCCAGCTCACGATTCCGAAAAGCATTAAGGAAAGTAGCTGGATGAAACATTTATTAAGTTGTGATTTATCTCAATTTGAGTTTGAGCGTTTTGACGAATTTCTCAATAAGGATGATGAACAGTTTCTAAAATGGGTAAATACGGGTAAGAATGAAAATATCTTATATATTTACCTCGCAGGCAAAGCCATCGGAGTTGATTTAGTGAAAGTGGTGGAGGGATGAAAAAAGCAAAGGATTTCTTCTTTTGCTCTCTCAATATGTTTATTGTGAAATGTAATCAAGTAGTTTGAACATTGTTTCTTTATTCTCACTTGGAAAATCATTAGTCAAAATATCTTTCGGAGATTGATTCAATGCATTGTTATTCAAAGCATAAGAAGCGTCATTTACGACAATTTCATGTATATCTGTTTTTGTAGGTTCAAAATGAAATTGTAATCCAATTATATTTTTTAGAAGAAAACCTTGATTTTCCAATAAATCACTACTGAACAATAACTCGGCTTCCTTTGGAATCTCAAACATTTCTTCATGCCAATGTAGTGCACTTAATTTAGGTGGAATGTTTTGAATTGAATTACTTTTGAGATAAACAGGAGCCCAACCAACTTCTTTATAAGGTGCTTTTGAAACATCGTATCCTAAAGTTTTAGAAATTTGTTGGGCCCCATAGCAGGCGCCGAATATTGGTATGCTTCTATCAATAAGTTCTTGAATTAGTTTACGCTCATCTTTAATCCAAGGCAAATCATCGTTTGGACTCATAGGGCCACCGAGGATGATTAACATATCAGTGTCTTTTTCGTTAGGAAGTATACCGTCAAAATAGTAGGGGTGATAAACATAAATGTCATGACCTCTTTCAAGTGCCCAATCTTTTATGAAACCAGGGCCTTCATTTGGAGAGTGTTGTAAGATATTAATCCTCATAATAACACCTTTCTATTTCAACGGCAATGTTTTTAACCGCACTTCGCCTGCAATTCACGTTAATTAAAATATTATAACATAGATAGCAAGAATATATTGAAAAACAAACTAATATCGCTGGTCAATGACTGGTGGGGAGGTAACTAAATGACAATACTACTAGCGCTGTCATTGCTGATGCTGGGCGTGAATATTTATGAGATTAGGAGAATGAAATGATCGCAAATATAATTATTATTGCGTACGTGTTATTGATTATTATTGGACTGTTCACTGTCCCTTACGAAATTGGGAAACCAAGAAAACCTGTTACTACTGGAAGTGCTATTTCTGGAATATTAATTAATATGGTTCTGTTGCAAAGTTTTAAATAAAGAA
>NZ_JXJX01000028.1 GCF_002441715.1 Pseudolactococcus plantarum
ATTAATTGGTAGTTATTAGAGGTGCCCTTTATAGTCCGAGTCGGTTTGAGTATTCAAATAAAGCAATATTGAAGCGGTAACTTGTCGCTTTCCCTTTTCAACTTGGCTAACTTGACCTGCATTACCTAGGTCACTTTGCTTTAAATTATACTTTTTTCTTAAACATTTGATACGAGTAGGTATTTCTTGTGAGTAATTTTCATCAAAAAATTTCATAGATAAGCCCCCTATAAACATGGAAAAGTAGTAAAAATAGTTGTTATCCTAGTTGATTAAAAAAATCTCTGATTTCCTCATCTTTTATAAAATAATATATAATTTTCCCCTCTCTTCTAGTGTCCAAGATGTTTTGATTGGCTAGTTTACGAAGATGGTGGGAGGCAGATGCCATACTGAGATTTAGTAAACAGGCTATATCGCAGACACAGAGTTCTTCAACAGCAAGGAGATAAAAGATGATATTTATCTGTTTATTATCGGTAAACTTTGATAAAATGTGAAGTGATTTTTGGACTTTTTCCTTTTCAAGGTAGTTCGTGGCGGTTGTAACATTTTGTTGATTTATAACATTCACTTGGCAGATACTATCTTTTTTCAAAATATTTTCTCCTAGTCTAACACAGTCCATAGCATGTCAAAACTGTTATTTTCAATCAGGATATATATCCCCAATCCTAAATAAACAACGGCAATAAACCATCTGCTATATTTTTCCAAAGTTTCTTCAACAGAAGGGACTTGTGCCAATTTTTGGGCAGAAAAAACCAAGAGACAAATCATGACTAGAAAGGTAAGTAAAGCCACTATCAAATTCGCTAAATTTAAGGTAGTAAAATATGGGACAAAGACACCAATATTGTCAGCACCACAACTTGCAAAAGTAATCATAGCGACTAGAAAAATCAGGTTTTTATTATCTTTGCTCAAACCTTCTTTGGCAATAGCTTCTCCATCAGAATCTCCTAAAAGCAAAACTTTGAGGCCTAGGAAAATTGGAATCAAACCGAGCAAACCTAAAATCTCTTTACTAGGAATATAATCTAAGACAAATGCAAAAAACAAACTTAGCAATATTAGACTAACAGAGCCTAGAAATTGTCCTAAATATATGTTAATGATGTCTTTTCTGCTTTTTCTTTTGGCAAAAAATAACATTAGGATAATAAGTAAGTCTACGGCTGTCCCAGAATACAGGATTATTGAAGTAACAACATTTTGGATCATAAAACACCTCATTCAAATATATTTTTGAATGTATTTTAACATTAAACTTTGTAGATGTCAACTTCAGCTCCACCAAAATATAGATAAAAAGTTAGTGTACCAAATATTAAAAAGCCCTGCCATCGAAATGATAGCAGGGCTTAACTTCAATATCCAAATGATATATTCATCTAAAAAAGGTAGAGTAAAAGGTAGAGTTCTTATTGATTTATATTGCAATGTAATGAACTTTAAAAATTCAAAAATCGCTTAAAATCAATGTTTTGACGTCTAATGACGTGTAGTGAACCCCTTACTTAACTTCAGTAAAGATAAAGGGTTCTGTTGCGAAGTTTGAAAATCAAA
>NZ_JXJX01000029.1 GCF_002441715.1 Pseudolactococcus plantarum
ATAATTTGATTGAACAAGACCATCGTCCAATAAAGAGACGCAATAAATTCTATCGAAGTTTACGCACTGCCTCTACCACGATTAAAGGCATGGAAGCCATCCGAGGATTATATAAGAAAACCCGAAAAGAAGGCACTCTCTTCGGGTTTTCGGTCTGTACTGAAATCAAGGTATTATTGGGAATCCCAGCTTAAATCATAGATACCGTAAGGGATTTTATTCTTTATTTAAAACTTTGCAACAGAACCANCTTGAGCCCATGTTAGCTGCGACCGTGAGCCCATTGCCAATCGCATTTAGTAAAAGTGAGAGGACAAAATAGTAGAGTACCTCAAAAATCGTGGGTTTGCGCAGCCCATCTTTGTGTTTTGATCATAGATATATTATACTATATTTACTAATGTTTTAATAATGATTAAGGAAAATTAAATATGTATCCCTACCAATATTTCAGTTTGTTCAAAACAGTTGACGATTTAATCAACGTCTATCAGAGTATCAACGATAAATCAACGGTTGCAGCGATTAAGGCACAGGCTTTAGCTAAGTTTGATATCATTTTACCAGAAAAATTTGATGACTTTGATACTTTTTTAAAGGTGATATTTGATGAAAAATTAACGAAAGCTAGTGCTAAGACTTATTTTGAAGTGCATTTAAAACCGTTAGTTAGCCCTTTCAAAGTCCCGTCAAACAAAGCAGTGGAGAAAGTTTTTCGCAAGGTTAAAAAAATCCAAATTCCCAATTGGTCAAGCTTAGACCTACGAGAAAATACCTATGTCGCATGGCATGATCCAGGTCAGGGACGTAAATTCATCTTATTTTACGATGAACATGATAAACTTCAAGGCACTTTCGGTGAATTTGGTAGCAATGCTATCAAAGGCTTATGTGCCATTTGTCAAGAAATGACAACCATCAGTCTATTTTTAGCAACGACTAAATCGAGTGGTGATGGCACTTATACCAAAAAAGGGAATTATATCTGCCTAGATTCAGATGCATGTAATCAGCATCTCTATGATTTAAGTTCTTTTCATGGTTTTTTAAATGCCCTGAAATAATTCTTAAAGAGTTTTTGTCAAAAATTATGTTAAAATACTAGTATGAATGCTTTTTAGAAACAATCTTGTCCGTGGTCCGAACACATTTTAGTACAGTTGTGTTCTTTACTAATGTCCTCCTTTCATTAAGGGCACCTCTAATAACTACCAATTAATTCACCTCTAAATGAAATTAAAAAAAACACAGAAAACTAATCATAGTCTACTGTGTCTACTCTAGAGGCATCTGGGACCACTTG
>NZ_JXJX01000003.1 GCF_002441715.1 Pseudolactococcus plantarum
TAATTGGTAGTTATTAGAGGTGCCCTTAAGTTCATCAATTATGATATCGATTCTAATTTTTAAGGATAACATCAAAAAATTTTACAAAACAGTCTATAAAATCAAAAAGAGCTTCCCTCTTGATACAGAGATAAGAGAAAATATCTTTTTGATATCATATTTTAAAAAAAATTCAAAAAGCATTGTTCAACTTCGCTTTATTTTTGTATTACTTTATTCTAAAATAGGTTTGTAGAATATTTTTTTGATATGATAAATAAGAATATGAGGTAAGTTAAAGGTGGATTCTAATGCTATAGAGAATATTTCCGTTTCAAAGTTAAAAATGGTATTAATGCTAAATGACTACTTAAGCCCATTCATCAACGAGGGGGATAAGGAACCTTCATGGGATGGAAATATCTATCTTTATAACAAAAAAGGGAAAAAGAAAAAAGATATTAAAGGAAGAGTCAGTATTCAAGTTAAGGGGGAAGAAAAAAGTATCACAAAAAAAAGTGAGATAAAATATCCTGTTAGTGTTGTAGATTTAAGGAATTATCTTTCAGATGGTGGGGTTATCTATTTTGTTGTTTATGTGGATAAGCAAGGGAATAGTAAAATATACTATTGTGCAATGGAACCATTAAGGATTCAAGATTTTTTAAAAGAATTAAAAAGAGAGAGTCAGAAAACAAAGAGTATAGCGTTTAGAGCATTACCTGATGATAAAGAAAAAGTAAGAGATATTTTTTTTACCTTTCAGTTGAATAGTCAAAAACAGATAAGCTTTGTTAATACAAAGCCACTTTCTTTTGAAGATGTCCAAAAAAAATATGGTAAAGATGGTTTTGAAATTTCTTTTCATGGGTATGGGTTAAAAGACATTTCAGATTTTCAAGAATTTAAAAAGTATAACAACACTTATTTATATGTAAACGTTCCTGACTTGGATATTTCAATCCCTATGGATGGTCATGTATCAGACATTTTTTCCTATGAAGAGGCAAACATTTCCGTAGGAGTTAGCGGAAAAATATATTACGAGAAGGTTATACGTGAACTTCATGGAAAAAATGAAGTAATATTGCAATTATCTAAATGGATGAAAATAATCTTCAATGTCTCCAAAGTACAATTTAAAGTAGAAATTACATCTTCTCCATTCATTAAAAGTGCTGTAAGAGACCTTTCCTTTTTTTTGAATGCTCTTAAAGATGAAAATGTTGAATTAAACGGTACTCCTATTAAAATTATAGAGAGTACGAAAAATATTCAAGGATTTAACTACAAATATGAAGAAAAGAGACTTAAAATATTCAAAGATGTTGTTAAACTAATGGACTTATTTGGGATTGATGGCGATATTGATTTGACCAAAATGAGTGATGAAGAAAAAAATAATCTGGATATGCTGACAGCTGCACTGATAAATAAAAATCTAATTCGAGGTTTAAAAAATAATCTAGAAATTTTACAGTTAGTAAAAATTGAAAATCATAAATTTGCCTGTGTTTTTCAAAAGGTTGATAAAAAACAGGGAACATATAAAATCTTTGACATATTTGATTTCCCATTATTTTTACAATTTGAATATGAGGATGGTTTGATTTGCCCACTTCCTATAATTACACTCCTTGATTCTCAAAATTTGACCGAGATTACCAATATACAATTTGAAAAAATGCTACCTTCCTTTCAAAAAGTAGTATTGAATAGCTGTGTTTTAGATAATGCTAATCATTTTGCTCTAAAATTAATTGGAGCTGCTGATATTGTGGATAATACAAACCCAGATAAAAAAAATAAATTTCTAACAACTGCACAATCTTTTATTAATTGGATTCATAGTGTAGATGAGGATAGCCATTATTTTACGAAAGAAATTTTATTTCTGAATAAATTTCAAATAAATAAACGACTTAAGGGATTAAAGAAGCAAGAATTACAAGAGATATTGAGAATCGCAGAGAATATTGAAATGGATACAACTTTTCGATTTGCATCATACGTATTACTAGAAAATAAGATTGGAGCAGATATACAGCTTGAGTTACTATTAGAAAAAGACAAAGAAGAGTTAATGAGCTATCCAATTTGGCATTTGTATACAATGCTTAAATAAAAAAATAAAGTCTATCAGCAAGAACTGTAGACTTTATTTTATACACAAAATGTATCTTATTTTGATTAAGATAGTTTCAAATCATTTAGTATAAGTTCAAGTAAATTATCTTCAGATATATCTTTAGTGATACTTTTTTCATTTTTTATACCTAATAAATCTTTAGGAGTAAACCATTTTAACATATCTTCTGTATTAAAATCTACATTTTTTTTGGTTATATGTCTTTTAACCGTTTCTTCAAAAGATAAGTCATAATAATAAGCATACACATTATCTGCCATTGTTACATTTTCGCGTAACATTTTTCCATACTTATTATTGCTCAGTATTCCTTCTACAATTGTGTAATCACAATTTCGAATACCATACTTTATCATTGAATCTAATAATCCAATTGCTAAGTTATTTGGTTTGTCTTTAACCTGTAACATGGTTCGGCGTACATAATCTTGAGAAATTAGTAAGTTTCCTTCTCCTAATTCTTTATGTAATTTATTTGCTACTGTCGTTTTTCCACTTCCTGAGTTTCCTCTTAATACAATTATTTTTGACATATAGTATAGTATCTCCCATCAGTTAATTTGGATTTATAAACCAACATCTTTCTAACATATAATTATGTAAGGATATTTTAATATCAAATTATTAAATGATTTTATTCATAGAAATAATCTGTTTCATAGTAAGGAATTATACCAAATTTATCAGCTATAATGTTATTAAATTCATCAATTATAATANGATAGGGAAGATTTAAACTGTCAATAATTTTTTGATAATTTGTCTCTGGTGTAAATTCATATTTTTCATCTAGTAATTTCATGACTCCTTGTATCATATATTTGTTGGCTTCAAATTCTAGGTTATCGTTTTGAAAATGATTTGTGATATATTTGTCACAATCTCCATTAAGAAAGTGGGCTGTCTCGTGTAATAATGTGAGTGAAGTTTCTATTTTGTTTAATCTTTCGTCTATAAAGAGAATAGGTTTGTCATCTTCTATTCCAAAAAAGCCGTAACCGTCAAAAAAACCGTACTCAATATCTATGCCTAGCTCTTTAATTTTTCTAGTGATTTTTTTGAGCATATTATTTATTTTCTTGTTGCTCTCGTTCTCTTTGCCTTCTTTTTAAAATTTCTCTTATGACTTCACGGTCTGAGTCAGTCATAGGTTTACCGTCAAAAGACCTTACAGTATCAAGTGTTTTATTTAAGTCAGTTTCTAAAGTTCTGCTTTTAATATCTGTATTACCTAAAAGGTAATCAGTTGAAACATTGAAAAAGTCTGCTAGTGTTTCTAAACTTTTAGAGCTTGGTTGAGTTCTTTGTGCTTCCCATTGTGCATAACTACCACGGCTGATGTTTAGTTTTTCTGCTATTTTTTGTTGTGTTAGATTTTGTTCTTTTCTTAAAGATTTTAACCTTTCAGCAAACATTATTTATCCTCCAAAAAAATTATTTAATATTTTTATCAAAAGTAGTTGACAAACTACAAAAATGGTTATATACTTAGATTGTAGTTAAGTAACTACAAAACCTCTTGAAACAAAAGGCTACTTATTATAATATAAATAGCCGATTGGTTCAAGAAACACTATTCAAAGATTAGCTTGTAGGTCTTGATTATTTATCCTGCAAAGGAGACAAAACAAAAATCAAGTCATACAAAAATCAAACTTTGAATAATTGAACTTTGAAAAATAAATCATAATCATTGAGATAATGACCTACAATCAAATAATAAAACTTACACACTTTTATTATAACTGATTGTATAGCCGTTGTCAAAATGATGATGGCGGTGGAACCGTAAAAAGCCCATAGGGGATTGTAGAGTCCTCAGAACACTGCATAGACTTAGTGAGCCAAGACCTTGAAAAAGTGAGCCACAAAGTAAATCTCGGTCTATGTAGTAAACCTGTCTAACAAAGGAACGCATGGCGCTCGAAAAATGACTAAAAGTTTTTCGTATGAGTAAGATGTTAGCTGATCTATGAAAGTAGTTCAGCCTTGTATATAGCAAGTACAAACGGTGATAGGTTCAATTTTACTATGTCTTGAAAATGAAAGACTAGAGATTATATTGATTATAAATGTAACACAAAATATACGGTATCAGTCATTCTGATACTTTTTTAATTTTCGGATAGAAAGCACCTGCTGAACATCATACTATATGAATGTGCTTGTTTCTATTAAGTCAGGAAAACAATTATCAATGAGTACCAACTTCGGTATGTTTGTTTCTTTAGTGATAAAGAAAATAATTGTCAATGAGTATCAACTTAGATATGCTTGTTTCCTGTGAAAATGACAATAGACAATGTTTGTCTGTTGTAAACTGCTTATAAGTATTTTCCCAACTTTCCTTGTAAGTAGTTTAGAGCAGATGAATTTAAAAACAAATAAACACGTTTACTCACAAAAAGTACTCATTTGTGATATAATAATGTTAATTAAGGAGGGTATATCATGACTACGATACAAATTTCTACAAGAGTTGACGACCAAATAAAAGATATGGCTCAAAAAGTTTTCGAACGCCAAGGTCTGGATATTTCAACTGCTCTCAAAATGTTTATTACTAAAACAGCTTATGAACAAGAAGTACCACTATCTCTTAAAAATAGTGAAATAACTACTCCTTATCCTAGTGATTGGTTTAATGACGAAAGGATAAGTAATAGAAAAAAGATTACTGATCTGGCTTTCAAAAATTCTCAAGTTCAAAAACTAGACTTATCCAAAAAAGAAGATATAAAGGAATTTTTCAATGACTAGAGATGTCAGAGAGCATAGCATTATGATTGCTAATTTAGCATATGACGAGGGCAGGGAATTTGGTTCAAAAACCAGACCTGCTTTTGTTTTGAAATACGATAACGAGATTATTAGTTATTACAATATCACAAGTCAATTTAGTTCAAAGTCTGATTACTATCAATCTAAGTATTTTGAGATAAAAGATTGGGCTTATTCTGGCTTGAATAAACCGTCTTGGATTGATACATTTAAAATTAGGCAAGTTGAGGAAGAATATGTTGTGATAAATTTTGTAGGCTACCTATCTTCAAAAGATGAAGCAAGGTTTATAGATTTTTTGACAGGTATTAAATAAGTTGTTTTGACTAGAGAAATCTGGTCTTTTTTTGTTATTTAAATTGATAGGGGAATGATTAGCTTGATTACACAAGAACAAATTGAAGAAAGTGAATACCTTAATTCAAAGGTAGACTATTGGTCTGCTGAAGTTAATAGTAGTCGGTTTTCAACATATCCTAACGGTTTGGTAGTTGAAAGAGTTAGGTTTAGCGAGGAATATCAAGAGGTAGAAAGACAGCTTAATTTTTGGTTTAGGAGATTGAGAGAATTTAACAGTACTTTGACTAATAAGCAAAAAAAGGAATTGAATACAATATTTAGGAGAAAGAGACTTTTAAAAAAAATACTGACCTGAGCAAGTCATGAAACTGTATTAACTTGTGGAGGTATAGAAAATGTCAAACTGTTTTGGTTGGTTACAAAATATTATTTTTTCGATTTTGACCTGAACATGTCATAAACTGTTTAGCCATATATAAACGAGATTAATGACTGATTATATCACTTAAGGCTAGGACAGGGTCTTATATACTGTCTAATAATTGAATTAACTGAGATTGAAAACAAGGTATTGAATATCTTGTTTTTTTAGTGGCTTTTCTTAATGGTAAGATTATACGTTTACAATATCTAGCGTGTTTTTGGTTCAATGTATAGCAGGTTCAATCCCTGAAAGTTACATAAAATAAAAATTACGAGAGGTTAGATATATATAAAATGGTTGCTGATGAAGAATAAAAAAATTGAAAACATGACTAGAAAAGAGATTGAAGCACTTAGTGTTGAGGAATTAAAAGACGGTATGAGGTCTGTTTTTCGTGAAGCTGAGAAAAAAAGACGCTGGCAAGAAATAGATAATTTGGTTAAAAAAATAAATGGCTTTAAACCTGAGCCTATCAAAGAAGATGAGTTTTCATTTATATTCAATCATATTTTTAGTTCTTGGGTAAAACAATGGGAGGACGAGAATAAGTAAAATTTTGACGATATTGACCTAAGCAAGTCATTAAACTGCGTGTCGTGAAGTTAAACTAATCAAATGGCTGTGCTTCCAGTTCTTTTATTTTTGATTACAATGATTATTTTTAGGAGATAACATATGTCTGCATTAAAAACACTTTCAGTAAAGCTGGAAGAAATTGTCGAGGATAAGAAGATTTGGATCAATCCTAACCCGACTAAACTCAAGAAAACTATGACACAACCTGATTTGTTAGTCTATAGTGCTAGTGGTTTAGATGAGCCTAATTTCCGTGTGGTTGTACCTGCTAATAAAGGCTTTGTGCCTGACAGTCGTGTACAAGTGAAAGTGATCAAACCCAAACTAGGTGGCTTCATGTTTGATGAGGGTATTGCTGGTGTAAAAGATTCCGCTGTCATTTTTGCGGATAGTGTAGAGGAGATGAAATAATGGCAAAAGCAAAGAAAAAATATGGTCTTGATACTTTCAATAAGGAATATTCTGTTGATGTTGAAGCAACTTATGGCGGGTTAACTTATCTTGATACGATTGCTTCGGAACGGTTCAATTATGAAGATACTGAAACTGGTGCAATTTATGACAGTCAAGCTGAACTGGATAAAGAGCAACCTGATAAAAACTTACAAAAAGTTGAAAATACACATAAAATTGAGCAACTCTATGTGCAAGTTTATTCAGAAGTCCAAAAAGACAATATGGACATTCGTGTCCCATTAGACTTTGATGACACTAAATTCAAAATGAATGATCGCGTCCGTTTGACTGGTAAAGTTATTGCTCGATTACAAACTGGCACAAAACGTGTTGAAGTGACTACCGCAAATGGTAGAACTCGTCAAGAAGTAGTGCCTGATTATTATTTCACGGTCTCTTCTGAAGGCTTGGGAAAAGTAAGTGACCACTCAACTGCTCCTGCACCACAACCACCCAAACCAAAAGAAGAAAGTCAAAAGAAATAATCTTTGATTTTTAGGGAGTGGTGTTAAATGAAATTGTTAAAACAGATTTTCTATTTTAGAGGTATAAAAATAGGCAAAAAAGAAAAAGTAGTATCAAGAATGACGGTTACTTTTTTACTTTTGCCTTTTTTGCTTTTATTTGGACTTTTGACTTATCTTTTATTTTCACAACTGATTTCAAATTTATATTTCTTACTTGTTTACTTTCTTTTTGTAGTTCTGGTGAGTTTTATTGGTACTTTTATTTTGTATCGGTTGCTTCATATCAAATTTTGGTTTTTTAAAAAGCTATCCAATAGAAGATTATTATATCGTCATTTGCTAGAAAATAAAATTTACTACGCTGTAAAACGTAAAGATAGAACAGATAAAATTAAACTACCTAATGTCTATCTAAAACAAAATAAGTACACTATTGTGGTAACTTTTCAGTTAGAGGGTAGACAATTTCAAGATAAGTTTTTAAACATTGGCGGTGCTTTAGAAGTGATGTACTCTGCAGATATGATGGGTAGAATAGATGAAAAAGGCTATATTAGCTATGTTTATTCTGCGGACACTATCTTAGGTCGCATCTCAGCTAAAGATGTACGTGTGGTTGACAAAGGACTTATCCTTATGGAAGATGTCTTTTGGGACTTTGTGCATAACCCTCATCTGTTAATTGCTGGTGGTACTGGTGGTGGTAAAACGGTTCTCTTACGCTCTATTTTAAATGGACTGCTTAGAGAGGGTCTTGTCGAGATACTAGACCCTAAACAAGCTGATTTTGTTTCTTTAGCTGAATTACCAGTCCTACAGGATAGGGTGGTTTTTGAAGTAGCTGATATGATTAATAAAATTATTGAGTTTAAAGAAAACATGGAAATTCGTTATGCGACAATGCGTCAACTTCAAAAAGAAAAAAATCAAAAAGAGCTAGGAAATTTTCAAGAATATGAATTGAAACCTGCTTTTTTGATCATTGATGAGTTTCCCTCTTTACGTGCTATGATGTCAGAAGATAGAGAAATGATGTTAGAAGCTGAGCGGGCTATGGGAGCTTTAAAACAGATTATCTTGAAAGGTCGTCAAGCGGGCTTCTTTGCGATTATCGCAACTCAGAATGTAAAAGCTGATGATTTACCGTCCACCTTTAAAGATAATATCATGACACGTATTTCAGTTGGTCGTTTGTCTCAATTCTCATATGAGGTTATTTTTGGAGAAGAAAACAAAAATAAATACTTTAAGTATATTGAACAAATTAATGGCGAACGTGTTTATGGTCGTGGTTATTATGGTGTATTTGGTAGTCCTGCTAGAGAGTTTTTCTCTCCTGAATTGCCTGATGTTAAAGAATTTTCATTTTATGATGAGTTTGAAACTTTAGAAAGACTTGATTTAGAATTTAATAAACAAGATGTTGTGATTAAAACTTATACGGCTAAAGAACTATCAGATGAACTGAAACTTGATTATCGAGTTTTCAAAAAGTATAAGTCTGAGTTTGAAACGGCTGGTCAAGAATTTGATAAAACATTTAGTATGTCTGATTTAATTATGTTTGAAAGGGCAATTAGCTATAAGTCGAGTGGTAAAACTTACCAAGTAGCTATTAGTGAAGCTATATTATGAGAAAAGAATCAAAAACAGGAACCTTAGAGCGGTGGACTTGTCTGTGGAACGAGACCGTAAAAGACGTGGCGAAAAGCGGAGCCGTAAGGCGGAAGCGTATTGAGTGCGGTTTTTACGGTCTTGTTACGCAGTTACAAGACCTTTGCCTATGCCCGCAAGGGCATAGGCAAAACAGCTTACACCCCGAATTGTAATACGGGGTGTAACAATATAACCAACTTAACAAACTCTTTATTTAAAGGCTTCTAGGCAAGCTTGATTGGTTATATGGAAATCAAGAAAAAATTAGAAAATAGGTTTAAATATGAAATATTATGCGGTTGTTGTAAAAGGCGAGATGAGTATTTTTGATGAAGCATACGTGATTAGCGCTAATAGCTTAATGGAAGTCGAAAGTGATATTAGCACTCATTATTGTGGTAATAATTTTTCTTTAGCACACTATCAGATAAAAGAAATTACAGAAGAGGAATATTTGAAACATGACGATAGACGAAAATTTTGATTTAAAAGGTATTATGAAAAACTACCTTTTATCTCAAAAAGATGTAGGTAAGATAGTTGGTGTTTCACAAGTATTTATTTCTAATGTGCTTTCTGGAAAAAAGACATTAAGCTCTAAAAAGAAGCAAGTTCTACTTGATTATCTGAGTTACAATTCAAAATATGAACTAGAAACAAGTGTTGACTATCTGAGAATTAGACTTAAAACTTTAAAATGGTTTGAAGTGATTGAAGATTTACTCCTCATGGATAGTAACTTATTCAATATTGATGTATCAAGTATGCACAACTACAACATGAGCATGTCTTACGGTAGTATCCGTATTTTACGACATAGTGAAAATATTGATATGGGTACACTTGTAGAATTTAATGGTGGCGGTTGTCGTGAGTTTGAACAGGAACTCAAAGACCAAAATAGAACATGGAAGCAGTTTTTTCAAGATTGTTTCCATTTTTCTATGAAGAAAAAACAGGTAACTGATTTTGAAGATTTAGATGATTACTTAAAATTCACTCGTCTTGATTTAGCGACTGATGAAATGTATTCCAAAAAAGGTAACTATGACTTACGTAAACTTTATGACAAAATGTTGGCAGGTCAAATTCAAACACCTTTCAGGCAGTTTTCTTCAAATGAAAGTTTCTTATATCAAGACGGCGAGTTTATTTCAACTGGCTTATCATTGTATTTTGGGTCACGTAAAAGTAAGTCGATCTATATCAATTTCTATGAAAAAGATAAAGAACAGTCAATGGCACGTAATTTATATCTTGATGAAATTCATGAATTATACGGTTATAAAAACCGCTATGAGATAAGGTTATTTGGGGACAAAGCAACACAAGTTATTTTTGATTTCTGGTATAACGATATTCCACTACAAAATTTAGCAGGCCAAATTATCTCTCATTACTTGGATATTAAGGACGATACAGGTAATTGGGATATTGAATGGTTAGATGTTTTTGGTTCAGATAAGAGTTATGGCTTTGTCAATAAACCTAGGGAAGTCAGTTATGACCGAACACTAAAATGGCTTGATTCATCTGTTTTTGCTTCTTTGAAAAGAAACATGGAGATCGATAGATTAACTGGTTCTCGCAAAACAATGGAGCTGTTTGACGAAAAAGAACTTGATGAAAAAAATCAACATTTAGTAGATTCTATTGTTAAACAGAAAAAGGAGAGGGCATTTTATGACAATTTCCATGAAATGAGTGAACTTGAATATGACTGATTTAACATTATCTGATATTGAAAAAATCAATGAAGCACGTGAAAGACGATTGATTGAAACTTCTTTAAAGGCTAGTACCCAAAGTTTTCGTGGCAGTTATGAAGCCAAAAGAAAAATCATGATGAAAAATATCAATAGTGAAGCGT
This sequence comes from Pseudolactococcus plantarum, assembly GCF_002441715.1. Taxonomy (GTDB): domain Bacteria; phylum Bacillota; class Bacilli; order Lactobacillales; family Streptococcaceae; genus Pseudolactococcus; species Pseudolactococcus plantarum. The sequence goes on from NZ_JXJX01000003.1 coordinate 10,659, forward strand.
GTCGAATCATGCGTATCAAAATTGATATTTTGTGTGATCATAACTATTTGCGACATGACAGAAGAAAATTTAATTATGGACATCTCTATTATGGTTGGACTAAGGCCCAAAAACTGCAAGAACTCAAAAGGTTAAACATTGAATATGACAAATTACTCTATCGGGAGTAAGTGATTAAAATAATGATTGGGCGGGTATTGAACTTTTAAATAAACTAACTTTTAATAAAAGAAAAGAGGTATAACCTATGGCAAATGCAACACAAGAATATCCAAAAATTGACCCTAAAAAAACTAAACAGTTGATTAGTACTTTAGGGGAGCTGGTAGAAAAACACAATTTTGATGAAGCGTGGACGATTGCAGGACAGCTAAATAGTATTTTAAAAGAACAGGCTGAGAATTTAAATGGGGCTGAGTATAGCGCTTTAGAGGGTGTTATCAAGTCCTATTATTCTCTTAATGAACAATACAAAAAATTCAGTCAACGTACCTATGCTTTTGCACGTAAGGCAAATGATGTAGCGAGTTAATCTGAATGTGGGTGGTATTATTTTAATCAATAGAAAGAGGACAAAATGCAAATTAATGTTTATGAAATGATTGAAGATGATAAATTCTTCATCGGTAGTTATCCTGACAATTTTTCAAAAGGTCGGTGGTTTACTGTTGAGGAGCTTATTTATTCTAGTTATGAAAAAATTGAAGCTGAGTATTTAGATAAATACAATACTAACGGACAGCCTGAGTTAGAACTTGGTGTATTTGATGTAGATAATGCTTCTGGTCTATGGAGTGGGGAGTATGATGTTTCGTCTCTGATTGATAAATTACGTGAAATTGAGTCAACTGGATATTATGAAATTGACTTAGAGATTTACGAATTTACAGAAGAATTTTTTGAAGAAACTGGTATGTCAATTTATGATGTCGCACGTGCAGTTTATTTTGGTAATATCAAAGGCTGGAATGATGATTATATCGGTTTCAATGGTTACGGTAACTTTGAGACTTATTCTGAAACAGATTACCAGTCACAAATTGATATGTATGTAAAAGACTTAGGTCTTTTTTAAATTAAGGGGCGCAAATGTCAAAATTTGCGTTCTTATAATAGCAAAACAGAAAGGTTTGTTATATGAAAAGGAGTAAAAAAATTGAGTGAACAAGAAGAACTCTACTATGAATTAAGTGATATTGCGCATGAAATGAAAATCAGAGTAAGTGATTTAATTATAGTTGCTAAAGAGTTAGAGTTTGGTGAGGTCAAACCTGACGACTTATTTACTTTATCAGAAGCTAAACAACTCATTGCACGGTATGATGAAAAACAAAACGAGCCTGAAAAAGTGCCTGAGAAAAAAGACAAAGGTTTACTGAAAAAACTCAGAACTAAGAAAGATGAATTGTTTGCGCCTAAAGATGATAAGAAAAACAAGAAAACTGTTACTTTCATCAATAAGCCCAAGAAAAAATTCACACTTAAAGGTTCTGGTACTTTCAAAAGTAAAGTCCTTGTCTATGGCACAATTGGCTTATTATTGAGCTTGTCAGTTGGCGCAACAACTTTATCCATTATGTCACGGTCAAAAGCCTTATCTAAACCAACTGTCTCAGTTGTATCTGATAAGCGTATATTGAGTGAAACAGACAATAAAGTCAATGTTTATATGACTAGCTTTATTAATAGTTATTTTAACTACTCGTCACAAAATACTGGCGATTATTCAAAAAAATTAACTGAGTATTTTGGCGATAATGTCAATATGACTTATCTACCTGAAAATAAAAGTGATATGAAATTAGTATCAAGTACTTTACTTAAAATTGAAAACAATTTAGCTACATATGTTGTCAATTATCAAGTAAAAGAAAAACCAACTGATAAAAATAGTAAATGGTTTGATAAATCAGTAGAATTTAATATTCCGTTTGCTAGTAAAGCTGACAGATTTTATGTGTCAGACACACCTTTTGTGACTGCCCTAAGCGAGTTACAAGGTATCAACGCTAAAGAACAAGCTCTGACAAAGCAAACACAAGACTATACAGAAAGTGAAGTTAAAAAGTTTGGTACGTTCTTAGAAGCCTTTTTCACGGCTTATACAACTGATGATAAAACACTTGCCACTATGAGTGCTGATATTGTCGGTATAAAAGGCTATAAGTTTGATAAGTTACTCTACACTTACTATGCCAAAGGTACTTCTGGTACAACAACTGCTGTTGTGACAGTCTCTTTCAAAGACAGTCTCAATTCAACTCATAAAGAAAATTTTGAGTTGTCAATTAAGAAAAATGGGGATACTTGGTTTGTCAAAACATTAAACCACGGTGTCTCACAAGATTATTTTAAAGAAGAAAAGGAAAAATAAAATGACTAATATTTTAAACGCTGTCGCATTACTTATTCTAATCGGTGCTGGTATTGGTGCTTTGAAAGCCTTTGCGAAAGGCGATAAGACAAACGCATTAATGACTGGCTTAATAGGACTTACAGTGTCTAGTATTCTAAGTCCAACAACATTTGAAGCATGGAAAGTAGTGATTAGTTCTGTGATTTCTGGAGTTGGTAAACTAATTAACGGTATTTCTGGTGCTTTGTAATATGGAAGATAAAGAAAGATACCCTGATAGGGATACATTTTCATACCAATTATCATTAGAAGCACCCTCATATTTACCACCAATACCTTTGGTTGGCGAAAAGAAATTATCATGGGCTTTCTATTTGATTTTAGAGTTTACTTTGTCAATGCTTTTCTTTTGGAAAGTATTGTTTTTCTTTTCAGTATATTGGGCATTTATATTTTCGGCTTTAATTGCTTGGAACTTTGCTGACCCTGTGGCTGATTTAAAGATTGACGGTAAATTCTTTCATAGATATTTGTTTGATAAAATCATGTATTGGTTGATTTACGGTAGAAGAAAAAACACACATTACCTATCACAAGGTAATCTTATAAAGAAAATAAGGAGTTAGAAATTTGAATAAAAGAAATGGGATTGTTGCTTTTCACGGTAATTTGATGTTACGGTCAAATCTTGATGTCTATGCAATGTATGAAATTCCTGAAACGATTGTTAATACAGTAGATATTACACTAAAAAATGAGTTTAAGGACTTGGTAGCTGATACCTTATCTGATTTAGAAATTTTTGGTGGCTTTGAAGTCTCAACGATTCCATTTTCTACAGAAGCAACACATAATTATAAGTTTCTGGAACAGGATTTAGCAGAAGATACTAAACCATTTGGCTTATACCTTATGAAAAGACAAGCAGAAGAACTTAAAAAGCAAATTGGCGAAGTGTCTGAGGATAGATTCTTTTTAACCATACCGCTTAGAAATAATCATGTGTCGCTTGATTTTAAAGACGGTCTTAAAACAGCTATTGCTGATTTTTCAAATAGAGTAATGGCAACAATTGGTTCTGATGTTACTTTTGATGAAGATTGGTATGAACGATTTGAAGAACTCAATCATGAAATTTATCAAACACTGTTACCACTTAATGGCTATATGCCAACGAAAGACCAAACAATTTTTGTCAATACTGTTCAATACTCACGTGGTATGTCGGTTGATAAAGAACTTGAAGTAATTCAAGTTGAAAATAACATTGATAATTTTGGCAGTGCTGGTGTTAGTTTTGAAAATTATGGCATTTTAACTTTAAGCGACGGTGCGCAAACAACTTACTTAGCTATATTGCCGATTGCCATACCACCGTCAAACTTATCTTATAATCACTTTATCGAAAGACGGCGATTACTAGGTTTTGATACAGAGGTACAGACAAAAGCTGTCTTTGCTAAGAAGAATGGCTTTAATTCAATGCAACAACGTGCCAATCGTGCTAAGCAAAAACATAAAAAAACAAATGAAGATATTGCCATGAGAAATGGTATTGTCCGTGATGAAATTGGACAAGCAGAAGCCCTTTCAGAAGATTTAGTAAAAAAATCAAACCGTGGCGAAACTATTATCTCTTATCTTCAATCACTGTTTATCTATGATGATGAGTACGACCGCTTACAAGAAAAAATAAAAATTGTCATGCGGAATTTCAAAAAAATTGGTATTGAATTGGCACGTGCCAAAGACGACCAAATTTATCTCTTTTATAAACATAGATTGACTGAGCCTTTATTTGAGAACGAACGTAGATACTTACAAACAACCACAATGGCAGGTTTTGCGGAAAGTCTATTTTTTACTGGTCAAAAAGTAGGTTCTGATGTTGGCTTGTATATGGGTAGAGTAGATTCAAGATATGACCGTTGGTCTGGCGGCTATAAAGAAGCACTCCAAAATTCGAGAAATCTTGTCTATTATAATCTGTTACAAGCTAATAAGTTAGATGTTGAGGGTAAAATTAGCTTTGACGGTCTTGTAAAAGTAACAGGTCAAATGGGCATGGGAAAATCATTCTTTGTTAAGCAAACGTTCGTCATGAATAGTATTTTGAAAACAAAATTGCTTTACTTTGACCCCAAAGCAGAAGTTAGAAAACAATTCATGAAAGTTTTACATGAGTATGAAAGTCAAGGTATCTATCCTGAAATTTGTGACTATATCAAACAGATTAATTTTGTGACCATTGACGCTAGAAATTCTGAAAATCATGGTGTCCTTGACCCGTTAGTATTCTTGACAGGTCAAGAAGCTAAAAACTTGATTATTTCTATGATTGGCGAGTTTTACGATTTGAAACAAAATGAACAATTTGAAAAAGAATTGTTACAAACGATTGAAAAATATCTTGTCTTGCGTGAAAATGGCGAAAAAGTCGGTACTAAAAATATCATGGAAGCCCTCACGAAAAGTGATACTGACAGAGTGAGAATTACGGCGGAGTTACTACTTGAAAAAATGAGTAACTCTACTTTATCTCTTTGTTTCTCTAATGGTCAAAATAAAGCCATTAGTATGTCAAAACGTATTTCAATTATTGAAGTAACTGGTCTTGAATTACCGACAAGTGAAACAAGTATTACTGAAAATCAAAGACAGTCTCTAGTCGCTCTTTATGCCCTAGGTCAATTCTGTTACAAATTTGGTTCTGAAAGCAAGAAAGAATCAATTACTTTCATTGATGAAGCATGGTTCTTTAATATTACTGATGTAGGTAAAGAAATTATCATGAAAATCAGACGAACTGGTCGGTCGTTTAATAATTTCTTGGTATTCGTTTCTCAATCTCACAAAGATTCTAATTCAGAATTAGATGATACTGGTTTTGGTACATTGTTTAGTTTTAACTCTCCGACTGAGACAGATTTAATCTTAGATACTCACGGTATTGTGAAATCAGAAGAAACACGTAAATGGGTGTCTAGTATGTCAATGGGGCAATGTCTCTTTACTGACCCGTTTGGGCGTACTGAACGTATTACAATTGACGGTATTGTTTCTGAAATCAATCCATTGTGTGACACAATCGAAACAGAATTAGTCGCTGTATAAAGACTTGAAAGGAAAATATCAATGAAAAACAAAAAATCACTTGTGGATATGGTATTAGGTGTTGTCATATTCCTTGTATTCTTTTTAATGATGTTGAAAATGACTGGTCTTTATGAACCGTTCATCAAGACAATTAGATACTTACCAGATTTTCTGAAAGATATTGGTAATTCTTGGAAAGCGGGGCTTAAATGAAAAAGATTTTAGTTGCGCTAACCTTTTTAAGTCTGTTGTTTTGTGGTAGTCAAGCCTACGCTTTAGACACAGGTAATGCAGTTGTCACTAATGATACTATCGGTTCTGATAGTGTTTTTAAAGCACCTGAGTTTGTAACAAATGCCCAAGGCGATATTGTTAATACTCCAGAGTATAAAGCAGTTCTAACAATTATTAATGAGATTAAAAATCTAAGTAATCAAACACAAGGTAATAATGCGATTCCGATTACAGAAGAAACTTATCAAAAATATAATCTACTCTATCAAGGGGCTATTTCAAAGTTATCAAATGCGGGATATGATAAAACAAAAACTGCTTCTGCTATTACAACATTAAATAATGCTTATAATAGTGCTGTTTTAACAATGGCTGGTACAATTGATAGTTCAAATGATTATCAAGAAGCACTAGCTAAAGAAGCAGGTGCTATTAATGCAAAAGATATGTCAGCCTTATCAGCTTATACAAGTTATATGTATATTGAGGATAAAGGTTTTTTTGGTGCTAAAGAAGCGTTCCCTAAAATCATTAATTGGGTAGTACAGTTGATTTTTGCAGGTTCAAAATTGATGTTTCTATTAGATTCATTGATTTTATCGGCAGTATCTAATATTGATATTTTTCAGTATTTAGATGATTTTGTATCTAAAATGCAGGCTATTCTGCAAGCACTACTCTTACCTGTTATCTTTCCAATGGCTATGGTCTTTGTGGGTATTAGTGCTTTCAAAGATTTGTCAGAAGGTAAACCGTTTGGTAAGAAAATTCTAGGTGTTATACTTCGTATAGTTGTAGCTGGTGTTTTTTTCTTACCAGTTTCAAGCGGAAGTGGTGCATATAAAGGGACACATGTTATTACTCGCATTGTTTATGTGACTAAAAGTTTTACAGACACTTTTACAAGTTCTTTGATTAATAACTTATCAAAGGTAACAATCGCAAATGATACGACTGAAAAAACTTCTACAACCAATTTCACGGCTAATGTTTCAACGACAAATGATAAGGTGTCTGATCCTACAATTAATGCTTTGAAAACACAATTATTTAATGTCATTGTAAAAGAACCCTTTAAGGAAATGAACTTTGATACCAATAAGTTACCTGAAAATTCGGTACAAAGTGAACAAACGGCATTACTTGCAACAAAAGGCGATGCTGATTCGGTTAGTAAATATGCTAAGAAAAATAAAGAAGCTGGCTTCACAAAATTAGGGTTTTCAAGTATAGCCGATAAATTTATGGTTGCATTAGCTTCTCTGTTTAAAGGTTTTGTTTTAACTGTGATTACAGTTGGTACATTAATGTACACGTGGGTGTTACAGTTAATTGTTGTTTTTGCGATATTTGTAGCACCTATTATATTAGTCTTGTCTATTTTGCCACAATTTGAACACATGGCTGGTAATTTGGCAAAAAGAATCGTCGTGTTTACGGCTTTATCAGTATCTGGTCTATTAGGTGTGCAAATGGGGCTTATCTTTAATAGCTTTGTGGAAATGGCATTTAGAAATGTGTCACATTCATATTATATTTCAATTTTCATACAGTTCGCTTTGTATTTCCTTTTGTGGAAACAAAGAGATAAGTTGACTTCTCTATTTGATACAGCTAAGAAAAGTGTTTCTGAATTGGCAAAAGGTAGTCTTGATTCTGTCAAGTCATTACCAAGTCTGTCTAATGCCAAAAATCCATTTAACTTTAACAAAACACCTGCTCTCTCAACTTCTAGTGGTAGTCTATCAAGTAATGGTCTATCTACTCATAATCAAATGTCGAAAAGCAAAGTTGACGGTCTGAAAAAGGCAGGTACTGTTGGCAAAACGCTCACTAAAAAAGGTGTCAAAGGTGCTGTTAAAACAAGTGACAACCTGCGTTTCGGTCAAGATGAAAAAGCTAAACAACTTGCCATAGCTAAACGAAAAGAGACAATGAGCAACTTAAAAGGTAAGTGGGAAAATACAAAAGGTGCTTTTTCAGATACTAAACAAGCTCTGACTGATTCTAAAGATAAATTGAAAACTAAATTTTCAAGTTCTGTTGGTTTAATGCCTAAAAATGAAGCTGAAAAGAAACTTGCAAAATTTGATAGCAATAAACTACAACGTTCTGAAAATAAGGTTTTGAGAGATAAAACATCACAAGCTATCAATTACCAAAAACGAAAAGATGAGCTTAAAGGTAAGTTTTCGGACGGTATAAAAGCAGATATGCCAGCAAGAAAAGCCAGACAAAAAGGTCAAGTTGAACGTTTGAGTAAAGAGTTGTTTACTGAAAAGCCCCAATTACCGACTTCTGACAATAGTCAAAAACGAGATATTAAAATCAAAACCGCCAACGCAAAACGTGGTATTTTCGATAGCGGTATTATTGAGAGGAAAGGAAAATAATTATGAAAATTATCAAAACTATTTTTGTTGGGATAGTTGCTATCCCTGTTTGGTTTGTGGTTAGTTTATTTAAGAAAAAGTGAGGTAGCAACATACCTAGAAAGAAAATCAAATGAAAAAGAAAAAACATTTATTTCTGATAGGTATGTTTATACCTATTTTTTTTATATTTTTACTTGTCATTGTGGCAGGTGGCACTTCATCAAGTGCGGATAGTTTTTCGAGTTCTGCGGGTAGTCTAAACATCACATCAAAAGACCTAGCAAGTAAGGCTAATATCTCAGAAGAAAAGGCTCAAAATGTTATTGATATAGCTAACTATCTTATGAGTAAAGAACGCTTTAGCATTCAAGGTGCAAGTGGTGCTTTAGCAGTAGCTGAAAGGGAATCAAGTTTTGATCCAGAAGCTGAAAACCTTGGCGGTGGTGTTGCGGGTATCTTCCAGTGGTCGGGTTGGTCTAATAATGTCAATGGCAATCGTTGGTCTAAGGCTGAAAGTAGAACCCTTTCAATGGACGTTGAGTTAAAACTTGTGTCTACTGAACTAAACGGTGCATACAAGAAAACAAAAGACCTTGTGAGCGTTTCTACCGACCCTAAACAGGCGAGTTTAGACTGGTCACAATATTATGAGGGTGTCGCTTTAAGTGACGGTCAAACAAAGGCTGACAAACTCCAAGAGGACGCCCAAAAGTGGTATGACTTACTCAAAGATTATGTAGGTTTTAGTAGCGAAAATGGGCAGTCTGTCAATGGTGTGATGTCAACTGATGTGCCAAGTGGTTGGTCTATTGACACACCATTTAGCGGTCAAGCCTATAATGGCTCTGGTTCATATCCACAAGGTCAATGCACATGGTATGTGTATAACAGGGCTTATCAGTTAGGCATTAAGTTTGATAGTTTCATGGGCAATGGTGGCGATTGGGCAAGCAAGGCTGGCTATTCTGTGTCTCATGAGCCTAAACTCCATACCGCCCTAAGTTTTGTACAAGGTCAAGCAGGTTCTGACCCAACATATGGTCATGTGGCATTTGTAGAACAAGTCAAAGATGATGGCTCTATTTTAATTTCAGAAATGAATGTGACAGGTCTACCACCATTGACTGTTTCTTATCGTACATTTTCAGCTGATGAAGCTAAGCAATTTTGGTATGTAGAGGGGAAATAATCAATGAATTTAACAGAATTTAGAATGCGAGCGATGAATGATGAAGTCCAGATGATAGAGGACTTCAATTTTTTTGAGCAAAAAGTCGCAAGTTTTAAAAAAGACTTGTATCTATCGCCTTATGCCAAAATCAATGAAATTTTAGCATGGTGTGAGTTGCTCATCAAGTATGAAAAACAAATTGATTTATTGTGTCTTGAAGCAAAACAAGCGATACAAGATAAGTTGAATAAACTCAATCCTGATACAATTGAAAGCCACGCAAGTGTGGACGACAAGACAATCAGTGTCTGGTCTGATTATGTTTTAGAATTACTAGAATTAGATAGGCGCTATCAAGATGTTGTCTATAGTTTCTGTGTCTCTGTTGATAATTGTGTCAGATATTTAGTGTCTTATACTGATGAATTAGCAAAGTACGGTTTCAGCTTGCCACAAATTATGGTTAAAGTTCGAGACCTTGGTACATTTCACTGGTTAAACAAACAATCTAAAGCTCAATTATTGGGCTGTATTTAAATATTAGCGTACCTTTAGTTTAATTGTAGAACACTCACGATGTGGGCGGTGCATATTCGTTATATGCAAGGTATATAAAATACAAAAGAAAGGAGCGAAAGAAATATGGATATAAACAATTTTCCAGATAAACTTTTTACAAAAAAACAGTTGTTAGAAAAGTTTTTTCCTGCGATTCATAAGAGTACTCTTGAAAGATATATGCGAGATATTAATAAAAATGATGATTTCAAAGAAATAATTTCAAGACCAACATCACAAATGACTTTAATTAATGCTAAAGGCTTTTTTTTATATCTTAAATACAAAGAAAACCAGTTGCATAAATGAAATGGTATAATTAGTGTATTCAACTAATGATATACCAGAAAGGTGGGGTATATTGTTCTTTAAAAGATTGGATAATGGTAAATACCGTTATTATGAAAAATTCTATGATGAAAGTGAGGGGAAGTGGAAACAAGCAAGTGTCACTTTAACATCTAAAACTAGGCAGGCGCAAGGAGAAGCGAGACGAAGGCTTGGGGTTAAAATTGACAAAAAAATACTTGAACATGATGAAAGCTATAAGCAAAAACAGAAATTTCAAAAAATGACAGTCAGAGAAGTGTATAATGAGTACAAAATATTTAGGAAGCAGGAGTTGAAGGATAGTACATATGCTGTTCAATCTGTGATGTTAAATAGTGTTTTAAAAAACATTCTTGATGATTTGATAAATAATGTTTCTGCAAGTTATTTTCAAAGATACTTTATGTCAAGTCCTAATTCGTTGCGTTACAAAAAATCTCAAAAGTCTTTGATTAATTTGTTTTTTAAATATGTTTTAAAGTTAGGTTATATTGAATATAATCCTCTTGAACGTGTAGAATTGCCAAAACAAAGAAAAACTATTGAGGATATTCAAAAAAAACGAGAAAAATTTTTATCAATTGATGAGATGAAAAAATTCAAACAGTCATTTGAAGTAACTCCTCGTGAAGTCAGAATGAATTGTTTGATAGAGTTTATGTATTTGACAGGATTGCGAATTGGGGAAGCATTGGCTTTGATGTGGGAAAATATAAATTTAATTGATAGAAAGTTGTATATAAAATACACTTTAGATAAGAACTCAACAAGTATTATGGAATTTAAGCTAAACTCACCTAAAACGATTGATTCATATAGAGTTGTTTCAATTAATGATAGGTGTGTTGAAATTTTGAACACTATGAAGCAATTGAATACTGAGGTAAAAAGGAAAAATGAATTATTTGTATTTTTGAGCTTAACAGGTACTTTGATTAACCCTGATACATTAAATATATATCTAAAAAAAATAGCTAAAAAAGCAAACATAAAAAATAAAAAACCTGAAATGTTTTCAAGTCATATGTTAAGACATTCTCATGTTAGTTTGTTGACTGAGTTAGGGGTTCCTATTAAAACAATAATGGAACGTGTAGGTCATAAAGATGAGAAAACGACATTACAAATTTATACTCATGTTACTAAAAAAATGAAAGAAGATGTAGATGAAAAACTGAATAATTTGGAGTTGTGACGACTAACCAAAAACTAACCAAAAAGTTTGGTTAGCGTTACGTATCTTTGAATATCTATGTGCTATATTTCAATTTAAAGAGTGAATAGATTCATTTATATCAAGGTTTATGAGTATATATGAGTATCTATGAATACTTGTGTATGCTATAATTTAATCATAACAAAAAAACAGAAAAAAGTGAAAAAATTGAGAGATAATAAAGTGATTATTATTGCTGGACCAACCGCTATTGGTAAGACAGCTCTATCTATAGCATTGGCAGAAAAATATAATGGTGAAATCATTAATGGCGATAGTCAACAAGTTTATCGTGAAGTTCACATCGGAACAGCAAAAGCAACTAAAGCAGAACAAGAAGCAGTTAGGCATCATCTCATTGATATCAGAGGGGTATCAGAGACATTTAGTGCGTTTGATTTTGTAACAGCTGCTAACGAGGCGATTGCAGACATCTTATCAAGAGATAAATTACCAATCATCGTAGGGGGGACAGGACTCTATCTGCAGAGTCTGATAGAAGGCTTTCATCTTGGTGGGTCAAATAACCATGAAGAGATGCAAGCCCTACGCCAAGAACTTGACTTATTAACGGATGAAGCAATATATAGCCAATTAGCAAAAGAGGAGATAGAGGTGGCACAAGTGAATCGTAGACGTGCCATCAGAGCATTAGAATTATCTAGATTTTCAAATCAAGCAGAAAATAAAAAATCTGATTATTCTTTTTTGGTCATTGGCTTGAATACCGAACGTACCCGCCTTTATGAACGTATTAATCAGCGAGTGGATATGATGATGACAGCAGGACTATTATCAGAAGCTAAATTTTTATATGATGCATTTAGTGATGCACAAGTTTCTAGAGCAATCGGATATAAAGAGTTTTTCCCTTATTTTGCTGGTCAAGATACATTAGCAACTGCGGTAGAATTAGTTAAGCGAAATTCTAGACGATATAGTAAGCGACAAATTACGTGGTTCAAAAATCGGATGAATGTTTCATTTATAGATGTATTTTCTGATCATTTTGAAGCGGATGTCACAGGGAAAGTAGAAAGATTTTTAAATGATAAAAACTGAAGAGCTACAAGAGAGAGTTATCCTAGTAGGTGCTGAAACCTACGCTAACCAAGCGACATTTTCAGTCTCTATGTCAGAGTTAGCTAGCTTAGCCAAAACTGCTGGTGCGCTAGTTGTTGACGAGTTTACACAAAAGAAAGAACGCTTAGATGGTAAGTATGTCGTGGGGGTTGGCAAACTCGAGGATATTAAGCTGATGATAGAAAGCGATGATATCGATACAGTCATCTTTAATGACAAGTTGACACCACGTCAAAACGTTAACTTAGAAAGCTTTCTCGGCATTAAAGTCATTGATCGGATGCAGCTGATTTTAGATATTTTTGCACTTCGTGCTAGATCACACGTTGGCATGCTACAAGTAGAGTTGGCTCAGTTAAAGTATCTTCTCCCTCGTTTATCTGGTAGTAAAGGATTAGAGCTCAGCCGACAAGCAGGTGGGATTGGTGCAAGAGGTGCAGGAGAAAGTCAATTAGAAACTGATCGTAGACATATTAGACATCGATTGAGTATCATTGAATCTCAGCTTAAAAAAGCAGAAAAAGTGCAAGAAAATAGCCGCCAAAAACGTCAAGATGCTTCAGTGATAAAAATAGGTTTGATAGGCTATACGAATGCTGGGAAATCATCTATTTTCAATGCCCTAACTCAGAAAATACAATATGAAAAAGATGAGTTGTTTGCAACCCTAGATGCAACTACGAAAGAATTTTCTTTAAAAGATGAATTTATGGTAACGCTAACTGATACAGTAGGCTTTATCCAAGATCTACCAACGGAACTTGTTCAAGCGTTTAAGTCAACTTTATCAGAATCTCAAAATGTAGATTTACTCCTTCATGTGATAGATGCTTCAGATCCAGCACATACGATTCATGAGGATGTTGTTTCAGGTATCATGAAAGAACTGGGGATGTCTGATATACCAGTACTACCAGTTTATAATAAACTAGATTTAGCTGAAAATTTTGCACCGACGGTCTTGCCCAATATTCAAATTTCAATTAAAAATGAAACGGGTGTAGCAGTTTTAAGACAAGCGATTATCGATAAAATTAAGACATTATTTGTCTCGTTTGATATGACTATCCCCTATAGTGAAGCCTATCGGATTCCTATGTTGAAAAAAGTTGCGATCATTGAGTCGATCATCGCCCAAGATGAGGATGAAATATACCAGCTTTCTGGCTATATCTCAGAAAAAGAAAAATGGAGAATTACAAAAAATGAACTATATTGAACTGGCCATAAAATCTGGTGGTTTCATGGAAATGGACAGCGTATTTTTGAAAAATCGTTTAGCGTTATTACCAAGTCATGAAGCAAAATTAGCGTTTATTATGCCACCTGCTAGTGTCGTTAACGCCTATTTTTCAGAAATATATCAAAAACAAGGTGCAGATGCTGCTTGTGATTACTTTTTAACACTTTCTACTCATTTTGATGGGTTTTCGAGTGCACCTAGTTTTGCATTGGAAGGCAGTGAGCAATGCCCAACACTTAGAATTATAAGGTTGAATTTACTGGGCAAGTCGTTTGGATTCGTATTTGAAGATCCTAGCGGTCATGCGCTGGTCTTTAGTGAATTAGCTGATGAGGTGATCACAAATCAAATATTATTTGAGATTGCACAGCTTTTCCCACAATATGTTGTGATAGCTCAAGAAAATAAGATTCAGTTGCGTCAACTCGAGTTTGCTCCATTCACTAATCCAGTAGATATGAGTGCGCTAAGCACGAAAAGTGAAAATGATGCGTATATCCAAATTAAGACATTGAACACTGAGGATGGTCTCGCGCATTATGAAGAATTGAGTCAAGATTGCGTAACATCTGAAAAGATGTTACAATTTAAGGAACGAGAATTCATTTTTTATATAAGAAAGTAGGAAAAACATGGTTGCTATGACAATATTTCTCATTATCATTATTTGCTTGATTTTAGCAAGTCTATCTAGTTTATTCTTTGTTGTCAAACAACAAAGTGTGGCTATTGTAGAGCGTTTTGGTAAATTTCAATCGTTGGCACACTCAGGATTTCATTTCAAATTACCTTTTGGAATTGATCGTATCGCTGCACGTGTACAATTACGTTTACTCCAAAATGATATGAATGTTGAAACAAAAACACAAGATAACGTGTTTGTACAGATGACAGTTGCCACTCAGTATCGAGTGGATGAGCAAAATGTAACAGATGCTTATTATAAACTGATGAATCCAGGAGAGCAAATCAAGTCATATATCGAAGATGCTTTGCGTTCAAGTGTGCCTAAGTTAACATTGGATGAGCTCTTTGAGAAAAAAGATGAAATTGCGCTTGAAGTTCAAAAACAGGTTGCAGAAGAGATGTCAACTTATGGGTATATCATTGTTAAAACATTGATTACAAAAGTTGAACCTGATGCTGAAGTTAAACAATCAATGAATGAGATCAATGCTGCACAAAGAAAACGTGTTGCTGCACAAGAATTAGCAAATGCTGATAAGATCAAAATCGTTACTGCTGCCGAAGCAGATGCAGAAAAAGACAGACTTCATGGTGTCGGGATTGCTGAACAACGTAAAGCAATCGTTGACGGGTTAGCACTTTCAATTAAAGAAATGAAAGAGGCTGGTGTTGATATTTCAGAAGATCAAATTATGTCGATCTTATTAACCAACCAATATCTAGATACCTTGAACCAATTTGCAAATAACGGTAATTCATCTGTCTTCTTGCCAAGTCAACCAGACGGTATAGAGGATATTCGTACACAAATTTTAACAGCACTTAAAGCGAAAGCTTAAGCGTGAAAAATATAAAAAACATTCTGAAGAGATAAAGCATCTCTCAGGATGTTTTTTTGATGTAAGAGATGACCTGAAAACCAGTCATTAGCAACCACGTCATTACGCGTGTATTGAGATATTTTTTTGCCATTTTACTAAAAATCTGTTAAACTAAAGTAGTTGTCTAACAAAAATTCCGTCCTTAGTGTAATGGATATCACGTAAGATTCCGGTTCTTGAGATGGGGGTTCGATTCCCTCAGGACGGATTTTTTTTCTTTTATGCCTCCTCAACTTTGATAGATAGATTGTTGTAATAGGTATCTCTTATCAGGTTAAACATGATTAATGATTGTCAATGTCGCTGACTTTGACAATGACGTTTTTATCATGGGATAGTCAGTATCAAAACAAAGTGGACAGGTTTGGAGTTACAGAAAAACTCCTATTGTGTATTGGTTTAGTAAGCGAAAGGAAATCATGGAAATTCAATTTTTGGGAACTGGTGCTGGACAGCCAGCTAAGCAGCGTAATGTGACGTCAATTGCTTTGAAATTACTTGCTGAACGAAATGAAATTTGGTTATTTGATTGTGGAGAAGCGACACAACATCAAATTTTAGAAACAACGATTAGACCTAGAAAAATTACAAAAATTTTTATCACACACTTGCATGGGGATCATATCTTTGGCTTACCAGGTTTTTTATCTAGCCGTAGTTTTCAAGCCTCTTCCTTAGAAGATCAACAACAAGACTTAGACTTATATGGGCCTGTTGGCATTGAAAAATACGTCATGACTTCTTTAAGATTATCAGGTAGCAAGTTAAGCTATCGGATAAATTTCCATGAGCTTGATGCGAGTCATAGTGGCAAAATCTTTTCAGATGACTCTTTTGAAGTCCATATGTCACCATTAGATCATACAATTTTTTGTATGGGGTATCGTGTGGTTGAAAAAGATAAAAAAGGTGAGTTAGATGCAGAAGCATTAAAAGCTGCTGGTGTCCCATTTGGGCCACTATTTGGTAAAATAAAAAATGGTCAAGATATAGAGCTTGATGGTAAACTTATTAAAGCTGCTGATTTTATTGGGCCAGATAAACAAGGTCGTGTTGTGACGATTTTGGGTGACACAAGACAAACTGATAAGGCAGTTCGTTTGGCAATAGGTAGTGACTTATTAGTACATGAAGCGACTTATCAAGCAAGTGAGGCCAAGATAGCTAGAAATCATGGTCATTCGACAACTAAGCAAGCAGCTGAAGTTGCCAAACAAGCCCAAGTCAAACGGTTGTTGCTAACACATATTTCTGCAAGATATGTTGGACCTTTAGTCAGTCAGTTATTAAAAGAAACTAAGCAGACATTTGATAATAGTTTTGTGGTTAAAGATTTATATGAAGAAATAATATGATGATGAAAAATATGGTGATTACCGGTGCGACAGGGGATATCGCACGTGAAATCATTAATCAAGTAACTGGTTATAATCTGATTTTGCTATCACGTCATACTGAGAGTCTACAAGGGGTATCCGATTACCTGTATCAAGTTGATCTTTCTGATGAAACGTCAATCATGCAGACTTGTCAGGAGATTTCTCAGAAATTTGGCACGATAGATGTTTTAATCAATAATGCTGGGTATGGGATGTTTAACGACTTTTTATCTGAGGGTAACAAAGATATTCGACAGGTATTTGAAGTGAATGTTTTTGCGATGATGACAGTGACTAAAGCCTTCTTACCTGATATGATAGCTAAAAAATCAGGAAAAATCATCAATATCGCATCAATTGCAAGTTATATGGCTACCGCTAAAACAACAAGTTATGCGGCAAGTAAGTTTGCAGTTCGTGGATTTTCAAATGCGTTACGTCAAGAGCTATATACGGCTAATGTTGGCGTATTAGTTGTCAATACTGGTCCAGTCTTGACAAAGTTTCATGCGGACAATCCTGATTATTTAAGTCGCGTTGGTAAACATGCCGTAACAGCTGAATATGTTGCAAAAAAAATTGTTAACAACTTAGAGACGCAAAAAATGGAGTTAAATATCCCTTGGCAATTCAATATCAGTCGATTATTTGCCACAGTGTTTCCAGAGTTAACAGAGAAAATAACACGGAGGTTTTTCAATTTAAAATGATCACACCTACCTATGATTGGCAAGTTAATTTAGATGAGCCGACAACAGAATTTATTAAGTTAGCCAAAAAACAAAAGTTAGATGCACTCTCGGCAAAGCTGCTGTGGCAGCGAGGGATTAGAGAAGCAGACGCGTTAGTTAACTATCTAACACCGACGTTAGATATGTTGCATGATCCATTTTTATTTCATGGGATGCAAAAAGCTGTGAAACGCATTCAAGATGCAGTTGAAAAACAAGAAACGATTTTAATTTATGGTGATTATGACGCAGATGGCATGACCAGTGCCAGTATCATGAAGTCAGCACTTGATGAAATTGGTGCCGAAAGTTTAGTTTATCTGCCCAACCGTTTTACTGATGGCTATGGGCCTAATCTGGACGTTTATAAATACTTTATTGATAATGAAGGTGTCTCACTCATCATTACGGTTGATAATGGTGTATCAGGACATGCTGCAATTGCCCATGCTCAAGAAAATGGATGCGATGTGATTGTGACGGATCACCATTCACTACCGCAAACCCTGCCAGATGCCTATGTGATTATTCATCCAGAACATCCGGATGGCGCCTATCCTTTCAAAGCATTAGCTGGTTGTGGTGTTGCTTTTAAAGTTGTGTGTGCGCTTTTAGAGTATATTCCGTCTGAGATGTTAGATTTGGTAGCGATTGGGACGATAGCAGATATGATGTCGCTCACTGATGAAAATCGTACGCTAGTTAAGTTTGGTATAGAGATGCTTAAACATACCGAGCGTGTAGGTCTAGAAGCGTTAATCAATATCGCAGATCTTGATAAACAGACCATAACAGAGGAGACGATTGGTTTCCAAATCGCACCTAGATTAAATGCTTTGGGACGGTTAGATGATCCAAATCCTGCAATTGAATTGTTAACAGGATGGGATGAGGACGAGACGCGACAGATTGCTGAGATGATCGACGCTAAAAACCAAGAAAGAAAAGCCTTGGTAGCAGAGATGCTTTTAGCATCAGAAAAGCAACTAGATGATAGCCCAGTTCAGTTTATCTATCAAACCGGTTGGCATCCAGGTATACTCGGAATTGTTGCAGGGCAACTTGTTCAAAAAACGGGTAAACCGATAGTGATGCTATCAGAAGAAGATGGTGTGTTAAAGGGTTCTGCACGATCTATACCCGCTTTTAATATGTTTGAGGCTTTATCTCCTCATCGTGATTTATTTATCTCGTTTGGTGGACATGCACAAGCTGCTGGTATGACGTTTAAGTTAGCACAATTACCTGAAATTAAGTCTGTGATTACTGAATATATCCGTGATAATCAGATAGATATGTCTCAAAAAACACCACTCTTAATCGATGATGTCATTAACTTAGATGACGTGAGCTTGGATACAATCAAGTCTCTTGCTAAGCTAGCACCATTTGGCCAAGATAATGCTAAACCTGTTTTTGAGGTTAAGGATTATCAAGTGCTACAAAGTCGTTCTATGGGCCAGGATAATAGTCATCTGAAGCTGAAACTGCAACAAGATAAAACGAGTTTAGAAGCAATTTATTTTGGTCATGGTCGTGATGCCTTGGATTTTGAACAAGTTGCACCAGATTTGGCAGTAACGTTATCGGTTAATATGTGGAATGGCAATACATCTGTTCAATTAATGATTGTGGATGCTAAAGTGTGTGGCAGTCAGTTGATTGATTTAAGAAATAAGCAAAAGCAAACAACTATTCCGAGCGATGCCTGTATCTTTACGAATCAAGTATCAAGTGAGGAGACGACGAGCGATAGCTTGGTGGTTGAAGAAACGCCAACAGATATTGCTGCACTAGAGCGATTGAAGGTGTTAGTTACCACGCATGACTTTAACGCAATTTACTTTAAAAATCAGATTCAAGCTGACTATTATTTGACAGGTGGTGGCACGCGTGAGCAATTTGCCAAATTCTATAGAACGATTTATCAATATCCCGAATTTGAGGTGAGATATAAGTTAGGTAGTTTATCAGAATTTTTACATATACCTGAAATTTTATTAGTTAAAATGATTCAGATTTTTCAAGAGTTAGGCTTCATTACACTTGCCGATGGGGTGATGAGCGTTGATAAAACAGCAGTTAAGCGTGATATTGCTGAGAGCAAAATTTATCAAGAATTGCAAGAACTCGTTACCCTACAGTCGTTTTTTGCCTTATCACCAGTAGGTGATATTTATAAAAAATTGAAAGAGAATTAACATGGATTTAAAAAAATATATTGCAACAATTCCAGATTACCCAGAAAAAGGTGTGATGTTTAGAGATATCTCTCCTTTAATGGCAGATGGTAATGCGTATAGTTATGCGATTCGCGAAATTGTCCAGTATGCGATTGATAAAAAGATTGATGTGATTGTTGGCCCTGAAGCTAGAGGATTTATTGTTGGGTGTCCAGTTGCATTTGACTTAGGTATCGGGTTTGCACCTGTTAGAAAACCAGGTAAACTACCGCGTGAAGTGATTGAGGCTCAGTATGAAAAAGAGTATGGTTTTGATACCTTAACTATGCATGCTGATGCGATCAAACCAGGGCAACGTGTCTTGATCGTTGATGATTTATTAGCGACAGGTGGAACAGTGAAAGCGACGATTGAGTTAATTGAAAAACTTGGTGGTATTGTTGCCGGATGTGCATTTTTAATCGAACTAGATGACTTAAAAGGTCGTGAAAAAATTGGTGATTATGCATATAAAGTATTAATGCATTACTAAAATACATAAGCTTATGGTAAAATAAGAATAGTAAACGTGATAGGCCATCTATAAACGCCGTTTTTAGATAAGATCCTATACTTTGTTTGATGGAGATAAGATATTGAAAATTAAAGCATTTGCAAAGCAAGATTTGTCAGAACTTTCTATGATTGAAGTGGCACATGCCATGTTGGAAGAAAAAGGCAAGGAGATGGAATTTAATGTCCTTGTAAATGATATACAAGATTACCTTGGTAAATCTGATAGCGAGATTCGTGATCGGTTGTCGCGTTTTTATACAGAATTGAATACAGATGGTAGCTTTATTCCACTCGGTAATAACGTATGGGCTTTACGTTCATGGTATGCTATCGATGAGATTGATGAAGAAGTTGTTGCGCTTGATGAGTTAGACGATGACGGTGAGAGACCAGTCAAAAAACGTAAAAAAGTCAATGCTTTTGCAGCCGATGGTGTAGACATCGATTATAGTGATGATGATCCTGAAGATGACGATGCTTTAGATGATGAAGATGTGACTTATGATGATGAAAATCCAGATGATGAAAAGGATGAAGCAGAAGCATTTGACGCAGAGTTAGAAGAAGTTGATCTTGATGTTGAGACAGTTGATGGTCTTGAAGATGAAGACGATGATGAAGATGACGAAGAAGACTAAGTGTTTATAAAAAAGATGGAGAAATCCATGTTTTTTTATTAAATTCTTGATTTTCAAGGATTTTCGTGTATAATCAAATTGATAACTCTTGATCATGACAAAGCTCTGTTTTGTCATGATCATAAGAAAGTGGAAGAAAATTGATTTGAAAGATAAAGATACGCAAAATTTTGAGCGTGAGAGTTTTAAAGATAAGATTCTACGCGAATTAGAAGCGAGCAAACAAGTTTCAGACGAGGAAGTTGATGAGTTTGATCAGGTAAGTGACAACTTACGAGCTACAGATAACACACTTGACGAAAACAATATAGCCGATATTACGTTAAATGAATCTGATTTGATTCACAATAAAAGTCAATCTGCTTCTGATATCGATAAACTTTCAGAAGATGTTGTTGTTGAGGAACAAAAACCTAGGCTAGAGAAGAAGGCGGAAATGTCCAGAAAACCTAGAGAATCTCAGGAGAACCTAAAACGTTCTGCGAAAAAAGCCTCTAAACGTTTAGCTGGAAAAATTATTGCTGTTGTTGCACTTATTTTATTTGTAGTAGGCGGCGCAACTGCTTATTTTGGCTATCGTTATCTGAAGAGTGAGCTTCAACCATATAGTACAACTGATAAGACTATCAAGGCTATTGCTATTCCTAAAGGTGCTTCAAGCAAGGAAATTGGTGATGTGCTCCAAAAAAATAAAATTATTAAAAATGCGACTGCCTTTAAATATTATACAAAGTTAAAAAGTTTATATGGCTTTAAGTCGGGGTATTATAATTTATCTCCTAATATGACGTTGACAGATATTGCGAAAACGTTACAAAAAGGTGGAACTGAAAAACCTGTTGCACCTGTTTTAGGGAAGATAACGATTCCTGAAGGATTTACAATTGATCAGATGTCAACTAAAGTGTCAGAAAATGCTGAATCTAAATCAGAAAAAACACCATTTTCTAAATCAGATTTTCTAAAAGTGATAACAGATCAGAATTTCATTAATAAAATGAAAACAACTTATCCGGATCTTTTTGCTTCACTACCAGATCCATCATCAGGCGTTAAATATCAACTAGAGGGATATCTTTTCCCTGCAACTTATGAATATACCAAGAATTCAACAATGCAATCAGTTGTTGAAGAAATGATTGCGGCAATGAATCAAAATATGGCACCATATTTTGAAGAAATTAAAGCAAAAAATATGACAGTTAACGAAATTTTAGCAATTGCTGCTTTAACTGAAAAAGAAGCAAATAATGATGCTGATCGTAGAAATGTCGCACAAGTCTTTTATAATCGTATTAATGGCGATATGACTTTAGGTTCAAACATTTCAATTTTGTATGCTGAAGGTAAGTTAGGAGAAAAAACGTCTCTAGCAGATGATGCGGCTGTTAATACCAAGCTAGATTCACCATTCAACTTATATTTGAATTTAGGTTATGGACCTGGACCAGTAACAAATCCAAGCCTATCAGCTATTAAAGCAGCAGTCGAGCCTACAGCTAATAGTTATCTCTATTTTGTTGCTGATGTTACAACTGGTAAAGTTTATTTTTCAGAGACACAAGATGAACATGATGCCAATGTACAAAAATACGTTAATGATAAATTAACTAAAAATTCTAGCTCAAACTAAGTCTGTCAAAAAATAATAAATGGCTGACAGTAATTAACATATACTTGCCCAAGAAAGGAAGCAGTCTTACAAACTATATCGGATTAAACTATGTTGCAGTGATATAAAGGTAACAGTGATAACGAAATGTGATTATACGTAGACTCAATATTAATTATGGTAGAAACAAAAACATATCAAATGACCCGTGAGGGATTTGAAGAATTAGAAGCAGAACTAGATCATCTAAAACTTGTGAAACGTGCAGAAATTGTTGAACGTATCAAAGTGGCTAGATCTTATGGTGACTTATCAGAGAATTCTGAGTATGAAGCAGCTAAAGATGAACAGGCCTTTGTTGAAGGGCGTATCGCAACAGTTGAAACGATGATTAGAAATGCCGAAATCGTTGACAATGCAGGTGTGAAACGCAATGAGGTTGCTTTAGGTAAGACAGTCACTTTTGTCGAACTTGGTGAGAAAGACGAAGAAACATATAAAATCGTCGGTTCTGCAGAAGCTGACCCATTTAATGGTAAGATTTCAAATGAGTCACCTATTGCTGCAGCATTAATCGGTAAGAAAACAGGGGATGAAGTTGTGATTCCATTACCTGTTGGTGAAATAAAAGTGGAAATTGTTAAAGTCTCTACAAAATAATGCTGGAAAAGCACCATCATAAACAAAAGATTGTTTAATGTTGATGTGACCCACGAAATAAAAAAACTTTCAAATGTAAAAATTTGGAAGTTTTTTTTATTGTTAAGTTAAGATGTGTCAGTCAGGTATTGTGATGACGATGAGAGATGTTTAACCCTAGCCAACAAGTACTAATATTAGCAAAAAAAGCTGTAAAATGATACAATGGTCGAATAAGGTCAAAGTTATTTTGGCACATGATAATGGACAAAAGATTGTCTAGTTTTATCTAACCTAAGTCATAACAGACTGACTAATAACAGAAAATGACTCAACTGTAACGATCAAATGATAGTTGCAGTCAAGAAATAGATTGATGATATAGCTTGATGAGGAGGGGTTTATGAGAAATACATCAGATATGATTGAGAAGTATCTAAAAGAGCTACTGACTCAAGCTGCTGAAATTGAAATTAGACGATCAGAGTTAGCAGCAAATTTTGGTGTCGTTCCAAGTCAGATTAATTATGTGATCAAAACACGATTCACATTACCAAAAGGATTTGAAGTAGAAAGTAAACGTGGTGGCGGTGGCTACATTAGGATCGTTAGAATACAATACTCGGATGAGCATGAATTTTTAATGGATTTATTGAATAAAATACCCGAGAAGTTGACGATTACGCTGTTAAGAGATTTATTACAGCTACTCTTTAATGAAAACATTTTAGCTGAACGTGAAGGTAACTTATTTTTAGCAACTTTAAGTAGTCCTGTATTGACAGACTTACAGCGTGCGATTTTATTGACAACCTTAGTTCAGGGACTAGACAAGTGTTCAAACGACTAGCCCACCTCTCAGTCATACCAAACTAGCCGATTGGTTAAGTAAGCACAGTTAACCTATTGATCAAAAACGTAGAATATATAAAAGGAACAATTCATAAATGACATCAAATTATACACTGATACTGAATGAAATATTAAAAACAGCACGGATATATGCAGCTGGAAATGGTGCAGACTATGCGGAAACGCAACATATTTTAGCTGGTATGTTATCTATTAGTGATAGCTTTAGCCAAAATATTTTGACGGATCATGATGTGACACTAGATATGGTATTGGATGAGATCGAGCAGCCTGAATTACCAGAAAAAGCAAAAGAAATAACAGCTATCGCTTTTTCACCAAAAGTTAGTCGATTGCTTGATGAATCAGAGTTATTAGCACAGCAAAATAAGCTATCAGAGACTGGATCAGAACATTTGCTATATTGTATCTTAGTGGATGATGATAATGTTGCCAAGAAAATTTTAGAACTTAACAAAATTAAAATTACCGAAATCATCAAAGACTTGGTTGAATTAGGAAATATGTCTGTTAAGAAAATCAGCAGAAAAGCAGTCACGCCTATGGGCAAACGTGATGCAGCTTCGGGTGTATCGCCAAATAGTATCACACCAACTTTGGATTCAGTTGCACGTGATGTGACAGAAGATGCCAGGCAAGGTCGCATTGATCCGATGATTGGTAGAGAAAAGGAAATTGAGCGTGTCATCCATATTTTAAGCCGTCGGACAAAAAACAACCCTGTACTTGTTGGTGAGCCTGGCGTCGGTAAGTCAGCAATCATTGAAGGACTTGCGCAGCGGATGATAGATGGGAATATCCCGGTTAACATGCAAGGCTATAGATTGATGTCCCTCAATATTGCTAATGTGGTTGCAGGAACCAAATTCCGTGGTGAATTTGAAGATCGCATGACAGCCATTGTCGAAGAAGTTAGCCAAGATGCAAATACAATTGTTTTCGTAGATGAATTGCATACGATCGTTGGTGCTGGTGGCGGGACAGACTCTGTAACAGATGCGTCAAATATTATGAAGCCTGCATTAGCGCGTGGTGAGTTCAAGTTAATTGGTGCAACAACGTTTAATGAATATCAAAAATATATTGAAAAAGATGCTGCATTAGAACGTCGTTTTGCAAAAGTGATTGTTGATGAGCCATCATCAGATGAAACGATAGAGATACTTAAAGGATTAAAAGGTAAATTTGAAGCCTTTCATCATGTTAATTTTGATGAAGCAGCCATTAAAGCAGCAGTTGAGTTAAGTGTACGGTATATGCCAAGTAGACGCTTACCAGATAAAGCAATCGATTTACTGGATGAAGCAGCAGCAGCTGTTAAGATTTCAGCTAAAAGTAACTTAGCCCAACAAAGCGAGATAGATAAAAAGATACTCTCACTAGAAGAAAGTTTACAAGAGGCTGTTTTAAGTCAAGCTTTTGATGAAGCAAAAACGTTAAATCAAGACCTGCTCGCCTATGAAGCAAAACGTGAAAAAGTAACAAGCGATACCTATGTTGCATCAGTAAAAGAAAATGATATCTTTTCAGTTGTGTCACTTTTAACAGGTGTCCCAATTACACAGATGACTAAAAACGAGATGAAACGCTTAGTTAATCTAGAGAAACTGCTACATCAACGTGTCATTGGACAAAGTGAAGCAGTTGCCGCAGTAGCAAAAGCGATTCGTAGAAATCGTTCAGGTATTTCTGATGGCAAACGCCCAATAGGATCCTTTATGTTTTTAGGACCAACTGGTGTCGGAAAAACGGAACTAGCAAAAGCCTTAGCTGAAACTGTCTTTGGTGATGAAAACAGTATGATTCGCATTGATATGAGCGAATACATGGAGAAGTTCAATACTAGTCGCTTGATTGGTGCCCCTCCGGGATATGTCGGTTATGAAGAAGGTGGACAACTCACTGAACAAGTTCGTAATAAGCCATATTCTGTCGTATTGCTTGATGAGGCCGAAAAAGCACATCCAGATGTCTTTAATTTACTCTTACAAATTCTAGATGATGGGTTTGTAACAGACGGTAAGGGTAGAAAAGTCGATTTTAGAAATACAATCATCATCATGACTAGTAATTTAGGTGCAACAGCAATTCGCGATGATAAAACGGTTGGCTTTGGTGTATCTAGTAAATCTGTAGATTACATTGCCATGAAATCTAGAATATTGGAAGAATTAAAAAAACAATACAGACCTGAGTTTCTAAACAGAATCGATGAGAGTATCGTCTTCCACTCATTAACTGAGAAGGAATTATCTGATATCGTCAAAATTATGGCACAGCCGTTGATTAAGCGTCTTGCTCAAAGAACTATTACTTTGAAAATCTCAGCAAGTGCGTATCAATTAATCGCTAAAAATGGATTTGATCCTGAGTATGGTGCTAGACCAATTCGTAAAGCGATCGAAAAACAAGTTGAGGATCAACTAGCCGACAAACTGTTAACTGGGGAGATAACAGCGGGTAGTCAAGTCACTGTTGGTGCTCGAAACAACGAGATAACTTTCAAAGTGATTTAATCAGGAAAAAGGTTATAAATATTTGTGAAATGACTGATTTCACGGTATAATGAACTTATAAAAGATGAAGAGGTGACTATCATGATTAAATTTAACATTCGCGGTGAAAACATCGAAGTGACAGACAGCATCCGTAATTACGTTGAAGAAAAAATCAGTAAACTTGAAAAATATTTCACTGAGAATCAAGAGTTGACAGCCCATGTCAATCTTAAAGTTTATGCTGAAAAGACATCAAAAGTAGAAGTCACTATCCCTGCTAAAAATATCACACTACGTGCAGAAGATACGTCACAAGAACTTTACGGCTCTATTGACCTAGTTCAAGAAAAATTAGAACGTCAAATTAGAAAATATAAAACTAAGGTTCAAAAGAAACGTAATCACGTTGCAACTGGTAAAGCATTTGAAACTTTTGTTCAACTTGCACCAGAAGATGAGATTGATGAACAAAATATCGATATCGTACGCACTAAGATTATTGATTTGAAACCAATGGATGCTGAAGAAGCAGTTTTACAAATGGATTTAGTTGACCATGACTTCTTTATCTTCAACGACGCTGAAACAAATGCAACTAGCATTGTGTATCGTCGTGAAGATGGTAATATTGGGTTGATCGAAACAAAATAATAGTTAGGTTACTAAAGTAAATACTGTTAGGTAAGCATGCTCATAAAAACAGTCAGTTACGCTTGTTAAGCGTGTCAACTGACTGTTTTTTGTTGGTCTATAGGTATCCGAAAAAGAGGGTATTTATATAAATTGAAAATTTTCTGTAAAAAAACGCAAGGCGTCTATATTTTTCTTGAAATATCAGTAAAATAGTGGTAACATAAGGATGTAATTAAAAAAATACCATCGGGTGTTTAAAATTAAAGGAGACAAAAATGTCAATTATTACTGATGTTTACGCTCGCGAAGTCCTTGACTCACGCGGTAACCCAACTATCGAAGTAGAAGTCTACACTGAATCAGGTGCATTTGGTCGTGGTATGGTACCTTCAGGTGCTTCTACTGGTGAGCACGAAGCTGTTGAGCTTCGTGATGGCGACAAATCTCGCTACCTTGGTAAAGGCGTACAAAAAGCTGTTGACAACGTAAACAACGTTATCGCTGAAGCTGTCATTGGTTACGATGTTCGCGACCAACAAGCTATCGACCGCGCTATGATCGCTTTGGACGGAACACCAACTAAAGGTAAACTTGGTGCTAACGCAATTCTTGGTGTATCTATCGCTGTTGCTCGTGCTGCTGCTGATTTCCTTGAAGTACCACTTTACCACTACCTTGGTGGTTTCAATACTAAAGTATTGCCAACACCAATGATGAACATCATCAATGGTGGTTCACACGCTGACAACTCTATTGACTTCCAAGAATTCATGATCATGCCAGTTGGTGCACCTACTTTCAAAGAAGCACTTCGTTATGGTGCAGAAGTATTCCACGCTTTAGCTTCAATTCTTAAAGCAAAAGGTTACTCTACTGCAGTTGGTGATGAAGGTGGATTTGCTCCTAACCTTAAATCAAACGATGAAGGTTTCGAAGTAATCATCGAAGCAATCGAAAAAGCTGGTTATGTGCCAGGTAAAGATATCGTTTTAGCTATGGATGCTGCATCTTCTGAATTCTATAACTCAGAAAAAGGCGTTTACGAATTTGGTAAATTAGCTAACAAACCAGAAGAAGAGTGGGAACTTAAAACTGAGAAAGATATGATTGCATACTACGAATCACTCGTAGCTAAATTCCCAATCATCTCTATCGAAGATGGTCTTGACGAAAACGACTGGGAAGGTTGGAAAGAATTTACTAAAGCTCTTGGTAAGAAAATCCAATTGGTTGGTGATGACTTCTTCGTTACTAACACTGACTACCTTAAACGTGGTATCGCCGAAGGCGCTTCAAACTCTATCCTTATCAAAGTTAACCAAATCGGTACTTTGACTGAAACTTTTGAAGCTATCGAAATGGCTAAAGAAGCTGGTTTCACAGCAGTTGTTTCTCACCGTTCAGGTGAAACTGAAGATTCTACAATCGCAGATATCGCAGTTGCAACTAACGCTGGTCAAATCAAAACTGGTTCATTATCACGTACTGACCGTATTGCTAAATACAACCAATTACTTCGCATCGAAGATCAACTTGGTGAAGTTGCAGTATACAAAGGTCTTGATTCATTCTACAACATCAAAGACAAATCAAACTTCTAATTCTTTTAGAATTTTGTTTAAAAACACCGACCACTCATTGATCGGTGTTTTTTTATTTAAACTTTAAAAAAGAGTCTAGCTAATCATTAGCTAGACTTTTTGTGATCGATAGTTCTTTTTATCCCTCAATATAAGTCTTTAATTCATTGCCAGTCAGACCACTATTAAGAGCGATGAGTAATTTTAGCCGGGCTTTTTGACTATTAAGTTCTTTGACAAACATGACACCTGAGACAGCTAAGTCAACGCCGCCTCCTGCATACCCATAAACAGCTTCGGCGATACCATTAAAACATCTTGAAACAAGGACAACTGGTATCCCTATAGCAGTGAGTTCTTTTATGTGGGTAAGTGAATCAGGTGGCAAGTTACCAGCACCTAGTGCCTCAATGACAATCCCGTCAATAGTTTCCGGATTGATCAGCTTTAATAATTCTTCACCCATCCCTGCATAGGCTTTGATAATCGGGATTGTACCAGATACACAAGTTAACTCAAACCTAACCCGTTCTTCGGGTATTTGAAAATATAAAATATCCTGTTTGGTTAAAAGTCCTAATGGACCATGTGTGGGTGTTTGAAACGTTGAGACATTTTTTGTATGTGTTTTTGTGACGTATTTTGCCGCATGAATTTCATCATTCATGACAACGACAACACCTTTGCCGATACTTTTATCATTTGCTACGACTCTTAATGCACTCGAAAAATTATATAAACCGTCACTACCAATCTCATTTGAGCTGCGCATAGCACCTGTTAAAGCGATAGGTTTATCTTTAGGTAATTGCATCGTATCTAAAAAATAAGCTGTTTCTTCTAGTGTGTCTGTACCATGTGTAATAACAGCGCCATCATAGTCAGGCAATCTTAGTTTAAGTTCTTGATAGAGTGTTAGCATATGATGTGGTGTTATGTGTGGGCTAGGAAGATTAAATAAGTCTACACTAGTCACTTGCATATGAGTATCAGTCGTGAATTGTATATCATGCATGGGATTATGTGTGTCAGGGATGATTTGCCCATTTGCTTCATGCATGCTGATTGTGCCACCGGTATGAATGACTAATATATGTTTCATGTTTGTCTCCTTTTATCTAGTATAACAAATCAATCATGAATTTGTAGCTGAGATAAACGATAGCTTAATTATGATCAGATACGTTGTAAAGTTAGCCCAAACTGATAAGTTATTGCCTAGAGGTTGGATATATTTGCTATAATAATAAGTATGATTACAAATTATAATTTAGGAGACAACAAACTGGTTGCTGTAGACACTGATGGTGTGTTTACTATAGTGAATAAACCTAGTCGAGAAGAAATAGGTCAACTTTCGGCTGCCTATGATTTTCCCTTTGATTATATTGGTGGGATTCTAGATGATGATGAGAATGCACGATTTGAAATTGATCAAAATCATAATATGCTACTACTCTTACAATATCCAGCTACAGAAACAGATACGACGGAAGTTTATCCATTTTCCTTGATTGTGAATGCAAAAAAAAATAGTGTGATTTTGGCATTAAACCATCATTGTGACTTAAGCAAGATGTTAGACAGGCATTATGATCAAGCAGGATTTCAGCATGAGATTATTTTTCAAGTCATGAGCACCTTAGGAAAATTATTTCATGATTATTTATCGGCGTATAAAGGTAAAATGAAGCACTTGGAATCAGCGTTAAAGCAATCCCAAGAGAATAAACAAATTATAGAAATTATTCATTCTCAAAAAAGTTTGATTTATTTTGAAGCAGCACTAAAAGAAAATATTAAAGTTTATCAAAAATTGAGAACTTATTTAAGCAGCAATGATGAGAATGGCTTTTCAGATCGCATATTTGATATCTATGTTGAAGCGAGTCAGGCATTAACAACGACGGAAATTCAATTAAAATTGCTAGAGAATTTACGTGATTTGTTTTCAAATATAGTCTCCAATAACCTCAACATTATCATGAAAATCATGACAAGTGCAACATTTATTATGACAATTCCGGCAATTATTGCTGGTTTATATGGGATGAATGTCAAGTTGCCATTTCAAAATAATGAACATGCGTTTTGGCTGATTATGATCAGTGCAACGCTGATTTCATGGATCGTATTTCGCATTATGATAAGAAAACGTATGTTTTAGGTTTATTGTGAACTAATACACATAGCCTAAAAAGTAGTACAGAAAGACTCTAATAGACTTCTGTTACATAAAAGAAAGTCAGAAAACATTAATTTATACCTTGTGTAACCGCTTTCTGTGTGATAAAATTAACATGTAAAGTAAAACAGGTGGCCGATAGGTTCACCTCTCTAGTTGAAGTCAGGAGATGACATAACATGAAAACTGAAGTATGCGAAAACATTTTTGAAGAAGCTTGGGCAGGTTTTGAAGGAACCGATTGGAAAGAAAAAGCGAGTGTGTCTCGTTTCGTAAAAGCAAATCATAAAAACTATGATGGTGATGAGTCGTTTCTTGCTGGACCGACAGCACGTTCGTTAAAGATCAAAGAAATTGTTGAATCAACAAAAGATCATTATGAAGCAACTGAATTCCCTATGGATTCAGATCGTGCAGCATCTATTGCGGACATCCCCGCAGGTTATATCGACAAAGAAAATGAATTGATTTATGGGCTACAAAACTCTGAACTTTTCCGTTTGTCGTTTATGCCTCGTGGTGGTATTCGTATGGCTGAAACTGCTTTGAAAGAGCATGGTTATACACCAGATCCAACGATGCATGAAATTTATACAAAACATGTGACAACAGTTAATGATGGTATTTTCAGAGCTTACACTTCTAATATCCGTAAAGCGCGTCATGCACATACTGTAACTGGATTACCAGATGCTTATTCACGCGGTCGAATCATCGGTGTTTATACACGACTTGCACTTTATGGTGCTGATTTCTTGATGAAAGAAAAAGCAGCAGATTGGAATGCAATTGAAGAAATTAATGAAGAAAATATCCGCTTGCGTGAAGAAATTAATTTGCAATATCAAGCCATTGATCAAGTTGCTAAACTAGGTGATTTATATGGGTTGGATGTTCGTAGACCAGCGACAAACGTGAAAGAAGCCATCCAATGGACTAACATTGCGTTCATGGCAGCTTGTCGTGTGATTAATGGTGCTGCAACATCACTTGGTCGTGTACCGATCGTACTTGATATTTTTGCAGAACGTGATTTAGCGCGTGGTACGTTTACAGAATCAGAAATTCAAGAATTCGTTGATGACTTTGTCTTGAAATTACGTACAGTTAAATTTGCAAGAACAAAAGAATATGATGCCCTTTATTCAGGAGATCCTACCTTCATTACAACATCGATGGCTGGTGTAGGTAATGATGGGCAACATCGTGTCACTAAGATGGATTATCGTTTCTTGAATACATTAGATAATATCGGTAATTCACCAGAACCAAACTTGACAGTCCTTTGGGCTAAAGAATTACCTTATGCTTTCAAACGCTATTGTATGAGTATGAGTCATAAACATTCATCTATTCAGTATGAAGGTGTGAAAACAATGGCAGAAGATGGCTATGGCGAAATGTCATGTATCTCTTGTTGTGTCTCTCCACTTGATCCTGAAAATGAAGATGGCCGTCATAACATCCAATACTTCGGTGCACGTGTGAATGTCTTAAAAGCACTCTTAACAGGGATTAATGGTGGTTATGATGATGTGCATCGTGATTATAAAGTATTTGATAATGAAGCGATTACGTCTGATGTCTTGAACTATAATGAAGTTGTAGCTAATTTTGAAAAATCATTAGATTGGTTGACTGACACATATGTTGATGCTTTAAATATTATCCATTATATGACGGATAAATATAATTATGAAGCAGTCCAAATGGCTTTCTTGCCATCAAGACAACGTGCTAACATGGGATTTGGTATTTGTGGATTCGCGAATACAGTTGATACATTGTCAGCTATCAAATATGCAACAGTTAAACCAATTCGTGATGAAAATGGGTATATTTATGACTATGAAACAATTGGTGACTACCCACGTTACGGTGAAGATGATGATCGTGCAGATGATATTGCAAAATGGTTGATGGAACAGTATCATACTCGCCTATCAAGCCATAAACTTTATAAAGATGCAGAAGCAACTGTTTCATTGTTGACGATTACCTCTAACGTTGCTTATTCAAAACAAACAGGGAACTCACCAGTTCACCGTGGTGTTTTCTTAAATGAAGATGGCACTGCCAATCTCAGTGAAGTTGAATTCTTCTCACCAGGAGCTAACCCATCAAATAAGGCCAAAGGTGGTTGGTTACAAAACTTAAGAACACTTGAAAAACTTGACTTTAAATATGGTAACGATGGTATTTCCTTAACAACTCAAGTTTCGCCAAAAGCACTTGGTAAAACTCGAGATGAACAAGTAGAAAATCTAGTTGATGTATTAGATGGCTATTTTGAAGATGGCGGACAACATGTTAACTTGAACGTAATGGACTTGGCTGATGTTAAAGACAAGATTCTGAATGGCGAAGATGTCATCGTTCGAATCTCAGGGTATTGTGTTAATACCAAGTATTTAACACCAGAACAAAAACAAGAACTAACACATCGCGTTTTCCATGAAATCCTTTCTATGGATGTTTAAGTAGCAGTTGACTAACTTACATTAGTATATGACTGAACCTAAAAAGCTTATCTTTTGATAAGCTTTTTAGGTATGTAAAATCATAAATGGAATTGATGACAAGATGTTTGAAATCAAAAAAAACTTATCATGATAAGTTTTTTCTTTTTAAGTGCGTAAAATTGGATATGAAATTTCTAACATTTTTGGTTCATCAATGATTGAAATATTTTTAACATCAATGATTGACTCATCAAGCCGTTTTTTTAAGAAAAAGTTTTGAATACGTTCGCGTTCATCAAGTCTAATCGCACGATGTTTGTTAGTAACTAAAAGTTCATAGTGGGTTGCAGCCGTTGTAAAAATGGCGGTTGTATTACCAGCTGAATAAACCTCGACCGTTAAAGCATCGGTATTTCTGAGTTGCTCATCAACGAGGTGTCGAAAATTGTTAGTGACATTAATTATCTTCATAGGTTTCCTCCATTTATCTTTACTTCTATTATAGCACTTATTGTTCTAAAATAAAGGTTTGAAAAAATAATATGAACTTAAAATGAGTATTTGGTAAATATGTGCGTACATTTCAAGTAAACTAAGATGGTAGGTAGTCACGTATTAGATACCGGTTTATAGGTAATGATCGAAAAGTTGCTAACAATCAGACTGAGTGTGAGGAGATGTTAAAGCACTTTTGTGCTAAAATTAAGATATGAAGAAAATAATTGGTATAACAGGTGGTATCGCTACTGGAAAATCCAGAGTGAGCGCTTTTCTAAAATCTCATGGATATGAAGTCATTGATGCCGATTTGGTGGTAAGAGAGTTACAAGCAATTGGGGGACGACTATATCTTGCAATCTATGATACGTTTGGTCAAACATTTTTTTTAGAAAATGGTGAACTAGATAGAGTGAAACTAGGGGATGCTATTTTTTCAGATGAAAAAATGAAGGAAAGATTATCCGTCATTCAAGATAAAATTATCCGTCAGGAGCTTTTAGACAGGTGTCAAGCCAGTAAGGCGGATGTAGTATTTATGGATATTCCCTTATTATTTGAAAAAAATTATGCAGGATTCGATGAAATCTGGCTAGTTTATGCACCTAGAGAAACGCAGATTGAAAGGTTGATGAAGCGAAATAAGTTGTCTAGAGTAGATGCTATTAAGAGAGTAGATAGTCAAATGCCGATTGCGGATAAACGTGCTTTGGCGACACGTATCATTGAAAATTGTGATACAATAGACGTATTAGAAATGCAGTTAATAACCATAATAAATGAGATGTGACGAGTGCTATCAGGAGATAGTGTTCGTTTTTTAGACGCTAGATAACGTGTGACAGTCCATGACTGTTAAACAAAAGTACATCGCTACGCTTAATCAGTTTAAGGTAGAGGTTAGCTGACTTGACTAGGATGTGTGCGTCTCATTGAAATTATAGAAAGATGTGGCAATTATAGAAATAAATTGGAGACGAAACCTGTTGATTGCTTGGTTTGGTACTTTTTTTACCTCAGCTAGTATTTCACTTGTAATGCCTTTTATGGCCTTGTATGTGCAATCATTAGGTGTAAAAGGAAATGCTGTTGAATTATTTACTGGTTTAGCTGTGGGGATTAGTGCGCTTGCTAGTGGGTTAGTTGCGCCAATATGGGGGCGTTTGGCCGATCAGTATGGGCGTCGGATTATGATGATTCGTGCATCGATTGTGATGACATTTACCATGAGTGCTTTAGCTTTTGTACCAAATGTCTGGTGGCTGTTAGCTATGCGTTTACTTAATGGTATATTTGCAGGGTATATTCCAAACTCCACTGCACTTATCGCTAGTCAAATCCCAAGAGACAAAAGTGGCTATGCACTTGGTATTTTGTCAACAGGGATGATAGGTGGGTCGTTAATTGGCCCTTCTATCGGTGGTTTTTTTGCACAATTAGTCGGCATGAAGAATGTTTTCTTGATTACAGGTATTGTCTTACTGCTCGTGACCATCCTTACAATATTTTTTGTACAAGAAAACTTTACGCCTATTGAGCGAGTAGATTTATTAAGCACACGTGAAGTCTTCGATCGTGTATCAAATCGACATATTTTGTATGGCTTGTTCATTACGAGTTTTGTTTTGCAATTGACCGTTCAATCCGTAGCGCCAATCCTACCACTTTATATTCGCCAATTAAATGGTCATTCTGGAAATATATTTATGATATCAGGGTTTATCGTATCAGCAGTGGGAGTATCTGAGATGTTATCATCAGGAACTTTAGGAAAACTTGGTGATAAGATTGGTAGTCATCGGTTGATTATTATTGGTCTCATCTATAGTTTAATCGTCTATATCCCGATGGCTTTTGTCAAAACACCGCTACAACTTGGTGTGTTACGATTTTTATTAGGGTTTGGCTCAGGTGCTTTAGTTCCCTCAGTCAACTCTTTGCTATCTAAATTGACACCACCAGAAGGCATCTCACGTATTTTTAGTTTTAATCAGATGTTCAATAATTTTGGTCAAGTTGTTGGCCCGCTGCTAGGTAGTGCGATAGCCGGTTATATCAGTTATCAGGCAGTTTTTATCGCGACTAGTTGTTTTGTGTTATTTAACCTTATTTGGTCGCTGTTTAATTTTAGAAAGTTTTTAGGAGTCAGAAGTATTGCGCGTTAAAATAAATCTCAAATGTACTGGTTGTGGTCGGCAAAATTATATTTCTTCAAAAAATAAAGCGACCCATCCGGAAAAAGTAAGTGTTTTAAAGTATTGCCCAAATGAGCGAAAAGTGATTATACACATTGAAGCTTAGTCTTGTATAAAAGAGTCAAACCGAACATTATGTAGAGTTGTTAGAAAATTTCAACTTTTTTGCTTTTTTGATACTTTAAAAGATGATATAATATAAACTAACTACACTAGAATATTTGTACTAACAGGTGCCTATCAATTGTTATATTAGGTTATCAGCAGGTAGTAAAGGTAATCTGATCAACAAATATCGTGTTTTTATAAAAGGAAAGTAGCCAAAATGGTGGCTACACATATGGATAATGAAAGAACTTAATAAAAGACATTTTTTAAACTACTCTATCTTAATCCCTTATCTAGTCTTATCTATATTGGGATTGATTATTGTATTTTCGACGACAGTTCCTCATCAGATTGAATTGGGATTATCGCCCTATCAGTTATTTAGGAACCAAACAATTTTCTTCATTTTTTCTCTATTTATGATTGCAGTAATCTATAAAATGAA
Organism: Pseudolactococcus plantarum; assembly: GCF_002441715.1. GTDB lineage: Bacteria > Bacillota > Bacilli > Lactobacillales > Streptococcaceae > Pseudolactococcus > Pseudolactococcus plantarum. The sequence continues at coordinate 47,103 of NZ_JXJX01000003.1, forward strand.
GGTTGAAAAGTTAAGATCAAGAGGTTGGTTTGGTATTTTGATTCCAATCATGTTAGCTTTACTATTTATAGCCAGGTTTTTTACACCAACGATAAATGGTGCCCATGGTTGGATTTCAGTTCCAGGTATTGGAACCATTCAACCCGCTGAATACTTAAAGCTAGTTTCTGTCTGGTTTTTATCTGCTACATTTGCAACTAAACAAAACAAGATTGCAGCCCAAGATATTGATGCCTTGTTTGATAGGCATAAATTTTGGTCAAATTTTGTGACTGGCTGGCGGTTTTGGGTTATCTTGATGATTGGTGCAGTGGTCGTGATGCCTGATATGGGTAATGCCTTGCTTATCATCATCAGCTCATCAATGGTTTTTGCTGCCAGTGGTATCTCTTATCGATGGACAACAGGCTTTATCAAGATATTTGGTGGTCTCTCATTGTTTGCTCTAGCAATTTTAAAATTAACAGGTGGTAATATTATTCCCAGTGTATTCTCATCAATTACCTATGTCAATAAACGTTTTGTTGCGTTTGCAAATCCATTCCAAGATACTGGAGATTCAGGCCACCAGATGATCAATGGTTATTATGCCATGTCTAATGGTGGTTGGTTTGGTAGGGGATTGGGTAATTCTATTGAGAAAAAGGGTTACTTGCCAGAAGCACATACGGACTTTGTATTTGCCATCGTGATCGAAGAGTTGGGATTGATTGGTGCGATGATCATCTTAGGCCTAATCTTTTTCTTGATCATGCGAATTTTTATGGTCGGTATCAGTGCCAAAGATCCTTTTAATAGCATGATGGCAATTGGTGTTGCGGGGATGTTCTTCGCGCAAATATTTGTCAATATCGGCGGAATTTCAGGGCTTATCCCATCTACCGGGGTTACCTTTCCTTTTCTAAGTCAGGGTGGTAATTCGCTGTTGACCTTATCTGTAGGTGTTGGGTTTGTCTTAAACATCTCTGCAGATGAGAAGAGAAGAGAATTAGCTGAAAAAACTGAAAAATATGATGTCTCTGATGTCTCAAGATTATCATTAGTAGAAAAGTAGATGGATAGATGAGTGACGTATTCGCTCATCTTATCTAGAAGCGTATAAAAAGTTGCAAGAACATAATATCTTTGGAGTTTAGAAAAGGAAAGGCTATATAAATGAAAAAACTACTAGTTGCCAATCGTGGCGAAATTGCTATCCGTGTCTTCCGTGCTTGTAGCGAATTGGGTATTTCAACCGTTGCTATTTACGCAAAAGAAGATGAATATTCAGTTCACCGTTTTAAAGCAGATGAAGCTTATATGGTCGGTCAAGGGAAAAAACCTATTGACGCTTATCTAGATAGTGATGATATTGTGCGTATTGCACTTGAATGTGGCGCTGAAGCTGTTCATCCAGGTTATGGTTTATTATCAGAAAATATCGAGTTTGCCCGTAAAGTTGAAGCAGCAGGCCTTATTTTTGTCGGCCCAACATTACATCATCTAGATATTTTTGGTGATAAGATTAAAGCTAAAGAAGCTTCTGTAGCAGCTGGTGTTGGCTCAATTCCTGGTACAGAAGGTCCTGTTGATTTAGAGGGTGCATTAGCCTTTGGTAACGAATTTGGCTATCCTGTGATGATTAAAGCTGCACTTGGCGGCGGTGGTCGTGGTATGCGTGTTGCGCATAATGAAGCAGAAGCACGTGATGGCTACGCTAGAGCTGCATCAGAAGCAAAATCTGCATTTGGGTCTGACGAAATTTATGTTGAAAAATATATCACAGATCCAAAACATATCGAAGTCCAAATTTTAGGTGATACGCATGGTAATGTGGTGCATCTATATGAGCGTGATTGTTCTGTGCAACGTCGTAATCAAAAAGTAATCGAGGTAGCCCCAAGTGTTGGGATGTCTGATGACTTACGTCATCGTATTTGTGAAGCTGCTGTACAATTGTGTAAACATGTCGGCTATGTGAATGCGGGAACAGTAGAGTTTTTAGTTAAAGATAATGAATTTTATTTCATTGAGGTTAACCCTCGTGTTCAGGTTGAGCATACGATTACAGAAGTTGTGACTGGGATTGATATTGTTCAAGCACAGATTTTAATCTCAGAGGGAGCAGATCTTCATAAAGATGTTAAAATCCCAGAACAAGATAAAATCCCGTTACTTGGATCTGCGATTCAATGTCGTATTACGACGGAAGATCCAGAAAATAACTTCTTGCCAGATACAGGTATCATCGATACGTATCGTTCACCAGGTGGGTTTGGCGTTCGTCTAGATGTTGGTAATGCTTATTCAGGTTATGAGGTAACGCCTTATTTTGATAGCTTACTTGTTAAGGTCATTACGAGTGCGACAGATTTTAATGAAGCGATTCGCAAAATGGATCGTTGCTTACGTGAATTTAGAATTCGTGGTGTAAAAACCAATATTCCTTTCTTAAGAAACGTACTCAACCATCAGTCGTTCATATCTGGTAATGCTAAGACAACGTTTATCGATAGCACACCTGAACTGTTTAATTTCCCACGTTTACGAGATCGTGGTAATAAAACAATGAAATACATTGCAAGTATCACAGTAAATGGTTTCCCAGGCATTGATCAAACGCCTAAACCTTATTATGATGCAACACGCATGCCAAAAGTTAAAAAAATTGAGACACTGACAACTAAAAATATTTTAGATAATGAGGGTGCAGATGCAGTTGTAGACTTTGTTAAATCAAGAAAAGAAGTACTTTTAACAGATACAACATTTAGAGATGCCCATCAAAGTCTTTTAGCAACGCGTGTTCGTACACAAGATATGAAACAAGTGGCTCAGGCAGTAGATGAAGGATTACCTAATCTGTTTTCATCAGAAATGTGGGGCGGTGCCACATTTGATGTTGCTTACCGTTTCCTAAATGAAAGCCCGTGGTATCGCTTGCGTGAACTTCGTAAATTGATGCCAAATACGATGTTCCAAATGTTATTTAGAGGCTCAAATGCTGTAGGTTACAAAAACTATCCAGATAACGTGATCGAAGAGTTTATCAAGGTAGCTGCACGTGAAGGTATGGATGTTTTCCGTGTGTTTGATTCATTGAACTGGTTACCACAGATGGAAAAATCAATTCAAGCTGTCCGTGATACAGGTAAAATCGTTGAAGCAACAATGTGTTATACAGGTGATATTTTAGATAATGATCGACCAAAATATGACATCAAATACTATAAAGATTTAGCAAAAGAACTCCAAGCGACTGGTGCACATATTTTAGCCATTAAAGATATGGCTGGTATTTTAAAACCTCAAGCTGCTTATCGTTTAATTTCTGAATTGAAAGATACGATTGATATTCCACTCCACCTACATACCCATGATACAGCAGGGAATGGTGTGATGATTTATTCTGCTGCTGTTGCAGCGGGTGTCGATATTATCGACGTCGCAACGTCTTCTATGTCATCAGGAACAAGTCAACCAAGTATGTCATCAGTTTACTATGCCCTTAAAAATGGCGATAGAACACCGCATTTAGATAATGATAATGCGATTCAAATCAATCATTATTGGGAAGATGTCCGTAAGTTTTATGCACCGTTTGAAAAAGGACTAACAAGCCCTCAAACAGAAGTGTATATGCATGAGATGCCAGGAGGGCAGTATACTAACCTTCAAGCACAAGCAACTGCAGTTGGGTTAGGCTTAAGATTTGATGAAGTGAAAAACATGTACCATACTGTGAATATGATGTTTGGTGATATTATTAAAGTGACACCATCTTCTAAAGTGGTCGGGGATATGGCTCTCTTCATGGTTCAAAATGATCTGACTGAAGCAGATATCTATGCTAAAGGTGAGACGTTGAGTTTCCCTGAATCAGTGATTAGCTTCTTTGCTGGTGATCTAGGTCAACCTGTTGGTGGTTTCCCAGAAAAATTACAAAAAATCATTTTAAAAGACAAACCGTCATTCAAAGATCGTCCAGGTTTACATGCTACACCGGTTGTATTTGAGGATGTGCTTGCTGAGTTAACTGAAAAATTAGGGTATAAACCTGCTCAGCACGAAGTATTAAGCTATATTTTATATCCACAAGTTTTCTTAGACTATCAAAAAATGCAAAATGAATTTGGTAGTGTAACCTTACTTGATACACCGACTTTCTTTAATGGTATGCGTGTTGGTGAAAAAATATCTGTTGAAATCGAGAAAGGAAAAGTATTACTCATCCATCTTGATAGCGTTTCTGAACCAGATAACGAAGGAAACAGAACGCTGTTCTTTAACTTAAATGGTCAAAGACGTGAAGTGTTGGTAAAAGATACATCGATTAAGACGACATCAGTGATGAATCAAAAAGCAGAACCAACCAATCAACATCATATTGGTGCAACCATGCCAGGATCTGTTGTAACTGTATTAGTTGAACCAGGTGAGAAAGTTGTCAAAGGACAGCCACTCATGGTAACTGAAGCGATGAAAATGGAAACAACGATTGAAGCACCTTTTGATGGGGAAATCAAACAAATTTTTGTTAAAGCAACTGAGTCAATCGCGACACAAGACTTATTAATTGAATTAAAATAAAAACCAAAAGAGCAGATCGTTTAGATCGCTTTTTTGATTTGTTTAGCCTTTTTTCAATAAGTCGTTAGTATAATGAGTAAATAATTAGCAAAAAAAGTGAAAAACAAAAATAAATACAATAAAACTAGAATAATTCTTCACAAAGTGGTATAATGAGTACGTAAAATAAATTTTGGAGGAACTTAAGAAATGGCAATCGTTTCAGCAGAAAAATTCATTCAAGCCGCTCGTGACAATGGTTACGCAATTGGTGGATTCAATACTAACAACTTGGAATGGACACAAGCTATCTTGCGTGCAGCAGAAGCTAAAAAAACTCCAGTACTTATCCAAACTTCTATGGGTGCGGCTAAATACATGGGTGGTTACAAAATGTGTAAACTCCTTATTGAAACTCTTGTAGAATCAATGGGAATCACTGTACCAGTATCAATCCATCTTGACCATGGTCACTTTGACGATGCGCTAGAATGTATCGAAGTTGGTTATTCTTCACTAATGTTTGATGGATCACACCTTCCAATCGAAGAAAACCTTAAACTTGCTGAAGAAGTTATCGCTAAAGCACACGCTAAAGGTATCTCAGTTGAGTGTGAAGTTGGTTCTATAGGTGGTGAAGAAGACGGAATCGTTGGTGAAGGTGAACTTGCACCTATCGAAGATGCAGTAGCAATGGCTAAACTTGGAGTTGACTTCCTTGCAGCTGGTATCGGTAACATCCACGGTCCTTACCCAGAAAACTGGAAAGGTCTTCATATCGATCACTTGACTAAATTGAACGAAGCGCTTGTAGAAGCTATGGGACACAATGTGCCAATCGTATTGCACGGTGGTTCAGGTATTCCTGATGATCAAATCCGTGAAGCGATCGCTAACGGTGTTGCTAAAATCAACGTTAACACTGAGTGTCAACTTGCATTTGCAAAAGCAACTCGTGAATTTGTAGCTGAATTCAACGCTAACGAAGCTGAATACATGAAGAAAAAACTCTTCGACCCACGTAAATTCTTGAAACCTGGTTTCGATGCAATTACTGCTTCAGTTGAAGAACGTATCGATGTTTTCGGTTCAGCTAACAAAGCATAATTAAGTTTCAAATATGATTAAAAATGCTTATCAGTGATGATAAGTGTTTTTTTTGATGCTAACGTTAGTGTAGCGAACAGCTTATGTTTTTGGGTTAAGTGATGTCAATCTTCTGATGATATGGCTTTGATATTTATCGATTTAAAAATTAAAATGTTTAAATAACACATTAAATAAAAGAAGTGCTATAATATAATGTATGGAAGTTAACTGGATTATTTCAGATAGCTAATGAAAGTGTTTTAACTTTTGGACACAAATATACTTAAAACTAGATGATTATCTGATTGAAAAGTAAGGATATCCAGTTGGATATTTTTTCTTTTGTCACATTAAAGTTAAAACACGAATAGAATTAGGAGAAATATGGAAGAAACAAAGCAACAAGACGTCAAGATATTTAATCAGTCTTTTATACAAATTTTTATGATCAACTTCTTTGTCATGCTATCCTTTTACAGTTTGACAGTTGTCATCGGTCCTTATGCCGTTAACCAATTAGGAGAATCCCAATCTGTTGCGGGTCTTCTCGTAGGTATTACTGTCATCGGCTCGTTAGTGGCACGCTTGTTAAGTGGTTTTATTATGCAAAAACTAAAGACCAAGTCTATTTTATTTTTAGGCGCAGCTATTTTATTGCTTAGTTTGATCAGCTATGTATTTGCTAAAGAGCTAAGTCTGCTAGTTGGGATGAGATTTATTCAGGGATTAGCGATCGGCTTAATTAGTACGGTTACCAATACAGTTGTCGTGCTTGTGATTCCTGTTGAGCGAAAAGGAGAAGGGATCTCTTATTTTAGCTTATCGACAGTCATTGCAACAGCGCTAGGGCCTTTTATCGCACTTTTGTTAGTCAATGCGATCGGCTATCGTTTATTTTTTATACTGGCATCATTAATTGGTGTCTTCGTATTGATGGCGATATTTTTTGTACATGAAAAAGTTGTTAATCTGCCTAAAAAAGCACAGCATCAAGCGATTAGTCTGAAACATTTTATTGAACCTAAGGCGGTACCACTTGCTGTTGTGATGTTAATTGCAACGATCTCATATAGTGCCATTCAAAGTAACCTAACCTTTTTTATGTCAGAGCAACACATGGCTAGCTATGCCAGTTTCTTCTTCTTGATCTATGCGGCATCAATTTTTATCAGCCGACCGTTTACGGGTGTTTTGAGTGATAGGAAAAATGAAAATTTTGTGACGTATCCTTGCTTAATTTTATTAATTGTAGGGTTTATCTTGTTATCGCAAGTTAGTGGGCCATTTATTTTTATCATTTCAGCTATCTTCATTGGTCTTGGGTTTGGTAATTTACAGTCTTCTATTCAATCGACAATCGTTAAAAATGCAGCTTTGGATAGAGTAGGTGTGTCGACATCAACGTATTTTATTTTGTTTGATTTGGCTTTTGGTGTTGGACCAGTGTTACTTGGTATCATTGCACCGATGATCGGATTCAAGGCATTATTTGAATTGATGTCCATCGTCGGAGTTGTTGCGCTCATCTTATATTATTTGGTGCATGGTAGACATGTATCGAAAACTTTATAGGAACATCGCCTATGCTATAACCTGATTGATGTGCTGAGGCTTTGGGTCTCAGCACACGGTGGATTAGCTGGTTTTTAAGCAATAACCCGTCTATGTAGCAATATCATCATCATCATACACATAAAGGCTTGAAAATTTAGTTATTTTAAGGTAAAATCGGAGTATGGCTTATAAAAAGAAACCAAAAACGACTTTTCAAAAAGTCGTCACGATTATTGTATGGTTGATGCTTATTTTAATTGTTTTCGCAGCAGCAGCAGCAGCTATATCGGTATTTATCTAACTTCGTCTTTTGATGAAGTTTTTCTTTTTGCCAAAATGCTTTGAAGGCTTAAATTTGATAGAGCGGGCTTGCCTCTACGTGACTAGTATCTAACACTTGGATGTCGTTTTTAATATCAACATCATGTTGCATTAAGGTATTTTCCATGGTCAAATGTGCGAGTTCTTTGAGGTTATTTTCTTGACTACGGTGACCGAGAAAGATTTTACTCGTTTGTCTACCAATCACAGAAAGTGCGGTGCTAGCACCATCTTCGTTGGATAAGTGACCGTGATCTGAAAGAATCCGTTGTTTAAGACGCCAAGGGTAGTTGCCCATTCGTAAAATTTCAACATCATGATTTGATTCCATCAAATAAGCATCTGCATTTTCGATGGTCCCTCTCATACGATCGCTAACATAGCCTGTATCTGTTAGCATGACAAAACTTTTGCCATCTTTCATGAATTTATAAAATTGTGGTGCAGCAGCATCATGGCTAACACCAAAACTTTCGATATCGATATCACCAAAAGTGAGGAGCTTGCCCATCTCGAAGGTGTTTTTTTGTGCACTATCTATCTTGCCACAACTCTCTCCGATAGCTTGCCAGGTCTCTTGATTGGCATATAGCGCCATATTATATTTTCGCGCGAGTACACCAAGTCCTGCGACATGGTCTTTATGCTCATGCGTAACTAAAAGTGTATCGACGTCGCAAAGACTTCTGCCAATCTCATTCATCAAGCCTTCAATTTTTTTACCTGATAATCCTGCATCTACAAGTATTTTACGCTCTGGTGTCTCGATATAGGTAACGTTACCTGAGGAGCCACTTGCTAATATACTATATTTAAATCCTTGATTTGCTGTCAATTTAGACTTCCTTACTAATTATAAAACTTGAAAAATAATGATAGATACGTTGATATTAAGGACTATAGCTGAGCATGGGTAACGGTTACAGGTAGCTGATGTCATACCTATAACGTTTTTGGTAAGTCTATCCTAAGTGTGATTAGTGATCATCATCAGGATGGTTAGACCAGCTGTTACCCTCATCATCATTATCTGTTTCGAGCGGTGCATATGGTAATACAACGGTGAAAGTTGTGCCGGTTTTACCATCAGATTTGGCCCATACAAAGCCATCGTGCATTTTTATGATATCGCGTACGATAGAAAGACCTAGACCACTGCCACCTTGATTTCGACTACGTGCCTTATCAACTCGATAAAAGCGGTCAAAAATTTTAGGGAGATCTTTTTTGGGAATACCCATCCCTTCATCAGAAATACGCAATAATACTTGTGTATTCGTCTGCTCTAGATTGACGGTGATTTTTCCGCCGTCTGGGCTATACTTAATGGCATTGTTCATTAAATTATCGATGACTTGCCCGAGTTTATCTGTATCTATTTCCATCCAGATAGGTTGCAGAGGAATCTGGCGAATGATCTTAAACTGTTTTTCATTCGTTTCTGTACTGCCAACGATTTGATCGAAGCGATTTAATTGATAATGTAGAAAAGCAATCAAGTTAATGACTTCTTTTTCGAGTACGATTGTATCAGAATCCATTCTAGACAAAGTAACGAGGTCTAAAATCATACGAATCATACGGTCAGTTTCTTTTAGAGAGACCTTGATGAAAGAAGGCGCGATATCTGGATCTTGTAATGCCCCTTCGTCTAATGCTTCGAGATAAGATTTGATAGAAGTTAGGGGTGTACGTAGTTCATGAGATACGTTAGATACAAACAGACGTCTTTCACGTTCGTTTTTTTCTTGTTCTGTTACATCATGTAAAACGGCCACAACACCGGATATAAAGCCAGATTGTCTACGAAATAATGCGAATTTAATCCATAAAGTAGTGAATTCACCCATATTATTTTCACAATCAATAGTGATTTCTGGTTCTGATTCTAGTAAATCACGAAAACTATAGTTTTCATTGATACCTAGCACATCAGTAATCTTACGAGATAAGATATCTTGATCTTTGACGTTCAGATACTCTAAAGCAGCAGTATTGGCTAAGACAATTTTACCTCTACGATCAGTTGCGATCACACCATCAGTCATATACGTTAAAATACCGTTTAATCGTGTACTAGAAGACTCCAGCGTTTCTTGTGCATGTTCGATTTTCTCGCCTAAATTGACAACTTTGTCGTACAGTCGATTAATTTCAGTATTACCACGAATTTGTTTGCGAACAGTGTAGTTTTTTTCTGTAAAATCATCAATTTGATCAGAGATTTGGTTGAGCCCTTTGGATAGGCGATAAGTAAAAAAGATCACGAAACAAAGTGAGATGACATAAAATGCACAGAATCGAGCAAGCGAATCACGTTGTGATAAAAACGCGCTTGTATTAAAGATAAAGAGACTTAAAAAAAGCAGTAAATGCAGCATTACTGCTTTGAATAAGATACTGCTTGACATAGGTAGTTTATTTTTCATTAGGATCACTCAAATAGTAGCCAACGCCACGACGTGTTACAACGTATTCAGGTCGACCAGGGGTATCTTCGACTTTTTCGCGTAATCGTCGAATGGTTACATCTACTGTACGAACATCACCAAAATAGTCATATCCCCAAACAGTTTCAAGTAAATGCTCGCGCGTCATAACTTCGCCGATATGTTTGGCAAGATAATGGAGCAATTCAAATTCTCTATGTGTGAGATCGATATGCTTGTCATTTTTATATGCTGCATATTTTTCAGGTGCAATAGAGATATTACCGATGTGGATATCTTTTTTATCGCTGTTAGTCGTGCTAGTTTCGATGGCGATATTAGACCGACGTAAATTTGCTTTAACACGTGCTAGCAGTTCGCGATTTGAAAAAGGTTTGGTCACATAGTCATCAGCGCCAAGTTCTAATCCGATGACTTTATCAAATTCAGTATCTTTTGCTGAGACCATGATAATTGGGACCTCAGAAGATTTACGAATTTCTCGCGCCACTTCAAGCCCATCTTTTTTGGGTAACATCAAATCTAGTAAGACTAAATCGGGTTGTTCTGTTTCAAAGATGGTTAAGGCTGCTTCTCCATCGAAAGCTGTTAAAACTTCATACCCTTCTTTTGTCAGATTAAATTTGACAATATCAGAAATTGGTTTTTCATCATCAACAACAAGTATTTTCTTCATATATGTGTTCTCCATTATTACTCTTATTATAGCTTTTTTTTGCTATTTCTACAATCAAAACAGGTTATCTATTAAAAAATCTAACTAATTTATGTTGAAAAAAATTTAAATAAATCGAAATAAATTGTTTGATAATTCTGACTTTTAATGTTAGAATAGATTCATGTTATAAGTTGTGACATAGGGAAAGAGAATAGATTAGATTAGGAGTTTTACATGCCACTTATAGAATTTAAAAATGCTGAAAAGTATTATGGTGATTACCACGCATTGAAAAACATTAATTTAGAGATTGAAGAAGGTCAGGTAGTCGTGTTGTTAGGACCTTCTGGATCAGGGAAATCTACTTTAATTAGAACAATTAACGCATTAGAAGGTATTGAAGCTGGACAACTGATTGTTAATGGTCATCACGTAGATCATGCATCGAAAAAAGACCTAGTTGAACTTCGAAAAGAGGTTGGGATGGTGTTTCAACATTTCAATCTTTATCCCCATAAAACTGTGTTAGAAAACGTAACATTAGCACCTGTCAAAGTATTGAAAAAAGAATTAAGAGAAGCGACAGTTGTTGCTGAAAAATTTTTAAAATTTGTTAACATGTGGGATAAAAAAGACGCTTATCCTGGTCAACTTTCTGGAGGTCAAAAGCAACGTGTAGCAATTGCGCGAGGTCTTGCAATGAATCCCAAGCTATTATTATTTGATGAACCAACCTCAGCACTAGATCCAGAAACGATTGGCGATGTATTATCTGTTATGCAAGGATTAGCAAAAGATGGTATGAACATGGTGGTTGTAACTCATGAGATGGGCTTTGCAAGATCAGTTGCTGACCGTATCATCTTCATGGATGCAGGTGAAATTTTAGAGGATACAACAGATGTTGCAGGGTTCTTTGACAATCCTCAAGAACCACGTGCCAAACAATTTTTAAGTAAAATCATTAATCATTAAGGATCGATGATTCGAGTGTTACGATCACACAGGTTAAGATAAGTATAAAATAAGGGAGTATATATTATGAAAAAATCAATTAAAATTTTAGCAGGTATCACAACTATTTTAGCAGCGACAACACTTGCAGCTTGTGGTTCATCGTCAAAAAATGATGCCAGCAAATCTGCAACTGATAAAATCAAATCAAATGGAAAAATTGTATTTGGGATCAAGCAAGATGTACCAAACTTTGGGTATAAAGATCCTAAAACAAATGAATATAAGGGTGTCGAGATTGATATCGCCAACAAAATTGCTAAAAAATTAGGTGTTAAAGCAGACTTTGTACCTGTTACTGCACAAACACGTGGCCCTTTGTTGGATAATAATCAGGTAGATGCAGTAATTGCGACATTTACAATTACTGATGAACGTAAAAAAACATATAACTTCACAACACCTTATTTCACTGATGAAGCAGGTTTCTTAGTGAAAAAAGATTCAGGTATTGATAGCGTGACAGATTTAAATGGTAAAACAATTGGTGTCGCACAATCATCTTCTACAAAAACTGGTCTTGAAGCACTCGCTAAAGATAAAGGCATTAAATTTGAGTATTCTGAATTAGCAGATTATCCAACACTAAAAACAGCCTTAACTTCAGGACGTATCGACGCATTTTCAGTTGATAAATCAATTTTATCAGGGTATGTAGATTCAAAAACTAAAATTCTTGGCGAAGGTTTCGCTAAACAAGAATACGGTATTGCAACTAAAAAGACAAATACTGAGTTAGCTGACTACTTGGATAAAGAGATCAAATCACTTCAATCAAGTGGTGAATTGAAAAAATTAACTGATAAATATGACTTGAAAGATGCATCTGCTAAGTAATGTTTAACTTGCGATTGCGAGCGATGTTTTAAGGATATGCTTATGCTATAAGTCTAATCCATAAGGGAACATCTAGTTTCGTGAATCATTTAAAATTTAAGAAAGGTTATATATGAGTCCTTTTGCTTTAGAACGTTGGCAGGCATTCTTTGCTGATTTTGGCCAATTCGCTAAGGGGTTTCTCTTCACGTTAGAAATTTCGATTGGCGCTCTAATCCTAGCCATGTTTTTAGGATTGGTTTTTGGATCACTCTCAGCTACAAGAAACAAGTGGTTAAGAGGGTTCAGTAGAATTTATGTTGAGGTGTACCAAAATACACCCTTATTGATCCAATTTGTTGTCTTATATTATGGGTTCCCACTCCTTAATAAGCATTTAACTATTTCTGCTTTTTGGACGGCTATTATCTGTGTGGGTGTTTATCATGGTGCTTACATCGCTGAGGTTATCCGATCTGGGATAGAAGGTGTGCCAAAGGGACAAACAGAGGCTGCTGAGTCTCAAGGGTTTACCTATGGCGATACGATGCGTTTGATTATTTTACCACAAGCCCTTAGAATGATTTATCCACCGCTGACCAACCAAGTTGTTAATTTGATTAAAAATACATCAACAGTTGCGATCATCTCAGGTGCAGATTTGATGTTCACAGCCAAATCTTGGTCATCAATGAATGTGAGTTATATACCAGCCTTTGTAGGTGTCGGCGTGCTTTATTTTGTACTATGTTTCCCACTAGCTACCCTAGCAAGACGCATGGAAGAAAAAAATAAAAATGCCTATAGTGTTGGGTAGAAAGGATAGTATTGATGAGTTTAGCGCAAGAAGCGTCACAATTATTTACCGCGACGAATATCCGTTTTCTATTCCAAGGGTTGGGATTGACAATTTTTATCGCATTCATTTCCATTGTCTTATCGACAATTTTTGGCACAATTTTAGCCGTTATGCGTAATGGTAAGAATCCATTTTTCAAGTTGATTGCCAGTATCTATGTCGAAGTGGTCAGAAATGTCCCTAACTTATTATGGATTTTCGTTATCTTCTTGGTTTTCCAAGTGAAATCAGTCCCAGCTGGTATCATTTCATTTACTGTTTTCACAACTGCAGCATTAGCAGAGATTATCCGTGGCGGTCTAAATGGTGTGCCAGGTGGTCAAACAGAAGCTGGAAAATCACAAGGATTTACTGATTTTCAAATTTTAACCAATATTGTATTACCCCAAGCGATTCGTAAGATGTTACCAGCTATTATTTCTCAGTTCGTAACAGTTATCAAAGATACATCGTTCTTGTATTCTGTAATCGCGCTTCAAGAATTGTTTGGTAACTCACAGATTTTGATGGGACAATATTTCCAAGCAGGTCAAGTGTTCATGTTATATGGATTTGTCGCTTTGATTTACTTTGTGATTAATTTTGTCTTATCACAGTTGTCTCGTAGACTCCAAAAATCGTGGGCAAATTCATTAGAATAAAAAGAAGAGCTGAACGGCTCTTTTTTTGTTAATAACTACAGTGTGTCAACTCAGCAATTGTCAGAAGTTTGTTATCTGAAAAAAGACTATCAGTTCGCTGAAATAAACTTGACAGTAAACACTCACGCATCTGCTCACTCACTGTTTGTGACGGTGCTATGTTGGTAAGTGGGTTACTCTCGTTTTGGGTGTGTCAAGCAATATTCGTTATTTACTGCCAAATATAGACAAAAAAATGATATAATTTAAGAATGAATAAGGGAATTTTGATCACGTTTGAAGGTCCTGAGGGTGCTGGAAAAACGACTATTTTGCAACATATACTACCTAAGTTACAGGCAAATGGTGTTGATATCGTAGCAACACGAGAACCTGGTGGGATTAGAATAGCAGAAGCGATTCGAGAAATCATTCTTGCACCTGAAAATACAGCAATTGATGGTAAAACGGAATTGCTGCTTTTTGCGGCAGCTCGTAGACAGCATCTTAATGAAAAGGTACTGCCTGCATTATCAGAAAATAAACTCGTTATCATTGATCGATTTATTGATTCGTCAGTTGCTTATCAAGGCTATGCACGCGGTATAGCAGTATCTGATGTTGAGATGATTAATCAGTTTGCGACAGATGGTCTTGTGCCAGATTTGACCTTATATTTTGATGTAGATACTGACATTGGTTTGTCACGTGTGATGTCTGGTAATCGTGAGATTAACCGACTTGACTTAGAAGCAAGGGAAATGCATGAGAAAGTGCGTGCTGGCTATCAAAAAATTGCTGAGCAAAACCCGGATCGACTTATAAAGATTGATGCTTCACAACCTATTGACGCAGTTATAGCAGATACCTTAAGTGTCATTAGTCGTCGTTTTCCGGAGATTTGCTAATGAGAGTTTCTGATTTTCAACCAGCACTCTTTAAACGGTTTTCACATGTCTTAAAAGCTGATAAATTGCACCATGCGTTTTTATTCTCAGGAGGCTTCGGGGCAATGGAGATGGCGTTGTGGTTAGCGCAATCTAGGTTTTGTCGTGACTTACAAGCTGGGTTACCGTGTGGAAATTGTCGGGAATGTCGCTTAGTTTTAGAAAACGACTTTACAGATTTGCACATTGTAAGGCCGGAAGCTCAGACGATTAAAACACAACAAATCCGAGAGTTACTCGTCACTTTTTCTCAGTCTGGTTTTGAGGGAAGTCGGCAAGTGGTGATTATTGATGGTGCTGAAAAGCTCCATGTTAATGCGGCAAATGCTTTGCTGAAATCAATAGAAGAGCCAGAATCTGAAATCTATATCTTTTTATTAACAGCATCAGAAAATATGGTACTAGACACGATTAAATCACGGACACAGGTGATCAATTTTCCAAGTCAATCGTTGATCATACAAAATGTTTTAGAGCAAAATGGGTCATTAAAAACAGATGCTATGATCATTTCAAACATCGTTTCTGATATGGATGATGCCAAAACATTAGCAAAAGATAGCCAATTTTTGGATGGGATTAAGACGGTCAAGAAGTTTTCAACCATGTTGGTAGATAGTCGATCGGATGCCTTTTTACAAGCAGCAAGCTTAGCACTTTGTTTTAAAGATAAAAAGTCCCAAGGACTAGCTTTTAAACTATTAGCGATCTTTTTGACTAAAGCGTGTCAACCACAATTAGTGGCGCAAGTGTTTACAGCACAAAAATATTGGCGTGCTAACGTGAATTTTCAATCGTGTATCGAAAAAATTAGTTTAGCATAAAAGATATGTTTGAAGTATAGAGAAAGAGACCAATGAATTACGAAATAAAGTTCGCTCATGGCGAAGATAATATTTTTGTTACAAGCGACAATCAATATAGTATAGCTGATCAAGTAGTGGTTAAAGTTGATAAATGTCGGATGATCGGACACATCACGCGTGAACTCAAAACGCCTTTGACGTGTGATGGCGTGATTATAGCAGCTGCAACTCAACTTGACTTGGATACTGCGGCAAAAGTTGCGCAAGACAGTGACAATGCCAAGGTCAGCATCAAAGCCTTGGTTAATCAACATCAGCTTGATATGAAAGTTATCGAAGTCCAATATACGTTGGATTATAAACGACTTTATATCAGTTTTACTGCTGATCATCGTGTTGATTTTAGAAAATTATTAAAAGACTTAGCTAGTACATTTAAAACCAGGATTGAGTTGCGTCAGATTGGCTCACGAGATGTTGCTAAGATATATGGTGGCATAGGTCCTTGTGGTAGACCCTTATGTTGTTCTGAATTTATGGGAGAATTTCCTAATGTCAGTATTAAAATGGCAAAAAATCAGGCCCTATCACTCAACCAAAATAAATTAAACGGACTTTGTGGTCGTTTGATGTGTTGCCTAACCTATGAAGATGATTTTTATCGTCAGGCTAGAAAAAACTTTCCAGATTTTGGTGATACCATCAAGACTGCTGATGGTGAGGCGAGAGTAATTGGCTTAAATATTTTAGGAAATACTGTCAAAGTCCGGATGGATAGCCTAGTACGAGATTATGATGTGTCAGAAATTGAGGTGGTTTGATGACGAATAAATTACCTTTTTTTGAGAATCTATCAGAACTTGAGGAAAGATTAGTTGCGACACTCACGCAAGTGAGTGATATCAAAAGTAATTATCAAAAAATATTATCAGAAAATACAAGTCTGCGCTTAGAAAATGCGCGTTTACGAGATCGTTTAGCTGAATTTTCTGAGCCGCATATCACTGAAAGTAAAAATGAAAAATCGAGTAAGAAAGTCCCGATGTCAAATTTACAAGAAATTTATGAAGATGGCTTCCACGTCTGTCGTGATTTTTATGGACAGCGTTTAGAACCAGGAGAGACATGCTTGTATTGTGCGGAGATTTTATATAGATGATGAATTTTCAGCAAAGTTTTAAAGGAGCGAAAGCTTTCGGTCAATTATTTTTGGTCCCTACGCCGATTGGCAATCTCGAGGATATGACGTTTCGTGCAGTTAGCACCTTGAAATCAGTGGACTTAATTGCCTCAGAAGATACTCGAAATACGCAAAAATTATTAAATCATTTTGAAATTTCAACACCTCAGGAGAGTTTTCACGACCATAACAGTGGATTAAAACTATCTAAAATGATTGACATTCTTAAGTCTGGTAAATCGATTGCACAAGTATCAGATGCTGGTCTGCCATCAATATCTGATCCTGGGCATGACTTGGTAAAAGCTTGTATTACTGAGGATATCGATGTGATTGCCTTACCAGGTGCTAGTGCAGGGATTACTGCCTTGATCGCATCTGGTATTGCACCACAACCACATATTTTTTATGGCTTTTTACCACGTAAAAAACAAGAGCAACTGGCTTTTTTAACGGATAAACAGCACTATCCTGAGAGTCAAATATTTTATGAATCCCCACATCGTGTCACGTCGACATTAACGAATATATTGTCTGTATATGGTGATCGAGAGATTACTTTTGTTCGTGAATTAACTAAAATTTATGAGGAGTACAGAAGGGGTAACATATCTGAGATAGTGGCATCGATTGATCAACAGCCTATAAAAGGTGAATGTTTGATTATCGTGAGTGGTGCACCAGAACAAGCTAGTGACTTATTATCAGAGTTGTCTAATGTGGCAGCTGTGCAAGCGTTAATTGATGCTGGTGAGAAAACGAATGTGGCCATCAAAAAGGTAGCCAAAGCACGTCAACTCATTCGTCAAGACCTCTACCAAGAGTTTCATCAACTCTAATTCTCGGTTTGTAAATGGCGTTATAAACAATAAGTATGTTTCTGTGTTTGATAACTGACGAGCTTGGAGATGATACACAAAACGTAAACATAGGACGGGTGTAGCTGTCCTATTTTATTTTTTTAGGTCGCCATACAATTTTTAAAAGGCCTAATTTTTGCATAATATGATACACTAAGTTTATGTTTGAATTATGAATAAACGATTAGAAGAGGTAAATCAGTTATGAAAATTAAAAAAATTGTCGCACTTACAACAGTAGGCTTACTTAGTATTGCTTTTTTGGCAGCATGTGGTAATTCATCTAAATCAGGCTCAAAAGCTTCAGATAAGGTGACGACGGTTACGATTGCACAAACTGCAGATTCAAAACCATATGCTTATAAAGATGGCGATAAATTAACAGGATTCGACATCGAGGTTTTAAAAGCAGTTGATAAAAAGTTACCAGAGTATAAATTTGATTATAAAACAGTAACTGACGAAGCGATTCTAACTGATATCGATGCGGGTCGTAGCCAGATCGGTGCTAACAATTTTGGTAAAACACCTGAACGTGAGAAAAAATATCTATTCTCATCACCTATTTCAGAAAATGTAAATGCTATTTTTTCAAGTACAAAAAATAACTACACATCAATCAAAGATTTGATCGGTAAGAAGACTGAAATTCCTGCAGGAACAAACTATGGTGCGATTTTTGAAGCATGGAATAAAGCAAATCCTGATAAAAAAATAAACGTGACTTATTCTGAACGTTCGTTAACAGATAGATTGGCTGCAGTTGAATCAGGACAAATTGATTTTCTATTTGCCTCAAAATTAGCTGCTGAAAACTTTGCTAAACAACATAATATTACTGTTGCAAGTAATATCCCTGATCTGAAAGACTACCCAACTTTTAAAACATATGAGTACTTTATTTTAGACAATTCTCAAGAAAAACTGCAAAAAGCAGTTAATAAAGAATTGAAAGCTCTTTATGAAGATGGGACGCTAGCTAAATTATCTAAAACATATTATGGTGGAGATTATGCACCATCAGCAGATAACTATAAATAATCTGTAGGGTTATTTTAGCCATAAAAACACGTATGACTCCTTAGGGACTTATACGTGTTTTTATATGAAAGATAAGCTACTCCTGATACGGCCTACTTAGCTATAATCGTGATGAATACACGCTTTTTTGCTGATGATCTGGCATAGATAATCCCTAAAATATGGTATAATGAAGAAATGGAAAATAAAGAACATATCAAGCAAATAGCTGATTTAATAGCCGTCTCACCCAAGCAAATCTCTCAAGTTTTGGACTTGACTGCAGAAGGTAATACTATTCCTTTTATTGCACGTTACCGTAAAGAAGTGACGGGGGATTTGGATGAGGTTCAGATCAAGTCAATTGTTGACGAACATGATCGACGGGTTAAATTAGACGAGCGTAAAGCCACAGTACTTGAAAAAATTGAAACGCTTGGCAAATTGTCTGATGAGTTACGTCATAATATTTTACAAGCAGATAAACTATCTGAGGTGGAGGAGTATTATCTACCGTATAAAACAAAACGACGGACTAAGGCAACGATTGCTAAAGAGCGTGGACTTTTTGGTTTGG
Organism: Pseudolactococcus plantarum; assembly: GCF_002441715.1. Lineage (GTDB taxonomy): Bacteria > Bacillota > Bacilli > Lactobacillales > Streptococcaceae > Pseudolactococcus > Pseudolactococcus plantarum. The sequence goes on from NZ_JXJX01000003.1 coordinate 66,422, forward strand.
CAAAACTTATCATGCAAAATGGTGATGTGTCAGGCAATGTCGCATCATTTTTAACTGATGATGTCGAAAGTAATGATGCAGCGATATCTGGTGCTCTTGATATCTTGAGCGAGGCAATTGCTGAAGATGTGAAGATGCGTGCCTGGGTATTAAATGAAATCAAACAACATTCTCGTATCGCAACCAGTGAGAAAGATGCTAGTTTAGATGAAAAAAATGTGTTTGAGATGTATTACGAGTTTTCAGATAAGCTCACAGAAATCCCCAATTATCGTGTATTAGCAGTAAACCGCGGAGAAAAACTTGGGGTATTAACTGTAAAATTTGAACATAACTGGGATAAACTAGTAGCTATGTTTGAGAATCGTTACAATGCTAAACAGAATGCTTATTTAAAAACGGCGATTCACGATGCCCTTAAATCAAAAATTGTTCCTGCTATGGAACGTATTGTACGTGCCGAGTTAAAAGAGCGTGCAGAAGATGGTGCGATAGAGACGTTTGGTAAAAACTTACGTAACTTGCTACTTGTTGCACCTTTAAAAGGAAAAATCGTATTAGGGTTTGATCCAGCCTTTAGAACGGGTGCAAAACTTGCAATCGTCGATAAAACAGGGAAAATGTTATTGACGACAGTTATCTATCCTGTTAAACCTGCCTCTGCGAAACAAATTGAACAGGCCAAAGTTGAGCTACATGACTTAATCACGACTTATGGTGTTGAGATGATTGCGATTGGTAATGGGACAGCTTCTCGTGAGAGTGAACAATTTGTTTCAGATGTCATCAAAGATCATCACCTCACTGTGAAATATGTCATCGTATCAGAAAGTGGGGCATCAGTTTATTCCGCTAGTCCTATCGCGCGTGAAGAGTTTCCGGAGTTGACGGTGGAAAAACGGTCGGCGATTTCGATTGCGCGACGCCTACAAGATCCTTTAGCAGAACTTGTTAAAATCGAGCCAAAAGCGATTGGTGTCGGACAATATCAGCATGATGTGTCTGAGAAAAAACTGACGGATAACTTAGATTTCGTTGTTGAAACGGTGGTTAACCAAGTTGGTGTAAACGTTAATACAGCAAGTGCCAGTCTGCTATCACATGTCGCTGGCCTAAATGCAACGATTGCTAAAAATATCGTGGCTTACCGTGAAGCAAACGGCATGATCAGCTCCCGTAAAGAAATTAACAAAGTACCGCGTTTAGGTGCGAAAGCTTTTGAACAAGCAGCTGGCTTCTTACGTATTCCAACGAGTGATAATATCCTTGATAATACGGGTGTTCATCCAGAGTCTTACAAAGTAGTATCACAGTTATTTGCTGAACTTGGTATCAAAGCGTTAGATGATGCAGCGCGTGAAAAATTAAAACAAGTTGATCTTAAACAGTTGGCAGATCAATTAGCTGTTGGACAGGCGACTTTAAAAGATATTGTATCAGATCTACTTAAACCTGGTCGAGACTTGCGAGATGAATTCGATGCACCATTATTAAGATCAGATGTGCTATCGGTTAAAGACTTACGAGTAGGTCAAAAATTAGAAGGTGTTGTTAGAAATGTCGTTGACTTTGGCGCTTTTGTGGATATCGGCATTAAAGAAGATGGCTTAGTGCATGTTTCTCGTATGTCTAAGAAATTTATTAAGGATCCATCTACTATCGTTGCAGTCGGTCAAATCGTGACAGTCTGGGTCTATCAAATAGATGAAAAACGTGGTGGTAAGGTTGGCCTATCTATGGTGGAATTAAAGGCATTGCCAAAAAAAGATGAAGACTAAAGATGATGAGTTATTAGCTTTTGTCAGATGGGTTTCTCAAGTTGATTTTGGTAAAGCTTTTGAACATGAGGCGAGATTTAATCGACGGTTAAAATCAACGGGAGGCAGATTTTTCCCAAAAGATTTACATCTAGATTTTAATGAGCGGATGTACGATCTCTTTTCTGAAGATGTTTTTCGCCAGATTGTACAACATGAGCTGGTTCATTATCATCTGTATAGAGCTGGTAGAGGCTATAAACATGGAGATGCTGAGTTTAAAAGCTTACTCTCACAAGTAGGAGGACTTAGATATGCACCCCCTTTACCAGATGTCAACTATCTAGTATATCAATGCCTATCATGTGGGCAAAGGTATCAGCGACGAAGAAAAATAGTTTTAAGTAAGTATCGGTGTGGCAAGTGTGGCAAACAGCTACAACTTATCAAGGAAAAGGGGTAGCTAATCTTTGAAAAAATCAGAAGAAAAACAACTTATTAAGGCAGCACAACACCTCTTTAAACGGTTAACGAAAACACAGCAGATCATTGCATTGCTTGTGGTTGCGGTAGGATTTGGGACTTATTATGTTGTCTCTAAATCAAGCAATCATCAAACACAGCAACAAGTGCAGCAACACCTACAACAGCAAGAAAAGGTTGTCACAGCGACAAACGCAAGTGAGTTTCTGAATTTGACTTGGGATGGCTCTGATACCTATTACGTTAAGATAAACGGTGGGAAATCAACTTTTTCTGCATCAGAGCTGACGCAGAATGACAAGACTGATTATTGGGTGAATTTTTCAAAACAAGATCAGCTAAACCGAGCTAATCAGGCAAATGCACGGTTGAGTTATACCCAATATATGAAGGTCAAAAAAATGAAGCGGCCAAGAATACCTTACAATCCAGTTGGATGGTATTACAATCATCGGTCAAATAATCAAGACATCACCTTCCATAATACGCCTGTGACCCTTTATAACCGGAGTCACTTGATTGCCTGGATGTTTTCTGGTGATGCAGGGAGTCCTAAGAACTTGGTTACAGGGACTAGAGCGATGAACTCACCTGGTATGCAAGATTTCGAGACCAAGATCTCTGATGTTTTATATCGTGATAAACTGCATGTTCGGTATCAAGTAACGCCAATATACCAAGACAGTGAACTGCTCCCACGTGGCATACATATGATGGCAAAATCAGTGGAAGACGATGGGAAGGTTTGTGATATAAATGTTTACGTGTTTAATGTCCAGCCCAACTATACGCTTGATTATACAACTGGTGTTGGTACAAAAAAATAAGTGAGGTAGAAGAATGAATTTATCGCATACTGAGTTAAATCAGTTACCAAAAATAGAATTGCACTGTCATTTGGATGGGTCGATTTCGATGGGAACGATTCGTGTATTGGCTGAAAAAGCAGGGATTAGTTTGCCTGATTCAGATGCAGCATTACGTGAGAAAATTACAGCGCCAGAAAATGCAGAAAGTTTGCTTGACTACTTGGCACCATTTGATTTTGTTTTACCGATGTTACAAACAAAAGAGGCACTTTCTTTAGCTGCCTATGATGTGCTCAAACAAGCTAAGCAAGATAATATCCGTTATATAGAAGTGCGTTTTGCACCGACACTCCACACAGAAAAAGACTTGACGTTATTAGAGGTCGTTCAGGCTGTAACAAAAGGTTTAGCTGATGGCGAAAGAGAGTTTGATGTGAAAGCAAATGCTTTATTGTGTGGGATGCGCCATGAATCTGCAGCCAGTGTTATGCAAGTTATCGACTTATTTTTAACTGGGGAGTTAACACATGTTGCAGGGTTTGATCTGGCAGGTGGTGAATCAGATGGGTTTGTAGGGGAATTCACTTCAGTGCTTGAAAAAGTGACAGCACATGATATTCCACTGACGCTTCATGCAGGAGAATGTGGCTGTGCACAAAATGTGATGGATGCGATCAAGCAAGGCGCAACACGCATTGGACATGGTGTAGCCATTAAAGATATGCCTGAAAAATGGGCTGAGTTGATCGATAAAAAAATTACTCTGGAGATGGCACCGACATCTAATATCCAGACTAAAGCAGTAGATAAAATAGAGAATTATCCGTTCAAAACGTTGCTCGATGCAGGTGTTAGAGTGACAATCAATACCGATAATCGAACTGTCTCTGGGACAACACTGACAGATGAATATATTAAGATTTCTGAGTGGTATGCACTAAAGGAATCTGAGTTCCGTCAAATCGCACAGTACGCCTATGAAGCGAGTTTTATGACACCACAACAACGCGCAGCACTGAAAGATGAGTTTGTGATAGATAACAAATAAGGCGTGAAGATATCACTAACATACTATAAAAAACGACTTAGAGTTAGGTATCTAAGTCGTTTTTATTTTTTATTTTAATTATGATTATTGTACCTGATATTTTTTAAACATTTTTATAAAGATGATGACACGTACAATTAACCTCTTCATTATTTTTTACTATACGTATACACAAGATTACCATCTACCGATTCCTGCCAATATTAAAGAAACGATGCAGGCACCAGAAATAGCAATGTATCTCGTTTCTTCTTTCTTATTTTTTGATGCCCAAAGTAATCGATTTCTCTCATAGATTACTATTAACATCAAAGCAAGTAATAAGGCGCAAATTGAGTATGAAATGCTCCACCATGGGCGATTAACAAGCGCATATTTTCCTTTGAACAACATATAGAGCAAACTATATATATAGCAAATCACATTTAACATGATAATTTTCACTCGCATATTCATCTCCTTTTAACAAATCATAATCATTGATAAATACATTTTTGCAACATATTTTATATTATTGACTATTTCTATAATTCAAAACGATCATCATGGCAACACAAAACATATTTACGACACTAATAGTGATTGATTGATAAAAGATAACGTCTATGAACAGTATTGCTTGAAATATGTTAATAAATAATTTTTCCTTATTAGCATGTGTGTCATGTCTATTTTTCTTAAAAACATATTGTTCAATAGTAGATATATGATAGAGTAACATTGAAAATATCAATAACAAGCTCAGATCGACTACAAAAGTCCAGTAACCAAGTTGTAAAAACAAAAAATAAAAACAAACTATCGTCCATAAGACAATAAGTGAATAGGTAAGCGTAGCCCTCATTAAATCCCCAATCTAAATATATAATATATCTCAAAATATATGCCTATCATTAACACTGCCAAAGTGTATGCTCGATGAAGTAGCTATGATAAAAAGCAGTTTGCATCATTCATAACTATCACCTAGTTGGTTGCGTCTAATCACTCGTTTCTTATCTTCAGTTTTGATTTATAAGTTAATGATAATTTCCGTTGATAGTTAAACAGCCTTAAATTACATTATACCATCTTTCAGAACTCTTTTTTCAATATGATAAACCATTTTAACTATCACTTGATCAAGCCGTCCATGCTTCTTATAGATAACAGCTAAGTCAGTTGTATACCAAAAAACGACTTAGAGTTAGGCGTCTAAGGCGTTTTTTTGTGAAAAGCATCATATAGTCTGTTTTTTATATCAATATGTTAAAAAGTGACAGGTGAGATATGCCTAAATTAAATCACTATAAGGGATTTGAATCATCAAAAATCAAACTGAGTGTTTAGATTACCCTAACTTTTGTAAGTGAGTGTATCTGACTTATGCTCTGTTTTGTTTACTGGTTTGCAAATAAACTTAAGAGATTTCCATCTATATCTTTTATAATCGCATAGCGTTGCCCCCAAAAAGCATCCCAAGGTGCTTTGAATGACTCATAGCCAGCAGTTACCATTTTGTTATAAAGTGCATCCACTTCGATAGTAGAGTCACATAAAAACGCTAATTCAATTTTATCTCCGACAGTAACCGGTTCATATCCATAAATACTAGTGACCATTTTGGCAGTATTCAGAGAAATTCTAACACCATTGTTATCTAGTTCTATATAATCCTCAGATGGACTATCAATCATTTTAAATCCTAATGTTTCATAAAATTCAACCGCTTTTTTAATATCTTTTGTGATGATGCCAATCATATCTAATTTCATGTTGCCAATCTCCTTTGCCATTTCTCTCTTGAAGTAGACTATTTAAATGTTGGTTATCTTAATTTCTACTTGCTGGTAGTAAGTGTTTATTATAAAAAAGGCTAAGCCACCACAGCTTAGTCTTTTAATGTCTCGATGTTTATTTTTTATCAGGTGTTAAGATCATCGGAATGACGATTGGTTCGCGTTCTAATTCACGATAGAAGAAAGGTTTAATCGCATCTGTCATCGCACGTGCGACGCTTGCTTCATTTGCATTTTCAGCATTCATCGCTTTACGGATGGCATTAAATAAAACACGTTGTCCAGAACGGATCAAATCACCAGATTCACGCATATAGATAAAGCCACGGCTTAGCATATCTGGTCCAGCAAGGATCATCTTACTCTTGAAGTCAACAGTTGCAACTGCAAGGACCACGCCATCTTCTGAAAGTTCATGACGATCACGTAAGACAGCATTTCCGATATCTCCGATACCATTGCCATCTACATAAGTATCTTGTGCATAGAAATGACCAGCAGGTCGTGCAGAATCAGCTGTCAGTGCTAGTACATCACCATTTTCGAAAATGAAACAATTTTCTTTAGGCACACCAGTATCTTGTGCGAGTCCAGCATGTATTTTTAACATGCGGTATTCACCGTGGACTGGCATAAAGTATTTTGGTTGGATGAGGCGTAGCATCAATTTTTGTTCTTGTTGCCCACCATGTCCTGAGGTATGGATGTTATTCATCTTACCATAGACAACTTTAGCACCAGCTTCTGAGATGCGGTTAATTAGTTGGTTGACACCGTGTGTATTACCAGGAATGGCATTAGATGAGAAGACAACAGTATCGCCCATTTGTAGGGTCACAAAACGGTGCATACCGTTTGCAATACGGCTCAAAGCGGCCATCGGCTCACCTTGAGAGCCTGTACACATGATGAGTAGTTCGTGTGGTTGATACTGGTTAACCTCACCAGGTTCGATGAATGTACCTTTAGGTGCTTTGATATAACCAAGTTCAATCCCGTTAACGATAGCCTTCTCCATAGAACGACCAAAAACCACGATTTTACGGCCTGTTTTCACAGCACCTTCAACGGCTTGTTGCAGACGGAAGATATTTGAGGCGAAAGAGGCAAAAATGATTCGACCTTCAATACGTTCAAATATTTTTTGGATAGATGCACCAACGACTTTTTCTGAATGAGAAAAAGTAGGAATTTCAGCATTAGTAGAGTCAGAAAGTAGTAATAAGACGCCTTCTGTCCCTAAAGCAGCCATGCGGTGTAAGTCAGCTGGATCTCCAACGGGAGTGAAGTCAAACTTAAAGTCACCAGTTGCGACAATCTTACCTTGAGGTGTATCCACTACCATAGCGATAGGTTCAGGAATTGAGTGTGTCGTTCTGAAAAATGACAGTTTTAGATGTTTAAAGGCAATCTCATCATCTGGTTTAATCTCGAATAATTGGGCATCACGTAAAAGACCATGTTCTTCTAGTTTGCCACGAATTAGAGCTAACGATAATGGTCCTGCATAGATCGGCACATTAGCTTGTTTTAGCAAGAAAGGAATCCCGCCGATATGATCTTCGTGACCATGTGTGATAAAGACACCTTTGATTCTGTCTTGATTTTCAACGATATAACTATAATCTGGGATAACATAATCTACACCGAGCAGATCATCTTCTGGAAATTTAATCCCTGCATCAACGATGATGATTTCATCTTGATATTCAACACCATAAGTGTTTTTACCAATTTCTCCAAGTCCACCGATCGCAAAAACAGCGACTTCATCTGGATTTATGGCTAAATTGGTGTAGCTATTGTTACTCATATATCTCTTTTCTATATTATATTTTTGAGTTTATTAAAAAACTTGTGATGACACTCACAAGTTGTAAGGTTGTTTAAAATGTTGTGATGTTAAAGTGTTCAGCTTCTCTTTCGTATTCAGCTTGTTCATCACTGATTGCATCAATAAATTCGACATGATACTCAGTATTATCGCGCATGATTTCGCGTGCTTGTATGACACCTTCACGGACGTCTGACACTGGTAACTCTAAATAAAGTGAGTGAGTTGTTTCGCGTTTAGGACTGCGTTTTTTTGTTTCTTGATAAAAGACTTTGAATAACATGTTTTTCTCCAATTCATCAGTTGATAAGTTTACAGGGGCACCTCGATTAGAGGTCGCATTATTGCAATTACTTATATTTTATCATAAAATGGTAATATACTCAACATGCACAACTGTAAAAAGGCGACTGGTTTTAGCGATTGTGTCACTAACCTAGTGATCGTGTGCAAAAATGACGGGAAGAGATAACGAGAAATGAAACGATTGGCTTTTGATACCTCTAGTCAGACTTTGTCTGTTGCACTGACAGAAGATACGACTTTACTAGGTAAGATAGATCTAAATATTAAAAAAAATCATAGTATTACCCTGATGCCGGCTATCGATTTTTTGATGACTAACGTAGGGTTTGCACCGAGCGATTTAGATAGCATTGCGGTGGCGAAAGGCCCAGGCAGCTATACAGGACTTAGAATAGCAGTAACGACAGCAAAGACACTTGCAAGTACACTTGGGATTGAGCTTATCGGTGTGTCAAGCTTAGCGGCAATTGCAGCCAATGCCTGTGTTAAAGGTAAAGTTATCGCATTGATTGATGCACGTAGACAAAATGTTTATGCAGGTATTTATGAGGATAAACAACTCGTGAATCAAGAACGTCATCTACCACTTAGCCAACTCTTATCAGAACTTTCACAAGAAAAAACGGTTCACTTTACTGGAGAGATTGATGGCTTTCGAGAGCTCATCTTGGCATCACTACCTCAAGCAAAATTTATCGAGAATCCTGAACGCAGATTACCTAATGCTTATCAGATTGCGTGTTTGGCAAGTCATGAAAAAGCAGTAGAGGTTGATTACTTTGAACCAGAATATTTGAAGAAAGTGGAAGCAGAAGAAAAATGGCTGGAGACACATGCACATGATGAAACAACTGATGCAAACTATATCCAAAAAATTTGAACAGCATTCGTTTCGAAAGTATCGGGCGTTTGATGATGTCGATTTGGATATTGTGATCGGGGATACAAGATATCGTATTGCTGAGCGAGAAGATATTGTCAGTTTTTTGACGATAGAACGCGACGTCTATGCTGGAGAAACACCTTGGACGTTTTCACATTTTGAACATGAAATCATGAAAAATGACCGTGCTATGTTTTTGACAGCAGAATCTGATGGTCGAATTGTAGGCTTTATTGGTGCGAGAATGATACCAGAAACAGCCTCTGTACACCTTTCAAATTTAGCTGTTTTGACCGCTTATCAACGACAAGGTATTGGTGCAAATCTCGTGATTGGGATGTGTGATTTGATGCAACTATTAGGTGCGGAGACGATTACCTTAGAGGTGATGAGAGATAATATGATAGCTCAAGCCATGTATCGTCAATTAGGGTTTGAAACAACAGAAATATTACCTGACTACTATGAAAATCAATTAGATGGGTTATGGATGGTCAAGAAACTTGGAGCATTAAACGATCGTTTTGATAAAAATTAGGCAAACAAATGTGATGAACACTGACGGTGACGCTTATGCTGCTATGGTACAAGCCATATTAGTTGACGTCTACGACAGTGCACCTTGGACATTGGCGCAAACTGTGTCTGATATGAATCGAGAAGAGACTAACTATTATCTAGCATTGGAGGCAAATGAGACTGTTATAGGCTTTCTTGCTACCTCAATCGTTATGGATGAGATAGAAATAACAAATCTTGCTGTCAGTCGTGCCTATCAACATCAAGGTATTGCAAGTTTATTGCTGAACGCATTACTAAATCAAGACGGTAAGTTTTTTTTAGAAGTTCGCAATTCCAATCAAAAAGCACGTCAGTTATATGAAAAACATGGCTTTGAGACCTATTTCATCAGAAGAAACTATTATCAAAATCCCAATGAAGATGCACTTTTAATGAAGAGAGAAAAATGACAGATAACTATATATTAGCATTTGAAACATCGTGTGATGAGACAAGTGTTGCCGTCTTAAAAAATGATCACGACTTATTAAGTAACATCATCGCTAGCCAGATTGAAAGTCATAAACGCTTTGGCGGTGTGGTACCAGAGGTAGCAAGTCGACACCATGTAGAAGTGATCACGACTTGTATAAATGAAGCGTTGGCAGAAGCTAACATTACCGCTAAAGAATTGAGCGCAGTAGCAGTTACTGAAGGACCAGGACTTGTTGGCGCACTATTAGTAGGTATAGCAGCTGCCAAAGCTTTTGCTTGGGCAAACCAATTACCGATCATTCCTGTTAATCATATGGCTGGTCATCTCTGGGCAGCAAGACAAGTCAAACCACTTGAATTTCCCTTGATGTCATTACTTGTCAGTGGTGGACATACTGAGTTGGTCTATGTTAAAGCGCCAGGTGACTATAAAATCATAGGTGAGACTCGTGATGATGCCGTAGGTGAAGCCTACGATAAGGTAGGTCGAGTCATGAAGTTAACCTATCCAGCTGGTAGAGAGATTGATGAACTCGCGCATCAGGGACAAGATGTTTTTGCATTTCCTAGAGCGATGATGAAACACGATGATCCAGACTTTGAATTTAGTTTTTCAGGCTTAAAGTCTGCTTTTATCAATACGGTTCACAATGCAGAGCAAAAAGGTGAAACATTAGATAAGAAAGACCTATCAGCCAGTTTTCAAGCGGCTGTTTTAGATGTTTTGTTGGCAAAAACCAAAAAAGCCTTAGCACAATTTCCAGTTAATATGCTAGTTGTTGCTGGTGGAGTTGCTGCTAACAAAGGTTTACGTGATCGTTTGGCTGTAGAACTGCTAGATGTTGATGTGGTGATACCACCACTTAGACTATGTGGCGATAACGCCGGTATGATTGCTTATGCCAGTGTATGCGAATATAATCAGCAACATTTTGCTGATTTAGATTTGAATGCACGCCCAAGTTTAAGTTTTGACCAATTAGCCTAGTGATAACTGATTAGATAACTTAATGAAGCGTAAATATCAAACAGTTTCTAGTTATAAGGGAGATACCTGATGTCATTTTTTGAACATGTTGATTTATCAAAATTATCAGAAACAGATCGTTTTATTTATAATTATTTGGCTGATAATAGAAGTAAAGTCCCTTATATGCGGATTCGTGAGATTGCAGAAGCTTCTCATACGTCTTCTGCCTCAGTGATGCGTTTTATTCGAAAAATAGGTTATTCAAGTTTTGTTGAATTTCGAGCTAATTTGAAATTAACGGCTGAAGAAAATCCCACATCACCAGATTTTTTTAATCGGCTTTCTAGTTTAAGTCAAGATCTGTTTCCTAAAAATATTGAGATGAAGCTAGAGATTGTGGCAGATACTATTTTAGATGCTGAAAATATTATGCTTTTAGGGATGGGAGCTAGCGGTGCGATATGTGATTATGCAGCAAGACGGCTTGCTACGATTGGTTACAATGCTTTTGCTTTAACGGATCCTACTTATCCAGTAGCGCAAAAACTTAAGCATACAGCCAATAATATTATTATTATTTTATCTGTCTCTGGTGCAACAAATGAAGTGATCGAGGTTGTAAATACGTTTAAAAATAAAGATGATTTTACGATTATAACGATCACTGCTGATGAGGTATCTATTTTGGCACAAATGTCAAATTATGTGTTACCTTATCAAACACCTAAGATTCGCCTGAATACCTATCATGATATGTCTAGTCAAATTCAATCCGTTTTTTTAGTAGAAGCCTTAATTCAAAAGGTGTGGGATAGAGAATAGTAAAAAAAACACAAGTGGAACGCTACGTTCCACTTGTGTTTTTTTTATCAACTTGTTGAATTCTTACCCAAATAGCAGAAAACGCTTACAAATTATTTTAAATTTGGTATGATAATGGTATTAAGTATAAAAAAAATAGTAAATTTAAGGAGGGGTTGATAATGAAAAAAGAATTGCCGAGAGAGTTTCTTTGGGGAGGTGCAGTAGCAGCACATCAGATAGAAGGCGCGTGGCAAGAAGCAGGAAAAGGTATCAGTATTGCTGATGTGATGACAGCAGGTAGTAACACTACACAACGTCAGATAACAGATGGTGTATTGCCCGATACATACTATCCTAATCATGAAGCGATTGATTTTTACCACAGATATCGTGAGGATATTCAGCTATTCAAAACCTTAGGTCTTAAGTGCTTTAGAACTTCTATTAGTTGGGCTAGGATTTTTCCAAAAGGTGATGAGACTTTACCAAATGAAGCTGGCCTGCAATTTTATGATGACTTGTTTGATGAGTTGTTAAAAAATGGGATTGAACCTGTCATTACCCTATCACATTTTGAAATCCCTTATCAACTTTATGAAACTTATGGTGGGTTTAAAAATAAAAAACTCATTGACTTTTTTGTCAACTATGCAGATGTGGTTATGAGACGCTTCAAAGACAAAGTTAGCTATTGGCTGACCTTTAATGAAATTAATAATCAGGCAGACGGACAACATAGCTTGCATACTTGGACTAACTCCGCTGTGCTTATAGAAGCAGATGAAATAGCAGAGGAGGTCATCTACCAAGCAAGTTTAAATGAATTGATTGCTAGTGCTAAAGTTGTCAAATTAGGCCATGAGATTAATCCAGCCTTTAAAATTGGTGCCATGATGGCTTATGTACCAGTATACCCATTTTCTGCAAAACCTGAGGATCAAATGGCAGCAAGCAAAGTCATGGAACGTCGTTATTTCTATAGTGATATCCATGCAAGAGGCGTGATTCCTAGTTATACCTTAAAAGATTGGGAACAAAAAGGCTATCAGATAGACTATACTGAGTCAGAATTGCAATCCCTAAAAGAAGGAACCGTTGATTATATTGGTTTTTCTTACTATATGTCTGGGACAGTGACGACTCAAAAAGAGGAGACAGTGTCTGGACATAAAATTCCTGATTTTCCAAATGCTAAAGTTGTTAAAAATCCCTATGTCAAGGCCAGTGATTGGGGATGGCAGATTGATCCAGTAGGATTACGGTATGTCTTGAATACCGTTTACCAACGCTATAATCTCCCATTATTTATAGTGGAGAATGGATTTGGTGCTTATGATAAGTTGAGTGATGAGGGACAGATACATGATGGTTACCGTATTGCCTATTTGAAAGCACATATCCAAGAAATGAAAAAAGCGATACTAGACGATGGTGTACCAGTGATAGGGTATACGCCATGGGGGATTATTGATCTAGTTAGTTTTGGGACAGGTGAGATGGAAAAACGTTACGGTATGATCTATGTAGATAAAGATAATGCTGGTAAGGGGACACTTGAGCGGCGTATCAAAGAGTCATATACTTGGTACCAAAAAGTAATTCAATCAAATGGAGAGGAATTATAGATGCAGGACACAAGCTATAAATTATCCTTAGCACAGCGTGCGACTAGATGGTGCAAGGCATTTACCTCACAATGGCAATTACAAAGCATGGCGATTTTAGGTGTTGTGTATATGTTGATCTTTAATTTTGTGCCTATTTATGGCTTAACCATTGCATTTAAAAACTACTCAGTTATCAGTGGCATAGGTGGTTCAGAATGGATTGGTCTAGAAAATTTCAAGATCATTTTACAAGATAAATACTTCTGGGAATCAGTGATTAACACATTTGGCATCAGTGCAATCAAATTATCTGTTGGCTTTGTTTTGCCTATCATTATTGCCATTCTCATTTTTGAACTTAAATGGACACCGTTTAAAAAACTGGTACAAACAATTACTTATTTGCCGCATTTTCTATCATGGATTATATTGGGTGGTATGCTAATTACTTGGATGAGCTCAAACGGCATGATGAACGACATGTTAGGTGCGATTGGTATTAAAAGTAATACCAACCATATGCTAGATGCCAATAAATACTGGGTAATCGCTGCGCTTTCAGATGTGTGGAAAGAGGCTGGTTGGGGCACAATTCTCTATTTGGCTACGATGTCAAAAATTGATCCCACCTACTATGAAGCAGCCGAAATTGATGGGGCATCCCGAATGCGTAAAATCTGGAGTATTACCTTACCCAGTCTAGGTAATATCTTAGCGCTGAATTTGATTCTTTCTGTTGCAGGATTATTTAACTCTAATTTGGATCAAACACTGGTGCTGATGAACTCACAAAATCAGCCGAAAGCTGAGGTGATTAATTCATATGTTTATCGTGTCGGTTTATCACAAGGCGATTTTGCCTATGCAACTGCTGTTGGTTTAGGCGTTTCTGTTATTTCTGTCATCTTATTAGTGGGTGCTAATGTTGTGACAAAAAAATTAAATGATAATCGATCTGTTTTATAAGAAAGGAGGTACCAGTGTCTCAACAAAATAAAAAGGGGAACATTAAATCAAAAAAAAGTGCTTTTGATTTCATCAATCTTATTTTAATGACAAGTTTTACTTTATTAATTGTAGTGCCACTATGGAATGTATTGGTCTCATCTTTTGCATCAACAGATGCATTAAACAAAGGTGGATTTGTATTTTGGCCGTCATCATTCTCACTAGATAATTATAGTCGTGTACTACAAGATAAAACCTTATGGTCTGCTCTGTTTATCTCAGTCAGTAAGACAGCGATAGGTGTTTTTGCGCATGTTAGTTTTTGTGCGATTGTAGCTTACGCTTTGAGTAAACGTGAATTGAAAGGGCGCTTTATTTACTCCTCTATGGGGATTATTACCATGTTCTTTACTGGTGGGATGATCCCAACCTATCTTTTGATTAAGTCATTAGGCTTACTCAATAGCTTTTGGGTCTATATTTTGCCAGCCATGTTTAGTTATTATGATGTTGTGATTTTGATGAATTTTTTTAGAGATGTGCCAAGCTCTTTAGAGGAATCTGCAAGAATAGATGGGGCAACTGATTGGGGGATTTTCTTTAAAATTATTGTACCACTATCTAAGCCGGCACTTGCAACCATTGCTTTATTTCATGGTGTTTGGCAGTGGAATGATTTTATGACAACCAAACTATATATTCAAAAAGAGTCTTTGTATCCTTTACAAATGAAATTGTATGAGATTATTTTGAAATCTCAAGCTGCTGCTCAAAGTGGCTTCAGTGGGCAGCTTAATATTCAAACATCATCAAAAGGTATCCAGTTAGCTACCATTATCGTTACGATGCTCCCGATTTTGGTATTGTATCCATTTTTACAAAAATATTTTGTGACAGGGACTATGTTGGGTGCAGTTAAAGAATAAGTCAAAAAGTGTTTAAACTATAAAGGAGATATATATGAAAAATGTTAAAAAAGTTCTAGGCTTATCTGTAACAAGTTTAGCAGTCGTTATGCTGTTAGGTGGTTGTGGCAGTAACAAAAAAGCGGAATCTAGTGGGGTTAAACTACCCGATGCATCTTATAAGGTAGACAAAAAAACGCCAGCATGGAAAGTTGATAAAAGTAAAGATAATCAGCTAACTTGGTATATTAATGCCGAATGGTGGAATAAAAAATATGGGACAGATTTAATCACCAAGCAGGTGAAAAAAGATCTGAATCTTGATATTAAGTTTATTGTTGGAGACGATACAAAATTAAATACTTATTTTGCCAGCGGAGATATCCCAGATATCGTGACCGTACTGGATGCTAATTCAGAAGTAGCTAGAACAGCAAATAAATGGGCATTGCCATTGCAAGATTTAGCCAATAAATATGACCCTTATTTTAACGAAGTGGCTAGAAAAGAAACATTAAATTGGTATAAACTAGCTGATGGCAAGACGTATGGCTATCCTAACTATTCCAATACCATGGCAGATTTTAAAAGTGGTGACATACCGACACACGAAACCTTTATTATTAGACAAGATGTGCTAGATGCAATTGGTCCTCAGGATTTTACGACACCTGAAGGATTTAAAGCTGGTATGAGGGCCATAAAAGCTAAGTTTCCAGAGTTAATGCCATTTGGCTTTAATGATATGTCGGGCGATGTAGGAGCACTTGAAAAAGTGGTGCAAGATATGTTGGGTGTACCGATTAAAACTAAAGATGATAAGTTCTATGATCGAAATCTCGATAATGATTATATGACTTGGTTAAAAACTTTCCGTCAAGTTCACGAAGAAGGTAATATTTCTGATGATAGTTTTACAGATAATGGAGATGGATTTAAAGAAAAAGTCAGTAGTGGTAAGTATGCAACCATCATGATGGGTGCAAATGTTAATTTAGGAAATAATATGCAAACTTGGTTGACTGCTAATCCAGATAAAGCATATGTTGCAATAGATGGTGTGATGTCTACTAAAGGGAATAAACCAACCTTACAACAAGCTGGTCTTTCAGGTTGGATGATTAACTATATCTCTCAAAAAACAAAAAATCCAGCTAAAGCAATCCAAGTATTTGAATATTTATTGAGTGATTATGGCGAAATTTTGACAAATTACGGGATTGAAGGGAAAACATTTAACTATATTAATGGTGATAAAAAATCAATAGAATGGACTGATGAAGCTGCAAAAATGCAATCTGAAAATCCAGACAAATGGCAAAAAGATTACCGTGTCGCAGAGTTCATTCAATTTGGTCATGATCGATTTAAGACATACAACAAAGCCTCAAATGTTAAAGCAGTTTGGCAACAACAAGCATGGGGACAAAAATATTTAACACCACAATTTGAGATTGAAAATATTGCACCACAACCAGGTACCCAAGAAGCAAGATCATTGAGTGCGATAGAAACGAAGTGGGATACAACCTTAGTCAGTTTGATTCGCGCCAAAAATGATGCAGAGTTTGACAAAGTATTAAATGACTATAAAGCATTCCAGGAAAAAAATCATATTGATAAAATCAATATGATTCGCGATAAAAATATTAAGAAAAATATAGGAAAATTAAATGACAACTAGACCTTTTCTAGTAGTTTATGAATGAAGTGATAAAAAATGACGAAACAAGATAAGCGGTGGCTAACTTCATGGAGTTATGCGCAAAGGGGTGTGGGGTTAGACATGCCTCAACTAAATGGTCAACTGATAACCTATCAGGTGATTATGAAACATAATGGCGATCAACTAAAGTTAACGTTGACGAATAGTTACAGTGACAAAACACAGCAAATTAAGTCAATATCAATTGCAAGTGATTCGGAAAAAAAGTTTGAATCACTAACGGTTGCCGGTAAGACTGCTTTTGAGTTGATGCCGAATGATATCAAACAAACTGATACAATCGATAAAAATGTCGTACGACATGAGACCCTCTATATCCAGATTTGCTTAGAAACGTCGATAACTGAGGGCTATAACCTCCTTGTAGGTGTGGATAGTCATGTAGGTACTGATGCTGCTACGATTGTTGGATTTGGTGATTCCATTACTGAACAAGGTTTTTGGATAAATCCCTTAAAACAAGGAGTTTATAAGATCCTAGGTGAAAGCTACAGTGTGGTTAACGCGGGTATCTCAGGTAATCGACTTTTAAGAGCGTTTGCAGACACTCCAGTATCTGGACAGTATTTTGGTCAGTCTGGTGTAACACGCTTTGAACGTGATGTCTTTAAGGTCAACACCAATGTTAAGGCGGTTATCATCGCTTTAGGTGTGAATGATTTACATCAACCTGGTACTGATCCCCTAATCCCGATAGATGAGCTACCGACTTTTGAAGAGATGGTGGCAGGTTATGAACGACTTTTCCACTTGGCACATCAATATCATTGCAAGATCTATGTCGCAACGATTAGTCCATTTATTGGCTATACAATTGATGTAAAAAATATCAAGAAAGAAACACTCCGTATGCGTTTAAACCATTGGTTATTGCATCAAGCTAAAGTAGATGGTGTATATGATTTTAATGATGTGCTAGTCTCTGATAGTGATCCAACTCAGTTAGCGATACAGTATGATTCTGGAGACAAGCTGCATCCTAGTGAAAAAGGTGGGAAAGCTATGAGCCAAATTATTGATGTTACAATATTTGAAGCGCTAATGTGATGAATAAGAAGTCAGTGAGATGATGATTCAAATCAGTTAAAAGTCATGTGTATAAAGATATATGAAAGAGGGGGTGTTTGATGTGCGTGGGTTATTAGCAGTAAATGGCATCATTTATCGGTATATGTTAAAGTTGTATGATTTGATTGTCCTAAACATATTATTTGTGGTGAGTAGTCTGCCATTAATCACGATTGGCGCATCGATAACTGCATTATATGATGTTACCTTAAATATGCAAAATGGTCATACTAGACAGGTTTACAGTGCCTACCTCGATAGTTTCCAAAAAAATATTAAGCAAGCAACACAAGTATGGCTAGGATTTTTATTGTTGATTGCTACAGCAGTGATATTGATTAGTGTAGGCCAAGGTAACGTATGGCTATCTTTGGTCTTACTAGGGTTCATAACTATCACAATGATGGCACTTATTTATATATTTGCCTTGATTTCAAAATTCCAGCACAACACATCTAGCATGATTAAAAATGGTGTCTTATTAGCTATTGAGCACACAGCATATTCAATTATCATGCTGAGTATTGCGGGGGTATTAGTGATTGGTGTCCCCTTATATATTCACTGGGCCGGTGTCTTATCTATGCTTTTAACATTTAGTTTAACAGCTTACATTCAGAGTTATTTTTTGAATAAACTTTTTCTAGAAGTGCTGAATAGAAATTAGTCATGGACTGCTGCTGTGTAGGAGGGATACCCATATATTATAAAGTGTTCAGTATGGAGTCACTAGATAAATAACAAGACGTTATAAGATATTGATTAGGAGGTGAAAAATGTATTATATTGGGTTCGATATTGGTGGCACAGCGATTAAGTATGGTCTTGTAAATCATACTGGTGAAGTATTTCATAAAGGGACTTTCCCAACAATTTTAGATGATGCCGATAAGATGATCAATCAAATGTCGGCAAAAGTTAAAAAAATTCAAGCTAATTATGAAATTCAAGGTGTTGGTGTTAGTATACCTGGCATTGTTAGTCCGGATGGGTATATGATTACCGCAGGATCTATCTTGTCACTATATCATATGCACTTAAAAAAACGATTAGAGTCAGCATTTGGTTTGCCCGTAACATTAGAAAATGATGCTAATTGTGTTGCGATTGCAGAACAATGGGTTGGGAATGCCAAAGGCGTAGAAAACTATATCGTGGTTACACTGGGAACCGCTGTAGGGTGTGGGATTGTGATTAATAATCAAATATATAAAGGGGCTCATGGTGCTGCTGGTGAAGCAGGATGGAGCATGCAAGAGAGTTTAGATTATACACAAGATTTGGAAGATAATTCTTGGAATTTTACGAGCGGTGTTATCGTTGGACTCTGTAGGCATTATCAACATGAGAGTGGCAAAACGATATCAGATGCTAGAATGATTCTTGATTTAGCGAGTCATGGAGACGAGATAGCTGGTCGAGTACTAGATCAGTATTATGACGATGTAGCTAAAGGACTACTCAACTTGATCTGTGTATTTGATCCAGAAGTTTTACTAATAGGTGGAGGTATTAGTGCTAATCAATCATTTTTGAGACACTTATCTCATAGGCTAGATAAAATCAAACTGCATCATAGGAGTTTGAACCGGTTATCCAATGATACGATAGCTCAAGTACAACCTTGTCTTTTAAAAAATGATGCAGGCTTGATTGGCGCCGTTTATCAGGTAATAAAAGAAAAAGAAAAAGAGATGAATAGATCCTCTCTTTGAATTAATAAAATGATTCTAAATGACAAGTTGATGTATGAGGCATCAACTTGTTTTAGTTAATACCTGCAACCCAGCCAGTAGCTAAGGCATAAGTGATATTAAAGCCACCTGTATGTGCATTGATATCTAACACTTCTCCTGCAAAATATAAGTTATCGATTGTTTTACTCATTAACGTTTTTGGCTTAATTTCTGCTAAATCAACACCGCCGGCAGTCACAAAAGATTTTGCTAGACTCATGGTGCCAGTAACTTTAATTGGAAGCTCTTTTATTTTTTCACTCAATAGTTTGAGCTGTTTTTCTGATAACTGCTTGGCCTTTGTTTCTAGCTTGATACCTGCATCAATGATTAAAAATTCTGCTACACGCTCTTGTAAAAGTGTTTTGAGCACATTTTTGATTGATTTGTCGCGTAAGTCGTGAATTGCTCTGGTTAACTCATCTGTAGATATCTCAGGCAAAAAGTCAATTGTGATGACATCTCCTGGTTGCACGAAAGTAGAGACGCGTAAAGCTGCAGGACCGGATAAGCCAAAGTGTGTGAACAATAAATCATGCTTGATCTCGTGTTTTCCGATATGAATAACGATTTCTCGTAGGGAAATCCCTTGTAGTTGTTTATGAGGAAAGTCTGTTGTTAAAGGACTTTCTGCTGGTTTTAGTGGTGTGACTTTAAGATTGAAATGCCTTGCGATTTCATGTCCATAGCCTGTTGAACCTGTAGAAGGATAGGATTTACCACCTGTTGTGACGATTAATTTACGGCAGGTAAAGCTTTTATCTGCTGTTTTAATTAGAAAGTGACCATCTACTGTTTTGGTTGTTGAGATCACCTCTGATTGTGTTGCAATAGTCACACCCAACTCAGTCATTTTGGCTTGCAAGGTGGCAATGATGGTTTGTGATCTATCCGTTACCGGAAACATACGACCATGATCCTCTTCTTTTAGCTTTGTACCATTATCTTGGAAAAACTGAATAATATCATGATTGTCAAATTGGGCAAAGGTACTATACAGGAATTTTCCACCATGTGGTATGCCAGCTAGAATGTCTTCAAGCGTACCATTGTTAGTGACGTTACACCGGCCCCCACCAGTCATGGCTAGCTTTTTACCCAGTTTTTTATTTTTGTCCAACAGGAGTGTTTGACGACCGTAAAAACTGCTAGCAATAGCAGCCATCATACCCGATGGGCCTCCCCCGATAATAATCGTATCATAATTTGTTTTCATAGATTTTATTATAACACAGTCTTTTAGACTATTTAGACTATCTGATTAAGGTCGTCTCATTTCTGCTCTTTGTGGTAGACAAAGCTCACGCTATTAAACAAGTTTTTATGTGGTTAGCTGGCGATTAAAACATAAAACAGTTTTAAAATATAAAAAATCTGTAAATGTAATATGATTAAAAAGAAAGAATTATGATATACTTTAACTAGTCGATCAAATATTTTATAGAACTGGCTTGAGAAATGGGCTGACATTCTAAACTTGTTAAGGTCATTTCGTAAGGTTCAAGCCATTTACAGGTAAAAGGAGACATATGAATTTTTTAAAACGCGCCATACGCTCTGTTACAAGACAAAAATCAAAATCACTTATCTTGTTTACAGTGATCTTTGTATTAGGTAATATTTTAGCCGGTAGTGTCATCATTCAGCAATCTACTCAGCATGTTGAAAAGACAACCAAAGAACAGATGGGGGCTGTCGCAACTGTTGGGATAGATTGGAATGATAAAGAGATACAAAAAGAATTTGAAAATCCAAGTCCTGATATGGAGACTAATTTAGAGGTTAAGCTGATAAAAAAAATTGGCGCTAACCCTTACATCAAGCGCTATGATTATTCTCAATCATCGGGATTTCAATCTAAAAGCTTAAAGCTCTTTAATCCTTCTGGAGATAAAAAAGATAAGGCAGACGATAAGACCGAGGATAAGACTGGTGGCTTCAATCCAATGGAGCAGTTCATTCCTATTCGTGGTGTACAGGATCCAAAAGTTATGGATATCTCACTTAATAAAATTAAGCTGGTTCAAGGTAGTGTATTTACTGAAGAAGATATCCAAAAAGGAAATAAAGTTGTTTTAATTTCGAAAGAATTTGCCAGCAAAAATGGGCTACATGTTGGTGATGAGATGACGATAGATCAGATTTTGATGTCAGCAGATATGAATGAAAATCAAAACGATACCAGTGACAAAGAAACATATGATACAAAAGTCAAAGTAGTGGGGCTCTACCAGGTATTAGAAACAGTACAAAAAAAATCTGGTAAGTCTAGTAAAGCAGATAGTGGTTCAGTTGTGCATGCTGCGTCGATGATAGGTAGTAATGGAGAAGACGGATTAGATTTTCAAATGTACAACACGTTTTATATGCCTAACAAAACCGTACACGAGATGAATCAAGGCTATATGCGGGTTTTAACTACTCAATCGCCTGATCTATTTTCTGGTATGAGTGATAAAGAGTTAGCAGAATCTGTGAAGCCATTTTATGTACCAATTTATCAACTAAAATCAATCGATGATCTCGCTAAGTTTAAAGCAGATACTAAACCTTTATTGCCTAAGTTTTATTCTGTAATGACCTCTACAGATAGTTTTGAAACGATTGCAGGTCAGTTTAGTAAATTGTCAAACATTGCAAAAGGCGTTATTGTAGCGGCGATTAGTTTGTCGATTATCTTGATTCTACTGATTGTGTTACTATTTATGCGTGATCGTAAACGAGAATTAGGGATTTATCTCTCACTTGGAGATAAAAAATCAACGATCATTTTACAGATTATGACAGAAGTGCTCACCATCGCAATTATTGCCTTGATGCTGTCATTAGTAACAGGTAAATTTTTAGGTAGTTTTGCCTCTGATGCCTTTTTACAATCAAATAGTGTTGCTAAAACTAAACCTGACGCGATAGGAGATATGATGAATCAAGACGCACTATTCAGCACAGGCAAGCGTATTAGTGCTGAGTCAGTGGTTGAAAATTATTCGGTATCTTTTACACCGTTCTATATCGTCACATACTTATTGGTTGGTTTAGCGACTGTTATGATATCTGTACTACTCTCAACGCTTTATATATTTAAATTAAAGCCTAAAAAAATCTTATTGGGGTGATGACTATGTCTATTATTGAAACACAAGCATTGAGTTATTTTTATCAAGATGGCGATATGCAACGTTATATCTTACGTGATATTTCTGTCAACTTTGAAATAGGGAAATTTTATACGATCGTAGGAGAGTCTGGATCCGGCAAAACGACATTACTATCGATGATTGCAGGTCTAGATAGTGCTAAAGCAGGAGAAGTCCTTTTTGATCAGCAAGATATAAGACAAATTGGCTTTGAGAATTATAGAAGAAACAAAGTGTCTATTATTTTTCAAAATAATAATTTAGTGCCATATCTCACAGCTGCAGAAAATGTATTGGTAGCGATGACAATTACAGATAACCAGTTACCCGAAGATCAAAAAACTGTTGCCTATAATCTTTTAGATTATATCGGGATCACACGGGATAAAGCTGATCGATTAGTCAGTAAATTATCTGGAGGGGAACAACAAAGAATCGCAATTGCTCGTGCATTAGCAACAAATAGTGAGGTGATTTTAGCTGATGAACCAACAGGAAATCTTGATGAGGAACGTGAGGGAGAGATTGTTGAGATATTTCAACGGTTAGCTCATGAAAATGGGAAAGCGGTAATCGTTGTCACACATTCACAAGAAGTGGCTAAAAAATCTGATATTACTTACCGGCTTAAAAAAGGAAACTTGACACATGAGTAATTTTTTATCTAATTTTACATCTGATAATTATCAAAACAAGAAACCCAAAGATCAAAAAAAATCATCTGATTTAGTAGACGGACAAGCAATAGGTCAGCAAGAAGCGTCTGAAGCGCTTCACAAAAAACAAGTTGACGAGAACACTGGTGAGGCAAAACAGGTGACACCCGGCGAAAAAACAGTTGCTAGTCCGACTGCTAAAGAGATGGCTAAACCAGTGAGTGATGACTTACTCGTTAAAGATACTGCTTTTGCAAAAAAGAAACTGTTAAAACGTCTCTGTTTTGGTATCGTCACTCTATTGATTTTGAGCTGCATTTTTGGATTTTACTATAATCAAACACATATTAAGTTACCTGATTTTACTGGTAAACCAGTCAGTACAGCACAAACGTGGGCCGATAAACATAAGATAACCTTAAATGTCAAACGCCTCTATGATTTTGATAAAAAAGTGAATACGGTCATCAAAGAACCAGATAAACATACAGTGATTGCAAAGAAAAAGGTTGTCAATTTGACTGTCAGTTTGGGTGCAGATCCTAAAACAAAAATTAAACTACCTGATTTTTCAAAACTCTCTTTAGCACAGGCACGAGTGTTTATTAAAAAAGAGAAACTGGCTAATACAATAATTCAGTTGGATTATTCAGAAACCATCGCAACAGATAGCTATATCAAACAAGAATTTGCGAATCAATCGCTCACCTCTGAAAATTTCAAGAGAGAAGACAACTTAACACTGTTTTATTCAAAAGGAAAAGAACCTGTTGTCAAAAATATTGATGTTCCAGATTTTTCAACGCAAACAAAAGAGCAGATAGACAAGTGGAGTATGGATAAAGGCGTCAAAATAGATTTCCAAACTGAGGGCAGTAATACAGTGGAGGCAGATAAGGTCATCGCTCAGTCAGTTGCAAAAGGGGAAAAAGTATCAAAAGCAGATATGATTATTGTTAAACGATCACTTGGTAAGCCGTTGATTGTTCCAGATTTTTCAGTGCTTAGTTTTGAAGAAGCAAGTGCTGCTGGAAAAGAGTTACCTGTTACTGTGAAACAAGTGTATAGTGAGTCCATAGCTTATGGTGGGTTTATCAATCAATCAACGCGTGCTGGCACCCAGTATTTTGCCAAAGATAATGTCCCGAATATCTCTGTAGCCTTTTCATTAGGTCAAGTTTATATCAAGGATTTAACTGGACAAACACAAGGCGATTTGCAGGCTACGTTCTATAATGAGTATACAGCTAAGGGCGCACCGATTACGTATCAAGTACGCTATGTCGATAGCAGTGAAACAAAAGGTGTTGTCGTTGGGCAAAGTTCTTTAAATGAAGCTGTCCCACTAAATAGTCATGTTATCGTGATGGTGAGTAACGGAAAAAGATAAATAGTGTTGAATCAGTAAAAAATTATCTTTGGATAATTTTTTTGCGGATTATGGGGGTGTAAACTGTCATGATGCATGCAAATAGCATGAAACAGATGATGTATCATAAGGGTTAAATAATTCTGGATAAATTATTGAGTAAATTCTTGAAAAAATACGAAAAACGCGGTAGAATAAGGCAGATTGATTTTTTAGTGAAAACGATATCAAGGAGCTAAAAAATTGAGTTAGCGTATTAGTGCTATTAGGAACGTGTGCGCGCACACGAATGATTAAGGAGAAACTATGTCACATCTAAAATTTGATTATAAAACAGCGTTATCTTTCGTAGGTCAACACGAGTTTGATTATATGCAGCCTGCAGTAACGGCGTTTGATGCCGCATTACGTGAAGGTACAGGTCAGGGAGCGGATTTTACTGGTTGGATTGACTTACCAAAAGAGTATGACAAAAAAGAATTTGATCGTATTCTAAAATCAGCAGAAAAAATCAAATCTGATAGTGATGTGTTGATTGTCATCGGTATTGGTGGATCATACCTTGGTGCCAAAGCGGCTATCGACTTTTTAAATAGTTCATTTGTTAACTTAGATACAAAAGAAAAACGTAAAGCACCACAAATTTTGTACGCAGGTAACTCAATTTCATCAACATACTTAGCACAATTAGTCGACTATGTTGCTGACAAAGATTTCTCTGTTAATGTGATTTCAAAATCAGGTACAACAACAGAACCAGCTATCGCATTTCGTGTGTTTAAAGAAATGCTTATCAAAAAATATGGCACTGAAGAAGCAAATGGCCGTATTTATGCAACAACTGATAAAGCTAAAGGTGCTGTTAAAGTTCAAGCAGATGCTGAAGGCTGGGAATCATTTGTTGTTCCAGATGCTGTCGGTGGTCGTTTTACAGTATTAACACCAGTTGGTCTTTTGCCAATTGCAGCAAGTGGTGCTGATATCCAAGCTTTGATGGATGGTGCAGCTGCTGCGCGTGAAGCATATAGCTCATCTGATTTGAAAAAAAATGAAGCTTATCAATATGCTGTACTTCGGAATATTCTTTTCCGTAAAGGTAAAACAATTGAAATCTTGGCTAACTATGAACCATCATTACAGTATTTTGGTGAATGGTGGAAACAATTAGCAGGTGAATCTGAAGGTAAAGATTACAAAGGTATCTATCCAACATCAGCTAACTTCTCAACTGATTTGCACTCAATCGGTCAATCTATCCAAGAAGGTAGCCGTAACTTGTTTGAAACAGTCATTAAAGTTGAAGAGCCTACATTAAATATCAATATCCCAACAGAAGCTGAAGATTTAGATGGTCTTGGTTATCTAGAAGGTAAAGATGTGAACTATGTGAATACAAAAGCATTTGAAGGTGTGTTACTTGCACATACAGATGGCGGTGTTCCTAACTCTGTTGTCACAATTAAAAAACAAGATGAATTTACACTTGGTTACCTCATCTATTTCTTCGAGATTGCTATCGGTTTATCAGGTTACCTAAATGGTGTGAATCCATTTGACCAACCAGGAGTGGAAGCTTACAAGAAAAATATGTTTGCTTTACTTGGTAAACCAGGATTTGAAGAGCTGAGTGCAGCGTTAAATGCGCGTTTGAAATAAATCAAAGTATTCAAAAATAAAAATATAAATGTGCAAGTCGTTTGAGTGTATACTCAAACGATTTTGTATTATAATGAAAAAAAAGAATGGAGAAGATAAATGATTATTACAAGACATGGTGAAGTTTTTGATGAGATTAATCCGCTAACAACTGGGGCAGCACCAGATTTTCAGTTAACTGATTTAGCTAATCATAAAGTGAAGTTATCAGAATTGGCTGATCCGATTATTATTAGTATTTTTCCAGATATTAATACGAGTGTTTGTGCTTTGCAAACAAAACACTTTAATGTAGCTGCTGCTGAGAATAAAGCAATCTCTTTTCTATCAATTTCAAATAATACACCTGAAGAACAAGCAACATGGTGTGCAGCAGAAGGTGTTGACATGACGATTTTATCTGATGCCAAAAATGAGTTCGGTGATTTGTACGGTCTATTTTTACCAAAAGCTAAATTATTGGCACGTAGCGTTTATGTGATTAAGTCAGGAGAAATTATCTATAGTGAAATCTTGAGTGAGATTACACAAGAACCCGATTACGATAAAGCACTTGCTGTTGCAAATGCAGCAATTGACACTAAATAAGCCATTAGTTTAACGCTTGATAGCAATAAAAAAAGCCTGATTTAATCAGGTTTTTTTCGTGAGTTGACGCGCTTGGCAATACCATTGTGTACGTCTTCGCCAGATACTTGTAACTAAAATTGTTTGTTTCGCTTCGTAGTAGTGATAGGTGACGACAAATGTTTTTTTAGATAGTCGTTGAGCTTTATAGCCAGCGATAGCTAATGGTTGCGGA
Source organism: Pseudolactococcus plantarum (assembly GCF_002441715.1). Taxonomy (GTDB): domain Bacteria; phylum Bacillota; class Bacilli; order Lactobacillales; family Streptococcaceae; genus Pseudolactococcus; species Pseudolactococcus plantarum. The sequence goes on from NZ_JXJX01000003.1 coordinate 93,700, forward strand.
ACTTCATTTAGCTTGGTTTGTTTGGTAAGCTGTCTACCATCAAAACTTATTTCACTGAAGGTATCAGCTAATAGCTCTGGTGATTTGTTATTTAAGACTTGCTCTTCTAATCCCAAAATAATGAGTGCTAATGTTGAATCTCTTTCTTCATCGGCTAAGATAGCAGGTTCTACGTGCACATCGATATCAAATACATCGTAGTTTTGTTTTAAAGTTTCTTCGATATCCTCTGTTGCTGCATGGCTTTCAAACACAGATAAATCTGGAGACATTTCTACCACAACATCTAAAAAGATATTACTACCATATGTCCTACCCCGGATGTATTTAACCGCTGAGACTTTAGGGACTTTCGCGATTGCTTGTGTATAAATTTCTATTTTAGATTCATCAAAACCATCTGATAGTGAAAAGACTGCCTCAGCAAAAATATCATAAGCAGTTTTAAAGATGAAAACAGTGATGACAATCGCCATTAATCTATCAATAAAAGTCAGATTAAAACTTGCTGCAAAAATTGCGATAGACGTTGCGATAGACGAGACAGCATCAGCTAAATTATCTTTTGCCGCACTCATCAGACTAGAACTTTTAGCTTTAATCGCTAGCTTGCGATTATAAAAATAAATCGCAAGCATGACAGCCGCACAGGCTACACCAACAATAGAACCGACGAGGTCTACACGCGTTTTTTCATTACTTAAAATAGCTGTAACGGTATCTTTAAGGACAAAAAAACCTACACCAAACATGATAAAACTTGTGACTAATGAGGCAACAGACTCGATTTTCCAGTGACCGTAGGTATGATCATCATCAGCTGGTCTTCGCGCGATTTTTAGACCGATTAGCACGGCGACACTACCTAAAATATCTGTGATATTATTAAAAGCATCAGCACGCAGACTCTCAGAGTTCGTCATCGTTGCAAACGTTAGTTTGATTACAGACAAAATGACATAAGCCCAGATACTGAGCAGTGCCCCTCTTTCTGCTAACTTGAGATCTTGATATCTTGAATTATTCATAATCTATAGTATAACATATGGAGATGTATTTTTTTAATGTTTCGTACTTTAAAAAAGGAAATAATTTGATAATATGTTAGAATGGTTGGGGCACTTAAATTTGATGATTTAGGTTATCATGGTATTACGATATCTATCCCCTAAAAGCTAACAAATTGATGTGACATTATAAAAAAAGAGCTATCAGTCCGAGTAAGTTGTAGGGGCGGGTAGCCCTAATTTATTTAAAAGAGATATCAACTCCTATGATGAATAGGTAGGTGATGTAAAAGTGAAAGGAAGTAACATGCTAATTAAAGCAATCAAACAGTACAAATTCTGGGCTTTAGGATCTTTAGCGATGGTTATCTTAGTTGTTGGGACAACACTTTGGCAACCACAAATTTTGACGAAAGTACTTGAAGCTGTCTCTAATAACGATAAAGACAAAATTATGGGATATGGTATCCAACTCCTAATCATTGCGGCGATTGGACTCATCGCGGGTGTTATCAATACCATTTTTGCAGCAAAAATTGCCCAAGGCGTATCTGCTGATTTGAGAGAGCAGACATTTAGAAAAATTCAAAGTTTTTCTTATGCAAATATTGAAAAGTTTAATGCCGGAAATCTAGTTGTTCGGATGACAAATGATGTCAATCAGGTGATGAACTTGATTATGATTTTATTTCAAATCTTATTACGTGTGCCACTTTTGTTTGTCGGTGCTTTTGCATTAGCTATTCAAACTTTACCAAAACTTTGGTGGATCATTGTCGTCTTGGTCATCGTGATCATCTTGATTACAGGTGCTGCGATGGGTAACATGGGTAAACACTTTGGTGCTTTCCAAAGATTGATGGATAAGTTAAATGGTATCGCTAAAGAAAATCTCCGTGGTACGAGGGTTGTGAAATCATTTGTACAGGAAAAAGAACAGGCAGCAAAATTTGATGAGAGCTCAGATGAACTGTTAGGCCATAATCTGGTGATTAGTTATATCTTTTCAGCAATGATACCAGCCTTTACATTTGCCGCCTATATCGCGATTTTTGCAGCGATTTGGTTTGTTTCAACTTATGTGCAAAAAGAACCGAAAGATTTGGCCAGTATTGCCTCATTTATGACTTATATGATGCAAATTATGTTTGCGATTATCATGGGTGGGATGATGTCGATGATGGCATCGCGTGCATTTATCTCACTTAAAAGAATCGGTGAGGTTTTAAATACTGAGCCAGCCATGACGTTTAAAGATGCGCCAGATGTTGCTTTGACAGGTGATATTACATTTAATAATGTCAGCTTTACCTATCCTTTAGATGAGGAACCAACACTTGAGGATATTTCATTTAGTGTGAAAACAGGTGAGATGGTAGGCGTTGTTGGGGCAACTGGTTCTGGTAAATCTACACTAGCACAGTTAATACCAAGACTGTTTGATCCAAGCACAGGATCAATTACAATTAATGGGCATGATTTACGTGATTTAAATCGTGATAACTTACGCCATACAGTCTCGATCGTCTTACAACGTGCTATCTTATTTTCAGGTACGATTGCACAAAATTTAAAACATGGTAAAGTTGATGCCACACTTGAGGATATGAGACGAGCAAGTTCGATTGCACAAGCAAGTGAGTTTATCGAAAAAATGTCAGATGTCTATGAAAGTTCTGTTGAAGAACGTGCTACCAATTTTTCAGGTGGTCAAAAACAACGGATGTCTATCGCGCGTGGTGTGATTGGAAATCCTAAAATACTGATTTTAGATGACTCAACATCAGCTTTAGATGCTAAGTCTGAAAAACTTGTTCAACAGGCATTAGCAGGAGAACTTGCAGATACAACGAAAATTATTATTGCCCAAAAAATTTCATCGGTTGTACATGCTGATAAAATTTTAGTTCTAGACGATGGAAAATTAATCGGAATGGGGACACATAGAGAGCTCCTTGAAAGCAGTGACGTTTATCGTGAAATTTATAATACACAGAAAGGAAGCGAGGACTAATGGGAGAATACGGAAAAGCAATTAAATTTTTCTGGAGTTATTTCAAGAAATATAAACTATCCTTTGTCGTTATCACGATCGCAGTTATCGGGTCTACTTATCTACAAGTTAAGGCACCAGTTTTTATAGGTGATGCGTTAGCTAAATTGGTAGAATGGGTAACAGCTTATTTCCATCATGTGGGAGCTGAAAAGGTTGTCGCATCATTTAATGGGCATATTCCTTCAGAGTTACCACAAGCCATGGCTGAACAGATAGCTAAAAAAGGGTTACCGACAGATGTCACAAAATTAGTTGACTTGGCGAAACATGTGCCAGAAAAGACAGCATTTTTCGATGTGATGTGGAAATTGTTACTGGCTTACATCTTTATGACTGTTGGCATGTTGATTTATCAAATTCTATTTGGACGGATTGTGTCTCATTCGACGAATTCAATGCGTAAAGGATTATTTGGTAAACTAGAACGCTTAACGATTTCCTTTTTCGATCGTCATCAAGATGGGGATATTCTAAGCCGATTTACATCTGATTTAGATAATATTCAAAACTCACTTAACCAGTCACTCGTTCAAGTTGTGACGCAGGGTGCGATGTTTATTGGTGTGTTGATCATGATGTTCCGTCAAAATGTTGACCTTGCTTGGGTGACCATCGCTTCAACGCCGGTAGCACTTTTACTAGCAGCTGTTGTCATCAAGCAAGCTAAGAAATATATCGATTTACAACAAGAAGAAGTCGGGCATCTGAATGCCTATATGGACGAAAAAATTTCAGGTCAAAAAGTCATCATTGTTGAAGGATTAGAAGCTGATACGATTGATGGATTTGTGAAACAAAATGACAAAGTACGAGAGGCAACCTTTAAAGGACAAGTTTATTCTGGTATGTTGATGCCTATGTTAAATGGGATGAATTTCGTCAATTTAGCAATTGTCATCTTCTTGGGATCTTTGATTACACTCAATGATAAGTCATTAACGACTGCAGCAGCACTTGGATTAGTTGTGACATTTGTCCAATACTCACAGCAGTATTATCAACCAGTGATGCAGATCTCATCGTCATTTTCTCAATTACAGATGGCTGTTACAGGTGCTCGTCGTTTACAAGAAATGTTTGATGAAAAAGAAGAAGTTAGACCTGAAAACGGGGTCAAGTTTGATGAGATTAAAGACAATGTCTCAATAGAACATGTTGACTTTAGTTATCTACCAGGCAAACCTGTCTTAAGAGATGTTAGTATTGATGTTAAAAAAGGTCAGATGGTGGCTGTGGTTGGTCCTACTGGATCTGGTAAAACAACTATCATGAATTTGATGAATCGATTTTATGATGTAGATAATGGCAGCATTAAATTTGATGGGGTAGATATCAGAGATATCGATTTAGATACCTTACGTCGTGGTGTTGGGATCGTGCTACAAGATTCAGTGCTCTTTAGTGGGACAATCAAAGACAATATTAAGTTTGGATTTGATGCAACTGATGAAGAAGTGATTACAGCGGCTAAAACAACGCATATTCATGAATTCATTGAGAGTCTACCCAATAAATATGAGACGGTTGTTGATGATGATGAAAATGTCTTTTCAACTGGTCAGAAACAACAAATATCGATCGCACGTACGATTTTAACAAATCCTAAGCTTTTGATTTTGGACGAGGCAACCTCTAATGTTGATACAGTAACAGAAGCACAAATTCAGATGGCTATGGAAGCTGCAATCGCTGGACGGACGTCATTTGTGATTGCCCATCGCTTAAAAACAATTTTAAATGCCGATAAAATTGTGGTCTTAAAAGACGGTGAAGTTATTGAAGAAGGTAGTCATCACGAATTACTTAAACTACCAAATGGTTTTTATTCAGAGCTTTATCATAATCAGTTTGTGTTTGAGTAAGTTAGCGATCATTTTTTGATTTTTAATAAGTTACTGTCTCAATCAATCGTTTATATACGTTTGGGTTACCACATAAAACACTGTTAGTCATTGACTAACAGTGTTTTATTTATTTGGCTATCATAATAGAACGATTAGAGAACAATATGATTTTATTAGATTATTCTATAAGTCAAATCGTATTTTTTATGGTAGAATAGATAGGCATGGATTTTACATTTAAGAATTGGACAAGATTATAAGTATGAAAAAAATAGTAATTAATGGTGGAAAAAGAATTTCGGGAGAGGTGACGATATCAGGTGCAAAGAATTCTGTTGTTGCCTTGATCCCAGCAACAATATTAGCAGATGATGTTGTGACACTTGAGGGTGTTCCCGACATCTCTGACGTTGCAAGTTTAATCGATATATTAGAGATTATGGGTGCCAAAATTGAGCGAGATATCGCAGCAGGGACTGTGGTAATAGATCCTCGTGGGGTTGAGTCAAAACCACTACCTTATGGTAAGATTAACTCTCTACGTGCCTCTTACTATTTTAATGGCTCTTTACTTGGTAAATTTGGTGAAGCGACCGTTGGCTTGCCAGGTGGTTGTGATCTAGGACCAAGACCAATTGATCTACATATTAAAGCGTTTGAAGCGTTAGGTGCTCGCATGACATTTAAAGAAAATGCCATGCACTTAACAACTGATGGGGATCGTCTAATTGGTTCAACCATTTTTATGGATATGGTTACTGTCGGTGCAACGATTAATACCATGCTAGCAGCTGTTAAAGCTAAAGGCAGAACAATTATTGAAAATGCGGCACGCGAACCTGAAATTATTGATGTGGCAACTTTATTGAATAATATGGGTGCCAAAGTTCGTGGCGCAGGTACTGATGTGATCCGTATTGATGGAGTAGAAACCCTTAGTGGTGCGCGTCATACAGTCATTCCAGATCGTATCGAGGCTGGTACCTATCTAAGTTTAGCAGCTGCTTGTGGTGATGGTGTTGTGGTGAATAATGTCATTTATGAACATCTGGAATCTTTTATTGCTAAGTTAGAAGAGATGGGCGTTCAGATGATCGTCAGAGATGATTCGATAGAAGTCTTAAAATCAGAAAATCTTAAAGCAGTGACAATCAAAACAGTGCCATACCCTGGGTTTGCAACTGATTTACAACAACCGATCACACCATTATTGTTAATGACACATGGTCGTGGTAAAATCATTGATACGATTTATGAAAAGCGTGTGAACCATGCAGCTGAATTGGCACGTATGGGCGCAGATATCGTAGCAAGCAATGGTGAAATTAATTATCATGCACCAAATCAATTACAAGGTGCTGAGGTAGTCGCGACAGATCTACGAGCAGGTGCAGCCTTAGTCAATGCAGGTGTTATTGCGAGTGGCGAAACGAAAATTTCTAATGTAGAATTTATTTTACGTGGCTATGATAACATTATCGAAAAAATGACAGCGCTTGGCGTTGATATTAAATTAGTTGATGAATAATCTATAGATAAAAAACTATCTGAGTGCTGTTTGGCTTCAGATAGTTTTTTTAGCTAAATATGTTTAAAATTTGCGTCAACTATTCTGAGGGTTAAAGTTACCAATCACCATAAACGACGCAGTAAAAACAAAGCCTATTAGATAATATGTTATAATAGGATAACTTATCTTTTATATAGAAAATGACAGTAATGATGAAATATGCAGTAGTGGATTTAGAAGCAACAAGCGCTAGCCACACGAGTAAAATTATTCAAATCGGTATCGTGATCGTTCAAGATGGTCAGATTATCAAAACCTATCAGACAGATGTTAATCCCCATGAGGCATTAGACAGTCACATTACAGCGTTAACAGGGATTACGACAGCACAAGTGGCAGCAGCGCCTGATTTTGAACAGATTATGTCTGAGGTAGCAGAGCTATTAGCAGGGTGTATTTTTGTCGCACATAATGTTAAATTTGACTATAATTTGTTGATGCGTACCTTTGCCGAACATGGTGTCAAATTAGAGTTACCACGCGTTGATACCATAGAATTAGCGAGAATTTTTTTCCCAACATTAAACAAATATGGCTTGGGGTCACTTTCGCGTGTATTAGATTTAGTACTAGAGCGAGCTCATGAAGCAGTATCAGATGCTTATGCTACTGCTGAATTACTGATTAAACTTCAGAAAAAAATGGCAGAACTTCCAAAAAATGTGCTCACTGAAATTGCACGTCATGCGGATAGTTTGATTTATGAGACAAAAATTGTCATTTCCGAACAGTTGGCCCTTTTGGGACCTATTAAAGATGATCTGGTCAAAGTTGATCAGATTGCGACGCTAAAGCCCTACGTCTCTAAGAATAAAAATTTAGTAAGTGAGCAATTTAAAGAAAATTTGGCCTTACTTGATTTGGATGCACGGCCTAAACAGCAAGCTTTTGCTGATTTAGTGAGTCAACGTTTAGGAGATACTAGTGCATCATTTATAGAGGCGCCAACAGGTATCGGAAAAACCTACGCTTACTTGTTGACCTTATTAGGACAAGGTAAAAAAGTTATTGTATCAGTACCGACTAAAGTTCTACAAGAACAGATGATGCAGGATTTAGCACCGATTTTTAAGGATAATTTTGGCGTAAACTTTGTTAAATTACTTGGGACTCAGAATTATATTTCGTTAGAAAAATTTCGTCAGTTACTGGAAAGCTGTCAAGATGGCAAGAATTATGAAATATTCAAGATGAAAGTACTAGTCTGGTTGACAGAAACGAAAACGGGTGAGCTGGATGAGCTGAGCTTGACCATGACGAGTCCTTATTACTTAGATGGTATTCGACATTCAGGTCAGGTCTATAATGGGCAGCTTCATGCCGAACAGGATTTTTGGCAGTTGACACAACAACGTGTCAAAGATGCACAAGTTATCGTGATGAACCACGCTTATCTCGCTGAGAGAATTATGGATCAAACCGAGCTGTTTGAAGATAAAGTGTTAGTAGTTGACGAAGCACAACAATTATTTTCTGTTTTGGAACAGGCGCATCAAAAATCAGTCAAACTGGTAGATGAACTTGTGAAGGTGGAGACGCATGCCTCTCATTTACACAAACGTTTGGTAGAGAGTTTGACTTATCAGTTATCACGTCGACAACTAGATATCGAAAAAATTCGAATAGATGCAAAAGAACTGGGGCTGTCAGCGATTAGTGATGTACTAGTAAATCCGGATGATTTTGTTTGGGTGCAAAATCATGTCTTGAAGTCCAGTCCAAAAGACTTTTTAAATTTTGCTGCCATGATTCCAAAAGAAACTAAGACCTTCTTAATCGGTGCGACATTAGTGATGTCTAAAAAACGTGCGGTATTTCCGGAATTGTTAGGGTTTACTGATTATACATTTGATGTTATACCAGCAGAAAAACAAGATAATCAGAAAGTTTTTGTGGCAAGTGATAGTCCAGATTTGACAACTATATCAGCACAAGCCTATGCTGAATACTTGTCACAAGAGATACAACGGTTTAAAAAAATTGGGAAACCGATTGTTGTGTTATTTACGAGTCATGAAAGTTTGTCTTTAACTGCGCAAGCACTGGAACTTGCCGATATAGCTGTTTTAAAAGCTGAAAATCCTGGTGATGCGAGTCGTGTGAAAAAGAAATTTGATGAACATCCAGATGCTATTTTATTAGGTAGTAAAAAGTTCTGGGAAGGCGTCGATTTTGATAAACAATCTGAACTCATTTTAATCATTACCCGATTACCATTTTCAGTACCAGATGATATTTTGATTAGAAAGTATGCCAAACGTTTCAAGAATGCTTTCTATGATTTCTCAGTACCGCTTGCTACGTTACAGTTAGCGCAAGCATTTGGTCGTGTGAATCGGCGTCATGACCAAAAATCCGCGGTAGTTATTTTAGATAAGCGATTAGCTGGTAAGACTTATGCTAAGCAAATGGTTAAAAAACTATCCAAGGGGAATCATCTGATTTTTTCAAAAATTGATCAAATCAGCAGTCAAATTCAAAAATTTTTGTGATAAGGAGTAGTGATGAGAAAAAAAAGAATGCCAAAAGCAACTCAAATTTTGATTGGTGCCTTGCTAATTATACTGGCTATTTTGTTGAGTACTTTACTCATGTTTAGACAAGCGATGAGTCCTTATACGCGGGCAAAGACCGCAGCAATTAATTTAGCTAAAAAGAAAACACCAGTAACTGATGTTACCTATTTTGATAAGGTAACCACACAAACGACCACGTATAGTGTGATTGGACTGGATAAGCAGAAACAAACCTTAGGCGTTTTAATTCCTGAAAAAGGTGGCGACATCATTGTGGTGAATATGGCAGATAATCATAGTGACTTGACCCCAAAAACAGCAAAGCTAACTTTATATAAAAATCAAGTCGTTTGGGTGTCAAAAGATTTGATGCTATATGATTTTAAAACGGGTGATAAGGTAACAAAAAATTGATCGCGTCAAGGCATAGTGGATCAAATGAAGCAGTCCCTTGGATACAAATACTATAAAACAAGAAGCAAGGCGAACAAGTTCAGAGATGACCTGTTCGTTTTTTGGTAACTTTAAACGGCCACGATACCGATAAGAACGCTGTTTTTTTGATTATTTTTTGATATAATTTTTATTAGATCAATATTTTTGTATTTAGCCAAACAAATAAGGGAGAACCTAGAGTATGCAGCTATCAAACCTTGTCAATCAATTAGAAGAATCAGTTACATTAGCAGCGTCTGCACGTGCTAAAGCACTAAAAGCCGAAGGCCGTGACATTCTCATGCTAACGATAGGTGAGCCAGATTTTAAAACACCTGAAAATATCGCGAATGCGGCCAAAGCTGCCATTGATGCGGGAAAATCGAGTTTTTATACTCAGGCAAGTGGACTTCCAGAACTAAAGCATGCTGTTGTAGACTATTTTAAAACCTTTTATGGGTATGCGATAACACCAAATGAAGTTGTTGTGACAGCAGGAGCTAAATTTGCGCTCTATGCTTTATTTGCTAGTGTCTTAAATAGTGGTGATGAAGTCATTATTCCGACACCTTACTGGGTCAGTTATGCAGATCAAATTAAGATGGTCGGTGGCGTACCTGTATTTGCTGTGGGCTCACAAGCTTCTGATTTTAAGGTCACGGTCTCACAACTTAATGAGCTAAAAACAGATAAAACGCGTGTCTTGGTCCTTAATTCGCCATCTAATCCAACAGGGATGATTTATACAGCAGAAGAATTAACGGAGATTGGCAATTGGGCAGTAGCCAATGATGTGTTGATTTTAGCTGATGATATTTATGGTCGTCTTGTCTACAACGGCAATAAATTTACACCTATTTCAACATTATCAGAGGCAATCAAAAATCAAACCATCATCATCAATGGCGTATCTAAAACGTATGCGATGACTGGCTGGCGTATCGGATTTGCAGTGGGAGATCCTGATATTATCAAAGCGATGAGCAAAATTGTCAGTCAAACAACATCTAACGCATCAGCAGTCGCACAGTATGCTGCAATTGAGGCATTGACAGGTGATCAAGAGACGATTGAAACGATGCGACAAGCATTTGAGGAACGGTTAAATACAATCTTTCCATTAATCAACGAGATCCCTGGTTTTGAAGCAATTAAACCTCAAGGTGCTTTTTACCTATTTCCCAAGGTATCTAAAGCGATGGAAATGAAAGGTTTTTCTGATGTCACTGCTTTTTGTGATGATATTTTAGAAGAGACGGGTGTTGCACTTGTAACAGGTGCTGGATTTGGCGCAAATGAGAACATTAGACTAAGCTATGCGACTGATATTGAGACCTTGTTTGAAGCGGTTAACCGTCTCAAAGCATATATGGCAAAATAAAGTGTATCAGGATAGTAGTTGGCTGACTATTAGCCACTATACAAAAACATAACAACGCAATCTATGAGCAGGTTGAACAAAGGGATGGAAAAATGGAAAATTTCGTATCAATCATTGATGTGAAAAATTATGTCAATCAAGAAATTACAATTGGTGCTTGGGTTGCCAATAAATCAGGTAAAGGAAAACTTGCCTTTCTACAGTTAAGAGATGGGACAGCTTACTGTCAAGCAGTTGCATTTAAGCCTAATTTCATCGAGAAATATGGTGAAGTAGAGGGGCTTGCTAAATTTGATCAAATCAAGCACTTATCGCAAGAAACAGCTATCAAACTAACAGGTGTTGTCAAAGCTGATGAACGCAGTAAAATTGGTTATGAGTTAGACGTAACTGATATTGAGGTGATCGGTGAGTCAGTAGACTATCCGATTACACCTAAAGAACATGGGACTGATTTTCTGATGGATAATCGTCACTTATGGTTGCGTAGCCGTAAGCAACATGCCATCATGTTAGTGAGAAATGAAATCATACGTGCGACATATGAATTCTTTAATGAACGTGGGTTTATCAAAATTGATAGTCCGATCTTAACAGGATCAGCACCAGAAGGCACAACAGAACTCTTTGAGACTGACTATTTTGGACAACCAGCCTTTTTATCACAAACTGGTCAACTGTATGCAGAAGCTGGTGCAATGGCATTTGGTAAAGTCTTTACTTTTGGTCCTACGTTTCGAGCTGAAAAATCTAAAACACGCAGGCATTTGACAGAGTTTTGGATGATAGAACCTGAGATGGCTTTTACAACGCATGAAGCATCTCTAGAAGTCCAAGAAGCTTATGTTAAACATATCATCCGAGCTGTCATGACAAATCAAGCCTATGCTTTATCTGAGTTGGATCGTGATGTTACAGTCCTTGAAAAATACGTGACAACACCTTTTAAAAAAATTACTTATGATGATGCGGTTACGTTGCTACAAGAAAATCAAGCAGATAATGACTATGAAAAAATCACATGGGGCGATGATTTTGGCTCGCCTCATGAGACTTGGATTTCAAATTACTTTGGTGTGCCAACGTTTATTCTCAATTACCCTAAAGCCATCAAAGCATTTTATATGAAACCACACCCAACACGTGATGATGTCGTTATCTGTGCTGATTTATTGGCGCCAGAAGGGTATGGTGAAATTATTGGTGGATCTGAGCGGGCGACTGACTATGAGTATTTGAAAACTAAATTAGTTGAATTTGGCTTATCAGAATCAGAGTATGCTTGGTATTTAGATTTGAGAAAATATGGGAGTGTCCCTCACTCAGGATTTGGCTTAGGGCTAGAGCGAGTTGTGACTTGGATTACTGGTAATGAACATATCAGAGAGGCAATCCCCTTCCCTCGTCTATTACATAGACTAAAACCATAAGATGATGTGTGAATTATGAAAAAAATATTAGGAATATCATTAGTGACTTTATTAGTTGCCTTGGTTGTGACCTGTTTACTTTATTTTCCTTTTGGATTAGCGAAGCAGGTTGGTCATCAACCGATAAAACTTAGCAAACAAGCGGAAAATAAAGTCATCACAAAGGCTAGTCAGTCTGCCTCAACAACACCTGAAAAGCAAGAGGAGCAAGCAAAATGGGTTAAGTCAGACCAACCCATCAAATTTCCAATTCTTATGTATCATCATATTGCTGATGTTGTAGATGGTAATACCTTATTTGTCCCAGCTAGTGAGTTTAAGATGGAGATGGCGGCTTTGAAAAAGGCTGGGTATTATACGCTAAGCCCTGATGAAGCGTTAAGGGTACTGACAACAAATGAAAAACCGGCAGATAAAATTGTCTGGGTTACTTTTGATGACGGCTATAAGAATGCCCAACAAGCTGCCGCACCGATTTTGAGCGAGCTTGGTATGAAAGGTAGTTTCTTCATCATCACTGGGATGGTCGATAATGAAGATAAGATGACGCAAGAGTCGTTATTAGAGATGAAAAAAAATCCACTCATCTCTCTTGAGAGTCATACGGTTAGTCATATTGATTTACAATATGCAACGCCAGATGAGGCAAGTAGACAATTAACCCAGTCTAAGACATATCTAGATCAACTCTTGCATCAAAATACGTCTGTGATTTGCTATCCTTCTGGTCGTTATAATGATCAAACAGGTGATATTGCGACAAAAGCAGGGTATCAGCTAGGGTTAACAACTCAGCCTGGTCTTGCGAGTCGTGCTGATGGGTTATTTGCACTTCATCGTGTTCGCGTGTCATATGGTCAGACAGAGTCGAGTTTCATGAGTTTGATAGGCAACTAAAGCAAGTCTTGTAGCAAGGTCAATCTTGACTAAGAATTCAGGCATGAACATTGCCTATGATGCGCTTTTGTGATATGATAAAAACAAAATTAAAAGGAGTATAGAGATGACAATTGATATAATTTCAACAGATAAAGCACCTGCTGCTATCGGACCATATGTTCAAGGTAAAATAGCAGGAGACTTCTTATTTGCCTCTGGCCAAATTCCATTGGATCCTAAAACAGGAGAAATCGTTGGTAGCACAATCACAGAGCAAACAGAGCAAGTCCTTAAAAACATCAAAGCACTACTTGATGCTGCAAAAACAGATGTTGACCACGTTGTCAAAACCACTTGTTTTTTAAGCGATATGGAAAACTTTGTCCCTTTTAACACTGCTTATGCTAAAGCTTTTGGAGAAATAGTTCCAGCACGTTCTGCTGTAGAGGTAGCACGCCTACCTAAAGATGTTTTGGTAGAGGTTGAAATCATAGCTTATCTTGGTAAGTAAAAAAAAACGTCAATCGACGTTTTTTTTATTGATTAAGTTAGGGTGTAGCATAACGATGTGTTATTTGATGAACTTAAGTAAAATAACTTTAATAGGCTGGTATAAGATAGTGACTAAGATAATCGTTCCGATACCATTAATTGCTGTCGCAGGAAGTGATGTATAGGCTAGTAGTACAGCTGGTTTGAAAGAGACTCCTGTGACTATTGCACGAATGAGCGCGTTGATAAAATCAGTTAGTAGCTTGACGACTACACCAGATGAGACTGCAAGTGTTACTAACCAAATACGATCTGAAAAACGTGGGTACAGATATTTATAGACCAGTTGGATGGTTAAAGCAACCAATACATTACCAATGAAAACAGGAGGCATTTCTACAGCATATCCATTCATGATATCAAAAAGTGCAAGACCTACTGCACCAGAAAAAGTGCCATAACCAATACCTAGATATAGCGCAGCTAATGCAACGACAGTATTACCAACATGGAAAAATGGCGCGCCGATAGGTGCAAAAATACTAACATGTAAGGATTGGATAGCAATATAGGCTAGTGCTGCAAAAAGAGCTGCTAAAATCACTTTTTTTGTTTTATTTTCTGTGATCGACAGTGGCTGTGCGAGTGTTGTAGTGTGAGTAGGGATCATATCGTTTACTTCCTTTTTTAGATTAAGTGATTTCCATTATCGCGATAAGCACCATGCCAGATGTGACCAAGATAAGCATTAAAAGTTTCTCCAGATTGAATGGCTTGGTGAACGAATGTTTTTGCAGTTTGTACTGCTTCAAATGTAGTTAGACCCTTGGCAAGACCTGCTGTGATAGCGGCAGCGAATGTGCAGCCAGCACCGTGGTTGTTATTGGTATGGATGATCGGACTTTTGAGATATTGGAAGGTCTGTCCATCATAAAAAACATCTATCGCTTCTTGATCATCAAATCGTCTACCACCTTTAATGACAACATGTTTGGCACCGAAACCATGTATGATGACGGCAGCTTTTTCGATATCGCTCATCGTCTTTAACTCGCCCAGTCCAGATAGAATACCCGCTTCTATCAGATTAGGTGTTGTGATATCTGCGAGAGGTAGGAGTTGTGTTTGGATGGTTTCGGCATTTTCCGAAAGTAAGATACCAGCAGTTCCTTTACAAGCGAGTACGGGATCAATCACGATATTTTTTGGCTGATGTTGTGTTAAAACTTCTTTTACAACCGAGATTGTCCTGATATCTCCTAGCATCCCTGTTTTAAGTGCACTAGGATTACCTGCTGAAAAGATGGTATTGAGTTGTTTTTTAACCAAGTCAGGTTCGATTGTATCGATATCGTGCGACCAATTATTGTCAATATCCATCGTAACGATGGAAGTGATAGCAGTCATACCAAAAGTCCCGTATTCTTGAAATGTTTTTAAATCAGCTTGTAATCCAGCACCGCCTGTTGTATCACTTCCAGCGATTGTTAGAGTTTTTTTCATGTTAGCTTAATCCCTTTCTGAGTTGATTTATCTCAACCGATACCCTAAATGGATGCACCAGTTAACGATGTTTGATATCTAGTTGTGTTAGGCTTGTAATCTATTCTAGCATTTGGTATAGTAAATAAAACAGCCAATTGGATTGTATTTTTACCATCCAATTTTGGAAAGGAAGCTTGACTATGGACTGGAAAGTTGTCAAGGAAGATAAAGTCCCGATTTATTTGGGTATTATGAGATATATCATGCAACAAATTCAGACTGGTCAGTTACTACCTGGAGAAAAACTGCCGTCAGAAAGACAACTTGCTGAGTTGATAGGGGTCAACCGCTCTACTATTGTTCGTGTGATGACAGAACTTGAAGCTAAGGGAGTGGTGAATAGAAAACAAGGCAGTGGTACGATCATCAGTGATGACAAATGGGGGATGTTAACTGATCCTGTTGTCAGCTGGCATCAGTTAATGCAATCACATCCAGTTGACCCTCAACAAAAATTTATGAATCAAATTCAACAAAAGTTAAAAGAAGATACAGCAATCGATGCCTATTCTGGTGAATTACCGATGGCTTTAGTCCCTGCATTTGACTTGCCACAAACGAATTGGCGTGATTTTATAGAAGAAGATAAAAATCAAGATGAGTTTGGCTATTTTCCGTTAAGACAAGCCATTTCTGATATGATTCATAAAGATTATCAACTCTCTTTGTCAGTTGAACAAATGATGATCACCTCTGGTGGTCATCAAGCTATTTTTTTGATTGTCCAGACCTTGTTAAATAGTGGAGATGCTATTGCCATCAGCCAGCCGTCTTTTTTCTACGCCCTGTCTTTATTTCAGACGGCTGGTATCAGATTGTTTGGTGTGCCGATGGATAGTGAAGGAATGCGTGTTGATGCGCTAGAAGATGAAATATTGAAACATCGGATTAAGTTTGTCATGCTAAATCCCTCTTTTCAAAATCCAACAGGTATCACGATGTCTTTGAGACGGCGTCATGCAATTATCAAGTTATGCCGGATATACAATATACCGATTATTGAGGATGATGCCTTTGGGCTACTCTACTTTGAGCATGAGAATATGGCACCACCACTCAAACAACTTGATCCTCAAAATGTTATCTATATCGGATCTTTGTCAAAATTTTTAGGATCGACGACTAAGATAGGCTGGATCAGTGCCCCTCATGCTGTACTTGAGAGATTAGCTACTGCTCGTCGAGATTTAGATTTGACTTTGAGTATTTTTCCTCAGGTACTTGCAAAAGATGCGATATCTGATCCCTATTTTCCTGTGAAATTGGCAGCACTGCGTGCACAAATTAAAGAACGAATGGTGTACTTTTTAAACAAGCTACCTCATCAGCAGATAGCATGTTATCCTACAGGTGGATTTTATGTATGGGTAACCCTCAATCCTAAAAAAAATATCACCTTGCAACTCGCACACTTACTGGATTCTGGTATTTTATATTTACCTAGTTTTATTTTTGGTGAAAAAACGCCAGCGATTAGGCTTAATATCGCCCGATTAAGCTTATCTGAAATTGATCAGCTAGTTACTGTATTAGCGGATATGTTGGCTTGATGGGATGGGGGGATCCGGCTTTGGAAAAGTCAAATCAGCCATAATCAAGCCGATAAATGGTATAATGAGATAAAGTTTATGCAAGTTATTTAGTTAATTAAAAGAAAATGAGAAGAGGAAATAGTGGTACAAGAAAACATTGTCATTAAGGGTGCTCGTGCCCATAATTTAAAAAATATAGATGTGACCATTCCTAGAGATAAATTAGTTGTCATGACTGGTCTGTCAGGTTCGGGTAAGTCTTCTTTAGCATTTGATACACTCTATGCAGAAGGCCAAAGACGGTATGTTGAGAGCTTATCTGCTTATGCTAGGCAGTTTTTAGGGAATATGGATAAGCCGGATGTGGATAGCATTGACGGTTTGTCTCCAGCCATATCAATTGATCAAAAGACGACCTCTAAAAATCCACGCTCAACAGTGGGGACAGTAACGGAGATTCATGATTATTTACGACTCCTTTATGCTAGAGTTGGGACACCGTATTGTATTAATGGACATGGGAAAATCACAGCCCAATCTGTAGAGGAAATCGTAGATAGTGTACTCACCTTACCTGAAAAACAACGTCTGCAGATTTTAGCACCAGTAGTTCGCGCTAAAAAAGGACAGCATAAAAAAATCCTCGAAAAAATCCAAAAGGATGGCTATGTCCGTGTTCGTGTAGATGGTGAGGTGTTGGACGTAGCTGAGGTAGCTGATCTTGAAAAAAATAAGAAGCATGATATTGACGTTGTGATTGACCGAATCGTGCTGAAAGACGGTATTCGAGGTCGTTTATTTGACTCTGTCGAAGCTGCTTTACGCCAAGGTGATGGCTATGTCAAGATCGACACGATGGATGATCATGAATTACTCTTTAGTGAGTACTATGCGTGTCCGATTTGTGGGTTTTCTGTGCCTGAGCTTGAGCCGCGTTTGTTTTCATTTAATGCACCTCAAGGTGCTTGTGCAGACTGTGATGGTCTTGGGATGCGTCTTGAAGTGGATTTGGATTTAGTCGTACCAGATGGTCGTAAAACGATTCGAGAAGGGGCAGTAGTCCCTTGGTACTCTGGCACATCTACCTATTATCCTGCTATTTTAGAGCAGGCTATGACGACGTTTGGTGTGGATTTAGATACCCCGTTTGACAACCTAACAGAAGCAGATAAAACATTAATCTTTTTTGGTTCAGGAGAACGACTCTTTCATTTTTATCATGAAGGTGATTTCGGGTTAAGAGATGTAGATATGGCATTTGTTGGGGTTGTCCCAAATATCTTACGCAGATATGAGACAGGATCTGATAGTACAAAAACGCAGATGCGTGCTTATATGAATGAACTACCTTGTCAAACTTGTCATGGTAAACGTTTGAATGCGCAAGCCTTATCAGTGAAGGTGAATGGCGAAACAGGGTATGATATTGCTGAATTATCAGCATTACCTATCGGTGAACATCTCACAATTATCCAAAAGCTTACCTTGACAGAAAATGAGGAAATGATTGCACGGCCCATCATCAAAGAGGTTGGCGATCGCTTGAGTTTCTTGAAAAATGTAGGTCTAGATTATTTGAGCTTATCACGTAATTCTGGTACACTCTCAGGTGGTGAAAGTCAGCGTATTCGTTTGGCTACACAGATAGGATCCAACTTATCAGGTGTGCTCTATATCTTAGATGAGCCTTCTATTGGGCTACATCAAAGAGATAACGATCGTTTGATTGATTCTTTGAAAAAGATGCGTGATTTAGGCAATACCTTGATTGTTGTCGAACATGATGAAGACACAATGATGGCGGCGGATTATTTAATCGATATCGGTCCTGGTGCAGGGGATTTGGGTGGTGAAATTATTGCAGCCGGTACACCAAAACAAGTCGCAAAAAATAAAAAATCAATTACAGGACAATATCTGTCTGGTAAGAAGAAAATCGAGGTACCAAGTCATCGTAGAGCTATAGATGAATCAAAAGCTGTGACGATAACAGGCGCATCCGAAAATAATCTTCAAGATTTGACTGTTGCCTTTCCATTGGGTGTTATGACAGCTGTCACAGGTGTGTCTGGTTCTGGTAAATCAACCTTGGTTAATGCAATTTTGAAAAAAGCACTCGCTCAAAAACTAAATCGTAATAGTGATAAACCTGGTAAATATGGGACTATTTCTGGTTATGATAAAATTGAACGATTGATTGATATTGATCAAAGCCCTATTGGTCGAACACCTAGATCAAATCCAGCAACTTATACATCAGTTTTTGATGATATTCGTGATTTATTTGCCAACACGAATGAGGCGAAAATTCGTGGCTATAAAAAAGGTAGATTCTCGTTTAATGTAAAAGGAGGTCGCTGCGAAGCTTGTTCTGGTGATGGGATCATCAAAATTGAGATGCACTTTTTACCAGATGTTTATGTGCCATGTGACGTCTGTCGTGGTAGACGCTATAATTCGGAGACTTTGGAAGTTCACTATAAGGAGAAAAACATCTCTGAAGTGTTAGAGATGCGCGTATCAGATGCGGTATCCTTCTTCAAACATATCCCTAAGATTGAGCGAAAACTACAAACAATCGTTGATGTTGGGTTAGGCTATGTAACATTAGGTCAGCCTGCAACCACACTCTCAGGTGGTGAAGCACAGCGGATGAAGTTAGCCAGTGAACTACAAAAGCGCTCTACTGGCAAATCATTTTATATCTTGGATGAGCCAACGACAGGCTTACATACAGAGGATATCGCTACTTTATTAGGGGTGCTAAACCGTTTGGTTGATCAAGGCAATACGATAGTCGTGATAGAGCATAATCTAGATGTCATTAAGACTGCTGATCATATCATTGACTTAGGTCCTGAGGGTGGTATCGGAGGTGGTACAATCTTAGCCACTGGTACACCTGAAGAAGTTGCAGCAGTCACAACTTCTTATACGGGTAAATATCTGAAAGAAAAATTAACATAAGTCTTTAAGTGAATAACGAAGCTCAGAAAAAGTCAGAAAAGATGATACTTTTCTGGCTTTTTCTTGTATCCTTTTTTTAGTGAATGAGTTAGTTGAGTAGAAAGAATGACGTTTTGACAACATACATCTATAAAAATTGAGTCACTTTTGACATATTTAAGTCAAATTAAGAGGATAACTCAAATTTCCGAGATAAAATTGTTGATTTTTTCTCTAAAAAGTGCTTAAAAGTGGTAAAATGAAGCTATATTATTTTATCAAGATAGTATGATTGTGTGAAAAACTTGTCTTAGCCATGAAGATGATATAGTCATTTTCAGCATATGATAAGTCTTAGCAATCAAAAATTGAGGCTTGAACCTCAATGATGTATTAAAAAATTAACGAGTTAAAGAAAGAGGTAGACATGCGTAAAACAATGGATGGGAATATGGCAGCAGCACACGTCGCTTATGCGTTCACGGAAGTTGCATCTATTTATCCTATCACACCATCAAGCCCTATGGCTGAATATACGGACGAGTGGCAGGCAAGTGGACGAAAAAACATTTGGGGAGATACCGTTTCGATTTCTGAAATGCAATCTGAAGCAGGTGCTGCGGGTGCCATTCATGGTGCACTCAAGGCTGGGGCATTAGCGACGACTTATACGGCTTCTCAAGGCCTTTTATTGATGTTGCCAAATATGTATAAAATCGCAGGCGAACTATTACCAAGCGTCATCCATGTTGCAGCACGTGCAGTCTCAACTAATGCGCTAAATATTTTTGGTGACCAATCAGATGTCATGAGTGCTAGATCAACTGGCTATGTTATGTTAGCAGAGTCATCTGTACAAGAAGTAATGGACTTGTCTGCTGTGGCTCATCTTGCTACGATCGCATCATCTGTTCCGTTTATGAACTTCTTTGATGGGTTTAGAACCTCACATGAACTCCAAAAGATAGAGGTTTTGGCTTATGAGGATCTAGCTGATATGATCGATCAAGACAAACTTCAGGAATTTCGTGACAGAGCGATGAATCCTGATCATCCAACGATTTCAGGAACGAATCAAAACGCGGATATTCATTTTCAACAACGTGAAACAACCAATCAATATTACGCTAAAGTCCCAGAAATTGTGCAAGATTACATGGGAAAAATTAATCAATTACGTGGTACAGATTATGATCTTGTCAACTATTATGGTGCAGCAGATGCAACCGAAGTGATAGTGTCTATTGGCTCAGTTGGGGAGACGATTATTCAAACTGTTGACCATTTAAATGCGCAAGGCCGTAAAGTTGGTTTTCTAAACATTCATTTGTATCGGCCTTTTCCGAGCCAGAACTTTCTTGAAAAACTACCGAAAACAGCACGTAAAATTGCTGTGTTAGATCGGACGAAAGAACCTGGCGCTGATGGGGAACCGCTTTATCTAGATGTTAAGTCGGTCCTATTTAATCAAGCATCCGAGTTAACAGTGATCGGTGGACGCTATGGTATTGGTGCTAAAGATACAACGCCAAATCAGATTGTGGCCGTTTTTGATGAATTATTAAAACCAACACCAAAGCAACAGTTTACCATCGGGATTACAGATGATGTGACACATCTATCATTAGATGCAGGATTGCCACTTGATTTAACGCCTCAATCAACTTTTCAGGCGAAATTTTGGGGATTTGGGTCTGACGGTACAGTCGGTGCTAATAAATCAGCGATTAAGATTATTGGCGATCATACGCAAAAATACGTACAAGGTGCGTTTGCTTATGACTCTAAAAAATCAGGTGGTTTAACAGTTAGTCATCTGCGTTTTGGTGATACACCGATTAGATCTACGTATATGATTCAACAAGCTGATTTTATTAGTTTGTCTACTGCCAGCTATGTTCACCAGTATGATGTCTTAAAAGGACTCAAAAAAGGTGGAACTTTCTTAATGAATACCGTCTGGAGTGATGAACAGTTAGCACACCATCTACCAAGCCGTGTCAAACGTTTCATTGCTGAAAATGATATTGCCTTTTACACGATGAATGCAGTAGATATCGCACATAAAGCAGGGCTGGGTCGTCGGATTAACACTGCTATGCAGGTGGCCTTCTTTAAGTTATCAAATATCATGCCATTTGAGCAAGTTTTTGATATTCTCAAACAAGATGCACATGATAGTTATGCACGTAAGTCAATGAAAATTGTGGAGCAGAACTGGCAAGCGATGGACTTAGCAGTGGATGGTCTTCATCAAGTAGTCGTTCCTAAAGAGTGGGCAAATGCTCAAGATCCTAAGGCCGTTCAAGTAGCAGGTAATGCAACACACAAATATGTATTTGATATCGTTAATCATGTCAATGCACAAGAAGGTGATCAACTATCTGTTGGTAAATTGATGGAAAATGACATGGCTGATGGTCGGATGCCCTTGGGCACAACATCCTATGAAAAAAGAGGCGTCGCGCTTGAAGTGCCGGTTTGGGATGTTGATAAATGTACCATGTGTAATGAGTGTAGTTTTGTTTGTCCTCATGCAGCAATACGACCATTCTTATTAGATGAAGATGAGATGAATGAGGCACCAGAAGGCTATCTTGTAAAAGATTTTAGAGGTGCTGATGGTCTCATGTATCGCATCCAAGTCTCAGTTGAAGACTGTACAGGATGTGGGTTATGTGTTGAAGCCTGCCCGGCAAAAGGTAAGGCGCTAGAGATGAAACCTTATGAAGAAGTGAGAGCTGAAGCCGCAAATTGGGCTTTCTCTATGACGTTGAAGACTAAGGCAAATCCTGCAAAAGCAACCTCTGTCATTGGGTCTCAGTTTAATACACCGCTTCTTGAATTTTCAGGTGCCTGTGCTGGTTGTGGTGAAACACCTTATGTTAAATTACTGACACAGATGTTTGGCGATAGGATGATGATTGCTAATGCGACAGGGTGCTCTTCTATTTGGGGAGGTGCAGCACCTGTTAGTCCATACACGACAAATGATGCAGGACAAGGACCAGCTTGGTCAAACTCACTTTTAGAAGATAACGCTGAGTTTGGTTATGGGATGTGGACGGCCTCTCAAGCACGTCGGAGTAAATTAGCAAAAGATTTATCTAATCTCACCACCGAAGGTACTGTATCTGATGAGACAAAAGCGCTGATTGAAGATTGGATCGCACATAAAGACATCTCTGATGGGACAAGACAACGTGCTGAAAAGCTTAAAAGTGCCTTACAAGAGTTGGGACCTGAATTTGATAGTATTCGTGCAAGACAAGATCAGTTGGTTAAACCGATACATTGGATGATTGGCGGAGACGGTTGGGCATATGATATTGGCTTTGGCGGTATCGATCATGTCATTGCAAGTGGTGCAGATGTGAATATGCTGGTCATGGACAATGAAGTTTATGCCAATACTGGTGGTCAAGTCTCTAAAGGGACACCTCGATCAGCGATTGAGAAATTCTCAGCAGCAGGAAAAGCAGCTGCTAAGAAAGATTTAGGCTTCATGGCGATGACTTATGGTAATGTCTATGTCGCACAGATCGCTTCTGGTGCAAACAAAATGCAGACCATAAAAGCATTTGAGGAAGCTGAACGTCATGAAGGGCCATCGATCATCATCGCTTATACACCTTGTATCTCTCATGGGCTAAAAGGCGGCATGTCAGAAACACTTCGTGAGGCCAAAGAAGCTGTTGCGTGTGGATACTGGCAACTCTATCGTTATAATCCAAACTTGGAAGAGATGGGCAAAAATCCATTAACATTAGATTTCAAAAAACCAAATTTTGATAAAATGACAGAGTTTATGACGCAACAAGTCAGATTTGCTAGTTTGAAACGTGTTAAACCTGATGCTGCACAAGCATTATTTGATAAAACAACAGCTGATGCACGTCGTAAATTTATGCGTTATGCAAGAGTATCTGGTGACTTAGACAAGTTTTTGGCAAAAGAAGCTAAAGCTCAGGGTGAGGATATTGCCGTAACAACGGGAGTAAAAGCGGAACGTCCTAAACGTATTGCAGATCCAGAAGCCCAAGCAAGACGAGCAGCTAGACGTGCTGAACGCGCAGCAAAACGGATAAGTAAATAGTCATGTAAAAACATTGATCTTTTGGATTGATGTTTTTTTCTGCTATGGGTGACAAAACCAAATACTTAGTGGCGATTTTCTACAAGATTAGGTGATGAGATGGCTCATTTTAAGTTAGGTATCATTTTGTCCTGATAAAATAGGTCAAAAATGGTAAAATAAAAATATGAATGATTTCAATCAAATTTTTAATATACAATCTTGGCGAGAAATAATTCAATTAAATCTGACACCTTGGCGACTATTTATCGCTATTGTTGATATTTGTTTAATTACTTTCTTGATTTATAAAGCCTTGCGCAGTGTGCAAGGGACAAAAATGATGACATTAGTGCGTGGTGTGATTCTTTTTATCATGCTTAAATTTGTCAGTGGCTGGTTAGGGTTAGGCACTTTTGAGTGGCTACTTAATCAAGTCATCACATATGGTGTCATTTCGGGAGTGATTATTTTTCAACCTGAAATCCGTCGAGGATTAGAAACACTAGGTCGGACTACAAAATCACTTAATTTTGGTATTGCAGAACGAAATGTCAAAAGAACCAGTTATATCAAAGCCTATGAAAAAGCATGTAATTACATGAGTGAACGTAAGATAGGTGCTTTGATTGTCATTGAACAGTCGCAAACATTAGAAGAATTTGTCTCGACTGGTATCAAACTTGATGCAGACATTACAGCTGAATTATTAATCAATATCTTTATTCCAAATACGCCGCTTCATGATGGTGCAGTGATCATTCAAGGTGATAAAATTGCTGCCACATCTGCTTATCTTCCTTTAACTGAGGATGGTAAAATTTCTAAAGAATTTGGTACACGACATAGAGCTGCTATCGGGATATCGGAAGTATCAGATGCGATTACTTTGATTGTTTCTGAAGAAACCGGTGGTATTTCGATTACAGAAAACGGCAATTTCTATTCAGATATGAGTAAAAGTGAGTTTCATGATTTTATGATTAAACACTTAGAGGATAACAGAAAATCTTCTAAAAATCATACGCTGTTAGACAAACTACTTGCAAAGAGAGGTGATATAAGTGAAAAATAAAGATGTTATCATCTCTAAAATTATTTATATGTTGATCAGTCTTTTCTTTGCTATTATCTTATTCTTTAATGCCAATGCGGTTTTATTAAAGAATGCAAATGGACGAGGTAATAGTTCAGAAATGCATTCAACAACGATTTATGATATGCCGATAGATCTAAAATATGATAATAGTCGCTATTTTGTATCAGGATTTGATGGGACTGCAAATGTATATTTGACTTCATACAATCTGGTACGCTTAACTGCTGAAAAATCTGATGATACACGTAGTTTTCATTTGGTAGCTGATTTGAGCAAAGTCAAAGAAGGGACTGTTGAGGTTCCGATTAGAGTTGTCCAATTAGCCTCTGGTGTCAATGCACAAGTAGATCCAGGAAACATCTCGGTTACGGTAGAAAAAAAAGCGACTAAGACGTTTAATGTCACACCTGTTGTATCTGAAAAATTATTACCAGAAGGCTATAAACTAAAAGGGATGGCAACTGATAAAAAAGAAGTTCAGGTCACTTCTGGTGCTTCTATCATTACGCAAATTGATCGAGTAGAGGCATATTTGCCAAGTGATGTGATTCTTGATAATGATTTTACTGGAAAAGTATATCTCAGAGCAGTTGATAAGACCGGGAAAGTATTACCAGCTAAGATTTCACCGACTTCCGTAAAAATGTCAGTTGATGTTGATTTACCAAATAAAGATGTTCCTGTAGTAGGTAAAATTACAGGTAAAAAATCAAGTGACATGAAAGATTATACCTATAAGTTAGCCAAATCAACAGTCAATATTTCTGGTGAGCAAAAATATATTGATAATATTTCAAATATCACAGCAAACATTGATGTGACTGATATTAAAAAAGAAACGACGATTACAGTGCCACTTTCTGCAGATGGTGTGACCATTACACCAGATGAAATGCAGGTAGTCGTGACACCCGTCAAAAAATAAGTTATACTAGATAAGTTAGCATACTTTTATGTCACTTACATCATCTGGTAATGACCTATGTGAATAGTAATAAATAAATTTGAAAAGAGATAATAATGGGAAAATATTTTGGGACTGATGGTGTACGTGGAGAAGCAAACGTTGAATTAACACCTGAATTAGCCTTTAAACTAGGCCGATTTGGTGGCTATGTGTTATCACAACACGAAGTTGATACACCAAAGGTATATGTAGCAAGAGACACACGTATTTCTGGTCAAATGTTAGGAAGTGCTTTAATTTCAGGACTTTTAAGTGTTGGTATAGAAGTATTTGATCTGGGTGTGATTGCGACACCAGGTGTGGCTTATCTGGTTAAAAAAGATATGGTTTCAGCTGGCGTTATGATCTCTGCCAGTCATAATCCTGCCTTAGATAACGGGATTAAGTTTTTTGGTGGCGATGGGTTTAAACTAGCAGATAGCCAAGAACTTGAAATAGAGGAATTATTGGATGCTGAAACAGATAATTTACCTCGTCCATCGGCCCAAGGATTAGGGGTATTACATGATTATGGCGAAGCGGTTAGAAAGTATGATGAATTTTTAAAACATACTGCTGAAGGCAAGTTTGAAGGTCTTAAAATTGTCTTAGATACAGCTAATGGTGCAACTTATACAAGTGCAAGAACAGTTTTTAGTGACTTGTTAGCAGATATACATGTGATTGGGGAGTCTCCAAATGGCTTAAATATTAACTTAGGTGTCGGCTCAACACATCCTGAGAATCTAGCAAAAGAAGTTGTTGAGATGCATGCAGATCTAGGACTTGCCTTTGACGGTGATGGCGATAGATTGATTGCGGTAGATGAAACAGGTGCTATTGTGGATGGTGATAAAATTATGTTTATCATCGCTAAATATTTAAAACAACAAGGTAAATTAACAAACAATACGGTTGTGACGACTGTGATGTCAAACTTAGGGTTTCTTAAAGCATTAGCAGCAGCTGATATTGAGTGTGTGATCACAAGTGTTGGTGATCGCTATGTTGTAGAAGAAATGAAGCAAAACGGCTATAATTTTGGTGGAGAGCAATCCGGACATATCGTCTACCTTGATAACAATACGACCGGAGACGGTCAAGCCTCAGCTATTTTACTCGCTAAAGTCATGCGTGAAACTGGTAAAAAATTATCAAAATTAGCAAGTGAAGTTAAAATCTATCCTCAAAAATTAGTTAATGTTCGTGTCGAAAACAGCATGAAGCATCAAGCGATGGCAGTGCCTAAAATTGCTGAAGTCATTGCTAAAATGGAAGAAAAGATGGCTGGCAATGGTCGCATATTAGTTCGTCCTAGTGGTACTGAACCTTTGTTACGTGTCATGGCCGAAGCACCTACAGATGCCGAAGTAAATGATTATGTTGATACCATCGTAGACGTTGTTCGCGCTGAGATCGGTATTGATTAAGGTTGAGTCATTTGTTGTAAAGCATAAAAACCTAGATATGTATCAGCTACCATGTGATACACATCTAGGTTTTTTATGTAGGTGATTGTCAGTACTAAATAGAGTGAGATACTATATCAGAATCAGTTGGACATACAAAAAAATACTATCTCATTTGAAAAGGAGATAGTATTTTTGGAGTATGCATTATGAGCAATTTATATGCAGGTTAATGATAGAAAAATCTGATGAGTATACCACCCATAATTAAGACAATTGCACCACATAAGCGGTTCGCCATTTGTGCAAAAGCAATCATTTCCATGCGATTAGCTGCAGATAATACAGCAATATTACCTGTACCACCCATAGAGTTGTTGATCATACCAGCTCCGATAGCAGTTTCTACGGGATACATGCCAAGTACTAAACCTAGGAACCAACTGGTTAAGCCCATAGCGATGACACTTGTTAAACAGAGTACGACAAATTGCCATGAAAAAGCAGATGCAAGTGTTCTAAGGTCTATCAATGCTAGACCAATCCCTGCTAGTACAGCATGTGTTAAATTAGTCATAATCACTTGATTAAACATGCTAACAGACTCTTCTAATTTTTTCGGTACAGTGTTCGTTGCTTTGATGATGAAGACAATAATGATCATAAAAGCATATTCATGAATTTTAGGGAAAAAGTTATTCAGAATTGTTCCGACCATTAATAAAGAGAAAGCAAACAGCATACCAACACCGATGCGTTGTGCATCAAGAATGATTTTTGGTTTTTCTAGTTCTTCTTTTGTAGCGGAAATTAAGGTACCGTGTCCATTATATTTTGTCTTGGCAAATAATTTGGAAATTGATAAAGCCCCAATGATGGCGATAATATTACCAAAAGTAACGGCTGGTGCTAATTGAGAAAAGATGACGGATTGGTCACCATGAGAAAGGGCGTGTGCATATATTTGAGAAAGCGGTGTAATCCCTGCTCCCATACCACCTGCCATCATTGGCATTGAAACATACATAACAGAGTGAGCAAACCCTTTACCAAGTAGCATCCCCATCCCACCAACAGCAAAGAAGCCGACAACCATCGTCACCAAGGCAACGGGGATGAACTTAGTAGATGCTTTGATTAGTAGATTGCGATTCATCCCTAAGATAGAGCCACAAATAAGTGCGGCGATATAGAAATCTAGGAAACCGAATTGTCCACCCATAAATTTACCAACAGCGCCGATGACATGCGTTGGCACGATATGAAAGGTAGCTAGTAAGGTTGCACCGATTAAGGTAAATACAGATCCACCTCCTAGATAGGAGTTCATGATCGGTAATTTTTCACCTATAAAATACAATAAGTGACCTAGCGCAACTAATAACAGTGTAATCCCAACCATATTCAGTGGTAATTTACCTAATGCTGTGACGATGATTAGCGTAATCATGACAAAGGCATAAAGCGGTAGGCTAATGCCAGAAATTTTGATACTAGTTATTTTTTTCATGTGTGATTACGCCTCTTAATATTCTGGATACCATTTGAGCGCTCTAACTGCTTTAGCCATATCAGTTTCTGACGCTTTAGCGAGACCTTGTGCTTGTGCAGTCTTAGCTACAGCTTCAGCAACTTTGATAGAAACGTCTGCAACGTATTGGAATGGTGGTAAGACTGGTGCACCAGGTTGTGCTAAATCAACCATACCACTGAGTGAATGTGCTGCTGCACCAATCATTTCGTCAGTAAGTAATGATGCTTCTGATGCTAACATCCCAAGGCCCAATCCTGGGTAGATAAGGGCATTATTTGCTTGACCAATTTGATATTCAACACCTTTATAACTAATAGTACCTGAAGGGACACCAGTTGCGACAAATGCTTTGCCGTCTGACCATTCAATGACTTGTTGAGCTGTTGCTTCTAGTTTTTTGGTTGGATTTGAAATAGGGAAGATAACAGGACGTTCTGTATTTTCACACATTGCTTCAACGACTTCTTTAGTAAATGCACCTGCATGCGTCGAAGTACCAACTAAAATAGTTGGCTTAACTGTTTTGATGACATCAAGTAGATTTGTCATATCTCCTGCGTTAGCAAAGTCAGCACGGTTTTTAGCAAATGGTTTTTGAGCAGGTGTTAAATCATCCATATCATCAAATAAGAGACCTTGTTTATCAACCATAAAGAAACGTTTGTAAGCTTCCTCTTCAGATAAGCCTTCACTTACCATTTCTGCATGGACACGATTAGAAATACCTGCACCAGCAGATCCCCCACCGTAGCAAAGGTAGATTTGATCAGTTAATTTGCCACCTGTGATATCAAGTGACCCAAAAATACCACCGAGTACAACGATACCTGTTCCTTGGATATCATCGTTAAATGTTGGGATAACTGTTTTGTATTTATCTAAAATCGTTGCAGCATTTGAACGACCGAAGTCTTCCCAGTGTAAATACAATTTAGGGAACATCTCCTCAGCAGTATTGACGAATTTGTCGACAAAGGCATAGTAGCTATCACCATAAACACGTTTTTGGTGATTACCCAAGTACAATGCATCTTCTAAAAGTTCTGCTCTATTTGTTCCAGCATCAATCACGACAGGTAACACGCATTTAGGGTCTATTCCTGCTGCAGCTGTATAGATCATTAATTTTCCGACAGAGATATCAACACCTTGTGTTCCCCAGTCTCCAATACCAAGAATACCTTCAGCATCAGTGACAACAATTAAGCGAATATCACGATCGCCAGCAGCATTTTTTAATGTTGCTTCGATGTTTTCAGGGTGGTTAATATCTAAGTAGGCTGCATATTGTGTGTCTACAA
Source organism: Pseudolactococcus plantarum (assembly GCF_002441715.1). Classification (GTDB taxonomy): domain Bacteria; phylum Bacillota; class Bacilli; order Lactobacillales; family Streptococcaceae; genus Pseudolactococcus; species Pseudolactococcus plantarum. Next base: position 123,697 of record NZ_JXJX01000003.1, read on the forward strand.
AAAGACGGCTATAATTTTCGATTGTATCTGCGATTGTTGGGTCGTAGACGATTGGGTTAAATTCTACAATATGTTGGTTAAACAAATAATAGAACAAGGTACGGTTAGTATTGAAAATTTCCATCAAGAAATGACGTTTTTCCAAGTCTGATGATTTTGTTAGATAATGTTGATACGTTTGTTCTGCTTGTTCTTCTATCGTTTGAACGTGAGGGGGTAAGAGACCGATCAAACCAAGTTCTTGTCGTTCGCTTTCTGTAAAAGCAGTACCTTTATTTAAAAAAGGGTTGTTTAAGACTTCATGTGCACGCATTTGTACATCCTCCAATTAATATAATTTGTTTTGACTTCTTTACACCCTATAGTCTATACCTTATAAGTACTTATAGTCAATTTTGTCAGTTATGATAACTTTTGAGAATAACAAATTCGCTGATGAATGTGCTAAAATAATGGAAAAGGAAGTGGCGTATATGAATTTAAGAGATTTTGAGTTTTTTCATGCATTAGGAGAGGTATTGTCATTTACACAAGTTGCTCATCAATTTGGTGTCAGCCAACCAACGATTAGTCATGCCATGAAACGACTTGAGGCATATTATGACTGTGATTTAATAAAAAAAGATCCGTCTCATCGATTTGTCGTTCTGACAAAAGAAGGAGAAATATTAAAAACGTATGTGAGACATATATTATATGAATTCACAGTCCTACAACGGGCGATAGAACACGCCAGACAAGATCAAGTATATGTTGGGTTCCCACCCATGATTCGTGCAAGAATCTTGCCTGGATTGTTGACAGAAGAAGGTGCAGTAGAGCTGATTTCAAGTTTTGAGTTGGTTTCTGGAGGGTCAAAAGCACTATTACTTAAGTTATTATCGGGGCAATTAGAGTTTAGTTTGATCGGTAGTGTAACGCCTTTAGTACACCCTAATTTAACAGTAAAACAATTATATCAACGTGATTTTTATATTTTTGTAGCCAAAGAAAATCCGTTAGCACAAAAAAAAGAGATCTCATTTGAAGAAGCGTTAGATTATCCATTTGTATTACTAGAAAATGACTTTGTGCATACAAAAGCTTTTCAAAATTTAAGTGACAAATATAGAAAAAAAGCTCGTATACTATTTCGCTTTTCTGATGCCCATACGATTGGACAGATGGTTAAGTCAAATGTAGGGATCACACTCATGACCGATTTTCTACCTTTTCAAGACATGAAAGGGTTAGTCAAAATCCCTCTGGCTAGTGAAGATAAAGTGTCATTTTATGTCCAATATGCTTATTTAAGAAATGCAGTCCTATCAGATAAACTCTTGGTATTGATAGATATGCTAGATAAGTTATCACAAAAAGACCAATCAGAACCATCATAAACTAGTTTATAAAAGTCTAATACATCATTAGGCTTTTTTTGATATGGTTTACATTAGCTTTATCTCGTATGTGAGGGGCAAACTTTTGGTGACGTGTTTGGTCGTCGTTGTCGTAAAAAAGCTACTAGATACATCATTTATGTGTAGACGATTAAATATGATTATAATTTACATTAATTTACAGAAAATACTTGAAAAATGGGCCATAAAAGGATAACATTATATACGTCTGTATTATAGAAAGGAACTTTGAAATGTCAAAACCGATTATTGGCATCACCTCAGGTGTCATAGTTGATGAGGGAGGGATGTTTCCTGGTTATCGTCGTGTATATGCAAATGAGGATTATATTAGCTCAGTTGTACAAAATGGAGGCGTACCACTCATTATTCCTCTGAATACCAGTTTAGCCGTCATTGAACAACAAGTTGCAATGATTGATGGCTTAATTTTAACAGGGGGAAATGATATAACACCTCTCAAATATAATCAAGAGCCTGAGCAAAAATTAGGTGATTTATTTCCAGAGAGAGATCGATTTGAGTCTGAGGTTTTAAAGCTTGCTAAAGCAAAAACAGTACCGATCTTGGGTATTTGCTGGGGTGCGCAATTGATCAATGTGTGTCATGGTGGGAATTTGTATCAAGATTTAAGTTATCGATCTGAAAAAACATTAAAACATTGGCAGTCTCATAGTGCTGCGCAAGTCACTCACTCAATAGAGCTAGTTGAGGGATCTAAGTTGAAATCTATCATAGGCAGTGAAGACATTCTTGTGAATTCATTTCATCACCAGGTCATGAATAAGGTAGCTGAAGAATTTAAGGTAAGTGCAATAGCAAAAGACGGTGTAGTCGAAGCGATTGAATCTAAAACTTACCCTTTTTTAATGGGTGTGCAATGGCATCCAGAAATGTTGCATAAGTCAGTATCAAGTATGAATCTGATTTTCAAGGCCTTAATACGCCAAGCAGAAGGGAACTAAAGATGACTAAGAAAATTGGCTTTTGGTCAATTGTATTGTTAACCATTAACTCAATTATCGGCTCTGGAATTTTCCTATCTCCTGGTGCCGTCGTTGCTAAAGCAGGAAGTAAGACACCTCTTATTTATTTTTGTGCTGCTATATTTGCATCTGTTCTTGCGGTTACGTTTGCCTCAGCTTCAAAGTATGTATCAAAAAGTGGTGCAGCTTATGTCTACGCTAAAGCAGCCTTTGGCAGTAAGATTGGCTTTTATATTGGCCTAACACGCTACTTTGCAACCTGTATTTCTTGGGGTGTTTTGGCTACAGGGGTTGTTAAGATTCTCTTGACCTTATTTGGGTTTGATAGTGGGAATTTTATGGATGTAAGTATTGGCTTTGTGCTTTTTATGTTGGTCATGCTAGTCATTAATCTTTTAGGACCTAAGGTCTTTAAAATTATTAATAACACGGCAACCATTGCCAAACTATCAGTATTAATCTTCCTGATCTTGATAGGAATCTTTATTGTCATCTCAACCAAGACAAACCACTTTGCTGACATCAATAACTTGAAAAATGCAAGTGGTGCACCTTTGATTCCAAAAATGACATCATCCATCTTTGTCATGTCAACTATCGCAGCCTTTTATGCTTTTGCAGGATTTGAAACAGTCGCAAGTGGTGCTGGTGATATGGAAAAACCAGAAAAAAACTTGCCAAGAGCAATTCCTTTGGCTATCTTGATTATTGCGATTATTTATATCTTAATCGTTACAGTATCGATGATGATTGATCCAAAATCATTGATCTTAAGCAAACAAGTGATTGCTTTAGTTGCGGTATTTAGTCAACCACTGATTAAGAATTTGATTTTATATGGGGCTTTAATTTCGATGTTTGGGATCAATGTGGCCTATTCTTTTAATACACCACGTGCGTTAGAAGCCATCTCAATTGAAAAACAACTATCTCCATGGTTTAAGAAAAGAACAAAACAAGATTTTCCTTTAAGAGCATTTATTATCACGGCAGTGATTGCAATCTTAATTCCCATGGCATTTAATTATACTATGACTAGCATCATGGTCATCAGTTCAATCTCGAGATTTATCCAGTTTCTAATCGTACCATTAGCTGTCATGATGTTCTTTTATAATAAAAATAAAGAAAAAGTACTGGATAATGTGCAAAAGAATATCGTAACTGATGTGATTATTCCTTGTATTGGGCTAGTGTTGACAGCTGTGCTTTTAGCTAAGTTTGATTGGCTGGGCATGTTTACACTGATTAACGTGCATGGTGGACGAAGTCTTAACCTATTTGCGATCCTTGCCATGGCGATTGGCTATATTATCATGCCAGCTGTTGTGATGACACTAGAACTTAGCAAACAAGCTAAACAAAGCGCTAATGAATGAGCGGTATCCGTATGCGCTTATCAAAAAAGAGTTATCAAAGAGGGTTAAAGTAATGGGCATAAATACAAAATTATTACATGATTATCCAGTTGTTGATCCTTATACTGGTGCCTCATCTATTCCAAAGTATCAAACGTCGACTTTTAGTCAACAACACTTATCAGATCCGGATCAAGACTTTACCTATACACGTTTTGGTAATCCGACGATTGAAGCGTTGGAGAAGGCTTTTTGTAGTTTAGAAGACTCAACTTATGCCTTATCTTATGCATCTGGCATGGCAGCCATCTCTAACGTTTTGATGTTGCTAAAATCTGGTGATCATATTATTTTACCAATAGAAGTTTATGGTGGGACATGCCAATTTTCGACGTGTGTTTTACCTCAATATGGGATAGATGTTTCTTTTGTAGATATGTCATCTATTGAAAAAATTGAAAAAGAGATCACACCTGAAACAAAGATGATCTACATCGAAACACCTTCTAATCCACTTTTAAAAGTCACAGACATCAAAAAAGTTTGTGACTTAGCAAAAGCACATGATCTATTGGTGGTTGCAGATAATACTTTTATGACATCCCTTTATCAACAGCCTTTAAAATTAGGTGTAGATATTGTGGTCGAAAGTATTACAAAGTTTATCAACGGTCACAGTGATGTCTTAGGTGGGTTAGTCGCCACAAATAATAAAGACATCTATGAAAAACTGCAACTGTTCCAGAAAAACTTTGGTGGTATCTTAGGTGTAGAAGATGCGTGGTTGACTTTACGTGGCATGAAGACACTAGGACTTAGGATGAAGCAGTCTATCAATAATGCTGAGCAAATCGCTGACTTTTTAAGCACACACAAAAATATTAAAACAGTTTATTATCCAACGCTAAGGACTCATACTGGTTCAGAGATACATCAACAACAAGCTAAAAGTGGTGGTGCGGTTTTATCATTTGAACTTGTGAGTGAAGATAAGATAGATGTTTTTCTTGAAAAGCTGACATTACCTATCTTAGCAGTTAGTTTAGGTGGTGTAGAGTCTATCTTATCTCATCCAGCTACCATGTCACATGCTTGCCTGTGTGATGAAGAACGTGCAGCACAAGGTGTAAGCAATACCCTGTTTAGACTATCTTGTGGCATTGAAGATGCTGAGGATTTATTGGCAGATTTGGCACAAGCGCTAGAAATTTGATGTGATGCGATCGATTGTTTGAAATGATTTTTGATTTTGATATCTTGACATTGATCGGAAATTCTAGTATGATTTTAGGTATATTGAAAAGAGTAGCAAACTGATAACTTAACAGAGAAGATGGTCGTGTCTGAAAGCCATTTAGGGGAAAGTTTGTGAAGTTCACTTCATGGTAACAATTAAATAATGATAATTAAGCTAGGCATATTGTCTAGAAATTAGGATGGTACCGCGGTTTTCGCTCCTTTATGGGAAGTGATGCCGTGGTATTTTTATTGAAAGGGAATTATGAGCTTACAAGAAAAAATAGCTGAACTACGAAAGCTAGCGCTTGAAAAATTAGCAGATATTGCAGATGAAAAGACGTTAAATGAACTTCGTGTTTCTGTACTTGGTAAGAAAGGTCAGTTAACTGATATCTTAAAAGGTATGAAAGACTTAACAAATGAAGAACGACCAAAAATTGGTGCCTTGGCAAACGAACTGCGCGATGAGATTACAAGTCTTTTAGAAGATAAAAAAGCAGTCATTGAAGCTGCGATCATTGCACAAAAATTAGCTAATGAAACACTTGATGTGACCTTACCAGGGACTAAAGTGGCAAAAGGCAATCGTCATATTTTGACACAAACGACTGAAGAAATCGAAGATATCTTCTTAGGTATGGGATACCAAATCGTAGATGGGTATGAAGTTGAAACTGATTACTATAACTTTGAACGCATGAATCTACCTAAAGATCATCCAGCACGTGATATGCAAGATACTTTTTATATCACACCAGAAATCTTGCTTAGAACGCATACAAGTCCAGTTCAAGCTAGAACGATGGATGCGCATGATTTTTCAACTGGTCCACTAAAAATGATCTCACCAGGACGTGTGTATCGTAGAGATACTGACGATGCAACGCATAGTCATCAATTCCATCAGATAGAAGGTCTTGTGATTGATGAAAATATCGCCATGAGTGATTTAAAAGGGACACTTGATTTGCTTGTGAAGAAAATGTTTGGTGCTGATCGTAAAATTCGCTTGCGTCCTAGCTATTTCCCATTTACAGAACCCTCAGTAGAAGCTGACATCTCATGTTTCAAATGTGGTGGTAAAGGGTGTAATGTTTGTAAATTAACTGGTTGGATTGAAGTACTAGGTGCTGGTATGGTCCATCCAAATGTACTTGAGATGGCAGGAATCGATAGTAAAAAATATTCAGGATTTGCTTTCGGATTAGGACAAGAGCGTATTGCCATGTTACGATACGGTATTAATGATATACGTGGATTCTATCTAGGTGATGCACGTCTATCTGAGCAGTTCATTGGTTAAGGAGAAAAAATGCAAGTATCATATAATTGGTTAAAAGAATTAGTCGATATCGATGTGCCAGCTCATGACTTATCAGAAAAGATGTCGACGAGTGGGATCGAAGTTGAAGGGGTTGAGGTCCGCTCTGAAGGCCTCTCTAAGCTAGTTGTAGGCGAAGTCTTATCTACCGAAGCGATTCCAGAGACACATCTGAATATCTGTCAAGTAAATGTTGGAGAAGAGCTACCAACACAAATCGTTTGTGGCGCACCAAATATCAAAGCAGGTATCAAAGTGATTGTTGCCTTACCAGGTGCAAGAATTGCTGGCAATTATAAAATCAAAAAGGGTAAAATCCGCGGTGTTGAAAGTCTAGGGATGATTTGTAGTCTTCAAGAGATTGGGTTTCCTGAAAACATCGTACCAAAAGAGTATGCAGAAGGTATCTATTATTTACCAAATGATGCAGTCAGTGGTGATGAGATCTTTGACTACTTAGAGATGCATGATGAGGTGTTAGAGTTATCTATCACACCAAACCGTGCGGATGCTTTATCGATGCGTGGTGTCGCACATGAAGTTGCTGCCATCTATGAAGGCAAAACAGTACACTTTGATGAAAAAGTACTGACTGAATCTGATGTGAAGACAAGTGATAAGGTTTCTGTTACAGTTGAGTCAGATAGAGTGAGCACGTATACGATGCGCGTGATTGAAAATGTGGCAGTGGCCCCAAGTCCACAATGGTTACAAAATCGTTTGATGAGCGAAGGTATTCGCCCAATCAATAATATCGTAGATGTGACTAATTTTGTGCTCATGTATTTTGGCCAACCACTACATGCGTTTGACTATGCTAAATTCGAAGATAAAGCAGTTGTCGTACGTCAGGCTAAAGACGATGAAACAGTAACAACTTTAGACGGTGTTGATCGTAAATTGTCAAAAGAGGATACGATCATCACAGTCGCTGGGAAACCTGTCGCACTTGCTGGTGTCATGGGTGATAAAGATACAGAAGTATCAGCTAAAACAACAACGATTGCTTTAGAAGCTGCGATTTTTGATGGGACAACTATTCGTAAAACGTCTCAAAAATTTAACTTGCGTTCTGAGTCAAGTGCCAGATTTGAAAAAGGGATTAACCAAGCAGATGTGACAAATGCCTTAGATTATGCTGCAGCCATGATTGTTGAACTGGCTGGCGGTACTTTGACACAAGGAATTGTAGCTAATAATGACTTTACTGCTAAAGATGTGACGGTATCTATTACAGTAGATAAACTGAATCGATCACTTGGTTTATCACTTGATACAGCAGCTATCATCAGTATTTTTGATAGATTAGGTTTCACGACTGCTGTTACTGGCGATCAACTTGCTGTGACTGTGCCACCACGTCGTTGGGATATTTCGATTGAAGCAGATTTGATAGAAGAAGTTGCCCGTATCTATGGGTATGATAATATCCCTAACACATTACCGCAAGCTGGTAACACAATCGGGGAATTAACACCGGCACAACGTCTTTCTCGTGAAGTTCGGACGACATTAGAAGGTGCTGGTCTATCAGAAGTGATCTCGTATTCACTGACAACAGCTGAAAAAGCTGTTCAGTTTACAAAATTACCAGTGAAGCAGTTGACAGCTCTAGCGATGCCGATGAGTGAAGAGCGCAGTACATTACGCGTTAATCTCATCAGTGGGTTATTAGATATTGTTAGCTATAATCTTGCACGAGGTAACGATCGTCTAGCACTTTATGAAGTTGGTAAAGTATTTGCGACACTTGGTAATGAAACTGACAAACGTCCGACAGAATTACCACAAGTTGCCTTTGCATTAACTGGTAAAGACTATGATTTTTATGCGATTAAAGGGATAATTGAGGCCTTATTGCTTAAATTTGAACAGGTTCGTTTTGAAGCTGACGACTCTATTGTTGAGCTACATCCAGGTCGTACTGCACGTATCTTGATCGGTGAGACTGAAGTTGGGTTTGTAGGTCAAGTGCATCCAGTTATTGCTAAAAGCTATGATATTTTTGAAACTTACGTTGCGAATCTTGATTTAACTGCCTTGTTGCTTAAACAACCAGAACAAGTTATCTTCACTGATATTCCTAAATTCCAAGCATCTAAACGTGATATCGCGCTTTTAGTTGATCGTACGACGACTAACCAAGATATCTTAGATTTAATTCAAGGTAGCAAGGTGAAAACGTTGATTAAAGCAGATCTCTTTGATGTTTACACAGGAGAAAATGTTGCCTCAGATAAAAAATCTTTAGCCTATACATTAACTTTCCAATCAGCTGATAAACAATTAACTGATGATGAGATTACAGCTGCCGTGGCTAAGATTACTAAAAATATCTTGGCATCTGGTGCTGAAATTAGATAATAGAAAAAGCCTACACCTGTAGGTTTTTCTTGAAAGGAAAAAAAGATGACACACTATTATGATCAACACTTGCATACACATTTTTCTTATGACTCTGAAGCTAATTTTATAGATTACCTGGAAAACTCGAGCGGATATGTCGTGACAACGGAACATTTTGATGTCGCAAACCCAGTGACAGGTCAGACTGATGCACCTAATTACCAAGAGTACGCTACTGAAATTGAACGACTTAACAGACAGTTTGATAATCGGATTTTAAAAGGGATTGAAATCGGTTATTATCAACCACAAGAGCGTGAGATTTTAGACTACTTAGCAGATAAGACTTATGATTTAAAATTGTTATCTGTCCATCATAATGGTGAGTTTGATTATTTAGATGAGTTTGTTGCTGATATGAACTTTGATCTGATATTTAGTCAATACTTAGAAAAGCTAAGCTATGCGATCGATCGTAATGATGAGCTGCAAGCACATGTCTTAGCTCATTTTGACTATGGTATTCGCTTATTTGATGTGACACGAAAGGATCTGGAAAAATATGAAGCGCAGTTATTGGCTATATTTGAGAAAATGATTGCAGCAAATTTAGCATTTGAAATCAATGCTAAATCAACACATTTATATCATCATTTACCCTTGTATGCCTATGCAATTGAACTGGTCCAAAGACTGGGAGGGACCTTGTTTACTTTGGGTTCTGATGGTCACAAATTGGCACATTACCAATTGGCATTTGATGAGTTAAAAGACTGGTTAAAAGCACAAGGGATTACCCAACTGGTTACGTTTAAAGGTGGAGAACGTTTCTTTTGTGACCTCTAAGCCGTGATAAGATGAGTCATGACACCATGTGAGTTGATGAATGACGCATAAAAAAGCATCTGGATTTGATATAATCCAGATGCTTTTTCATATTATTTAGCTTTTAATGCAGCCATTGTAATGTAGTTATAAGGTTGGTTGAAATGTGGCAAGAAGAAGATATCTAGCAATTTCAATTTATCAATCGTTACATGTTCTTGAATGGCAAGACTGAACATATGGATATTTGCTGCAATATCTTCAGTAGATGCTAATTGTGCACCAACGATGCGACGAGTTGATTTTTCATAAACGATACGAATTTTAACAGAACCGTTTTCTTTGATGAAAGCAGGTTTTTGTAAGTCTTCGAAATCAGTGTATTCAACGTCGATATTATTTTTTGCAGCAGCAGCAACAGATAGACCAGTAGAAACCATGTTGAAGCCAAAGATAGAGATACCGTTACTACCTTGTACGCCGATAGAATCTAGTACTGTACCACCAATGTTATGACCAGCAACGATACCGCTACGAACAGCATTAGTTGCAAGTGCGATATAAGTAGTCGCTTCAAGTGCGTTTGAGTAAATCGTGGCACAGTCACCTACAGCGTAAACGCTATCGTCACTTGTTTTTTGATGATTATCAACAAGATAAGCACCATTTCTAAATGTTTCTAAATGTTCACTACCAAGATCTGAATTAGCAGTAAATCCAATTGCATTGATAACCATATCAACATCATAAGCTGCTTTATCAGTCACTAATTGGTTAACACGACCGTTATCGTCTGCTTTATATTCAGTTGCTAATTCACCAAAGTGCAGCTCAACTCCGTTTTCTTCAAGGTTTTTATCCATATGTTTTGTAAACTCAGGATCATAGTAAGAAGCAAGTGAAGTTGGCATTGCATCAAACAAGAGTACATTTTTGCCACGACGTTTAGCAGCTTCAGCAATCTCAACACCGATATAACCAGCACCGATAACTGCTACTGTTTTAACAGCTTCAGATGAGATGTCTTTATCAACAGCTTGCCCTTCTTGGAAAAGTTTCAAGAAGTGGATGCCATCTAAATCTTTACCAGGGATATTTGGCACGATAGGTTTACTACCAGTAGCAAGCACTAATTTGTCGTAGCTTTCTGATACTGATTCACCAGATTCATTATCAAAATGTACAACTTTGCCATCAAAATCAATATTTGTTACAGTTGATAACATATGAATTTTAGCGCCACGTTTGATGAAATCTTCTTTATTTGTGTAGAATAATCCCTCGTAACCATCGATTTGGCGACCTACCCAAAGTGCAGTACCACAGCCTAGGTAGCTCAAGTTAGTATTGCGGTCAATCAGGACAACTTCCTGATCAGGATAGTTATCTAAAAGCGTATTTGCAGCAGCGATCCCTGCATGATTTGAACCGATAATTACAGTTTTCATAGGTATTAAATGTCCTTTTCTTTTTTGACAATCCGGTATAGAGTGACTGAATAACGGATTGCTAATGCTGAAATAATGAATGTTTTAACACCTTTATTATAATCTAAAAAGAAAGCGATTGCAAAGGATTTGCACGAAAAAGATAAAAAAAGTGAGAAAACAAACGAAAAAGTCAGCGTTTTTGACGTCTTGCAAATTCAGTAAATTGAAATTTGTCTACTTGGTGATGACTGTCAGTATATTGGAATAAACTGGCATCTTGTAAAAAGACATGGCTTTTTACACTAACGATGTGACGATCTAAGGGATCTAAGTCTAGGAGTTGCGTGTCAGCTTCAGTAACGAAATCAATCGTAATTTCTTTTTGAGCGAAGGCGATATCGATATTGCGCTTGGTCTCAAGATAATGATAGAGTGAGTCAGCGACATCCTTACGTTTCATATTTGGGGCGATATCATATTTGATAAAATCACGGTCTAGTACGACCGACACCCCATCTATTTTTCTAGTTCGTAGTATATGCCAAACTTTAGTGCCTATAGGAAATAAAGTTGTAGCTGATAACTCACTATCAACAAGCACCGTCTCAAACGTCACCACACTAGTGACACTTTCAAACCCCAATGAGGTTTGTAACTCTTTATAACTTGTTAATCCTGAAATGGGAAACTTTAGCTTACTCGAAGCAATAACAACTGAACCACGTCCTTTCTGTTTTTGTATAAATCCGTTTTCTTCTAGTATATTTAAAGCCTGGCGTACGGTTGCCCTGCTTGACTTATACTTTTTGGAAAGATCATGTTCACTTGGCAAAAGCTCATTAACCTTAAAGGTATTGTTCTTTATTTTATTTTCCAAGTCATGGAGAATGATTTCATATTTCTTCATAAGTCAATTTTACCAAAAAATAGCAAAAATATGGTATAATGCGAGAGAAATTATATAAGAAAGCGCTTAAGTAAATAAGCGTTAGTGATGTTTGGTAATACCATAATAAAATAATAACGTAACGATTAGCACTAGGTGATAGCTTCACCGCAGTATGAAAGGAAAAACATGATTCAACTTATTGCATCAGATATGGATGGGACACTCCTGAACGAAAAGATGGAAATTTCTAAAGAAAATATCGCAGAGATCAAAAAAGCGCAAGCAGCAGGTATAAAGTTTATGGTTGCGACTGGGAGATCTATCGAAGAAGCGATGCCTATTTTAAACGCCGCAGGGATTACGTGTCAATTCATCACGTCAAACGGTGCACAGATATTTGATGAGGATGGACAAAATATCAGTACTGTAGGGATTGAAAGAGACGGATTAAGGCAAGTGGTAGCTATTTTACGTCGTCATCAACTGTATTTTGAATTATTTACCGATCAAGGCGGGTTTACAGAAAATAGTGAGGCAAGATTAACAACTGTTGCTCAGTGGTTAAAAAGTACATCTCCGACATTATCAGAAGCACAAGCACTTGATATTGCTAAAGCACACATGACAACATTACCCATACATGATGTTGCAAATTTTGATGAGGTTTTGGCAAATACTTCCCTAATGATTTTAAAAGTATTTGTAATGGCAAATATTGATACCCCTAGTTTGTTATCAGCGAAAGCAGAGTTATTGAAGATTTCAGGATTGAGTATTACCTCCTCTGGTGCTAACAATATAGAGGTAAATCATTGTGATGCGAAAAAAGGTCAAGCACTCACAAAAGTGGCTGATAAATTGGGTATTCCCTTAACTGCTGTTGCAGCATTAGGAGATAACTTTAATGATGTCAGTATGATTAACGCAGCAGGTGTTGGTATTGCGATGGGAAATGCTGAGGCGGATGTGAAAGCTATTGCTAGCTATACAACCCTTAGTAACATTGAGAATGGAGTTGCCTTGGCGGTAGAGAAATTAGTCACGGGTGAGTGGCAATAAAAATATGAGAAATAGGTTGATTTGACTAGCTTAACACTTATTGCTTATTTTTTATTATTTCCTTGAAACGCAACTCATTAACTTGATTCAGTCTAATCGTGTAACTCTAAAATAAACATAGATGATGAGGAGATAATATGACAAAAATAAGTGATGTAGCAAAAAAAACGGGTTATTCTATCACAACTATTTCTAGAGCGATTAATGATCATCCGTATGTATCTGATAAAGCGAAAAAGAAAATTTTTGATGCGATGAGAGAGTTGGATTATTATCCAAATAATGTCGCACAACAACTTCGTGGTAAGCGCACCAAATTAATCGGAGTGATTATTTCATTTATTACGAATCCATTTTTCACGCATCTGGTAGATGCAATTGACAAAACGGCTTTTCAAGCAGGCTATCAAATTGTTGTTTTACAAACTTTGGAAGAAGCTGGTCGTGAAAAAAAATTTATAGAAATGCTAAAGAAACATCAACTAGATGGGTTAATTATGACAAGTTTGGATGATGATAGTCCAGAAGTGTTAAAGCTCATCGAACAAGGTAAGATTGTTGTGTGCAATCGATATCTTGGCGATCAAAACATACCTGTTATCCGAATTGATGAAAAAAAAGCAACTTATGAAGCTGCTTATTATTTACTAGCTAAAGGCTATAAAAAAATTGCGTATGTCTCAGGTAATAAACAAAGTAGAATTCACAATGATTCAAGGTTTTTAGGTTATTTGCAAGCGTTAAAAGAATTCAATATTGAGATGGATTTAGCTCATTTGTTTTTGAGCAGGCTTTCTGTAACTGACGGTAGAAGTACATTAATAGACATGTTAGCATTAGGAGACAACAGACCTGATGCAATTTTGGTGATCAGTGATGAAGTTGCTTCAGGTATTTTAAGTCAGTGTCACGTCTTAAATATCAGAGTACCTGATCAATTTGCCATCATCGGGTTTGATGATCAGCCTACGGCAGAAGTGATGTATCCAGGTTTGACGACAGTTAGACAGCCTATCAAAGAAATGGGACGATATGTGGCTGAGGTTATGATTTCACATATAGAACATAAATCACTACCACAAGCTCCAGAACTCACGACAAAGTTAGTCATTAGAGGTACAACCTGATAAATAATAGTCAGATTTATCAAAAAAAAAACAAAATTTTCATATTTAAATATAACTTAATTTATAAAAATAAATAAATAAGAGTTCGATGAGTAAAAAAGCTCTTAAACCCTTGGCATGACTTATATTTTCATATGAAACAGCATAATATGAAAAGGGTTGACATACTAAAAAAAGTGTAGTAGAATTCAAGTATAAAGAAATGAAAGCGTTTGCTTTTTGGGAGGGAGTGCCGTAATATAGCTGTTTTTGGGAGTTGATGCTAAACATTGTGTCATACAACCACATGAAATGTTAAGTCATATTTTACATTAATTGATATATTTTATGAAAACGATTAGCATATTTATGTGTTGTATTATCATAATGACTAGTTTCACGTATGCTAGGAGGTATAGGATGAAGAAGTGGCAAAAGTTAGGTCTAGGTTTAGTGACAGTAACAGCTGTAGCAACGTTAGCTGGCTGTGGCAATGCTAGTTCTAAAGGTAGTGGTAGTGGAGATGATTTTCTATATGTATTTAATGGTAAAGGTGAAATCGCTGATCCACTAAAAAAAGTTGTTGAAGAGTATGGTAAAGAACATAACATCAAAGTCAAGACTTACACACTATCTGTAGGGACAACTAATGGAAATGAAGTGCAAACAACTGAGTTTAATTCCAAAACGCCGCCAACAATTTTCTCTTCAGGTACTTTGACAAACTGGGGACCAGATTCTGGTGATTACATGCAGGATATCAATAAAGTTGATAATTCAAAATTGAAAAAATTAGCAGATGAAGTTCCTGAAGCGCAACGATTGACAGCAAAAAATGGTGAAAATTTTGGTATCCCATATAATATTGAGGGGTACGGCTATCAAGTTGATAAAAATGTGCTAAAAGATTTGTTTGAAGGCGATACAGATGCTTTGGTAGCTGATCTTAAAGCAGAAACAAACTATGAATCATGGCAAGCATTTGTTAAAGCTGTTGATGCCTATATCAAAAATGGAACGGTATCAACTGTGACAGTTAATGGCCATCCTTACACATTCGCATCAGAGAAAAAAGGTTTAGCTAAAGAGTTAAACGGTGTATTTGTAGAGTCAGGAGCTGAACTTTGGACTTATCAAAACCACTGGGTATCTTTCCCATTAAATGCAGTATTTAAGAATGTATCAGAAGCGTATTATGCGAAAAAAGATGAGGGCATCAAAGATGCTAAAGCAGCGCTTAAAGCAGAAATCAAAGGTCTTGATTTTGAATATTCTTACATAGCAGGAAAAAATGGCCCTGTAAAACGTGGCCCTGACTTTATCGATAGTGCGACAGGAAGTTATGATGCGTCGCTTGCTAACTTCGTTGCACATAAAGGGTTATTTCTTAAACAAGGGAATTGGATCTATCCAAACTTATTGAAATTAGATAAAAGTATTATCAATACTATGGATCTTATACCAGTTAAATGGCCAGTTCAAGATGGTGATATAAAGGTTGCAGGTCGTGATGCTAAACTATTTAATACCACAATCCCAGCATTTGTACCTAACTACTTTATTATTAATAAACAAGTTAGTAAAAAACAACAGAAAATTGCAGCTGATTTCATTGTTTGGCTTTATACATCTGAACGAGGTAAAAAATTCCTTAAAGATGAAGCAGGCTTCATTATGTATAATGACTTGAAAGATACAACATCTCCAAACAAACTTAATAATGCGATTGCTTCATACGTAGCCGCTGGTCCTACTCTTGCCAATACATTTGATGGGACACCAGGATCATTTAATGATACGATTGGTGATTATTTGAAGAAAAATTATATGACTAAAGAAACTTGGACTGATAAAGATTATGATAATTATGTCAATAAATCAGTTAAGACTTGGGTAGATTTTAAAGAACAGAGTGGTCAGTAATTAGGCACGTTTCAAAAAAGGGCATTTAAGTTAGATTGCGCACTTTTGTTAATTGTTCACATGTCAAAATTGGTTTGTTGTCAAACTAATTTGTATAACAATAGCGACAAGTGTATCAGTCAAAACAGATTAAGACCGTTTTTGAACTTGTCTTATGTACACATCTCTAACTGTCATTTAATACCCGTATTGTAAACGCAATACGGGTATTAAATTCTAAACATATGTTGGGTAGATGTTGTGACTGATATTATGCTCAATCATCATGCACCTACAAGTAAGCGTAAAAATTGTATGTTATACAATTTTAAATCTAAGATAATCTGTTAGGTAAAAATCTAGCGTTTCAAGTGGGTCAATTATATGAGGTAAAATTTATGTCAAAATTATATAGAAAATGGTTTTTTCCATTTGTATTACCGGCTGTCGCAGTATTCTTGATTGTTGTGTTAATTCCTTTTGTGATTGGTATTTTTTACTCCTTTACGGGGTGGCGTGGGTCATTCTTCCTAGGACCCAATGGCCGCACGACCAATCCTTTTGAAGCATTTCTGGGGTTGAAAAACTATATTGCAGCTTTCAAACAAGAGTCTTTTAGATCAGCCTTCTTTTTCTCTGTTAAGTTCACAGTACTTGCAGTAATAGCTGTTAATGTCGTCGCACTGGCACAAGCACTGTTAGTCAATGCAATTGGAAAAGCTGTAGGTATTTTTCGAGCAACTTTCTTTCTCCCTAATTTATTGGGTGGCTTATCACTAGGATTTATCTGGCTCTTTATTTTCAATAATATCTTCACAAAAGTTTTGTTTGGCAAAGAAGGGTTAATTCCTATTAAATTTTTGACTTATATGACGGATAAAGATCCTAATAAATTGCTATTTGCCATCTTGATTATGGCTGTGTGGCAAATGTCAGGATATATGATGATCATCTATACGACAGGACTTGCCAATATTTCAGATGACTATTATGAAGCAGCATCAATAGATGGTGCCAATGCTTTTCAGAAATTTTTCAAGATTACCATACCTATGTTAATGCCTAGTTTCACAATTGTTTTCTTCTTAGTATTGTCTAGATGTTTTATGCTATTAGATCAAAATATCGCCTTAACGAATAATGCCCCACAAGGCTACAGGATGTTAGCGGCTCAAGTATTAAAGGTCACAAGTGATACAAATGGTAACTACGGTATTGCACAGGCTGAGGCAGTCATATTCTTCCTTGTGATTGCAGCAATTTCAATAACACAAACTGTTATTTTGAAAGGTAAAGAGGTGGAGATGCAATGAACCATTCAGTAGAAACAGTAGGTCAAAAAATAGGAAAAGTGGTCATGTTTCTTGTGCTATTGATCATGGGATTTGTCACTATTTTTCCAGTCGCGTTCATGTTAATGAACTCCTTTAAATCACAGTCTGAGATTGTAGATTCTCCTTTGGCTTTACCAAAAGAGATCACGTTCAAATATATTTCACATGCGATGACTGAAATTAATTTGTTACCATCTTTTCTGTTAACTGTAGTGATTACAGTAGTGGCTGTCAGCTTTATCGTTTTATTGTCATCAAGTGCTGCTTGGATGATGGTCAGAGTTAAGAGTAAACTTGCCATAATCATTTTGTTGGTGTTTACAGCTTCAATGTTGATTCCTTTCCAAGCTGTTATGTATCCATTAATTTCAATATTTGAAAATATGGGATTAAAAAACGTATCAGGCTTAATTATTATGTATGGTGGATTTGGATTAGCCATGTCAACTTTCTTATATCATGGGTTTATGAAAAGTGTACCAGCATCTTTAGAAGAGGCAGCGATTATAGATGGTGCCAATGTTTTCCAAGTTTATTTCAAAATTGTGATGCCACTGGTTAAACCAACAACTGTGACAGTCATTATTTTGAATGCGATGTGGGTGTGGAACGACTATCTACTACCTTTTCTCGTCTTAGGTGATTCAGAAAATAAAACACTTACTTTAGCGTTGTATTACGCGAAAATGAAAGACGGTCCGTACTCAGTGCCTTGGGACTTGATGTTCCCAGCCGTGTTAATTACAGTTATTCCGGTTATCATTCTCTTTATCTTCTTGCAAAAACAAATTATAAAAGGAATGGCAGATGGTGCAGTGAAATAAAAGTTACGCAATGCTTTTCTAGTAGATCGTAGTTAATGGAGTAAGCTTTTACACGTCAAGATTTGACTAACTATCGACAGTAGGAGGGAAGATGAGTAAGTATATTGAGTTAGTAGAATTTGATAGTCCAGTGAATTTGAAAATGTTTGAAAACGAAAATACATTAGCTAGTTTTCCTCATTTTCACAAAGAAGTTGAGATTATTTATGTCACAAAAGGATGTGTGAATATCGTTTACCAAGATGAGATAATTGAACTGCTTGAATCAGAGATTATCATTTTTCCTAGTGGCACAACACATGCTTTTCTCTCTTCACCAGATAGTGCAAGGTATGTTTATCAGTTTGATTTATCTCGCTTTGATGAACATATATTAGGTGTTAGTCAGGCGCAATTAGTTGATTTATTTGATACAGGTCAGATTTGTAGCAAATATTGGCCAAAGGAGTTGGTCATCAAAACAAGAGCGTTACTTGATAAACTGTTCGAGACGACTTATTCTGAGACGCTTGCAGTGAATTACTTTCAAATCGGCTATCTGATGCAACTTATTGGCTTATTTATTGAGGAACTGCCAAAGGAAATCGGTGAGAAGAAAATAGTTACACATCCAGAAGTCAAGTATAAAGAGGATTTGATTTTGTTGACTCAAATATTTGATTACATCGAAACACATTTTCAAGAGGATATCACGCTTGAGACAATCAGTGAGTTAGTTGGCTTTAGTCCCTATTACTTTACACGATTCTTTAAAAAGCATATTGGGCAGACTTTTATACAATTTTTAAGTGATTATCGATTGGATCAAGCGATATATATATTAAGTCAAGAGAGATTACCTATGATAGATGTTGCTGAAAAATCAGGTTTTTCCAGCGTCAAAACCTTTCATCATGTGTTTAAAAAATCGCAAGGGATTTCTCCACTACAATACCAAAAAAAATTAGCTAAAAAATATAAGCTAAAAAATATAAGCTAAAAGCCTAATATGATTTAGCGCAAAATCTGGGAATTTTTAGTTAAAGATTTGGGAAGTATTGAGACGAATAATTGATTAGAATAAAGATATAAAAATAAAACGCTTACATAGATATTGGAGGATAAAATGGTTTTTAAAGTAGGAATTATTGGCTGTGGTGGTATTGCTAATGGTAAACACTTACCGGCACTTTCAAAATTAGATGGTGTTGCATTAGTTGCCTTTTGTGATTTAGAGATAGATCGTGCTGAAAAAGCAAAAGTGGATTATGGGACAAAAGATGCAAGTACTTTTACAGATTATCAAGAGTTATTAAAATTAGACTTGGATGTTGTACATGTCTTAACCCCAAATTCATCTCATGCACCACTTACGATTGCAGCGCTAGAAGCTGGTAATCATGTCATGTGTGAAAAGCCAATGGCAAAAACTTCTGAAGAAGCAAAAGCGATGATTGATGCTGCAAATCGAACAGGTAAAAAGTTAACAATCGGCTATCAAAATCGTTTCAGAACCGATTCCCAATATCTACATACAGTCTGCGAAGCAGGAGAGCTTGGTGAAATTTATACAGCAAAAGCACACGCGATTCGGCGTCGTGCAGTACCAACTTGGGGCGTGTTCCTTGATGAAGCGGCACAAGGTGGTGGACCACTGATCGATATCGGCACACATGCATTAGATTTGACACTTTGGATGATGGATAACTACAAGCCGAAGTATGTTGTAGGCAATGCCTATCATAAATTATCGAAAACAAAAAATGCTGCTAATGCTTGGGGACCTTGGGACCCTGAAAAATTTACAGTTGAAGACTCAGCTATTGGCTTTATTGTCATGGAAAATGGTGCAACAATTTACTTAGAATCTAGTTGGGCAATCAATTCATTAGACGTTAAGGAAGCAAAAACGACTTTGATGGGCACAAAAGCTGGTGCAGATATGAACAATGGGTTATCTGTGAACGGTGAAGATCACGGTTTACTTTATGAGAAAAAAATAGAGTTGGAAACGGGTGGTGTTGATTTTTATGATGGTGCAGGTGATGATCCAGCATTTAATGAAGCGGAAAGTTTTTATCAAGCAATTGAAAAGGATACAGAACCACTCGTTAAACCAGAACAAGCTTTAGTTGTCACACAAATACTAGAGGGTATTTATGCGTCAGCAGCTACTGGTCAACCGGTATTTCTATAAGTATGGGAGCGTGAAAATGATTAAAGTGACGATTTGGAACGAGTATAAACATGAATTGATTGATCCTAAAGTTAGTGAGATGTATCCAAATGGTATACATGGACAGTTAGCTGAATTTTTACAGGATGAGTTTGAGGTAACAACAGCAACTTTAGCTCAAGCTGAACATGGCCTAACTGAGTCAGTATTAGCGAATACAGATGTCCTACTTTGGTGGGGACATATTGCTCATGATGAAGTTGAGGATGCTATCGTTTCACGTGTACATGAGCGCGTGCTTGATGGTATGGGCTTAATCGTGTTGCATTCTGGTCACTTCTCTAAAATCTTTAAGAAACTTATGGGAACCTCTTGTGATCTCAAATGGCGCGAAGATGAACAGCCTTGTCGGATTTGGAACGTTAATCCAGGGCATCCCATCACAAAAGGAATAGGTGAGTATATCGATCTTGAGATGGAAGAGATGTATGGGGAACATTTTGATATTCCAGCGCCAGACGAGTTAGTCTTGGTAAGTTGGTATCCTGGTGGTGAAGTTTTTCGAAGTGGCTGTGTCTATAAACGTGGGAATGGTAAACTCTTTTATTTCCAACCAGGACATGAAACTTATCCGAGTTACTATGACAAGCAGGTGCAAAAAATTATCAAAAATGCTGTAACATTTTGTGCACCAACAGGTAATGCTTATCCTAGTTATGGTCATTTTGAAAAAAAGGAGATTAAGGCATGAAATTAGGCGTATTTACACCATTATTTAACAATTTATCTTTTGAAGATATGATTGACGTCGTTGCAAAAAAAGGATTAGAAACGGTAGAGATTGGGACAGGCGGTAGTCCTGGTGATGCTCACCTAGATATTGATAAATTATTAGCCTCTACTGATGCACGCCGTGAATACTTGGCAAAACTATCAGATAAAAATCTTGAGATTTCAGCTTTGTCATGTCATCATAATCCAATTTCTCCAAAAGCAGATGTTGCTAAAGAGGCAGATGAACTTTTACAAAAAACGATTAAATTAGCTAGTTTAATGAACGTACCAGTAGTCAATGGGTTTTCAGGTGTCGCAGGTGGGAATGCAACAGATACGCATGTTAACTGGCCGGTATTACCTTGGCCTACAGAATATGATGACGCTTATAACTATCAGTGGGATAAAAAATTGATTCCTTATTGGAAAAATATTAACACGGATGCAACTGCTGCTGGTGTAAAAATTGGGATTGAACTCCATGGTGGCTTTTTAGCGCATACGCCTTATACGATGCTAAGGTTACGAGATGCAGCTGGAGATGCAATTGGTTGTAATCTCGATCCAAGTCACTTATGGTGGCAAGGGATTGATCCTGTCGCAGCCATTAAGATATTAGGGTCTAAAAATGCCATTCACCATTTTCATGCTAAGGATACTTATTTAGATCAAGATAACATTAATATGCATGGCTTAACGGATATGCAGCCGTATGATAATGTTGCAACGCGTGCATGGACTTTTCGCTCTGTAGGCTGTGGTCATGATCTTAAAGTCTGGTCTGATATTGTGTCAGCGTTACGTATCTATGGGTATGACTATGTGCTGAGTATCGAGCATGAAGATCCAATTATGTCTATAGATGAGGGATTAAATCGTGCGATCACAAACTTACGTTCAGTTATGATTCATGAGCAACCAGCTAGTCCGTGGTGGCTATAAGTCATACTTTAGGGATAGCTAGCTGGGCTGTTATCTGTACACGATATGACTAACAAGACTGAAGGGATAGCAAGTCACTTTGTTAGTCCTTAAGTTCACCAATACATTATGTAAATGAAATAAGAGGTAGGATAATGACAGCCATTAATTTTGTAATCATCGGCTACGGTGGTATGGGAAGTTATCATAAAAAAGAGTTGATGCCCGAAAACTATATTAACGTCATAGGCGTTTATGACATCTCTCAAACCGCACAAGACAAGGCACGTGAAACTGGACTTAAGGTTTATGATAGTCTAGATCTTGTACTATCTGATGATGATGTAGAAGCGGTGCTAATTGCGACACCAAATGATTCTCATAAAGCCATTGCTATTGCCGCATTACGCGCCGGAAAACAAGTCATCTGTGAAAAACCAGTTGCCATGAATGTGCTAGAGCTGGACGAGATTTTAGCTGTTGCTAAAGCAACGGGAAATGTCTTCATGGTGCACCAAAATAGACGATGGGATCCCGATTTTCTAGTGATTCGAGACTTATATCAAACAGGTAAAATCGGAGAGTTATTTCAAATAGAATCTCGTGTGCATGGTGCTAATGGCATACCAGGTGATTGGCGTGAACAAGCTAAACATGGCGGTGGTATGTTGTTAGACTGGGGTGTACACTTGATTGATCAGTTGCTGTGGTTAATTGATAGTCCAGTTAAACATATGGCAGCAGACTTTTCTTACATCTTAGGTAATGAGGTGGATGATGGGTTTATCCTGTATCTAACTTTTGAAAATGGCATAAAAGCCATCATCGAAGTCGGGACCTCTAACTATAGCAAGTTACCGCGTTGGTATGTCAAAGGATTAGATGGTGCTGCTAAAATAGAAGATTGGGACTTATCAGGAGAAATAGTGGTTGCCACCAACAAAGAAGGAGTGGTCGCACCAACACCTATTAAAGCAGGAGTAGGGTTAACGAAAACGATGGCACCACCTTCAGAGGAAGCCACAGTGACGTCTGATGTTACGCCAGTTTTACCTGATTTTGTATCATTTTATCAAAATTTTTATGAGGTTGTTAGAGAAGATGCCCAACCGATTATTAAGCATGAGGAAGTTCGTAAAGTATTACAATTGATTGACGACGTATTTGTCCTAGTGGGGGAGAGAAAATAAGCTAAAAAAATAATGACTTAGACATCAATTTTCATCCAAAAAAAACTCAGCCTGTGGTAGTAAACAGTAGGCTGTTTTTTTTTGTCATAAAGTTGCTATTAATTTTATTGCTAATTTTTTAAAGAAAACGCTTGCATTATTTTTTATTTGTGTTAGAATGAATTTACAAAGAACTTGTACGTACAAGTTTGTGATATTATATTATAAAATTTATTTTATCGAACAAAAGGAGACCCTCATGGGAAAATTTGAAAAACAAGCCGAGGAATTGTTAGACGCAATTGGCGGCAAAGAGAATGTCGCAGCAGTCACACACTGTGCGACTCGGATGAGATTTGTGCTGAATGATGATGAAAAAGCTGATAAAAAACGGATTGAGGCGATTTCGACAACAAAGGGTATGTTCACAAATGCTGGTCAATTTCAAGTTATTATTGGTAATGATGTTGCTGAGTTTTATAACGATTTTTCAGCAATTAGTGGCATTGAAGGGGTGTCTAAGGAAGCTGTCAAATCAGCTGCAAAGACAAACCAAAATGTCGTTCAAAAGATCGTTGGTGTCTTAGCTGAAATATTTACACCTTTACTACCAGCTATTATCGTAGGTGGTTTGATTTTAGGGCTCAGAAATATTTTAGAAGGTGTTCAGATAGAAGCGCTAGGGCAAGCTGTTGAAGGTGGTGTAAAAAAAGTCACAACTGGTGGACAGCCTGTATGGAACACAATCGTTCAAGTATCTCCATTCTGGAATGGGGTCAATAGTTTTTTATGGTTACCAGGTGAAGCGATTTTCCACTTCCTGCCTGTTGGGATTACATGGTCAGTTACACGTAAGATGGGTACGACACAGATCTTGGGTATCGTCCTTGGGATTACGCTCGTATCGCCACAGTTACTAAATGCTTATGCAGTTAACTCAACATCAGCAGCTGAAATTGCGAAAAACTGGACTTGGGACTTTGGGTTCTTTACGATGGAGAAAATCGGTTACCAAGCTCAAGTTATTCCTGCTATGGCAGCTGGTTTCCTACTTGCCTACCTAGAACGCTTCTTTAGAAAATATATACCTGAAGCAGTTTCTATGATTTTTGTGCCATTATTTTCTCTCCTACCAACAATTATTGCAGCGCATGCAATCATTGGTCCAATCGGTTGGAAAATCGGACAAGGTATTTCATTTGTTGTCAACGCGGGCTTAACTTCTTCTGTTTCTTGGTTATTTGGTGGAGTGTTTGGTATACTATACGCACCACTCGTGATTACAGGGTTGCATCATACTGCGCTTGCAATTGACACACAACTCATTGCAGATTATGGGTCAACCAATCTATGGCCTTTGATTGATTTATCAAATATTGCACAAGGTGCATCAGTATTTGCTGTTTATTTATTACATAAGAAAAACAAAAAAGAAGCAGAAATTTCAGTACCATCTACAATCTCTGCCTGGTTAGGTGTCACAGAACCAGCCATGTTTGGGATTAACTTAAAATATCTCTATCCATTTGTTGCAGCGATGATCGGTTCAGGTATCGCAGGTATGGTATCGACATTTATGGGTGTTCGTGCTAATGCGATTGGTGTAGGTGGTTTGCCAGGTATTTTAGCTATTCGTGGTCAAGATATGTTGAAATTCTTGTTACCAATGGCGATTGCAATCGTGGTGCCAGTAATCTTAACCTTCTTCTTCCGTCAAGCAGGCATTTTTAACAAACTAGACAGAGTTGGGGCTGGTGTATCAGCTGATGTTGATGCAGACGCGACAGAGACGCAACCAACTGGTGTTGCTTTGGGAACACAAGTAACTATCGTTAGTCCTTTAAAAGGAGACGTTCGCCCATTAGCAGACGCTACTGATCCAGTATTTAGTGAATGTGTCATGGGGCAAGGTGTCATCATCATCCCATCTGAAGGTGTTTTATCAGCACCATTTGATGGTGTGGTATCTGCCATTTTCCCTACTAAACACGCGATCGGTTTGGTATCTGATGACGGTGTGGAAGTATTGATGCACGTTGGTATGGATACTGTTAGTTTAGCTGGTAAAGGATTTGAAACTTTGGTAAAACAAGGTCAACAAGTCAAACAAGGTGAACACTTGTTAAGCTTTGATATTGCCTTTATCAAAGCACAAGGATTGGTAGTTGAAACACCAGTCATCGTAACAAATCAAGATAGTTTCCAAGTAGATACAATCGGTCAATTGCCACGTGTCATCACAAGTGGAGATGCAGTGATGCGTGCTACAAAAATTTAAAGACGACGATACAAAAGGGCTTACCGCATAGGACATGCCCTTTTGTGACTTAAAGGATTGATAGAAAATGACAGTTAAAAATAAAATAATTTATCAGATTTATCCAAAATCTTACTTAGATACGACAGGAAATGGCATAGGTGATATTCGTGGTATCATCTCAAAACTAGATTATTTAGCAGACTTAGGCATAGATATGATTTGGCTAAATCCGATTTATCCAAGTCCACAACGTGATAATGGCTATGATATTTCTGACTACGTAGCGATAGATCCTATGTTTGGGACTATGGATGAGTTTGAACTGATGATTGCAGAAGGAAAAAAACGTGGCATCTCGTTTATGTTGGACATGGTTTTAAATCATGTATCGACTGAACATGTCTGGTTTCAAAAGGCTTTAGCAGGGGACAAGTATTATCAAGATTTCTTCTTTATCCAAGAGACGCCAACTGATTGGGTATCAAAATTTGGTGGCAGTGCGTGGGCCCCTTTTGGCGATACAGGTAAGTACTACCTTCATTTATTTGATGTGACACAGGCCGATCTCAACTGGCGAAATGAAAATGTACGTCAAGCATTATTTGATGTTGTTAATTTTTGGCGAGAAAAAGGTGTTCATGGCTTTAGATTTGATGTGATTAATCTAATCGGGAAAGATGCTATTTTGAAATCAAACCCCGAGAATGAAGGTAAAGCAGAATATACAGATAAACCACTGACACATGAGTATCTTCAAATGATGAATCAAGCGAGTTTTGGACAGGATACAGATGCAATTACGGTCGGTGAGATGAGTTCTACAACGATTGATAACTGTATTTTATACAGTCAACCAAATCGCCATGAATTATCGATGACCTTTAATTTCCACCATCTCAAAGTGGATTATGCCAATGGTCAAAAGTGGACGAAATCACCATTTGACTTTCAAGCCTTAAAGACACTTTTCCATACTTGGGGTGAACAGATGAGTGATGGCAATGGCTGGAATGCACTTTTTTGGAATAACCACGACCAGCCACGCGCGATTAACCGATTTGTTGATTTTAAAAATTTCCGTATTAAAGGTGCGACCATGTTAGCAGCGAGTATTCATCTTAGTCGTGGGACGCCCTATATCTATATGGGAGAAGAAATCGGTATGGTTGATCCAGATTTTCAGTCTATAGCTGATTATGTAGATATTGAATCTAAAAATGCCTATCAAGCATTACTAGACAAAGGGTATACGGCTGAAGCAGCGTTTGAAATCATCCAAATCAAGTCTCGGGATAATGCTAGAACACCGATGCAATGGGATACAACAGAAAATGCTGGTTTTTCAAAAGGGACGCCATGGTTATCTGTAGGGAATCACAAAGAGATTAATGTTGAACAGGATAAAGATGGTGAAATCTTTCAGTTTTATAAAAAATTGATTGCACTTCGCAAGTCAGATACCTTAATCTCTCAAGGTAACTACAAAGCAGCTTATCAAGACTCAGAGCATATCTATGCGTTTATTCGTGAAGATGAAGGACGAAAACTTTTAGTCGTGAACAATTTCTCAAATCAAGTTGTTGATTTTAACTTGATGGCCGACTTTAAGCATCATCAAATTTTAGTCAATAATTATACAGATTACACTGAAAATAGCTTACAACCGTATCAATCAATTGCTTTTCTATGTGACTAATACTTGACAAATGTATAAATATACAATAAAATAGACTTATTATTCATATTGAATTATCTAAAATTAACTTTAGATAAACTTAGATATAGAAAGATAGGTCTATTTTATGTTTCAAGGACGGTCATTACTTAAAGAAATTGATTTTACAAAAGCAGAGTTGCAGTATTTGATTGATTTTGCGATTCATTTGAAAGCACTTAAAAAAAATCACATCCCACATCCTTATTTAGCAGGTAAAAACATTGCCTTATTATTTGAAAAAACATCAACTAGAACACGCGCAGCCTTTACTGTAGCAGCAAATGATCTAGGTGCGCATCCAGAATTTTTAGGACCAAACGATATCCAATTTGGTAAAAAAGAGTCTACTGCTGACACAGCACAAGTTTTAGGCAGCATGTTTGATGGTATTCAGTTTCGAGGATTTAAACAAAGTGATGTTGAAATTTTAGCTGAAAATTCAGGTGTTCCGGTATGGAATGGCTTGACGGATACTTGGCACCCGACACAAATGCTAGCTGATTTTATGACAATCAAAGAACAACTTGGTGACTATACCGGTAAACACCTTGTTTATATAGGGGATGGTCGAAATAATATGGCTAATTCTTTATTGGTAACCTCA
The DNA here is from genome assembly GCF_002441715.1 of Pseudolactococcus plantarum. Taxonomy (GTDB): domain Bacteria; phylum Bacillota; class Bacilli; order Lactobacillales; family Streptococcaceae; genus Pseudolactococcus; species Pseudolactococcus plantarum. Next base: position 151,316 of record NZ_JXJX01000003.1, read on the forward strand.
GCAATTTTAGGGGTTGATGTGACAGTGATCGCACCAACTAGCTTACAACCAGAAACTGATATCCAAGCTATCGCGTTTGAAAAAGCAAAAGTATCTGGCAGTAAGCTTATCATTACAGATGACCTAGCAGCTGTAAAAGGTGCTGATATCATCTACACAGATGTTTGGGTAAGTATGGGAGAAGAGGATAAGTACGATGAACGGATTGATCTGTTACTTCCTTATCAGGTAAACGCCGAGCTATTGGCTAAGACAGAAAATCCAGATTGTATCTTTATGCATTGTTTACCTGCGTTTCATGATTTAGAGACACATACCATGCATGAGATTCATGACAAAAAGGGGTTATCAGCGTTAGAAGTAACAGATGATGTCTTTCATGGCAAAAATTCAGTAGTCTTTCAAGAAGCTGAAAATCGCCTGCACTCAATCAAAGCAGTTATGGCTGCTACTTTGGGTAACTTATTTATCCCAACAGTATAAAAAATAATAACTATCTTGCGGTTATCTTCTGAGCGTCAGTCATAGCAAGATAAAAAGCATATTTCAGATTAGAAATATGCTTTTTATTGATGGATTTTAAAAGGTTTAAGTTGTCTACTAGTTGTCTTGGGATACCTTTTTAGCGTTTGCTTTAAAGATAAATTTAAATAGACTAGATGATACATAGCTAACACTTTTCATCTGACTATGATCGACACTTTGGATGTATTTACCAATCAACTCAGATAATTTGGTTAAAAATCTAAAGATAGATTCAGCTGTAAAGAACAAAATGACTAAAAGTAAGATAGATGTTGGTGAAATTTTTGTTAGTGAAAATAGTTTACTAAAGAAAAGGCTAAAGATTAACATACCAGCAAATGAAGAACAAAATATAATCTGACGAAAACGGTTCATCGGTGAACTGATTTTAAATAGGACCATAAAGCCAACAACGATTAACAACAAAGTAGCAGTAGTTGAGATATCAGTTGGTGAAAGTTTGAAGATAGTACCACAAACAACTAATGCACCAACAATTAACATATCAGTTATCCCACCCGGTATCGCTTTACCTAAGACATTTAATAAGAAATTACCTTGAATGCGTTGTTTGTTTTGTTCAAGTGCTAAGAAAAATGAAGGTAAACCGATGGTAAATAGACTAATTAAAGTAATTTGTGAAGGTTGCAGTGGATAAGTTAGTGAGAAGATGACTGCAAAGATAGACATGAGAAATGAAAAGATATTTTTAACAAGGAACAGACTAGACGAGCGTTCGATATTATTCACAACGCGTCTACCTTCCATGACAACTTGTGGCATTTTAGAAAAATCTGATTCTAATAAGACAACTTGTGCAGCATGGGCGGTTGCATCACTACCTGATGCCATAGCAATACTACAGTCAGCTTCTTTCATGGCTAAAATATCGTTGACACCATCTCCGGTCATCGCAACCGTATTGCCATCTTTTTGTAGCACTTTGACGAACATTTTTTTCTGTTCTGGTGTCACACGACCAAATACGGTATGTGTTTTGACTGCTTGTGCGATGGACTCAACAGTCGTTAATTCTCTAGCGTCTATGTACTCATCAGCATGTTTGACACCGGCAACTTTAGCGATATGGCTAACCGTAGCTGGATTATCACCAGAGATGACTTTGACATCAACACCTTGTTGACCAAAATATTGGAAGGTTTTTTTAGCATTTGCACGGATCGCATTAGATAGTAAAATAAATCCAAGAGGCGTCACAGGTGCACTTAATTGTTTATCGGTCAGTGTGCCTTCGTACTTGCCAAATACAAGCACACGATAGCCTTTTTCAGCAAAAGGCGTAATATCGTTAGCATAATCCTCATACTGATCACGTAATACCATCTCAGGTGCACCGATAAGATACGTCCCTTCTTTAAAGGTCACACTACTAAATTTATCGACTGATGAAAAAGTCGTAAATGATAAGGGTTTTCGGCTGCTGGTATCTGTAAAATGAGACTTGATTGCTGCCATCGTGGCATTGTCCTCAGGCATAGCAGCAGCAAAATCACTGATGTAATTAGTTAATTCAGCTAGAGTTTGCGTGTCGTCACCGTTAGGTTTAGCTGAAATGAGTTTGTCTACGGACATCTTATCTTCGGTGATAGTTCCCGTTTTATCGACACATAATACATTAACGCGTGCCAGTGTTTCGATGCTCTTCATGTTGTGGAGCAAGACTTTGTCTTTAGCTAAACGTGTTGCGCTTAACGCTAGTGCAACGGTTGTTAAAAGATAAAGTCCCTCAGGAATCATACCTAGTAACGCGGCTTCCATCGTCACGATACTTTTTTGGATAGAATTGTTATTAAAGAAATAGCTTTGACAAAAAAGTGTGATCCCTATTGGAATAATGAAGATGCCGACCCATTTGACGAGTTTATTTAAAGAAATAATCATCTTGGATTGCTCTTCTTTATTGATCGTCTTAGCTTCATTGGTTAGTTTGGAGATATAGGAATCAGCACCTACTTTTTCTAAGCGAGCATAACAATCACCAGAGACGATAAAACTACCAGACATGAGTGTGTCGCCTTCGCTTTTAGGAACCTCATCAGATTCTCCCGTTAAGAGTGATTCATTTGCTTGGACAGAACCATGGACGACTTGTGCATCGGCAGGGATTTGATCCCCTGCTTTAAAGAGAACAATATCATCTAAAACTAAATCATCAGTAGCTACTTTGCTTGTCTGTCCGTCCCTTACTACTGTCGCATGAGTGGCATGTAACACGGTAAGTTTATCTAATATCTGTTTTGAACGAATTTCTTGGATGATACCAATCAAGATGTTACCGATAATGACCGGTAAGAAAGTCAGGTTATGATAAGACTGAACTAAAACCAACAGAATTGTAAAAACCAGAAAGATTAAGTTGAAATAGGTGAATGTATTTTCTTTTATGATTTGTGAAATTGATTTAAAATTGGTATCAACTGGTAAATTAGTCAATCCTTGCTGAATACGGTCATTGACCTGTTGGCTTGTTAAGCCAAAATCATAACTTGCTTGAATACGGCTGTAAGCGTTGGCATCTCTTTTAAGACTCGCATGAGTCTTGTCTTTTTTTAACATGGGACTCCTTCATTATTTTGTTAAATGTTTGATCATGATTTGTAGACCCTTTGTCATTAAGATAAAAAAGACGTCACATAAGCGCAATTTTTATATGCATATTAATGACTATAAATCATGGGTTTAGAGCACAGATAAGTAATTGTCCCCTAATTAAAACTGACAATCATTTAGAGAACTTTATCTAAAAGCTCAAGATTGACTTTTCTTTAATTGTAGCATAGTCTTAATGAAAAAGTGACTATTTTAATATAAAGGATTTTATTAGACTTGATCTATTGTAGGCGATGACAAGCGTTGTTTAGAGGCTATAAAACAAGGTGTTAACAGCACATTTAGCATTATTAAAGTTTGATTGGATAAAAAAATCAGACTTTTGTAGGATGCAATTATGACAGATAAGTGTATAATGGACTTAACGATATAACGCATCATTAATAAAAAAAACTATGTACAAAACTGATAAGAAAACAAGCAACACGTTTAAAAATAAGTCGCGTGACTAGTGAATCAATAAGAAATGAATAATAATAAAAATAGAAGGCTATCGATGAATATAAAGGCAGTTTTTTTTGATTTAGATGGGACACTTTTTACAAGTTCTAGAAATGTGGCAGCAACAACGAGACGTGCTATCGTTGAACTACATAAAAATAAAATTTTAGTTGGGGTTGCGACTGGTCGTGGACCGGCTTTTGTCTTGCCTTTGATGGAGACTTTAGGACTAGATTTTGCTGTCACTTATAATGGCCAATACATCTTTACGCCAGATGAAGTGCTCTCAACAACTGCTATCGATAAGAAGACGTTACGTCATATCATCGATTTTTCAAAGAAACATGGGCGAGATATTTCACTCGGTATGGCAGATGGGGTACATGGTAGTGGCTTACTAAAATTTGGGGAAACACGAACGGCGCAGGTTATCGCAAATATTTTGCCAAAACATGTGTCAAGTTTAACTAAAAATAGTTTCAAAAATATTGTGAGAAAGATAAAACCGCAGTCACATCATTTAACTAGCCATATCAGGCAACCAATCTATCAAGTGATTATGATCGCAACGAGTAGTGAGACAGATGAGATTATGGCACGTTTTCCAGATTTACAGGCCACACGTTCCAACCCATATTCTGCAGATTTGATCACTAAAGGCAATTCCAAATTAAAGGGAATTGAAAAAGTAGGACAACAATTTGGTTTTGATCTAGCACAAGTTATGGCCTTTGGTGATTCTGATAATGATTTTGATATGCTATCTGGTGTCGGGTTAGGTGTTGCGATGGGGAATGCCACGACAGGTATTCAACATATAGCAGACTATATCACAGATAACAATAATTCAGATGGGATTGCTAAGGCATTGGCGCATTTTGGGCTGATTAACTTTAAGCATGCGGATAGCTTTATTAGCAAAGATCAACAGTTTAACCAAGTCAAAGAATTTCACCGCGTGATGGATGGACAAACCCAAGAACTCCCACGTGTGTATCTGCCTGAGGAAGCTGGTTATCGTGCTAGCTTCAAAGTTGAGGAAATTGTGGAATTTTTATTTGCAGCCTCAAATCGAGACTTATCTGTGTTTGATGACTTGACTGCTCAGCTACATACAGCGATAGATACAGCAAGTCGTAAAGTGAAAGCTAAACCATCAGCAAATCAAGCTGATACGTTGGTTGATGAAGCTGATGCTTTATTGGACTTATTATATTTTACCTATGGGTCTTTAGTGTTGATGGGTGTTGATCCGTATGACTTATTTAATACGGTACATAAAGCCAATATGGGCAAAATCTTTCCTGATGGTAAGGCTCATTTTGATCCAGTCACACACAAAATTTTAAAACCAGATAACTGGGAGACGGACTTTGCACCAGAAGGTAAAATGAAGCAGGAGCTAGATAGACAAATTCGCGTTGCGATGAGTAAACTGAGCAAAACAAAAGACACTGATGAAGATGTCTGAACATAAAGCAATTAGTGGGAAAGTTATGGCAAACTGAGATAACGGGATAGCTTTTATTTCCCATTTTCAGCTGATAGGTATGGTGATGTCATATTAAAAAGCACAATTCTTAAAAGAATTGTGCTTTTGTTTTTTATGTTGTATAGGTTAGAAAAATTCAGCATATAAAGCTTTGATAGCAGCTGTTTCTTGATTAGTTTTGACGATAAACATGACAGATACTTCTGAAGATCCTTGGGATAACATCTCGATGTTAATGCCAGCAGCTGCTAAGGCATTGGCAGCGCGTGCTGTGACACCGATATGCTCATTCATGTCTTCACCAACAATCATAATGATAGATAAGTCTTTTTCAAAATGAAGGGTATCTGGGTGGAGGACATCAGTTGCTTTTTGCGTGATGTGTTGCTCGGTCTCTTCTGTTAAATAACGATTTCGGATGATAATACTCATATCATCGATACCAGTGGGCATATGTTCAAAGCGAATGTTAAAGTCTTCCAAAATTTGTAAGACTTTACGACCAAACCCAACTTCACGGTTCATCAGATATTTTGAAATATTTAGGGATGTGAAATTACCATCACCAGCAATACCAACAACTGGGCTACCTGCTGTTGTTCGATTAGCGATAATACGTGTACCAGGATGATCTGGATTATTCGTATTTTTGATAACAAGTGGGATATTAGCACGATAAGCTGGTAATAAGGCTTCATCATGAAGGACTGAGAAACCAGCATAAGCAAGTTCACGCATTTCTTTATAAGTCAATTCTGTGATAGAACTTGGGTTAGAGATGATACCTGGGTGAGCTGAGAATATGCCATCAACATCTGTAAAGTTTTCATACAACTCTGCGTGTACACCAGCTGCGATAATAGACCCTGTAATATCAGAGCCACCACGTGAAAAAGTACAGATTTGGTTATCTTCAGTAATGCCGAAAAAGCCTGGGATGACTAAGGTTTCATCATAATGAGTTAATGTTTCAATCTTCTTGTAACTTGATGGTAGTAGACGTGCATTACCAGGTTCAGGTGTCACGATAATCCCTGCTTCTTTTGGATGAACGTATCTTGCTTTAATGCCATTTTCACTGAAATATTCAGCGATGAGTTTGGCGTTGTTGTTTTCACCTGCTGCAAGAAACGTATCATATAAAAATTGATTATCGGTAATTGGTAATGTTGCAAGCGAGTGGATATCCTCTGAAATACTTGCCATGACAACACCAGGAATACCTAGCTCATCACAGATGCTTTGATAGCGGGCAATAATCCATTCTTGGTTTTCATGAACATCTTTTCCTGATGTGTAAGCTTCGTAGTAGGCGATTAATGCATCGGTTACTTTAGTATCCTTGCCATGTCGTTTACCAGGAGCAGAAACAACAACGAATTTACGGCGATCGTCAGTTTTGACAATATTAAGGACTTTTGTGAGTTGTTCAGCACTTGCAAGTGATGAACCGCCAAATTTGATAACTTTCAAAATAACATTTCCTTTGATTAGATTTTTTTAATGACTCGATTAGATTTTAATTAAGTTTTAAAGTATGATCTAACAGTAGTCAAACCGTTTAACAAATAAGAGATAACCTGATAAGTGACTTATGAAAGACCTGTTAATACACTATTTTAGCGAAAATTCAGAAAATTTTCAATACGCAATTTTTAATATTTTGGTAAAATAGGTCATATGAGTAAATTTAAAGTTATTATTTTTGATATGGATGGTGTTTTGGTTGATACAGAGAACTATTATTACACGAGACGTGAAACGTTTTTAACTAGTAAAGGTATTTCGATCAAACATTTATCACCTTTGGTATTTATCGGTGGTAATATGAAGCAAGTCTGGCAGATGATATTGGCAGACGATTACGATAAGTGGGATGTACCAGCCCTACAAGCAGAGTACATGCAATATAAACGTGATCATATAATCCCTTATGATACACTACTTTTTTCGGATGCCCCCATTATTTTGGAAGAATTGACGAAAAAAGGCTATCGATTGGGGCTTGCATCTAGTACTGCAAAAATAGAAATATTGAAAGCACTCGACATGACTAACTTAGCTAAGTACTTTGATGTAGTTTTATCTGGAGATGATTTTAAAGAATCAAAACCAAATCCTGAAATTTATCAAGTTGCCATGAAAGAGTTAGATGCTGCACCAACCGAAACCCTGATTATCGAAGATAGCACAAAAGGGATAACAGCAGGTGTTGCAGCGGGTGCAACTGTTTGGGGGATAAGAGATCACCAGTTTGGCTTAGATCAAAGTGGTGCAGTTGAACTCTTTGATACGTTAACTCAAATCAACGCAAGGCTATAAGGCACCTGTTTGCAATGGTAATCATATTTTGAAAATGGCTGATAATATGATAAAATGAACTATTATAGTATAGTTTAGTGATTAGGAATAAATAACCAGATGGTGAGTATCAACTGATGGTTTTAGGAGTAGGTGTGAAGTGAAACGTTTTGAAATGTTTGTACCATTAGCGATTATCATCTTCATGACCGTGGTTTATTTGTTTGAATTGTTAATACTACGGTTTGCAAATTTTCAACAAACAGAAATCGTGTTATTACTGATTGTGAATGTCGTGATTACGGTTGTTTTTCTAGTGAGTTCAAGAGCTGCGAATGCAAAAAATCTCGATAATATTCGTGCGCTCAATGATCTTGCTGAAAATTCTTTGAATGCAACGTTAGATACAATGCCTATCGGCGTCCTTCGGTATTCAGATAAGGATTATACGCCGGAATGGTTTAATCCTTATGTTGATATTATTTTTGCAAATGATGAAGAAAAATTACAAGCTGATAAAATTAAAGAAATTGTACAAGATATTGACGACCAAGGTGTCCAGTATTTGCCTGTTGGCAAAAAGAAATATGCCATTAAAATTGATCATCAAAAGCATCTATTGTATTTTATTGATGCGACAAGTGAAGTGGTCGCAAAAACGATTACCAGCGAAAGTAGACCGGTTATCGGGATCATATCAGTTGATAACTATGATGATGCGACTGACTTGATTTCAGATAGTAGTCGTACCTTGATCAACAATTTTATCGCAACAAAGATTGATGCAATTTCAAGTAAATATAATGTTTATACAAGTCGTTATAATGCCAGTCGTTACTATGTGTACACAAATTATTTAACGTTGAAAAAGATCATGGATGATAAATTTGAATTTGTAACGACTTTTCGTGAAGAAGCGACAGAAAAGAATTTCTCTCTGACACTGTCAATTGGGATGTCTTATGGGTTAGAAAATTTTTCTAAAATTGGTAGAACAGCATTAAATAACTTAGAATTGGCACTTGTCCGTGGTGGCGATCAGGTCGTGATCAAAGAAAATATTAATACGGCTAAACCGATTTATTTTGGTGGTAATTCAGCAAGTCATATTCAAAAATCTAGGACAAGAGCTAGAGCAATTGCAACAGCACTTAGAACGATTGTCAGAGAATCTGATAATGTGTTTGTCATGGGGCATAAGTATCCGGATATGGATGCATTAGGTGCTGCTGTTGTGACGAAAATATTTGCCAATATGAACAATAAAGAAGCATTTGTTGTGTATGACGAAAAACAGTTATTGCCAGATGTTGAACGTGCTATTGACAAATTAAATGAGTCTAAAGACGGCTTTGCCCATATCATCAGAATGGACACCGCTAGACAATTGAAGAAAACAAATTCTTTGTTAATTATGGTTGACCACTCAAAAACAAGTCAAACGATGGATTATGAGTTTTATAAAAGCTTTGCCAAAGTGGTTGTGATTGACCATCATAGACGTGACGAAGATTTTCCAAAGAATGCCTTGTTGACTTACATCGAAAGTGGTGCGTCATCTGCGTCTGAGTTGGTTACTGAGGTACTCCAATATCAAAATGATCAACCGCAGAAAATGTCAAAAGTAGAAGCTTCTATAGCCTTAGCAGGTATTTCTGTTGATACCAAAAACTTCTCTAAAGGCACAACAACGAGAACGTTTGAGGCCGCTTCTTTCTTACGCTCGCAAGGGGCTGACAATAACTTGATCAAAACCTTATTGGCAACTGAGTTTGATAAGTATAAAAAAGTCAATGAAATTGTATTGAATGCTGAATTTCACGATCATATCGCTTTTGGTGTAGGGCTTTATCGCAAGATGTACGATAATGTCACAACAGCTAAGGCCGCTGATACCTTACTTGATATGGTGGGGGTAGATGCAGCGTTTGCAATTGTGAATCATGAAAAAGGATATGTTGCTGTGTCAGCAAGGTCTTCAGGAGACTTCAATGTCCAACGTATCATGGAAAAATTAGGTGGTGGTGGGCATTTTAATAATGCAGCCGCCCAAGTATATGATAAAACCCCTAACGATGTTAAAGAAGAATTATTAGACTTGATCAACGGTTAGGTGCTGAGTAAAAAGTAAGTTAGTTAGGGTGTAAAAGGAGATAAAATGAAAGTTATTTTTTTACAAGATGTTAAAGGTAAAGGTAAACGTGGTGAGGTAAAAGAAGTACCCACAGGATTTGCACAAAACTTTTTAATCAAGAAAAATTTGGCTAAAGAAGCGACAGGTCAAGCAATGGCTGCTTTATCTGGACAAGTTAGAGCAGAAGAAAAGGCAGAAGCAGAGATTTTAGCAGAAGCCCAAGCACTGAAAGTTGAGTTGGAAAAAGACTCAACAATCGTTGAAATAAAAGAAAAAGTTGGTGCTGATGGTCGTTTATTTGGCGCAATCAATTCGAAAAAAATTGCAGATGCCTTAAATGATCAGTTTAAGTTAAAATTAGATAAGCATAAAATTCAATTACAATATCCTTTAAAAGCAATTGGCTCAAAAGATGTACCAGTAAAATTACATAAGGATGTTACAGCAACAATACGTGTAAAAATTTCGGAGAAATAAATGGCTGATATCGATGTGCTGAAAGCACCACCACAAGATTTACCAGCAGAGCAGGCTGTACTTGGGGCTATTTTCCTTGATAGCGAGCGGTTAATAGAAGTATCTGAATATTTGGTAGCAGAAGACTTTTATAAAACGTCGCATCAAATCATCTTTCGAATCATGACGCGTTTGCAAGATGAACGCAGCCCGATTGATGTCTTGACTGTTCATACCCTTTTAGATAATCAAGGAGACCTTGAGACTATTGGAGGGATTTCATATATAGCAGAATTAGCGGCCAGTACACCAACGGCTGCTAATGCTGTTTTCTACGCAAAGATAGTTTCTGAGAAATCACTCCTTCGTAAACTCATTCGTCAGTTGACTGATTCGGTGGAGCGTGCTTATTCTCAAGATGAACCAGCAGATGATATCATTGCGATGGCAGAAAAAGGGATTGTGGCTGTTACAGAAGGCAGAACACGATCTGGTTTTAGAAAAATATCAGAAATCATTGATGCGAATTACGATGAAATTGAGCGCTTGTCAAAACAAAAATCGACCGTTACAGGTATTTCGACAGGATATCCTGCGCTTGATGAGAAAACAACGGGACTTCATGAAGGTGAATTGATTATCTTAGCAGCACGTCCTGCAATGGGGAAAACTGCTTTTGCCTTAAATATTGCTGCTAATATTGGTAAGTTGGGACAAACAGTCGCGATATTTTCTTTGGAGATGGGTGCTGAAAGTTTAGTTAACCGCATGGTTTCCTCAGAAGGCTTAATCGATGCTTTTGCCTTGAGAACAGGTAAATTAACTGATGATGATTGGAGCAATCTAATTATTGCCCAAGGTCAACTCGCTGATAGGAGCATTTATGTTGATGATTCACCAGGGATAAAAATCACTGAAATTCGAGCAAGAGCAAGAAAACTGGCACAGGAAAAAGATGGCTTAGGACTTATTTTAATCGATTACCTACAACTCATCACGGGTACAGGTAAAGAAAATAGACAACAAGAGGTTTCTGAAATTTCTCGTCAACTAAAAGTGTTGGCTAAGGAATTGAAAGTGCCGATAATTGCCCTCAGTCAGCTCAGTCGTGGTGTGGAACAACGAGAAGATAAACGACCTAAACTATCAGACTTGCGTGAATCAGGGTCTATTGAGCAGGATGCAGATATTGTTGCCTTTATTCATCGGGAAGCTTATTATCAAAATCCAAATGATACAGAGGTAGAAATCGATAATAAGGCAGAAATTATTTTTGCCAAAAATCGTTCAGGTGAAACAGGTACAGCTGAATTGATGTGGGTAGGTCAATTTACTAAGTTTACCAGTATTGATACACACCATGACTCAGGGGGATACTACTAAAATATACTGTAGATTTTAAGAGCCCTTTCATGTTATAATAGAAATACTGTAAAAGTTCATCTAGGTGAATGAGAAGAATGCAAAGAAATGAGAATAAAATGGATAGCCAAGAAGTCGGAAAAATAATCGAAATCAAAAAAGAGGTAGCATTACACCTTGGTGAAGAAGTTGAAATCACAGATCATTACGGTCGTAAACGTGAGAACAGACATAAAGTAACCTTGACAGAAGTTTTTGATACACACTTTGTTGTAGAAAAATACTTACCTAGAGGTCAAAAAATTGTTGAATCTTATATGTATGCTGATATTTTAACTCAGTCTACATTGATCCACTATAAAGGCTAAACAGGGTGTTGAAAAATGATTTGGGAAGGAGGATTCTATCATCGTGATACAAGGAAATGATGTAGATTGGCATTATGTGCCTTTAAATAATTCATTTGGTCAGAATATCAACAACGTATTTTATGCTACGTTTGGTAATCAAAAAGCCTTTGTAAAAGTCAATGCAAGCCCGTTATTAGTGTCAATTTCACAAGTTGGTTTGACGCCAAAAATTATCTGGACAAAACGTAATAGCAATGGCGATATGTTAACGGCACAATCTTGGATAGATGGTCTTGTCTTAGATGCTACTGAGATGGGAGATATGCAAGTCAATCAGACACTTGCAACGTTACACCATAGCAAGATGTTGATAGAAGCCTTCAAAAAATTTGGTAATCATGTCACAACACCTAGGCACTTAGTGGATACGTTATATAAAGACGCACATAAGAGTTTATTAAACAATTCCTATCTATCAGGTATGTTATCAGAGTTACGTGAAGCAACTCCGAAGTTTGATCCTCAAAAAGCAGTTGTCGTTCATGGCGATGTGAATCATCATAATTGGTTGAAAAATGATCATAGCGGTAAAATCTATCTTGTAGATTGGGATACCGTGGCTTTATCAGATCCTTTTGTTGATGTGGCACATTTGTTAAGTCATTATATCGCACCAAATAAATGGAGAGAGTGGTTGTCATACTCAGGCTACCGAGTAGATGAAGAAGCTTATGCGAAAGTAAAATGGTACGGTATGTTATCGTTTCTAAAACAAATTAATGAGAATTTGTGGTCAGATAATTTACAAGCCGCTAATCTAGAAATTATCGGATTAAGAAATTTTTCTAATATTTTTAAATAAAGTAAAGAGGAGACTGGTGTCTCCTTGTTTCTGTTAATGGGAATTAATATCGCTTTTGAATTAACCCAAAGTAACATTGCATGATATAAAAGCATAGAGTAGGAGTAGAGATGCGCGTTAGAAATCGTAAGGGTGCACCAGAGATGATGGCTCAAAATACCCAATACGTCGTTGAAAATCCCGAAGCATTTAAGGGGAGATGGTCAGAAAAATTTGGTAATGAAAATCCTATCCATATTGAAGTAGGATCTGGTAAAGGTGCGTTTATTACAGGAATGGCACAAAAAAATCCAAATATTAATTATATTGCGATTGATATGCAATTAACTGTGCTATCTTATGCTTTAGATAAAGTTTTAGAGCTGGCACTACCAAATGTTCAGTTGTTACATGTAGATGGTAGTAGTTTGACGAATTATTTCGCTGATGGTGAAGTAGATCAACTCTATCTCAACTTTTCAGATCCATGGCCTAAAAGCCGTCATGAGAAGAGACGCTTAACTTACAAAGATTTCCTTAAAACGTATGAGATGATCCTTGTCAAACAAGGTCAGATACATTTTAAAACGGATAACAGAGGCTTGTTTGAATACTCTTTAAGTGCGATGAGTCAATATGGCATGACACTTAATCAGGTATGGTTAGATTTACATGCAGATGAAACGTTTGCTGAGCAAAATGTCAAGACAGAATATGAAACTAAATTTTCTGAAAAAGGTCAAGTGATCTATCGTGTGGAGGCACAATTTCAAGATGAAATGTCCAAAATGTCAATCTGAAGAATCTAGAGTTGTTGACAGCCGACAATCTGAGAATAGTATCAGACGGCGTCGTGAATGTGAAACTTGTCATAATCGCTTTACCACGTTTGAACGCATCGAAGAAATGCCCTTATTAGTCATCAAAAAAGATGACACGAGAGAAGTATTTAACCGTGATAAAATCATTACAGGAATTGTTCGCAGTGCACAGAAACGTCCAGTATCCTCAGAAGCGATTGAAAAAACAGTTGAACGTGTTGAGAGAAAAATACGTATGCTTGCTGAAAATGAAGTCAGTTCTGATGTCGTTGGTGAGTATGTGATGGAAGAATTGGCTGAACTAGATGAAATTACTTACGTTCGATTCGCTAGTGTCTATCGTAGCTTTAAAGATGTTAGTGATCTTGAAGAGTTGCTACGAAATATTACCAAAAAAAATAAATAAGCTAAGCCCTCTATCACTCGCTTAGACAAAACAATAGATGATACACTAGTCATGAATGTGAAACCTTATCATAAGAGGAGTTGCGATGAGACCAATTGATAAATTTACTTGTTATAATAGTGAAAAAATCAGCTTTGATGCTGATATATTTGTGCGCTATTATCAACCGTTGCTAGGCTTAAACGGCTTTGCGCTTTATCAATTTTTGCGTGCATTTCCTTCTCAGACAGGTAGACTATCTGAGCTATTAAATCAACTTGATTATGGTATGAATGATTTAGAAACTAGTATTGATAAACTATCAGCATTAAAGTTACTAGATATCTATGATGATCATGGGCACATTCATTTTGTCTTATATAGCCACTTAACGCCAGAAGTTTTTTTGTCGGATCCACTATATAAACAACTCTTAATCGACAAAATAGGCCAGACTGCAGTAGGCAAGCTGATGCTATCAACAGAAGTTTCAGGAAAGAAAACATCGAAAAAGTTTTCTGATGTCTATCGTGTATCAGAACTTCAAGAGCCCGAAACAGGTTTATCGACTCAAACGGGTGAACAAAAGTTAGATATGGGTGCTTTTCAAATCGCCATGCAGCAACAAGGTATCCATTATGTTGACGAAACAAAGGATATCTTGGCGCTTTATGCATTATCTGAAAAATTTGGATTAGATTGGTACCAATTATTCAAGATAGCAGAAGTGACACAAAATGTAGATCATTCAATGAACACAGCAAATATGTCACGTCGACTCATCACGCAAAACCAAAAGCAGCCTAAGCTAGTTGATTTTTCAAAAGCAGAACAAGCATTAATACGGACTGCAAAATCTGGCAGACCAGAGGTGCTACTAGCACAAATCAAAAAGCGTCGATTTGATGGGCATCCAACACAAAAAGAGAGACAACTTTTAGCAAGATTATCACGTGATGGCGTGTCTGATGAGATTCAAAATATGCTGATTATTTATTTTCTGGAGATTCGCGGATATTCTAATATCTCGGATTATATAGAAGAGCAAGCTAACCGTTGGAAAAAAGATAAAATTACATCTGCAGAGTTAGCAGTCAAATGGTTAGCAACGTATCAAAGTAAACAAGCTGAGAAAATCAAGCAAAAGGGACAACCTAAAAAGACGACTGCACCAGTAGGGAGTCAAACACCTGAGTGGTATGAACCAGCTTATAAAAATGAGACGAGTGAAGATCAACAAGCTGAACTTGAAAAAATTAAACGTGATACACTTAAGAAAATGAATGGAGGTGACTGAAATGGCTTTTGACTCTATAGCAGACGGCCTGGGCGCTCGTCTTGATTGGGATAAATATCAACAATTAACAGCAAAAATTTTAGAAAATCAAGAGGTTCAGGCCTTTATAGCTGAACATGACTTTCAGTCACTACAAATTAATAAATCTTTATCTAAGTTTAATGAATACGTGACCGAAAAAGCAAAGTTTGAGGCAGGTATTGAAACTAAGATAGCGGGTTATGAACCCATCTTATTTAATAATGAAGGATTTGCAGATGTCACTTATCGCGCAACTGCCGAAACATTAGCAAAAGAAGCCGATCTGAGCAAAAAACGACGTGTTAGGCTGATTGGTATGCCCAAAGATGTGATTAATATTTCTTGGGACGATGTCCTGTTAGATGATGCTAATCGGATCAAAGCATATCAGGCAGTAGCAAGTTTTATTTCTGATTATCCAAATCAGAAAGGTGTCTATCTCTATGGTCAGTTTGGCGTTGGTAAAAGCTATATGATGGCAGCTATGGCAAACGAATTGGCAGGAAAAGGTATTTCGACAACCTTAATACATTATCCGTCATTTATCTCAGAGAGTTCTGGTTTTGATGAGTTGAAGACCAAAGCCAATGAAGTCAAAAAAGTCGATGTACTCGTCCTAGACGATATCGGTGCAGAAAGTAATAATGATTGGATTCGAGATAATATCCTTCAAGTTATTTTGCAATATCGCATGCAAGAAAATTTAGCGACATTCTTCACATCAAATTTAACGATGGTTGAGTTAGAGCAGCACCTAGCGATGACTAAAAAAGGAGACGAAACATGGCCAGCTAAGCGTGTGATGGAGCGTGTCCATAAATTATCTGACGAATATCTCCTTGCAGGTGAAAATCGTCGTAATGGGTAACAGCTGTTTATGCTGAATTTTTAAAGTTTGCAGCATGATATGACAAAGATAAAAGTGCTATCTTAAAGATGGCACTTTTATCTTGTATATTTGTGTTATACTAGTAAATGAGTGCTTAGCAAGTGGACAAGCACGGTAACATAGAGGAGAAAATTAATGGCATTACCAACCGTAGCAATAGTAGGCCGACCAAATGTCGGTAAATCAACAATATTTAATCGAATCGCTGGAGAGCGTATCTCCATTGTTGAGGATATACCTGGTGTCACACGTGACCGTATTTATACAACAAGTGAGTGGTTAAATAATAAATTTGCCATGATTGATACTGGTGGTATCGAAATGGCTGACACACCTTTCATGTCGCAGATTAAAGCACAAGCTGAAATCGCGATGGATGAAGCAGATGTGATTGTTTTTGTCGTAGATGGTGAAAATGGTGTGACAGATGCAGATGAGTATGTTGCTCAGATGTTATACAAAACTGAAAAACCAGTCATCCTTGTTGTGAACAAAATTGATAACCCAGAACGTCGGATGGAGATATTTGATTTTTATAGCCTAGGCTTAGGAGATCCCTATCCAGTTTCTGCATCTCACGGTATTGGTACAGGGGATGTACTAGACGCAATTGTTGAGAACTTACCAGCAGATACTGAAGAAGAAAATCCTGATATGATTAAATTCTCATTAATTGGACGTCCAAATGTTGGTAAATCAAGTTTGATTAATGCCATCTTAGGGGAAGACCGTGTGATTGCAAGCCCGATTGCAGGGACTACACGAGATGCGATTGATACGAACTTTACAGATGCTGATGGTCAAGAATTTACGATGATTGATACCGCGGGTATGCGTAAACGTGGTAAAGTCTATGAATCTACTGAAAAATACTCAGTAATGCGTGCCATGCGTGCGATTGATCGTTCTGACGTTGTGTTGATGGTCTTAAATGCTGAAGAAGGTATTCGAGAGTATGACAAGCGCATCGCAGGGTTTGCACATGAAGCTGGGCGTGGGATTATCATTGTAGTCAACAAATGGGATACGATCGAGAAAGATAACAAAACACTTCAAAAATGGGAAGAAAAAATTCGCGATGAATTCCAATATTTAAGTTATGCACCGATTGTCTTTGTTTCAGCTGAAACAAAACAGCGCCTAAACAGATTACCTGAGCTAATTAAATCAGTGAGTCAAGCGCAAAGCATGAGAATTCCTTCTGCCGTATTGAATGATGTGATTATGGATGCGATTGCGATTAATCCAACACCAACTGATAAAGGCCGTAGACTTAAGATTTTTTATGCGACACAAGTTGCGATCAAACCACCTACCTTCGTTATTTTTGTAAACGAAGAAGAGTTGATGCACTTTTCATATGCTAGGATGCTAGAAAATCAAATTCGAAAAGCATTTGTATTTGAAGGGACCCCTATTCATTTGATTTCGCGTAAACGTAAGTAATCAAAAAAACTTCTGATATCATGATCAGAAGTTTTTTTGTTGCATTTTATCGCAGAACTTAGTTGAATAAGACAAACATATACCCTGCGAAACAAAGAATTAAGATACTGCCTTCTACTCGTGACAAGGTATTACGTTTGCCAAGATATGAAAAGACCCAAACAAGAAAAGTGAGGCCAAACAGAAACATCAACTCTAAGTTAAAGATAGGTAGGAAGCTTAAAGGATTGATAGCAGCGCCTAACCCGATGATAAGAAATAGGTTGAGGATACAAGACCCAATCAAGTTACCGATCGCAAGTCCTTCAGTTCCTTTTAGGGTAGCTGTTATTGAGGTAATTAACTCAGGCAAGGCAGTCCCCATCCCAACAATCGTTAGGCCGATGACACTTTCAGGGATACCGATTTGTTGTCCGATAATGGTTGCATTATCTACAGCAAAATCAGCACCAAATTTGAGGGCAATAAACCCTAGGACGATGTAGATGAGTGATTTTGGTAATGATATGTTATCTTCTATTTGATCTGCACGATGTTGCTTTGTGAGTTGAATGCGATGAAGTGATTTATAGGCTGGTACGATAAAGTAGACCACGCTCATAGCAATTAAGAGCCAACCTTCTAGTTTCGAGATGACATGATCAGTACCAATTAGTCCGTTCCCCATGAAAGCAAGAACAGCAGTCGCCATAACAGCAAGTGGTAAATGAATGTTTTTAGTATCTCGATCTAGATAAACTGGCTTAATCAAGGCTATAGTTCCTAAAATTAACCCTAGATTGACAATGTTGGATCCCAAAGCATTCCCAAATATAAGATCATGATACTCGTTTTTCGCCGAGGTAATGGTAATCATAATTTCAGGGAAAGAAGTGCCTAGAGAGACAATTGTCAGACCAATCACGACATCTGGAATTCGATATTTTTTTGCAATATTGCGTGCACCATCAACGAGCAAGTCTGCTCCGATGATAATCAATATAAAACCAAGTAGTACAAGTAATATTTTTATAACCATACTTCAATGTTACCATGTTATAGAATAATGTCAAAACTTTTAATCTGATAAATTTAATTTTGTAACCTGTACCTTGCGCTTATGTTAACAGTAATAGAATGATTAATTTTTAATGAATGCGTATAGTTTAGAGGTATTAGCCCCAAAACTTGCATTTTAGTCAAGGTGTGATATAATAATACTATAGAACATAGAAAGGAGCGCTCACATTGGGCGCTCCTGTTGTTTACTTAATAGCGATCTACAATAACCACATCGCTTATGTAGAAAGGAAATTAATGTCTACAAAAATTACAGAACTTGTTTTTGAACAGCTAGAAGGCAAGTTGCCAGAACCGTTTGAACTTGTTGATGTCGAATGGGCTAAAATGGGAGCAGATGATGTTTTATCTGTACTCGTTGATAAACCTGATGGGATTACCTTACAAGATACGGCTGATCTATCAGAAATTATCAGTCCTGAACTTGATCAGATCACACCAGACCCTTTTCCCTCGGATTATATGCTAGAGGTGGCAAGTCCTGGTGCTGAACGCCCCCTAAAAAAAGAGGCTGATTTTGAGAAACATGTTGGCGAGTATATCTTTGTCAAACTTTATCAAAAAATAGCTGGTGAAAAAGAATTTGTAGGGGATCTAGTCAAGTTTGATGCTGGTGTACTAACACTAACATACCTGGATAAAACACGACAAAAAACAGTTGACATTCCCTATACAAATATCGCAAAAGCGCGCACACAAGTTAAATTATAAAAATTAAATCAAGTAAAAGAAAGTTGGAAGCACATGAGTAAGGAAATGCAAGCTGCGTTCACCCTTTTAGAAGAAGAAAAGGGGATTTCACCTGAAGTTGTTATTGGCGCAATCGCAGAAGCTTTAACCGCAGCTTACAAAAAACAATATAATCAATCTCAAAATGTAACGATTGAGTATAACGATGCTAAGGGTGATTTTATTGTTTATTCAACACGTGAAGTGGTGGATGAAGTCTTTGATAGCCGTCTTGAGATGAGCCTTGATGATGCATTAGCATTGAATCCTCATTATCAAATTGGTGACAAGATTCGTTTTGAAGAGAAACCAAAAGATTTTGCACGTACAGCAGCAAACGCAGCTAAACAAGTCATCATGAACAAAATGCGTGAAGAATCACATACAATTATTTACAATGAATTCAAACGCTACGAAAATGAAATCATTCAAGGGACTGTAGAACGTGTAGATGATCGTGCGATTTTTATCAATCTTGGTAAAGTCGACAGTATGCTTGGTAAACGTGATCAAATCCCAGGTGAACGCTACCAAATTGGCGATAAAGTAAAGGTTTATGTTTCTGCTGTAGAGCAATCTAAAAAAGGACCTATCGTCTACGTTAGCCGTACACATCCTGAGATGCTGAAGCGAATGTTTGAAAAAGAGATCCCTGAAGTTTATGATGGGACTGTTGAGATTATTAGTATCGCTCGAGAAGCTGGTGATCGTGCGAAAGTCATCGTCAAATCTAACGATGCTAATGTTGATGCAATCGGGACTATAGTTGGTCCTCGTGGCTCAAGAATTCGTACTTTAGTTGATGAGTTACACGGTGAAAACATGGACATTATCGAATGGAATGACGACCGTGCAACGATGATCAAAAATGCGTTGAAACCAGCACAAGTAAGTGATGTCAGAATTGATGAAGCTACTGGTGAAACTGTAGTAATCGTACCAGATGATCAATTATCCTTAGCGATTGGTAAACGTGGTCAAAATGTTCGTCTAGCAGCACATGTGACGAATAATAAGATTGATATCAAATCTCAAACTAAATTTGATCAAGAAGCTTTAGAAAGTGAAACGCAACCCTTAACACCAGCTGTTTCAGATGACGTGCTTGATTAAGTCGCTAAGTAGTAGGAGGAAGTTTTGATGGTGAAAACAAAAAAGATTCCGTTAAGAAAATCAGTTGTATCCAATGCGCAATTTCCGAAAAAAGAATTATTACGGATTGTGTATAATAAAGCTGGTGAGATAAGTATTGACCCGACTGGAAAAGCACAAGGTAGAGGCGCTTATATTGCTATTAAAAATGAAGAAGCGTTGCAAGCAAAACAAAAGCGCGTGTTTGATCGCGTCTTTCAGACTTCAATTTTAGAGGCATTTTATGATGAGTTAATTCAATATGTGGACCATCAAGTTGAACGTAAAAAATTAGCAACAGTGACCTATTCTATAGATGAAGCACCAGAAATTTAAGGCTAAACATGACTGATATAACAGAAGTTAACAAAACTAAATTGTCCAATTCCTTAGGAATGGCAAAAAAAGCTGGACGAATTGTAACAGGTGAAGAACTTGTTATCAAATCAATCCAAGCAGAACGTGCTAGATTAGTTTTTGTCGCGCATGATGCGGCACCTAATCTTGTCAAACGTATTACAGATAAAACAACCTATTATGAAATTCCCATGCTAGACATATTTTCTTCAGCAGAACTTTCTCACGCTATCGGTAGTGATCGGAAAGTTATCGCTGTTCAAGATAAAGGATTTGCCAAGAAAATGGAGAGTCTTATGAAATAAGCAGAAAAAAAGGTATCATGAACAATTAATACCATAAAGATAGTCTTAATCTAACGCTGACTTAGTATTTTAGCGTTAACTGTTAGGCTAATGGTGTGTTCATTGTTAACCAGATGAAAAAGGAGGACATTGAATTGTCTGAAAAAAAACGTATTAACCAAATCGCCAAAGAGAGTGGTTTCACCAATAAAGAACTTGTAGATCATGCACAAAAAATTGGCTTACCAGTCAAATCTCATAGTTCAAGTATTGATGCTACGCAAACTAAAGCACTTTTAAGCTCTCTTAAAGCTAACGGCGGAGCGGATCAATCTGACAAACAAGTCACTAATCAATCAGAAAAAGTGGCCAATAAAGCAACTAGTGTAAGTGGTAAAAAAGTTGTAAGTGAAACAGAGACAGGTAACCGACCACTCGTTGTTGGTGGTAAGAAAGTGCTGTCAGATAAAGAAGTTGGTAGTGCTCGAGTTATTTCTGTTGGTGGCAAAACAGTAGTTCCTGAGAAGAAAACGGAAGCTGAAGTGAACGCAACACAAGAAACGCCAAAAAAAGAAGTGTCAGAAAAAACGCAATCAGTTTCTTCTGATAAAGCTGTTACTAAACAAGTGGAAAACAAGGTGGAAACAAAAACAGAAGTGAAAGTAGAAACGCCTAAAAAAACAGAACGCCCAGCCAATGGCGGTATCAAAGTGATTACACGTGCTGCTGATGTGAAGCCGAAAAACGGTGGGATCAAAGTAATCCAACGTGCAGCAGACATCGCACCAGCAGCAACAAGTCAAGGTAATACTAACCGCAATAAAAATAAAAAACAACGTAATAACACTGGTGCTAGTCAAAATCAAGGTCAAAACAACGGTGGCGGTAATCGTCAAGGTGGCCCACTTCGTGTTAATGATAACCGTAATCAAGTTAGAAATGCACGTAACTCTAACTGGAACAGCAATAAGAAGAAAAAAGGTAAACGTGGCGGACAACAGCCAGCACCACAACCAGTTGTACAACGTAAGTTCCATGAATTACCAGAAAGTCTTGTCTATACAGAAGGTATGACAATTGCTGATCTAGCAAAACGTTTGAAACGTGAACCAGCTGAATTGGTGAAAAAATTATTCATGATGGGTATCATGACGACGCAAAACCAATCATTGGATGCTGATACAATTGAGTTGCTACTTTTAGATTATGGTGTTACGCCTGAGAAAAAAGTTGAAGAAGATAAAACAGATATCGAACGTCTATTTATCGAAGATGGGTATCTCAACGAAGACCAATTAATCGAGCGTCCACCAGTTGTAACGATCATGGGGCACGTTGACCATGGTAAAACAACTTTACTAGATACACTTCGTAATTCGCGTGTCACAAGTGGCGAAGCGGGTGGGATCACGCAGCATATCGGTGCTTACCAAATCACCTCAAATGGTAAAAAAATCACTTTCCTAGATACACCAGGACATGAGGCCTTTACTAGTATGCGTGCACGTGGTGCTTCTGTAACTGATATTACGATTCTTGTCGTTGCAGCAGATGATGGTGTAATGCCACAAACAATCGAGGCGATCAATCACTCTAAAGCAGCTGGTGTACCTTTGATTGTCGCAATCAATAAGATTGACAAACCAGGTGCTAATCCACAACGTGTGATTCAAGAATTAGCAGAACATGGCGTTATGAGTCAAGCCTGGGGTGGAGAGTCTGAATTTGTTGAGATTTCAGCGAAATTTAACACAAATATTGATGAGTTATTGGAGACTGTACTTTTAGTATCAGAAATCCAAGAATTAAAAGCTGATCCGACTGTTAAAGCAATTGGTACTGTTGTAGAAGCGCGTTTGGATAAAGGTAAAGGAGCGATTGCAACACTTCTTGTCCAACAAGGAACACTTCATCAACAAGATCCTATCGTAGTAGGGAATACGTTTGGTCGTGTTCGTGCGATGGTGACTGACTTAGGTCGTCGTGAAAAATCAGCAGGCCCATCAAGCCCAGTAGAAATTACAGGTCTAAATGATGTACCACAAGCCGGTGATCACTTTGCTGTTTTTGAAGATGAAAAAACAGCCCGTTCAGTCGGTGAAGAGCGTGCTAAGCGTGCGTTACTCAATCAACGTAATAATACACATCGCGTTAGCTTAGAAAATCTCTTTGATACCCTTAAAGAAGGACAAATTAAATCAGTTAATGTCATCATTAAAGCTGATGTACAAGGGTCTGCTGAAGCACTAGCTGCATCTTTACAAAAGATTGATGTAGAAGGTGTAAAAGTAGATATCGTCCATAGCGCTGTTGGTGCGATTAACGAGTCTGATGTGTCTCTAGCTGAAGCAGCAAATGCTGTTATCATCGGATTTAATGTGCGTCCGACACCTCTTGCTCGCCTGCAAGCTGAAACTGATGATGTTGAAATCAGACTTCACAGTATTATCTATAAGGTGCTTGAAGAAGTTGAGACAGCGATGAAAGGGATGCTTGATCCAGAATTTGAAGAAAAAGTTATTGGTGAAGCGGTCGTTCGTGAAACCTTTACAGTTTCAAAAGTGGGTACCATTGCCGGATTTATGGTCTTATCTGGTTCAGTTAAACGTGATGCGAGTGTTCGCGTGATTCGTGAAGGGATTGTTATTGCTGATGGTAAACTAGCATCATTAAAACATTTTAAAGATGACGTGAAAGAAGTTAGAAAAGGTAATGAAGGTGGTCTCATGATTGATGGCTACAATGATATTGCTGTTGATGATACTTTTGAAGTCTACGAAATGGTTGAAATCAAGCGTTAAGCTGTTTGATTTGTGCTTTGATTCACTGATATTTTTAAATCCGATGTTTTCATGAAGGGAGAAAATCATGTCAAATACACACCGTAGTGACCGTGTAGCGGTTGAATTGATGCGTGAAATTAATGATATTTTGCGTTTGAAAATCCGTGATCCACGTGTACAAGACGTTAATATTTCAGATGTACAATTAACAGGTGATCTGAGTCAAGCAACGATTTATTATAGTTTGTTATCAGATCTTGCATCTGATAATGAAAAAGCTAAAACAGGCTTGAAAAAAGCAACTGGTGCAATTAAGAGTGAGCTTGCTAAGCGCATGACGCTTTATAAAATTCCAGATTTGACTTTTGCAAAAGATGAGTCTGTTGCCTATGGCGGCAAAATTGATGAGTTGCTTAGAAATTTGAATAAAGATTAATCAAAAAATGACTGATGCATCTAGATGATCAGTCATTTTTTTGTTTTAGATAAGGTAGTCAGTTTGATCAATATATCCGAGATATAACTTATTTGGCTTAGGAGATTGCTGTAAAAAATACACGCTAAACTTTAATTTGAAATATGTAGAATTTCTAAACACTTTTTATGTGTGTTTGGCTTGGTTTCATAAAAAGTATAGGTCACGCTTTGCCATTTATCAGGATTATAGATAACTAATTTCCCTGTTTCTGTTTCTGCCAAAGATAGGCTAGGCATCGACTGTTTTAAACTTTTAACTGGCAATATGGCACTTGCTTCTTCTGTAACAAATTTACTTTTAGTGAATTGTTTACTCAATAATATGTTTGAAGTTATACCAATTTCAATCTGTTGCCAACCAAAAGATGATAAAATATTATCAAAATATCCATCAAAAATAAATTTCGACATGCCATCTGTCTGTTTCCAAACGTAGAGCGGACAATAGCTATTAGTAAGATTACCTGAACTGATTTCAGAAATAAGAAATACTTTAAAATATAAGTCTTCAAATCCGTCCATTAAGTAACCGGTTCTAGTTACCCTCTCTCTGATAAGTGTCATGTCATAATCGGCTGGTAAATTAATTTCATATCTCATTGCTTGCATTGTTTTATTCTCCTTTTCTATTATAGTATAGACATTTTTATGGATCTTGAATACTATCAAAATATGATATACTAATATAAAAAAACGATAGGTAAATAGCTGATTATGAATTTTAATGACTTAACTATATTTATTAATATTTATGAAACAAGATCTCTTAATCAAAGTGCAATTAGTTTAGGCTATGCCCAATCTAACTTAAGCGTGCGTCTTAAAAATATAGAAACTGAGATGAATACACCGCTATTTATCAGGACATATAATGGTCTGATGCCTACTATTGCAGGAGATAAATTTTATGATTATGCAAGGCTAACACTTGAACAGTTCGAGAGATTTAAAAAAAATTTAAACATACAAGGCAGACTAGTGTTGATCTCAGAACTGTTGTTGCATTATGATATCCATAAGACACAACAACTTGATCTTAATCAAGATCAAATTATCATCAAAAAAACTTCTGATATAGTGCAAGAATCACAACTGGCCTTCTATCATGAAATTTTCAGCTTCACACAACTTAATCATTTACGTGGGGTAACAGAAATTCAAAAAACAATGCCAGTTAGTTATTTATTTGACAGTCAGCTGATAGGTGATAACTTTAATTGCTTTTATGTTAATCGTGATCAAAACTGTCCTTTTAGACAAAAGACATTGCATGATAACTCTGATGGGAAACATATTGTAGAGTTGGATTCTTTTGAAAATATTATCAGTGCTGTTGAGAGAGGGAAAGGGCTAGCCTTGTTACCGGATTATTTTTTAGACATAAAAAACTTGCAAAAATGGGATCAAAAAGCAGGCGAGATTAGGTATTATCATTATACAAAAGTTAATTAATCTATTATTGGTTGGATTGATGTCTAATGAATCATAAAAGAGCGGTTGATCAATTCATGATCAACCGCTCTTCTGTTGTAACATATAATGGTTTGTTGGCTTTAATGACAAAGGTTTCACCGTCAATTTGCATTGGTTGCTCTGACGTAGTAGATAGAGTATAGGTTTTGCCTATCTGATAATGTACATGCCTATTTGTGAAATGCTTTCCTTTAAAAACTTTTGGAATCAGTGCGACTATCCCAATTAGATTAAAATGATCAAGTTCGACTAAATGAATATCAGACTCTAAGAGAGAGCCTTTCGGTGCAAGTGGGATGCCACCACCGAAAAATGGATGCTTGGTCATCGTGAAAAGAAAAGCCTGTGTAAACTCAGTATGATTGACGGTAATGGAAAAGGGGCGTTTAGAGAATAACACGGCTAAAGCATTTAATAAATAGGCGAGTCTACCTAGTTTAATTTTATTTAATAGTTGCTTGACCTCTCCTTTATTTGTTGCAGCCACGATTGCAGCATCTAAGCCGATACCGATATTATTTACTGCGATACCGCTCATCTCTTGACTGTCATATTTTAGGACATGAATCGTTTGCGGGTTTGCCTGATGCAGCTTTTTGAAAGCCTTGAGTGGCTGATTTAGTGGGATCCCAAAAGCCCGTGCAAAGTCATTTCCTGAACCAGCAGGGATGTAGGAGAATGGTTGCTCGGGGGTCAAAGCGTTAAGTGCTAATGATAGCGTACCGTCTCCACCAATGATTAGCACCCTATCTAAAGGTGTCTTTTGAGTCATAATGACTTTGATCAGTCGTGCTTCATCAAAAGCGTGTTGTGTTTCAAACAACTCATAACTGATACCTTGTTGTGCCAAATAGGGTATCAATGCTTTTGTCACACGCTTGCCCTGTCCATTTCCTGAAAAGGGATTAGCTAAAATATAATATGTCATACTCAATAGTTTACCAAAATAAAACGTAGCTATGTTGAGAAACAGGTTAAGATGCTGTATAATAAATTTTAAACATCTCATTTATGAGAAAGCAATCACATCGTATAAACTAACTCACATCACAACTCTAAAACCGGTTAACCGGTTTTTATTTATAGAAAGTAACCCATGAATAAAGATACGCGTAAATTAATTGATTATGCTTTACCTGCTATAGGTGAAAATGTGTTACAGACAACAGTTGGCTTTGTTGATGGGCTACTCATCGCTAAGCTATCGTTAACAGCAGTTTCTGCAGTAAGTCTTGTGAATGGTGTCCTTGCCATTTATCAAGCCGTTTTTTTCGCTTTAGCTGTCGCAGTAGCTACAGTTGTCTCAAATGCCCACGGTGCCAAAAATACGTCCGAGGTAAGCAAGTCAGTCCAAAGTTCGTTTTTTTTAACACTTGTCACTGGGGTTTTGATTTCTGTGCTATCGTTACTTTTTGCACACCCTATTTTAAGTGCGATGGGTGCTAAAGGAGCTGTTTTACAACAAGGTATTGTCTTTTTTAAAGTCGTAGCAGGGACGAGTATCTTGATTGTATTGATGACGATTTTAGGGCAATTAGTCAGAACAGCCGGACATCCAAGAATACCTTTGAGAGTGAATATTATCGTCAACATCTTGAATTTTGTGTTGGATAGTATCTTGATTTTTGGGTTATTTGGCTTTCCTAAACTTGGTATATTAGGGGCTGGGATTGGTACAGTGTTGGCAAGATTGATAGGTGTCGGGTTGTTATTGCATCAGTTACAAAAAACATCACATGCCTTAGATAAAACTTGTTTCAAATGGCAACCTAGAATTTGGCAGTCTGAAATAGTGAGACGCGCGATTCCGATTATGGGTGAACGATTGATGATGAGATTAGGTGATGTGATCATCTTTATATTTCTGATTGGCTATGGTGCAAAAATATTCGCAGGCAATGCGATTGGTGAAACAATTACAGCTTATAACTATCTGCCTGCTTTTGGATTTGCAACTGGCGCTAGTATTTTAGTAGCACAAGCCTTTGGTGCGCAAAATACGCGTGCCATTCGTCGGTTAACCAAAACGTCTTTTTTGATTACTGCCGTCATGAGTACAGTACTTGGTGGGCTAATTTTCTTATTGTCTCCTATCATCCTACACTCTTTCACTTCAGATACTTTAGCACTTTCAGCAGCACATGTCGTCATTTTAATCTCGTTTGTCAGTGAACCAGTTGTCGCAGGTGTCATTATCTATGCCGCTACACTACAGGCAATGGGGGATGCAAAGACACCTTTTTATGCGACTATGTTTGGTATGTGGATCGTACGTATTGGTTTTGCCTGGATTTTGGGAACGATTTTAGGACTAGGAATTTGGGGTGTTTGGCTGGCGACTGTTTTGGATAATATTTTTCGGTTAATTGTGTTAAAATTGGTATATGAACGTCGAATTAGAAATCAAGAAATTAACAGAGCAACTGAATCAATATGCCCATGAATACTATACACTAGATAACCCATCAGTCGAAGATGCAGAATATGATCGGCTATATCGTGAGTTAGTGGGTTTAGAAAAAGATAATCCTCAGTTAGTACGTGCTGACTCTCCAACACATCGAACAGGTGATGTTGTATTAAGTGGGTTTGAAAAATATCGCCATGACTATCAACTCTATAGCTTACAGGATGCTTTTTCTCGTGAGGAACTGGAAGCTTTTGATGCACGTGTCCGTAAACAAATCGCGCAGCCTGAATATATTTGTGAACTGAAAATTGATGGCCTATCTCTGTCGTTGGTATACGAGAATGGGATGCTTCAGGTTGCTGCAACTAGGGGAGATGGTAGTATCGGTGAAAATATTACTGAACAAGTCAAGCGCATCAAAGATGTGCCTTTGGTACTAAAAGATCCGATTAATATTGTTGTCAGGGGTGAGGCTTACTTACCGCGTAAAAATTTCCAAAAGCTAAATTTAGCGCGTGAAGAAGAGGGACTCCCTGCATTTGCTAACCCTCGTAATGCGGCAGCAGGTACGCTAAGACAGCTAGATACTAAGGTTGTTGCAAAGCGTGGTCTGGCAACTTTTCTTTATCAAGAAGCTAGTCCAGCAACAAACGATACACAAGCAGAAGTATTAGATTATTTAGCATCACAAGGCTTAGTTGTGAATACACAGCGTGTTTTTGCAAAAAATATGACTGAAATTTGGGACTTTATCGAAAAGGTTGCCGCACAACGTGATACATTGCCTTATGATATCGATGGTGTTGTGATTAAAGTGAATCAGCTTAGTCAACAAGAAACATTAGGGTTTACCGTAAAATTCCCTAAATGGGCTATTGCTTATAAATTTCCAGCAGAACTTGCTGAAACAGAAATTTTGAGTGTAGATTGGACAGTCGGTCGAACTGGCGTAGTAACACCGACGGCTAACATGACGCCTGTTTTACTCGCGCAAACAAAAGTAGCACGTGCGACTTTGCATAATGTCGACTATATTAAAGAAAAAGATATCCGAATAGGAGATAAAGTTGTCATCTATAAAGCTGGCGATATTATTCCAGCGGTGCAGCGTGTCCTTTTTGACAAACGAGCAGAGCGTACGAAACCACTAGCTATCCCAACAGTATGTCCGGCTTGCCAATCAGAGTTACAACATTTCGAAGATGAGGTAGCGCTAAGATGTATTAATCCGTTGTGCCCAGCACAACTTAGAGAAAAATTAATTCATTTTGCTAGTCGCTCAGCCATGAATATCACAGGACTGGGTGTTGCTGTTGTGACACAACTTTTTGACAAACAACTCATTAAGGATGTAGCTGATCTGTATCAACTATCTGTTGAAGATCTTTTAAAACTAGATAAAGTGAAGGAAAAATCAGCAGAAAAATTGTATCAGTCTATCCAAGCTTCTAAGGAAAATTCAGTTGAAAAATTAATTTTTGGGTTGGGGATTCGTCATGTTGGTGCCAAAGGTGCCAAGATAATTGCTGAAAAACTGACTAATTTAGATCATATTGCTGCTGCTACGGTTGAAGAGTTATCTGCTATTTCGAGTATTGGTACAGTATTAGCTGAAAGTCTTACCAAATATTTTGCATTAGATGGGACGACAAAGTTATTAGCAGAACTTAAAGCAGCAGGTGTGAATTTTGATTATCTAGGTCCAGTAAAACGAGATGATGCACTACTATCAGGTAAAACTGTTGTATTGACAGGAAAACTGTCTCAGTTGACTCGTGTACAAGCTAAGGAAAAGTTAGAGAATCTTGGTGCAAATGTTAGTGGCAGTGTGTCTAAAAATACAGATATTGTAGTAGCTGGATCAGATGCAGGTAGTAAACTTACCAAAGCCCAAGCACTAGGTATCGAGATTTGGACAGAAGAGGAGTTAATTAACTTATGAAGACAAGATTAATTTATAATCCAACATCAGGTCAAGAAACAATGAAGAAAAACATTGCTGAAATTTTAGATGTACTCGAAAATTTTGGTCATGAAACGTCGACATTTGCAACGACTTCTGATGAAAACTCTGCTAAAAATGAAGCTAGAAGAGCTGCCAAGGCAGGGTATGAACTGATTATCGCAGCAGGTGGTGATGGTACCATTAATGAGGTGGTGAATGGCATTGCACCTTTAAGAAAACGTCCTAAATTAGCGATTATTCCGGCTGGTACGACAAATGATTTTGCACGTGCCTTAAAAATTCCAAGAAATAACCCAGTTGCAGCTGCTAAAATTATTGGAAAAAACCAGACGCTTAATATGGATATTGGGCGTGCGCAAAAAGATCATTATTTCATCAACATTGCAGCAGGTGGCTCGCTTACAGAGTTGACCTATAGTGTGCCGTCTCAATTAAAAACCGCATTTGGCTATCTAGCCTATTTGGCTAAGGGTGCTGAGTTGTTGCCACGGGTTAAAGCTGTACCGATTAAAATCACACATGATGAAGGTGTCTTTGAAGGCGAAATTTCGATGTTTTTTGCTGCGCTGACAAATTCTGTTGGTGGATTTGAACAGATAGCACCTGATGCCCAATTAGATGATGGCCTCTTTACGCTTATTTTGGTTAAAACAGCTAACCTTTTTGAAATGATTCGTTTGATTGGTTTAGTGCTCAATGGTGGGAAGCACATCGATGACAAAAAAATTGAATACATTAAAACAAGTAAAATTAAGATCCATCCCTTATCAAAAGATAAGATGATGATCAATCTTGATGGTGAGTATGGTGGCGATGCGCCCATCGTTTTAACTAATCTAAAGAATCATATTGAAATGTTTGCTAATCTTGATGAAATTAGTGATGATAATTATATCGGAGATGAAGCTGATTTAGTATTGGAAGCCGTGGCTAGTAAATTTGCTAAAGAAGCTGAGAAGACAAAAGAGGCAGAAGAGACAGAAGAGACACAAGACTAATCTGACACTGACACAACTTGTTTTAGTTTCGTGATAAAAGTTACTCCAGTGGTTTAAGGAGATGGCTTGGAAATTGATTAGCCGTACTAATATGTGCGCGGGTGCGACTCTCATACTTTTCTTTTAAACAGCTAGATACGTCTGCTAAATACAGCCATATCTAAACATTACCTAAGATTAAGTGGACAAACTGATGATACAAAAAAATAAAAATGAGAAAATAGTTTGTTAAGAACGTTGCGTTTTTTAATAAAATATGTTAAATTAATAGAGTATCAATCGTACAGATAGCACTTTGAATAGATTCATTGATCAACTAAAACGCGTATAAAATATGACTAACAGCGTTAGCATTTTGTTTTGTCTGTGTAGTGATCATGATATGTTTAATTTGCCGAAATAGAGGCGGTTTCTAGAAATAGAAATCCCTCTTTTTATTTTGTTTTGCGATAGCGTTACTGACTATAGTATTAAGGGGTGTAAAATTGCAAAAAGAAAAAGAAGTCAAACTAAGTTTAGCCGTGTTAGCTAGTGGTATTATGTCATTTTGTGGTGTTTTAATTGAAACGGCGATGAGTGTCACATTTCCAACATTAATGTCTGAATTCAATGTATCTACTGCAAGTATTCAGTGGATCACAACGATTTATTTACTTGTCATATCCATTACAGTGCCGCTATCAAGTTATTTGATCAAAAAATTCCCACTTAGATATTTGTTTATATTTGCAAATGTCATGTTCTTTGTTGGGTTACTATCAGATATGTTGGCCCCATCATTTGGTATTTTATTACTCGGGAGGTTCTTTCAAGGACTGGCGACGGGTATTGCGCTACCACTCATGTTTCATATCATTCTAACTTATGCACCGATACATAAGAGAGGCACGATGATTGGGCTTGGATTTTTAATTACATCGGTTGCACCAGCCATAGGTCCTACCTATGGTGGTATTCTGTCGACAAATTATACATGGCACAGTATTTTTTTGTTACTCATTCCCATTGTCGTTTTATCTTTAATCGTTGGGCTATATGCTATTCCAAAAATTCCGGTTAAAACTGAGGATAAATTAGATTGGTTAGGCTTAATCGGCATTACCTTGGTTTTTAGTGGGGCACTTTGTTTTTTGAGTAATCTTGAAACATTTTGGAGTTTAGCCTATCTGGCGATTACAGTCATAGGAGGTCTTATTTTCTACCGTGCTTCTAAGCAGAATACATCACCTCTGATTGATTTATCTTTACTAGGTAATCGTCAATTCAGACTGTTCTTATTTGCTTTTTTGATTTGTCAA
Organism: Pseudolactococcus plantarum; assembly: GCF_002441715.1. Taxonomy (GTDB): domain Bacteria; phylum Bacillota; class Bacilli; order Lactobacillales; family Streptococcaceae; genus Pseudolactococcus; species Pseudolactococcus plantarum. Next base: position 183,673 of record NZ_JXJX01000003.1, read on the forward strand.
ATGATGTTGTTAGGTATTTCGTTTATCGTGCCTAATTATATTCAAATCGTAAAAAATGGTTCTGCTTTTGAATCTGGTCTGGTCATGATTCCAGGAGCTATAATAGGTGCTATACTCGCACCGATTTCAGGTAAAATTCATGATCTATATGGTGCTAAACGCCCTATTTTAATCGGTATCATCATTACAATGATTGGCTGGGGGATGCTAAGTACCTTCTTGGGGACAATCGGGTCTTTAGGTATTGTTTGCGGTCATATTTTTTATATGATAGGTATCGGACTTTGTTATAGTAACCTTATGACTGTAGGGATGAATCAAGTTTCTAAAACACTACAAAATGATGGTAATGCAATTTTCAATACCTTGCAACAATTTGCAGGAGCAGTCGCTACAGCAGTTGTTGCTGTAATCATTAATGTCGTGCAAAAAAATAGTCACCTACCATTACAAGCTTCTACAACACTTGGCTCTAAGCTTGCTATGTTCTTTATATTAGCTTTAATGGGTGTCGCTTTTATTGGCTGTTTACGGATATTTTCAAAACCAACACAATCTTAGTACATAAAAGGATATCCTGTCACTGACATAGACAGGATATCCTTTTACTTTTAAATTTGTTTTTCCTTGTGAAAAAAGTTAAAAAAGTGGTTGACA